>JAZSRT010000096.1:0-7389 GCA_045538645.1 Acutalibacteraceae bacterium | reverse complement strand
AAGAAGATCGTCGATACCCATCTTTGTGTGAGCAGAAACGGGAATACAGGGAACGTCGCCGCCCCACTCTTCGGGAACAAGCTCATACTCTGTAAGCTGCTGCTTAACCTGATCGGGGTTAGCTGTAGGTTTATCCATCTTATTGATGGCAACAATTACCTGGATTCCTGCAGCTTTTGCGTGGTTTATGGCTTCAACCGTCTGAGGCATGATACCGTCATCAGCCGCAACAACAAGTATTGCTATATCTGTTGCCTGAGCACCTCTTGCTCTCATTGCAGTAAATGCTTCGTGACCGGGAGTATCAAGGAATGTGATATCTCTGTCGTTTACCTTAACTCTGTAAGCACCGATATGCTGTGTAATACCGCCTGCTTCACCGGAAGTTACGTTACTGTGTCTGATAGCGTCGAGAATAGATGTTTTACCGTGGTCAACGTGACCCATAACAACTACAACGGGGCTTCTGGGTTCAAGAAGGCTGTCATCATCTTCGGAAGCATCAATAATTCTGTCTTCAATTGTAACAACAACTTCTTTTTCAACCTTTGCACCGAGTTCTGTTGCAACTATTTCGGCAGTATCAAAGTCAATAGTTTCGTTGATACCTGCCATAATACCGTACATAAAGAGTTTCTTGATAACCTCGGAAGCTGTGAGCTTAAGCTGAGAAGCAAGCTCACCTACGGTGATTTCTTCACCTATTGTAACAACAATTGAACGCTTTGCTCTTTCTTCGGCAATTCTCTTAAGTCTTTCCTGTTCGGTTTCTTTTCGGTGGGCACGTGTACCCTGCTTTTTGTTATACTGCTGACTCTTCTGCTTTATCTTCTGCTTACGTGTGTCCGTATCTCTTTCGTTTACGGAGTTAGAAGACAAACGGTCATACTTTTCATTATATTTATCAAGATCAACTTCTTCTGCACGCGTATTGACTGTTTTTCTGTCACCCTTGGTTCTTGACTGAACAAAAGTGTTGTCTTTATCCTTGTTTTCCTTCTTCTTGAAGGGAGCATTGTTCTGAACGGGTGCATTCTTCTTGTCATTTTTATCAGCCTTGTCGCTCTTTGCATTCTGTTCAATTTTGCCCTGAGGCTTATCCTTTTTAGGAGCCTGTTTGTCCTTTTTATCGGAAGAAGCTGCCTTTTCGGCTTTATCGGATTTAACTGCTTTTTCTGTTTTCTCTGTCTTTTCTTCTTTTGCAGGCTTTTCTTCAACCTGAGACTTTTCTTCAGGCTTCTTTGCTGCAAAAAAGCTGTCGAAATTTTCAACGGAGTACTGTGTTGTAAATCTGTCAAAAACTATGTCGAGTTCATCTGAAGTAAGAGATGTCTGTGACTTTTTGGGTGTTTCGTCAAACTGCTTAAGAAGATCTATAACAGCATTACTCTTCATATCAAAGTCTTTTGCAAGCTCGTGAACTTTATATTTTACTACCATATTCTGAGCCCTCCTCTGAAAGTGTTTTATCTATGGCTTTTACAAAGCCTTCATCTTCTACTGCAAAAATACAGCTGTTTTTTCCTACGGCAAAACCTGCTTCCTTCATTGTACAGGAAAGATTTACGGTTTTTCCGTTAAATTCTGCGGCATCAAGTTCTCTTGAATGACGGGCAGATGCATCCTGTGTCAGCAAAACTGCTTTTGCCCTGCCGTTTCTGACACTCAGCATTACCGCATCGTGTCCGATTATAAGTTTACCTGCCCTTCGTGCAAGTCCCATTACCGAGAGAGTTTTATTCATCAGGCATTTCCCCTTCAAGTCTTTCATAAACTTCGGCGGGAATCGTGCATTCAAACGCTCTTTCAAGTCTTTTTGCCTTTATTGCTGCGGCAAGACATTTTTTACTGCGGCACACATATGCGCCCCTGCCTGATTTTTTGCCCGTAAGGTCCATACTTATTTCACCTTCGGGACTTTTTACAACACGCACAAGCTCTTTTTTTGGCTTCATCTCATTGCAGCCCGTACACTTGCGCATAGGAATTTTTTTCTGTTGCATTTTTGTCAACTCCTTACAGCTGAATCATGGGCTGATAGTCGCCGTAAAGGGGTTTGATATCTATTTTCCAGCCTGTAAGTCTTGCGGCAAGACGGGCATTCTGACCCTTGTTGCCGATAGCAAGTGAAAGCTGTGCTTCGGGTACTGTTACACGGCAGCTTCTCATTTCTTCATCAACTATTTCAACACTTACTATTTCAGCGGGAGCAAGTGCGGCACCGATATATGCCTTGGGGTCTTCGCTGTATTTTACGATATCGATTTTTTCTCCGCCCAAAAGCTCGATTATCTTGTTTACACGTGCACCCTTGGGACCTATGCAGGAGCCTATTGCATCAACATTTTCGTCTTTACTGTAAACAGCTATCTTTGTTCTTGAACCTGCTTCTCTTGAAACAGACTTAATTTCAACATTACCGTCATAAATTTCGGGAACTTCCTGTTCAAAAAGTCTCTTGACAAGACCTGTGTGAACACGGGAAACCATAATTTTTGGACCTTTTTCAGTATCTCTTACATCAACGATGTAAAGCTTGATAAGATCGCCTGTGTTGAATTTTTCACCGGGAATCTGTTCCTTTTTGGGTAAGAGTGTTTCGCTCTTTGCAATTGAAACGGTAGCATCTCCCGTTACGGGGTCAACGTTTACTACCTTTGCAGTAACTATTTCTCTGTTCTTGCTCTGGAACTCTTTAAGAACCTGTTCGTGTTCGATTTCTCTTACACCCTGACGTACTGTGTGCTTAACTGTCTGAGCAGCGATACGTCCGAGATTTTCCAGTTTAAGAGGAACAACAACATCATCCTCAAATACTGCACCGGGCTTATACTGCTGAGCATCTTCAATTGAAATTTCGGTTGTAGGGTCAAACACCTCTTCAACAGCCATTTTGTGCATATAAATTTTAAGCTCGTATGTCTTGGTGTCTATTTCGCAGAAAATGCCGTCTTTCACACCGAATTCTTTTCTTGCGGCAACTGCAACGGCGTTGCAGATTTTTTCGCAAAGCAGATCTTCTGAAATTCCCTTTTCTTTCTGAAAGAGTGCTATTGCTTCTTTGAATTCTTTATTTGTCTTTTCCTTAGCCATTTTTTTATAATCATCCTTTCCGTTATTCTGTAATTTATAAAATTAAAAATCGCTGTCAAAATCATCAAGCTTTATGCTTGAAGCATCTTTTTTATCAAATGTATATTCCGTACCGTCACCGAGAACACAGGTAACATTACCGTTATCATATGCTTTCAGAACCGCTTTATGAAGCTTTGTTCCGTTGACTGCACTTCTGAATTTTACAATAACATCAGAACCGAGATATGAAGCAAAATGGAAATCTCTTATAAGCTCCCTTTCAATACCGGGGGACGATATCTGAAGATTATAGCTCTGCTCAATGGGATCAGCTTCATCAAGAGGCGCATCAATGGCATCGTTCATATTGACACAGTCATCAATTCCGATTCCGTCCTCTTTATCGATTATTATTCTGAGATACCAGTTTGCACCTTCTTTTACGAATTTAACATCCCAGAGAATAAGACCGAGCTCCTTTGCAAGAGGCTCTGCAATCTCCCACACAGCACTTACAACATTACCGCCTTTTTTCTTTTCGGGCATTTGTATCCTCCCTTTCATATCAAGTAAAAACCGAGCGGAGTGTTCTCCGCCCGGTCTTTTGCAAACTTTAACAGTGATATATTAACATAAGGCTTTTTAAAAATCAAGTGTTTTTTACAAATTAATAACGCCGTAAACAAAATACTTTTTACCACTATTGATAAAACTTTTCTTTTATGATATATTATTATCAAAATATAAAAATTTCAGGGAGACGGTATGATGTCGAAGTTGACAGTATATCACGGCGGATATACAAGAATCGAAAAACCGAAAATTGTTCCCGGCAGAAACACCAAGGATTTCGGCGAAGGTTTTTATTGCACCGTTATCCGTGAACAGGCAGAACGTTGGGCAAAAAAGTATGACACCCCTGTTGTCAACATTTACACAGTTCGTTTTAATGATAAACTTGATATCCTTGAATTCAGAGATATGTCAGAAGAATGGCTTGACTTTATCATCTCCTGCCGTCACGGAAAACCTCATAAATACGATATTGTTATCGGAGCAATGGCGGACGATCAGATATATAACTACATTGCAGATTATATTGACGGTGCCGTTACCCGTGAACAATTCTGGGCGCTCGCAAAATTCAAATACCCTACACACCAGATAACATTCTGTTCAGACAGAGCGCTCGAATGTCTTGAGTTTATTTCAGCAGAGGAGGTTTTGTGGTGAACGGAAGAGAAGATAAAAAAAGTAATGACCTGTTTTTCACCTGCAGTCTTATTGATTTTATAGCAAGAAAAACTTTCAACAAAAGAAGTTATGTTGTAAATACTCTGGGAAAAGAAAAACTTGTTAAAATATATGACCTGGCAGATGTTTATCATTGCGAAAGCATCGATAACACAGCCGATGACTTTATTGAATCCGCAAATATAAAAAACGGAAAATTTGACAATATTTCAGCGGCAAGATTTACAGTACCTTCCCATTGGGATATCGGAAAAGTATATAAACGGCTTATAATCGGCATATCAGAAACCAAAAACATTCCGATAATTGATGCTCTTTTTGAAGCATATAATTCTTTCGTATCAGATAAAATAGACGATTACAACAGCAGCTTCTATTACGATGCACCGAAAAATATACTGAATTCATTTCTGACAGGAAAAATCGAAGACTGATATTCACACTGTATGATACAAAAAGCATTTAACAGCTGAGATTCCACGGTATCATTCCGACAAAAAATATAAAGGGAACAAATTGCACTTATTACAGTAAATTTGTTCCCTTTGTTTTTTTATTGAACAAATAAACAAGGGGGCGCTTTTTTGCGTTCTCGTTCATTTTAATAATGTGCCATTCCGCATTCACATACGGCATTTGAACTAAAAAGATTACCGAAAAATTTATTATCTTCCGGATAAAATCCTCAAAAGTCAATAAAAAGTTTCTAAATATAACAATCAAAACATTACTCACTATTTTGCTTTGCTGATCATTTCTGTATATGGTGTGCTACAAGTAACATAAATGGAGAATTCAAGATTTTTATTCATATTGTATTCTTCATTACACGTTTCAGCAATAACTTACGTAAATAAATACAAGAAAAATCAAATATACTTTCTTGCCGCTAACTGTTAGTTAAGTCCGGCTTCCCAGCCATCCCGAGCTGCATCCCAATAGTCTTTTGAATAACCGCCATAAGTTTTATTATTGCTTGAAGAACCTGAAGAAGACGAAGTTGAATTACATCCTATTGCCATAAAAGCAAATGCTAATACCGCCAATATTATTGCTATTGCGGATTTTGATTTTTTCATAGTGTCACCTCATTTTCAAAATTAATTATACCCATACCAATCTGCCTGTCGCTGAAATTCTTTTCTTACACTGTCTTCCCATTGCTCCGACGGACTTTTTGAATTGCATCCCATAGCTAATGCTGCAAACAGAATCAAAGAAAGAGTTATCGCCAATGTAGATTTATTTTTTTTCATAATATTTTACTCCTTTCCAAAAAAACATATAAAGTAAAAACAAAAAGCATTGCCAGTATCTCTGCTGCTATATCAATAATATCGAATGTTCCTGTTATTATTGAGTATTTTTGCAGCATTTCCATAATAATAAAAAAGATGATTTCCGTAATAAGGATAGGGTATTTTCGTTTAAAAGGTGCAGATAATGCAAACAGTAAAAAAGACAATGAATAAGCCCATAATATATCGGTAGCCCAGGATATTACAGCATTTCCGAAGAATCCTGTCAGATAAATATCAGATTCATAATTAAACAGCACATTAATATATGTTCCGTGTTTCAGAAAAATATATATTAACAATCCTATAACTAAAGGCAATACAATGTTTAAAGCAATTATGCTATTTCTTTTTTTCATCTGTCAGCAACGAAATTGCACCATATCCAATACCGCCACCTACTGCCATTAACAGCCCCGGTGTTATCATCCAATCACGGCTGCCTGTAGAACCCGGGTAGCTGTAATATCTACCGTCAGCACCACGGTAACCTGTAACAGTTCCTGTTGCAGCACCTATAAAAAACATAAGTACACCCGTAACACATATAACTGCAGCCACACATAATGAAATAAAGCGTATTGAAGGTTTTATTTTTTCTTCCTCCTTTCCCTGTTATTTTAGTTTATTTATAATACACTTAAAACCACCGTAAACCAACAGCATTCCTATC
This sequence comes from Acutalibacteraceae bacterium, assembly GCA_045538645.1. Classification (GTDB taxonomy): domain Bacteria; phylum Bacillota; class Clostridia; order Oscillospirales; family Acutalibacteraceae; genus RUG806. The sequence goes on along the minus strand of JAZSRT010000096.1, from coordinate 1,089 downwards.
GGCAGATCAATTATCCATCCGCCATTTCCTACGGCAAGTCCGGAAATACAAAGTGCTATGCCCCCAATAATCAAAAGGATTCCGATTATGATCACCCAAAACACCTGCTTTTCTTACAATTTAACACATTATACACCTTTAGTTTAATAAAGTCAACCTAAAGATGCTTATTTTTCAATCTTAAAGTTAATATAATTATTCTATAGATTAATTAATACATAGGTGATAGTATGTGTGAAACAGATCTGAAGAAGATCGGCAAACGTATTCAGCAAAGAAGAAAACAGCAGGGTTTTACACAAGAACAAATTGCTGAAATGATGAATGTTTCCGTTCAGATGGTTTCAAATCTTGAACGGGGCAATAAGTCTGTCCGTATAGAAAATCTCATAAATCTCTGCCAGATACTTAATGTCAGCACTGATTATATACTCCTGGGCAAAGAAAACCCGTCCGATATAAATACAATCATTTCTGATATATCAAAGCTTACAGAAAAAGAAAGAAATATGATCAGAGTTATCATAAACTTCTGTCTTACTCAATAACAAGTGCCGGTGCTTTTGAAAAAATCATAAAAATATCAAGATATTTTTAGTCAATCAAAAAAAAGTATTGACAATCCGTTTTTTTGTGTGTATAATAAATTCCGTTGCAAATGGCCCGGTAGTTCAGTTGGTTAGAACGCTAGCCTGTCACGCTAGAGGTCGACGGTTCGAGCCCGTTCCGGGTCGCCATTTTTTGAAGTAATAAGTAAGAGTGAAAAGTGAATAAGTAACTCTTGCTTTTTATTATATCCTGATATTTGCTGATATAGCTCAGTAGGTAGAGTGCATCCTTGGTAAGGATGAGGTCACCGGTCCGACTCCGGTCATCAGCCCCATTTGTCCGGGCGTAGCGCAGTTTGGTAGCGCGCTTGAATGGGGTTCAAGAGGCCGTGGGTTCAACTCCCGCCGCTCGGACCAAAAAAAGATAATTCACTTTTGTGGATTATCTTTTTTTCTATTCTGATCTCCAGCCAAGGGAGTTGAAGGCCCGGGAGTGAATGACAATCCGGTGGATTGTCTGAGCCGAGCCCGCTCTTTTCCG
>JAZSRT010000064.1:0-6691 GCA_045538645.1 Acutalibacteraceae bacterium | reverse complement strand
ATTCAAGTGATAAATACGGTGTTTTGTTCAACAAAAATAAAACAAACTTAATTCAGTATCCCGTAGGAAACACAAGAACAGATTACATAATTCCTGACAGTGTAATAAGTATAGGAGTGCGTGCGTTCCATGTGTGTGATACCCTCACAAATGTAACTATAGGAAAAAATGTAACAAACATAAAAGAAGAAGCGTTCTTTTGTTGCAGAAAACTTAAAAGCGCAACCATTCCCGATAGTGTAGCATTTATAGGCGATAGTGCGTTTTATTATTGTGAAAGTCTCACGAGTGTAAAACTCCCTAATGGTATAACAAATATAAGCGAGGGTATGTTCAGCAATTGCAAAAGCCTCAAAAGTATAACGATTAGCAAAAATGTAACAAGTATAGGTGAGGGTGCATTTTGGGCATGCCAAAGTCTATCCGAGGTTTATTATATGGGCACAGGAGCTGCCTGGGCTGCAATATCAATCGGTGAAGATAACGAATGTTTGATTAATACGATGATAATTTTCAATTATGTACCATCCACATCATCAATATGTACAACGACCAAGCCTAAAACAACAAAACCTGCAACAACTAAGCCTATAACAACCGTCCCCACTACTACCGATCTTGTGACTGATGTCACTACAGTTATCGACACTACCACTGTTACAATTCTTGAATCGACAGATAGTACCGAAATTTTTTTAGCGGAAGATTACGGGGATACGGTAAGTGGTTCCGAGCAGAACGAAAATATTACTTATGATGACAATGAAAAAGCAACAGCCGAGAAATCAGATAACCTTGTAAAGATTACGGCAATTATTGCAACAGCGGTTGTTCTTGTAGCGGCTATTGTCGGTGGAGTTGTTATAATAATTAAAAAGAAGAAATAAGTATTAACCGGCCTTAAAATTAATCTGTTCAAAACTTTCAAATTAATCAAAAAATTAACATTAATAAACCCCGAATGGAATGCAAAAATAATAGAGCAAACGCAAATTGAATTCAAAGGGGTGTAATGAAAATGTCAAAGAATAATTCAGTTGTTCCTCAGGCAAGAGCTGCTCTTGACCAGTTCAAGATGGAGGCTGCAAGAGAAGTTGGTGTTCAATCCCTTATTTTCAAAGAAAACATATATCCTCTATGACAACATAATCAATATAATGTGCCGAAAGCCGCCTTTAATTTCAAGGGCGGCTTTTTTGAAAGGTAATTTTTACGGGATTTCTGAAGAAACGGTAATATATTTCAGATTACAACAGGTTCTTCACCAATCAGAAGTTTTTTATATTGGATTAATCAAACAACACAAAAATAATACACTTTACGGTATTGATTTGTATATTTTGTTATATTATAATATAGATATTAATTCGATTTGCGATTTATACAAAATAAAAGTATGCCAAACGGGAGGGTAAATAATGAATCAGAAAAAATTCAACTATGACTATTCAAAAACATTGTGGATGAAGATGTTTCTTGCAAAACCCGATTGGGAGAAAAAAACATCCGAGATTCTTATCACTTTTGAACAGGCACTTGAAATAATCAGGATGATGGATAACATAACGCAGGGTATAAAAAAGATTGTTTACCTTGTCGGTTGGCAGGGACTCGGACATGATGACTGTTACCCCGAAATGGAAGTTATCAATCCGTATCTCAAGCGAGACTGCGATGCTACGCCGAGAGACAGCTTTATGTGGCTTTTTGAAGAAGCTGAAAAATACAACACGGTAGTAAGTGTTCACGGTAACCTTGCCGACGAATATGATGCAAATCAATCACATCCCGAATTTGTTGAAGCAAGCGCAATAACAAAGTATCCCGACGGTACTCCGGCGGTTATTGAGGTTTTCTACGGAAGAAATGCATATAAAACATCATATAAGCAGTATTGGGAGAGCGGTCTTTTTAAAAAATATTTTGACCGATTCTGCGAGGTTATTCCTGTCAGAGAGGCGGGCACGGTTCATCTCGATAACTTCTGCATTGCGGAAAACTTCGGGCCGAGAACAGAAATGCATGAGCAGGATGAGGCAAGAAACAAGATGCTCGACTATATTATGAGCCTCGGAATTGACGTTACGAGTGAATATACTTATCGAGAAATGCCGTTACGCTCCGAGAGTAACCACCCCATAAGAAAGTATTACGAAAAATGCGGTGCTGAAATTATTGATACAGACTGGCGCGATGCACCTATCCGCACGCTTGGCAGAATCCCTGCCGTCTGGTGGATGAGCAATATGACAATCGACGATTGCATCAATATTCAGGCAGATGAATTCAGCGGATATCTCAACGTTGAGCCTTTGAGAAATGTATTCTACGGTACGGTGCACGGTGAAGATATCTGGATGAATAACGGCATTGAAAAAGACGTATGGGTGCCGATGTTTATCAGGCAGTTCTGCACGATGCAGGTGCCGTATACATATCTTAACCGATATAAGAGGCTCAGCTATACGGGTAATGACAAAGAAGGTTATAAAGTGACTTTCTCTGACGGTGTTGAAACGTGCGGAAATGAACTTTCAATCACCAAGAACGGCATTGAACTGAAAAAAGGTTACGACGTTATTCTGCCGATAACGGAAGATAACAAAATCTTTATCGCATATTCCGAAAACGGAAAAGGCGGCGAGTGGAATGTTCCCGATGCTGAATTTGACAAAGCCGGGGTATATATCATCACCGCTGACGGCAATGAATATCTTTGCGACGTTGCGGTTGAAAACAAAAAATTTTCTCTTAACCTCAAAGCGGGTCAGGCTGTGGCTGTTATTGCAGAATAAAAAGTAAGGAGTAAAAATGATGAAAAAAGAATATTGCGGAATGCCGATGAGAATTGCACATACGGGTGTGACACAGTTTGCTCCTGAAAACACCCTGGAAGCATTCAGAAAAACTGCAGAACTCGGTTTTGAGGGCATTGAACTGGATATCCAACTGTGCGGAGACGGAGAAATAATTATAACTCATAACGGTAATATGGGTTATATGACTTTTGAAAAGCACCGTGACGTTCTACTGGATATGACAGCTGAGCAGATAAAGAAATTTGATATTCCTTATCGTGATGCACTTAAACTTAAATATCCTCCTTATCCGTGGACGGAGCATTTCGGTGGAAGACGTATGATCACTCCGCCCGATTACGTTGAAGACAGAGTGACCCATCTGATAACCTTCCCCGAATTTGATGCATGGCTGTCAACTGTTGACTATGACCTCACTGTTGAGGTTGAATTCAAGTGCAAGGGTATGTGTCCCCGCATGGATGAAATTCTTGCAAAATCTGAAAACGTTTCAAAATACATATTCTTCTCAGGTGACTGGGAAGTGCTTGAAGAGATGCAGGAACATTACCGTAAAAACGGAAAGCCTGAGGGACTGCGTTTGGGTGCAAATATCCGTTTTATAAATGAACAAACAATGGGTTTCGTTAAACGCTCCGACCTTTGGGAAGTGGGTCTCAATAACGAAGCGTTCACTAAAGAGGACGTTGAAATGTTTGAGTCTATGGGGATCAAAGTGTTTTCAAATCTTGGCGATTATCCCGAGTGGTGGCAGCAGATATGCGATATGGGCATAGCGGGATTCAAAACCAACTATCCCGATGCCTACACCGAATGGTGGTTAAGTACCTGCTAAAAAAGGAGGAATAGATGAATGGCTGACAATATTACAATCAGCAAAACAGATTTGCTTTACGATCCGCTTTTTGACAAAAAACCGGACTTGAAAATGAAAGGCAAAAAAAACACGCTATTCAAGGTTTTATTTGTTATTATAATATCAATTTTTGTCGGTCTTTCTTTATTTTTCAGCTTTAATTCAATCAGTTCCGACAAATATACATACAAGGAAACAGATAACGGATATATCCTTTATCAGTTTGTCGGCAAGGAAGATGATATAACACTGCACATTGATTATGTCAGAGATGAATCGGGCAATGCCAATCAGTCAAAACCTGTTACCGAAGTGCGCGAATTTTCAATGAGCTGTAATGAATATGTGCGTTTTATATTTATCGGAAAAGATGTTTCAAAGCTTGAACCTCATTGCTTTTACTATACCAAAAACCTTATGGCGGTAATAGTTGATCCTGAAAATCAGAACTACGTTTCTGTTGACGGCGTTCTTTATTCGAAGGATATGAAAGAAATCATTCTCCATCCTATGAGAAATCATCAGTACAGAGCTGCACTCGGAGCAGGATGTGTTGCTCCTTCCGATGAAAAAACTGCCGAAGTATTTTTGAGTGAGTTTTCAAAAAAATACGGCGATGAAACAACAGCCGATGCCGAAGAATACGGCAAGCAGTTTTCAAAGCATGCTTTCTATGTAATACCTGATTCGGTTTCAAAAATTGAGGATTCATGTTTCAGCGACTGCGAAGCACTGATATATGTTGATATTCCTTCTTCAGTTAAAGAAATCGGTAACCTTGCTTTCTTCAAGTGTAAGGGTTTTGAAACGATTACAATACCCGACGGGGTTGAATCAATCGGTTCCGACGGATTTTCGTATTGCGAAAGAGTTACATATATTTATGTGCCCGAAAGCGTAAAGTTTATCGGACATCACGCCTTTTTCGGCAACCTGGGATGCGAAAAAATCTATCTCGGTGCTGAAAATGAAGATATGATCGAATTTGGCGAAAACTGGCTTCCGAAACAAAGTACGACCTCTCTTAAAGATATAGAGGCTGTTTACGGTCAGGAAAGGAGGGCAAGCTGATGAAGAACGGTAAAACAACAGCTTTATTTCAGAACATAAAAAATCACTGGAATGAACCTGACAGAGAAAAAGGGAACTACGTTCCGTTCAAAGAGTATATAACGGTATTTTTTGGCGTCGGAATGAATTACAGCATCAAATCCCCTCTTGAATATCTCGGCTTCAGTGCATCATGCTTTCTCATAATGTACCATTATAAGCTTCCTTATCTTGCATTTTCCGTCATTACTCTCATCGGACTTCCGCTGACCTATCTGTGGAATGTTCTTAACTGGTTCGTTAACGATAATCTCGGTATTCTTGAAAAGAAAACAGAGAAAAAACTTCTTGCTTTTTACGGCATAGTTTCACTTGCCGGATTATGTATGATACTGTTCGACTCCTCCGCGTTTCTTCCCTTGTCATTGGTTAAAGTTCTTAACGGAATAAACGGTGTAAGCGCAAGAAGTTTTCTTAAAATATTCGGCATACAGCTGTTTGTGAACGCATACGGCGGATTTCGTAATATTCTTTGGAGAAAGAAACTTGTTCCCAAATACGGAAGATATAAATATGTGCTGTTTTCAAATTTTGTCCAGAAGTCTGCTATGATAATCCTTATCGGTTGGCTTCCGATTTACAATGTAAAGCTTGTTGAAGACAGAATGTGGATGGCATATCTTCTGTTTATGGTATATGATATGTTCCCGTTTGATAATGTTATTGAGCAGTGTACTCAGAATATTTCTCCCAACCCTCACGAAAGAATGCTTATAAGAACCTGGCCCGTAAAACTTTCCCATTTCGTGAAAAATATATTTGATGTTATAATTCCGATTTTCGGAATTGCCTTCAGCGACATACGATTCTATAAGTTTGTTATTCCTGCAGTATTCATTCCCATGGGAGCGTTAACCCTGCTGAGTGTCAGAAATATTTCAGAGAGAATCCCTCAGCCTCCGCTTAAAAAAAAGCAGAAGATATCCTTATGGTACGGAATTTCTCAGGTTATGAAAAACAAGTATAACTGGCTGAACACTATTTCTACACTGCTTGATTCGTTCGGTAACGGAATGATAAGCATAGTAAACGTTATGTATTTCTTCTCGTTCCGAATGTATACCCAATGTGCAATTTACGGCTTGATGAAAACTTTGATGAGTTTCAGATCAACGCCTCTCAGCTTTGTTGCACCGTATTTTGTAAAGCGATTTTCATACAGAAGTCTGAAAATCATAAAGCTTGTAATATGCGCGGTCAGTGCCGTAGCAGAAATGCTGACGATTATGGCTTTTCCGACAAAACAGAATTTATGCGGTATTGTTATTTTTGCGTGTGAATTCTTCAAAGGTCTTGCAACTTCAATTCCCGATGTTGCCGACAGTGATATGGGTGTCAGAAAGAATGACTATCAGATGTATCTTTCCGGTGAGCGTCTTGAGAATTTCAGCGGAGTTTTTAACTGGATTATTTCTCCCGTTACAACATTTGTCAGCCTGATAATACCCGTAATCATTCTCAGAAACGGATTCAATTCAAACTGGGACGTTCTCTATATAGATTCTGCAAGATTCAACATTCTTGCAGTTCCGCTGATATTTGACCTTGTCGGTTTCGTTATGATGATTGTTCCGTATCTGTTCTGGGATTTCAACAATCCGCAGCACGAATATGTCATGGAGGTTCTGAAACAAAGGGAAAAACTTGCCCAAGAAGGTTATTTTCCTGCAGAATATGAGGGCGGACTTAGTTTTATTGAACCCGGCGAGCTTCATGCAGGAATTCCGGTTGATTCTGCCGCCATGATTGAAAAGCGGAATTCCCTTATCGCAAACATAGAGGGAACACTCAAAGAAGCAACGGCAGCTGAAGGAACAATTTAAGGCTTTCAAAGGGCGAAAAAAGCGGATGAGAAAATCCGCATAATAAACTCAGTACATAATCTGATTCCCGTTATTATAAACCG
>JAZSRT010000031.1:0-7483 GCA_045538645.1 Acutalibacteraceae bacterium | reverse complement strand
CGTAGCAATATTTCATTGAAAAGTGGGACATTTTATGACATAATATAATAAAAGGGCGGTGAGCAATATGACATATGGTGTGAAAGTTATTCATACACATACTGTCAGTGAAGATGATCAACGGTATTATGAAGAACTGATTTTGAGAGTTGAAGCTGATTCCTTTGATGATGCCTATGAAAAAGCAGAGCTCTATATGAAAGATGCTGTTTGCAGATACAAAAATCCAAAAGGTGACACGGTTAAAACTCTAAGCATCGAAGCTGTTGACTGTTTTCTTGCTTTTGAACCGGTTGGTGATGTACAGGAAATGTATTCGTCTTTTTCAATCAATAATAGTTCATTAACCGAGGAAGAATATTACAAAATCATCTCCTCATTTTGTGGAGAAAAAGAACTGCGCCCTTTACGAAATGCGGAGTTTAATTGATTTTTCACTATTTGCTGGTGTATTTTTTGTATTTCTTTCTCTATGTATACTACTTTTAGTCGCTCTTTCGCAACAAAGAAGAGGCTGTTGCAAATCCGCAAGCGGAGATGCAACAACCTCTTTTATCTTGTTTTATGCCGTGAATTCTTTCAGCAATTCGGAAAAATTGCCGAGATCAGAGAGGATCATAAAGAAATCCATTATAATCCACTTAAGAAGACGAAGGAAATTGCTTACCGGAGCTTTAACCGTCTGAAGCTCCTGAGTGTTTTCAACAAAGTCTGAGGTTTTTATAAATGTAAAATCACACTCTGCAGAGGAATGGTCGGATATTACGTTTGCATTATCATCTGAAACTTCAACATATCTGAAATCACTTACAACAACATCAACACCGCCGCCGGGCTTATACATAAATCTTTCAACCGAGTCCCAGTTACCCCAGGCAGGAAGGCCCGTTATGTGCCAGTTATACAGATTAAAATAGTCACCGTTGTTGTGGTATTCTATCCACGCATCCTTCAGTCCGCACTCAAGATAAAGTGTTTTATAAAGCGCACCGTCGTCTTCGTGAACATGCATATGGTTATTGAAGTCTCCCGTTACAATTACAGGTCTGTCATTCTCCTGAGAACGTGCCTTGATAAATTCGGCAAGCTGCTTATACTGACTTGTTCTTGCTGCAACAGAACCCTTTCCGCTGTAAGCATCTGCGTGCAAATTATAAAAATCCACATAAATACCGTTGCCGATATCTATTACTGTATAAACAAAGCCTTTGGGAGTGAGTTCATCGGATCCGTCTGAAAGAATACCGCAGGCATCGTTCCAGGCAACTCTTGTTTCATTATAAACCGGCATATCTTTTGTAAAGATATTCAGTCCGTCACCGCCGGGAATACCGCCTGTGTGGTTTGTTGCAAAATTAAAACCGCTCATATTCTCAACAAGATTCTTGTGATAATTGAAGTCCTCCTGAACTGCAACTATATCAAAACCGTTCTGAGAAAGATACTGACCTGCAAATTTCTGGTTTGCAATTACGTTCAAACCGGAAAAAGCAGCAAAAGGCAGACCCGCAACATTGAAATTAACAGCCTTAAGCTCATACTTTTCGGCTATATCATAATCGTAAAGCTTTATATCAAAGTAGTCTGTAAATGCTTCACCGCCACATATATAACTGAGTCGCCAGTAAATCTTGTCAAAGTTTTTGAAGCCCTTGACATCTTTGTTCATAAGATACTCTCTGTACAGAACACCGTATTCATCCTGCTCGGCAGTTACTTCATTGCGTCTGAAGGTCAGAGGCTTAGTGTAGTCAATATTACCTGCATCATCTTTTTCCCAGTAAGAAGGATTTTTTGCATCATTAACAGAAAATCCCCGCCAATTGTTTTCTCCGTCCAGAGATACCATACATTCTATTTCTGTAGTTCCTGCAGGAAAAACAAAAGTATATGAAAGGTCATTGAGCTCACGGGATATTGTATAATCACCGACAACACTTTTTTCTTTGATTTCATAAGACAAGCGGCTGGGGAATTCCATCTGATAAAGAGTTGACTTGTAAAGGAACGGTGCAATTTCAACCTGAACACCGTTTTCGGTTTCAATGCTTGCGGCATCAGCAATTATTCCGGATGAAAAGGACATACCGGAACCGCCAAAACAAAAGCAACTCAAGGTAATTACAACCGTGAGAATCAGACAAAGTATTTTTTTCATAGCAATTCTCCTCTGAATTAATATCAGATAATATAATAGCACATTTTGTGCAGAATTTGTTAGGAATTTATTAACAAAAGAAAAATCTGTCTGATTTTATTAAAATTTAAGCACCGTTACCCACCGTCATCACATAAAAAAATAAAACTGAAATTGTATATCCGGGGTAACAATTTATATAATGACGTATTGATTTTTTATATCTGATATGTTAATTTAATATATATTACTTTTGGGAAGGTGTTTAATATGAAAGAAATCACATCAGCAATTTACGGTGCAGGGTCCCTCGGTACGGTACTTGGTGCATATATTACAAAAAACGGCGGCAAAATCGACCTTATCAACCGCAACAAGGCACACGTACAGGCGCTTAACGAAAAGGGCGCAACGATTACAGGTACGGTAGAAATGAATGTTCCCGTAACAGCCATTTGCCCCAACGAAATGACAAAAAAATACGATGTTATTTTCCTTATGACAAAACAGCTTTTCAATAAAGAAGTTGTAACAATGCTCAAGGATTTTCTTACCGAAAAGGGTGTTATCGTAACTCTTCAGAACGGTATTCCCGAGCCCGGTATTGCCGAAATCATCGGTGAAGAGCACACAATGGGCTGTACCGTTGAATGGGGTGCAGAGCTTACCTCTCCCGGTGTATGCAAGCTCACCTCCGAGCCCGACAGTCTGTCTTTCCATATGGGTAAAATGAAGGGTATCACAGACGAACAGTTCAATAACGTAAAAGAAATACTTGAGCTTATGTGCCCCGTTCACGAAGAAACAAATCTCTTGGGTGCACGTTGGTCAAAGCTTCTTATAAATGCAACCTTTTCAGGCCTCGGCACTGTTGTGGGAGGCTGTTTCGGTGATGTTTCCGAAAACAAGGCAGCAAAAAAAGTTGCTGTCCGCTGTATGAAAGAATGTATTGACGTAGGCCACGCAGCAGGAGCAGAATTTGCTCCCGTTCAGGGTAAAAACATCACAAAGCTGTTCTATTATAAGGGTGCGTTAAAAAGAGCATTTGCACAGCTTCTTCTTCCCATTGCAATGAAAAAGCACAGAGATATCGTGCCTTCAATGCTTCAGGATATCAGAAACGGCAAGCCCTGCGAAATTGATGCCATAAACGGCGTTGTTTGCGAATGGGGCAGAAAATGCGGCATCCCCACACCCATTAATGACAAAATAGTTGAGCTTATCAAAAAAGAGCAGGACGGAAAATTAAAGTGCGTCCCCTCTAACATAATGTACTTTGATGAACTGCTTTAATCCGGTCAAACAAAATGAAACACAGAATAAGATGGACGGTACTTTTCGGTTTTGATATAATTTTTATAGCTATAACAATACTTGCCGCAGAATTATTTTATCCTTCTTTCGGTCAGAGCTATAGCGGACGGTATTTCGATGGTGAGGAAATTGTTCTTATCCTTGTGGCCGCAATTTATATGAATCACGCTTTTTTCGGAATCCACAGTATTGAGTTTTCCGAATCATCAATACACCTGAAAGGCTTTCACTTCCGTGCTGCAGGCAACAATCCGTTTCATAAAAAAACTGTATCAATAAAATATGAAGATATATACCGTATAAAAGCAATCAGTTTACCCGTTATAGGTATAATAAGAGTAAAATTCAAAGCAAACCATTTCAGAAAAGAATTTTCATTCTCTTGTCTTTACACAAAACATAAAAAACTGTTTATTGAACTCAGCAAAAACGTAAAACGTGCAAATCCTGATGCATTAATTAATAAAAAAGCAGATATTTACACAGAATTGTAAATTAAAAATTGCTGTAACAAAAAACGGTTGCAGCAATTTCTTTTGTTCATATAATGTAACGGAAAATTTATTATTTTCCTATTGCAGTTAAGACAATTTTGAGTTAAAATATTTGTTAGTTTTATTTTAGGAGATTTTCTTTTATGATATATCAGAACATACTTGATGCAATAGGTCATACACCTATAGTACAGCTTAATCATATGGTTCCCGAAAATTCGGCACGTGTGCTTGTGAAATACGAGGGACTTAATGTGGGCGGTTCTGTTAAAACAAGAGTTGCTTACAATATGATACTTGACGCTGTTAAAAGAGGCAAAATCACAAAGGATACAATAATTGTTGAGCCCACATCGGGTAATCAAGGTATAGGTCTTGCACTTGTGGGTGCTGTTCTCGGCTATAAAGTAAGAATAATTATGCCCGATTCCGTAAGCATTGAAAGAAAAAAGCTTATGATGCACTACGGTGCAGAGGTTGTGCTTATCCACGATGAAGGAAACATCGGCGATGCAATAGAAAAGTGTCTTAACACAGCTTTGCAGATGGCAAAAGACGATCCCGATGTATTCGTTCCCCAGCAGTTTGAAAATCCTGCAAATCCCATGATTCACCGTCATCAGACAGGACTTGAAATACTTGAACAGGTGGGCGGTCCCATTGACGGCTTCTGTTCGGGAATCGGCACAGGCGGAACCATTACAGGTATCGGAGAAACACTTAAAGCCCTTAATCCCGATATGACAATATGGGCAGTTGAGCCCGAAAATGCCGCAATTCTTGCAGGCGGCACAGTAAGCGCTCATATACAAATGGGCATCGGTGACGGACTTATTCCCGAAATTCTTAACACAAAAATTTATGAAGATATCTATATCGTATCAGACGAAGAGGCTTTGCAGACAGCAAAGGACTTAGCAGCAAAAGAAGGGCTTATGTGCGGTATTTCATCAGGCACAAACGTTGCCGCTGCAATCAAGCTCGCACAAAAGCTGGGACCCGGCAAAACCGTAGTAACCATCCTCCCCGACACCGCAGAAAGATACTTCTCCACTCCCCTTTTTGATGAATAATAAAAACAGATGCACAAAACACAGAGTGCATCTGTTTTTTTAATAAAAAAAATTATAATTTAACGAACTGGAAGTTCGCTAAATTATGAGATAATAGATAATAGAGAAAAGATAAAAGAAATGGAAGGCGTAAACGCCTTGTTCCGCTGCGCTCTATTTAAAATGCCGACCGCAGGTCCCGATTCTATTATCTATTATCTTTTATCTTCATAATTTGAAAGGGAGTTTATTATGGGAATATTCAGTAAAATTAATTTTGGTCTGGGTAAAACCAGAAATAAAATGGCAGGCGCAATTGATGAGATGCTTGATGCATTTGATTCTTTTGAGGATGACCTTTTTATAGAGCTTGAAGAGATTCTTGTTATGTCTGATGTCGGTGTCAATACAGCAGTTCAGGTGGTTGAAGAGCTCAGGTCAAGAGTAAAGAGCGAAAAGATAAAAAGCACGGCAGAAGTAAAAAAAGAGCTTCAGCACATAATTGCCGACCTGCTTTACGGCGGTGAGGATATGGGACTTGTTACCATTCCTTCCGTAATTCTTGTTATCGGTGTAAACGGTGCAGGTAAAACCACCAGTATCGGAAAAATGGCGGCTATGTATAAAGCTCAGGGTAAAAAGGTTATACTCGGTGCCGCAGATACATTCCGTGCGGCGGCAATTGATCAGCTTGATGTGTGGGCAAAAAGAGCCGATGTTGAAATAATCAAGCATAAAGAGGGCGCAGACCCTGCCGCAGTTGTTTATGACACCATTCAGGCAGGTATTGCAAGAGATTGCGATATTATTATCTGTGACACCGCAGGCAGACTTCACAATAAGAAAAATCTTATGGATGAGCTTGGAAAGATTTACAGAGTATGTGATAAAGAGCTTCCCTATGCCGACCGTGAAATTCTTCTTGTGCTTGATGCCACCACAGGGCAGAATGCCGTAAATCAGGCAAAAGAATTTATGAACGTTGCAGAGCTTACGGGTATAGTACTTACAAAGCTTGACGGTACTGCAAGGGGCGGTGTTGTTCTTTCCATAAAGAATGACCTTAAGCTTCCCGTTAAGTTTATCGGTGTAGGCGAAGGCATAGACGACCTTCAGCCCTTCTCTCCCGAAGCATTTGCAAAGAGTTTGTTTGAAACAGCTACAGATAAAGATATGGAAGGGGATTCTCTCAGTGAACTTGTCAACTCTGAAGACTACATTAATTACACTCCGAAAGAAGACAGTGAAGACGGCACCGAAGCTCTTAAAGCTTTATTTACGGAAGTCTTCGGGGAAATCGCCGAAGATGTCGCAGAAGCTGAAGAGTCAGATTCTCAGGGACAGACGCTCGGGGAATATGACGAAGAACGAAAAGAAGCTGAAAAAGCAGTTGATGGCACAGCAGAAAATGATTATGAAAAAGCATCTGAAGCGTCATCCGAAGCAGAAGAAAACAGCATTGATGAAAGCGCAGCTTACGAGGCAGAAAAGAGAGCTGAAGCTTTAAGACTTGAAGCAGAACGTATCGCCGCCGAAAAGGCAGAGGCAGAGCGTATCGCTGCCGAAAAGGCAGAGGCAGAACGTATCGCTGCAGAAAAGGCTGAAGCAGAACGTATCGCCGCAGAAAAGGCTGAAACAGAACGCATCGCCGCCGAAAAGGCAGAGGCAGAGCGTATCGCTGCAGAAAAGGCTGAAGCAGAACGCATTGCCGCCGAAAAGGCAGAGGCAGAGCGTAAAGCTGCCGAAGATGCTGAAGCACCCAAGAAAAAGGAAAGGAGAGGTCTCTTTGGATTTTTTAATCGCCACTCATAATATGAAAAAAAGAGAGGAGCTGCACAGAATACTGTCTCCTCTCGGAATAAATGTATTTCTCGATCACGAAAAGGGAATTAACCTTTCGGATGTGGAAGAAACGGGCGAGACATTCTCGGAAAATGCACTTCTTAAGGCACGATCGGGCTGTAAGGAATCGGGAATGCCCTGTATTGCAGACGATTCGGGACTTATGGTTGATGCACTTGACGGAAGGCCGGGAGTTTATTCCGCAAGATATATGGGAGAAGACACTCCCTATCCCGAAAAAATGACTTATCTTGTAAAAGAGCTTGAAGGTGTGCAGGACGAAAACAGGACAGCCCGTTTTGTAAGCTGTGCCGCCGTTGTTTTTCCCGATGGCAGAGAATACACCGTAACGGGTACGTGTGAGGGAAAAATCGGTTACACACCCAAAGGCACAAACGGCTTCGGCTTTGATCCTATATTCTTCGTGGATGACAGATCCTTTGCCGAGCTTTCCTCGGAAGAAAAGGATGCAATAAGCCACAGAGGAAACTCATTGAGGAAATTAAAGGAAAAATTAGCGGAAATAGTATAATGCGCTTCGCGCAAATGCAAAATGCAGAATGTAAGTGCTTCACACATTCGTGTATCAGTCTTATGCACAAGCTTTGACTGAGCATCTGTAGGTGACGGCGACTCGATGTCCC
>JAZSRT010000087.1:0-42554 GCA_045538645.1 Acutalibacteraceae bacterium | reverse complement strand
ATTTATTTCATAATAATCAGACTTAGAAGCATTATACAAATATCCGCCGTACTGTTTACCCGCTTCAATTTTGTCGGCAACTGCATATTCATTATTGATTTCACTTTCCCAATAATCTGTTGCAGTAAAACCTGCTGTCATCCTGTACTCTATGTTATTAACATATCCGTAGCCGTGATATCCGTCTGAAATACATATATAGTATGTACCCTTTTCAACACCGATTTTAGGCAATTCGTTTTTTGCTTTTGTGGCAGAAGCACTATGCTCATGAATAACCACTAACTCATCGGTAAAGCGGTATACTGTAATACCCCACTTTGCATTGCTGTTTGTTAAAATATCATTTTTCAACTCAATTTCAATATAACCGGACTGCTTAACATCAACCTCATAAAAATCTTTGTCATTACCTGTTGAAAGAACCCCATTGACAGTTGTTCCGAAAAAATAACTGTCTGCTGTTGTATATGAGTCGTTACCTTCGTTTTCCAGTACTGCAGCTGATACGAAAAAGACTGAAAAAAGAAAGATACTGCTTACCGCAAAAATAATTCCGATAATTGAATAAACCTTTTTCATAAATACCTCCGAATTTTATTGACTTAAATTACATCCCACAAATATGCTTAAAGCAGCTACCCTTGTTTGCTGAATATTTATGCTTGTTATATTGCAAAAAAACCGGGCTTTTGTAATTTCAGTTTCATCCGGTACAAAACGCAAAGAATCATAATCCCGAAGTATACATCAACCGGATTACGATTCTTTATTATTTGTTATCAGCCTGCGGGCCAGGTGAAGGGTCTGCCGCCCATAAGGTGGAAGTGGATGTGGTGGACGGTCTGACCTGCGCTTTCGCCGCAGTTATTGACGATTCTGAAGCCGTCCTCTAATCCCTGTTCTTTTGCTATCATGGGGATTTTTTCAAAAATGTGGGCAATCACGCCGGAGTTTTCGGCTGTTACATCATACGCCCATTTTATGTGCTCTTTGGGAATAACAAGAATGTGCACGGGAGCCTGAGGGTCAAGGTCTTTGAAAGCAAGTATTTTTTCGTCTTCATAAACCTTGGTTGAAGGAATCTCGCCGTTTGCTATTTTGCAAAAAATACAATCCATTAGTTTTCCTCCTTAATTACAGATTATTTTATCATTGAACCGACAATTGCAGAAACTGCGGAAAGTGCATCGGGTATTTTTGTGATATCCTTACCGCCTGCCATTGCGGAATCGGGCTTACCGCCGCCTGCACCGCCTGCAAGCTTTGCTGTTTCTCTTACTATATTACCTGCGTGGGCACCCTTTGATACCGCATCCTTACCGCAGGCACAGGCAAATGAACAGGTTCCCTTTTCGCTGTTTTTGCCTGCAACCACAATAATGCTGTCATCAGATTTTGAAGAATCAAGCATTGTACGAAGAGCATTGGCATCTGCTTCGCCAAGGTCTGCTGTAAGCACCTTTATACCCGCAAATTCGCCTGCAAGTGTAAAGAGGTCGGCTGCCTTTGCAGAAGCAAGTTCTGCATTCAGCTTTTCGATCTGCTTGTCCTTAAATTTAAGCTCATTTGAAAGCTGAGCTGCCTTTTCGTTTACTGCAGAAACAGAGCATTTAAGGGTTGCGGCTGTTTTTGCAAGATTAAGATTCAATTCGTTTACATATGTGAGAGCATTAAGACCTGTTACGGCTTCAATTCTTCTGACACCCGAAGCCACGGAGCTTTCGGAAACTATTTTGAACAAGCCGAGCTTGCCAGTATTTTCAGCGTGTGTACCGCCGCAGAGTTCAAGCGAATAGCCCCCTGCATTTACAACTCTTACGCTGTCTCCGTATTTTTCTCCGAAGAGAGCCATAGCACCCATGGCTTTAGCTTCAGCAAGTGTTTTTTCACAGCTTTCAACAGGTAAAGCTGAAAGAATAACTTTATTTACTTCTTTTTCGATAGTTTCGATTTCTTCGGTTGTAAGAGCTGAGAAGTGTGTGAAGTCAAATCTCATAACCTTATCATTTACAAGCTGACCTGCCTGTTCAACGTGTGAACCGAGAATATTTCTTAAGGTTGCCTGAAGAAGATGGGCGGATGTATGATTTTTCTTTACTGCTTCTCTGAAGCAGCCGCACACAAGAGTCTGCGCCTCATCGCCAACGCTTACAAGTCCCTCGGTAACTTTACCCTTATGGAAGAAAATACCGTTCGTATTCTTTGTTGTATCGTTAACCTTAAAGGTAAAATTACCGTCTGTTATCTTGCCCTTATCGCCGCACTGTCCGCCGCTTTCTGCATAGAAAGAAGTAGAATCAAGCACAATAACTGCTTCTTCACCTTCTGAAATACTTTCTGCTTTTTCACCGTCTGATGTGAGAATTGCAAGAATCTTACCTTTTCCTTCGGTGCCGTCATAACCTGTGAATACTGTTTCGGGAATACCCTTAAGAGAAGCGGAAGAATTTTTCCATGCATCTGCACCTGCATCCTTACGGGCATTTCTTGCCGTTTCCTTCTGAATCTTTATAAGCTCATTGAATCTGTCTTCATCAACACTCATTCCCTTTTCTTCGAGAATTTCTCTTGTAAGGTCAAGGGGGAAGCCGAAGGTATCCGAGAGCTTGAATGCATCGTCACCGCTGAGAGTTTTTCCGTCACTCGAAGAAATCATTTCTTCGAGAAGCTTAAGACCCGAATCTATGGTTTTATTGAAATTTTCTTCTTCTATTGCAATTATTTTAAGGATATAATCCTTCTTTTCGATAAGCTGAGGATAAGCCTGTCCGCTTTCTTTTATAACAGTTTCTGAGACTTCGCTGAGGAAGGGTCTTTCTATACCTAAAAGTCTTCCGTGGCGGGCAGCACGTCTTAAAAGTCTTCTGAGAACATAGCCTCTGCCTTCGTTTGAGGGCATAACACCGTCGGATATCATCATTGTGGTGCTTCTTATATGGTCTGTGATAACACGAAGGGAAACGTCACTCTTTTCGTTTTCGTGATATTTTACACCTGCAATTTCCATTATGTGCTTCATAATGTTCTGAATGGTGTCAACCTCAAAGAGATTCTGAACTCCCTGTGAAATACAGGCAAGTCTTTCAAGTCCCATACCTGTGTCGATATTGGGATTTTTAAGTCTTGTATAATTACCGTTACCGTCATTTTCAAACTGAGTAAAAACAAGGTTCCAGAATTCAACAAAGCGGTCACAGTCACAGCCTACCTTACAATCGGGACTGCCGCAGCCGTTTTCGGCACCGCGGTCAAAATATATTTCGGAACAGGGACCGCAGGGGCCTGCGCCGTGCTCCCAGAAATTATCTTCTTTGCCGAGACGAACTATTCTGTCGGGAGAAACTCCGACTTCTTTTGTCCAGATATCAAATGCCTCGTCATCCTCGTGATAGATGCTTACCCATAATTTATCAACGGGCATTTCCATAACCTCGGTGCAGAACTCCCAAGCCCATTTTGTAGCCTCGTGCTTGAAATAATCACCGAAGGAGAAGTTACCAAGCATTTCAAAGAATGTACCGTGACGGGAGGTTTTTCCTACTCTTTCAATATCGGGAGTACGTATACACTTCTGGCAGGTGGTAACTCTTTTTGAAGGAGGTGTTACTTCACCTGTAAAATATTTTTTCATAGGAGCCATACCTGCATTTATAAGCAGAAGGCTCTTGTCTCCCTGAGGAATAAGGGAGAAACTGGGAAGACGCATATGCTCTTTTGTTTCAAAGAATTTAAGATACTTTTCGCGTATCTCGTTAAGTCCTGTCCATTCCATTCTTTTCACTGTCCTTTATAGTTTTTATTTAAAAACAAAGCACCTGTCACATTTTCGGGACGGCTGTTTGCCGCGGTACCACCCGAATTGTGCCAAGCACCACTCTATATTCTTTAACGCAGAAAATACGCAGAATTCATCACCCTGTTGCCGTACAGCGGCATAGTTTAACCGACTTAAAAAACTCGCACCAACCGTTTTTTCTCTGAATAAGCAAAGATTAAACTTAACTGTACCGTAGCAATTGAATATTTACAAAAAGAGTATATTGTTTTTTTAAGCTTTTGTCAACCTTGATTTTGAAAAACTGCAGAAAAACCTATATCGGGGGCATCAAGGGCTGCAATATACCCTTCTTCGTCAAATACAAGTTTTACATTTACGGAATCTGCAGTAACCGAGGCTTCAATACCGTTTTCACCTTCTGTAAATGTACCGTGATTTGTAAACACTGCAAGCTTTATGCTTTTTACAAGAACATTAAGCAGTGACGAATCCTTTATTTCGTCGGTTTTTAATTTATCGGGCACGCCGAAAGCATTTATATTGTAGCTGTCACCTGAGGTTTCAACCGAAAAACCCGAAAGCTCCTCGGGATAGGTAAATGCAATTTTTATATCTTCATACGAACTGCATATAATATCCGCTTCAAAGGTCTTGCCCTCTTTATCTGCTGTCATATGTATACTGAAAAACTGCATGGGTGAAAATTCTTTGCGAAAAATATCTTTGTTGCAGGAAGAAATTATTCCGACAAACAAAACACATACAACCAATAAACATACCTGTACTTTTTTCACATTATCACTTTCCCGATATTATTTTGGAAAGAGCCTTGGGCACACACTCAGTTATATTTTCAACACTTGCTCCGTATGCGGTAAATTTCTTTTCGGCGGTTTCACCTGCAAGACCGTGCACATATGCACCGAGTATTGCGGCATCTGTAACCGAAAGTCCCTGCGCCGCAAATGACACGATAAGACCTGTAAGAAGATCGCCGCTTCCGCCCCGTGAAAGAGCGGATGAACCTGTGGGGTTGATATATAAAGCCTCACACGGTGAAGCTACAACGGTATTTGCCCCTTTAAGAAGAAGTGTAACACCGTATGCTGAAGTAAACTCACGGGCGATATCTTCCCTTTTCGAATTTATCTCTTTTATGCTTAATCCGGTGAGTCTTGCCATTTCCCCGGGGTGCGGTGTTAAAGCTATCTGTGCTTCAGACTCTTGTATTATATTTATATTACGGGAAATTATATTTATTCCGTCTGCATCGATAATTAATTTTCCTTTATAATTTTTTATAATTTCACAAATGAGTATCTCTGCACCTTTGTCCGTTCCCACACCGGGCCCCATTGCAATTGCATCAAAGGAAGGTAATTCTTCGATTATCTTTTTTATACCTTCAGGTGAAAAACCGCCGTTTTCACCCGAAGGCAAGGGACGGAAAACACATTCTGTAAGATGTGCCGTTACGGTGTTATATATATTATCGGGAAAAGCAAGAAACGTAAGCCCGACACCGGAATTCAGCGCAGCTTTTGTTGCAATAACCGATGCACCCGGCATATTGCGGCTACCTGCAATAATAAGTGCTTTACCGAATGTGCCTTTATTGCTGTTATAGGGTCGGTGGGGCAGCAAGGCTTTTATTTCTTCGGGTGTTTTAGTCTGCAGCATACCCTCTGAACATTCAAACCCGATAGGTATTACCGTGGTTTTTCCGCATATATCGCTAAAAGGCTTATAAATATGTTCAGCCTTGTAGCAAAGCATTGAAAGTGTTTCGTCTGCAGTAAAGCAGTCGGCGACACTTTCACTTTTTACCGAAAGACCGCTTGGGATATCAATTGCAATTTTCACTGCCGATGTTTTATTTACGATTCCGAAAAGTTCTTTGACATTTTCGGGAAGTTTTCCCTTAAAACCTATTCCGAACACGGCATCAACAATAATATCCGCTTTATTTATAAGAGAAATAATACTTTTGGTTATTTTACTTCCGTCAAAAATATCCGCACATCCCTCAATACACATTCTGTTTTTTTCGGAAAGCTCATCAGAAGGAGAAGAAAATGCATGTATCACACTGACACATTTTCCCGCTTGCCACAATCCTCGTGCAATAACAAATCCGTCACCGCCGTTTTTGCCCTTACCGCAGATAATTACAATATTTTTGCTGTCGGGATAGCTTTTCAGAATATATTCCGCACATCCCATCCCCGCATTTTCCATCATTTCTTCATAAGAAAGCCCCGCTTTGTTTGCACAGTCTTCGGCTTTTCTTATTTCTTCGGGTGAAAGAATAACCATAAACACTCTTCCTTTTATATCATAAATATATTGTCTAAACCGTTTCCGACAAATCACTCGCAAATATCTTTACATCTTGACATTCACAATTATCAAGAATAAATTCCTGATTCTGATATTTTTTTAATGCAGTTTTCAATGCTTCTTTTTCATTATCAGCTTCAACTTCAAAAATTTGAACAACAGTTTCTTCAATTATAATGTTGAATTTTTTCATCATATTACTCTTTCCGTAATTTTATGTTCTGCTTCATATTGCGTTACCAGCGCTTCATAGTTTACAAATGTAACTAATTTTCTTATCGGATTATAGATTGATGAATGAATTATATCATCAAACTGTTTTTTTCTTTCTTTTGATGCAACAATATAAAAATCGGCTCTAAAATCCTGCAATTCATAAAACTTATTCAATGAGTTCTTCATATCAGTTGAATGTTCAATTTCATAAAATGCACAGGGCATTTTTCTTTCATTAAACCATATAGCATCAACAGTTCTGGCTCTTCTCAAAATTTCGGGATAAGTAAACTCGTATATTCTATCCGTTGTTATTAATTCTGACAATTTCCTTTCAAGGAACAATTTATTCTTGTCCTGAGCAGGTACATATGTATCAAGTTTTCTCATATTTCCGATTTCAACTATTATACCCTGAAAATAAGAATGGGTAAAATCTTTTACACTTTCTTTGTTTTCAGTTTTTATGTTAAATTTCTCCAGAACCTCTTTTTCAAATTCTTTAAGTGCCCATAATCCCGGTTGAACTCTGAAAAACTCCCCGTTTGTTTGGACAATTCTTCTGACTGAAGCAAAAGGTGTTTTAGTTTTCCACTGAGAAAAATCTATCATTGAGTTCAGTTGCTGAAATGTTGCATATCCACCGTTAGTTTTCATTGCATCTATTACATAATATTTCTGTTGCACCTATTATAACCTCTTTTCAAAAGGCATTTTTTAGTATATTATACCTCAATAGTATTATAAAAACAATAATGTTTCTTATATAAAAAAACTTTTATAGAAAGTTAAAAAATGATTTGATTCTTTTTATTGTATCGTGCTTAGCACTTAAGCCCCCCTGCAAGGGCGAAGAAGTAAGGTGCTTCCGAGGGAAGATGAAGCCTTGCAAATAAATTGGGAAAATACAGAGCATTGCAACTTCTCCAAAGGAGCAAGGCGACAATATTTCCGAGACAACCAAAGCTTCAATCGGCACTCCCGGACCAAATGCACCCCGGTTTTTCGTGAAGAACAAAAAAAGAAGCTGTCATTTTTCGGACAGCTTCCTGTGGTTATCGTGTTTTTCTTTTTTCTATTTCCTCGTCGAGGATTCTTGCGGCGGCGGCGATGCATTTTTCGCAGGGGCGGGTAAGGTAGTATTCGCTTGTTCTGTCTTCTGCAACGGGGGAATACTGATAATCTTTAATTCCGAGCAGCTCACGGCAGATGTATGTGCCGAAAATATCGGAAAATTTATGTGCCATACCTGCAACCAGGGCATAATGCTCTGTTTTGAAGGACTTGTCTTCTATATTGTCATAGCCCCACAAAACACCTGCGGCAAGTGACATTCCGCTGACAGCTCCGCATACTTCACGAAGACGTCCGAGTCCCCCTCCGAAGGAAGAGGACATACGAAGGGCGGTTTTTTCGTCAATACCGGTAACATCACTGAATGCGGTAAATACCGCCTGTGAACAGTTACAGCCGCGTCTGAAAAGTTCAACCGCCTTTTGCTCATGAAAAGTCATTAATTATGCCTTACCTACAGAACCGAAGAGTTCCATCTTTTCTTTAACGGTTGCCTTGATAGCATCAACGCCGGGAGCAAGAAGCTTTCTGGGGTCGAAGCCCTTACCCTGAAGGTCTTTGCCTTCTTCAATATACTTTCTTGTTGCAGCTGCAAAAGTAAGCTGACATTCTGTGTTAACATTGATTTTGGAAACACCGAGAGAAATAGCTTCCTTGATCATTGCTTCGGGGATACCTGTGCCGCCGTGAAGAACGAGGGGCATTGTACCTGTCTGTTCCTGAATCTTTGCAAGCACGTCAAAATTAAGACCTGCCCAGTTTTCGGGATATTTGCCGTGGATGTTACCGATACCTGCTGCAAGCATTGTAACACCGAGATCTGCAATCATCTTGCATTCAGCGGGATCTGCAACCTCACCGCTGCCTACAACACCGTCTTCTTCGCCGCCGATAGCGCCTACTTCTGCTTCAACGGAAACGCCCTTTGCTTCGGCATCTGCGATTATCTGCTTTGTCTTCTCAATATTTTCGTCGATAGCATAGTGAGATCCGTCGAACATAACTGATGAGAAGCCTGCGTTCATAGCTGCATATGCACCTTCGTATGAACCGTGGTCAAGGTGAAGAGCTACGGGAACGGTGATACCGAGAGTTTCGATCATACCGTTTACCATACCAACGATGGTATTGTAGCCGCACATATATTTACCTGCACCTTCGGAAACACCGAGGATAACAGGGGAATTGAGTTCCTGAGCTGTGAGAAGGATAGCCTTTGTCCATTCAAGATTATTGATATTGAACTGACCTACTGCATATTTGCCTGCTTTTGCTTTGTTTAACATTTCTTTTGCTGATACTAACATATTCTTAACCTCCGTTAATTTATTAACATACTAATTATACTGTAAAATCTGAAAAATGCAAGTTTTTTTTAGATATTGCATAAATCGCGCAATCAGTGTTATAATTAAAGATAATTTTAAGATGACTGCTATAATATTTTTTGAAAATAAGGGGTGAATAAATATGTTCGGCTTTGTTGTTACTGCCCCCGAAAAACTGACCGAAGAACAAAAAAATCATTACAAAGCCGTATATTGCGGTCTTTGCGAGGACCTGGGCGAAAACCGAAAAGCCCTTTGCAGAATGACACTTACCTATGACCTTGCTTTTCTTGCCATAGTACTAAGTGCCACCGCAGATGAAGATTATGAAATCACAAGCGGCAGATGCCCCGTACACCCTCTTAAAAAGCGCGTTTTTAAAAGAAATAAATTCACAGAATATGCATCGGATATGAATATTGCACTTGCATATTATAAATATATTGATGATAAGAATGATGACGGTTCTGTTTCGGCTTCACTTAAAGCAAAGCTTTTTGAAAAAGAAGCAAAAGCCGTTTGTGAAAAATATCCCCGCCAGTGCAATATAATTAAGGAATGTCTTGAAGAATTGAACGCCGTTGAAAAAAATAATGTACTTATCCCCGATATCCCCGCAAATATATTCGGAAAGCTTCTCGGAAATGTATTTCAGTATGAAGATACTGCTTATAATCACCGTCTGTATGGCTTCGGTGAGGCACTGGGTAAGTTCATATACATTCTTGATGCCGCAGTAGATCTGAAAAAAGATATAAAAAAACTGAAATATAATCCCCTTGTGCAATTCTCATTTAATGACATTGAACCCGTGCTTCAGATGATAATGGCTGAATGCATTGAAAACTATGAAGCGCTTCCTATAGAAAAAGACAAAGAGATTATCAAAAATATTCTTTTTTCAGGTGTCTGGACAGCATTTGACAGCCTGAAAGAAAGGAAAAAGAAGTGAATAAAGATCCTTATCAGATTCTCGGTGTGGCTCCCGGGGCATCCGAAGAAGAAATCACAAAAGCATACAGGCGCCTTGCAAAAAAGTATCACCCAGACTTAAACCCCGGCGACGAAACTGCCGCCGAAAAAATGAGTGAAGTAAATGCGGCTTATGACAAAATAAAAAACGGATATAAGCCGGGAAGCGAAAACAGCAATCCCTACGGTACAGATTCCGGAGATCCCTTCGGCGGATTCGGAGGTTTTGGTGATTTCGGAGGATTCAGGTGGTATACTTATAACACGGGCGGAACAAGTTCTTACGGCTCGGATGATGCTTCAAGAATGGAATCTGTACGGGTACTTATCAACAACGGCAGATTCTCTCAGGCTTTATCGCTTCTTAATTCAATCGGCACAAGAAATGCACGCTGGTATTATTTCAGCGCTGTTGCAAACTACGGTGCGGGCAACAGAATAACTGCCCTTGAGCACGCAAAAATTGCCCACGAAAAAGAACCTTTTAACGAAGATTACCGTGAGCTTTACGAAAAACTTTCAGGTGCGGGAAATGCATATAAAGAAACCGGTACAGCCTACGGAAGACCCGCGGGACGTTTCGGCAATCCGTGTCTATGGTGTTGTCTTGCAAATCTTGTATGTTCGCTTTTCGGCGGTGACTGCGGTATTTTGCCTTATTTCTTCTGCTGCTGAAAACTAATATTTTCCGAAAGGGGAAAACAAATTGAATAATTTTATGGAAAAGCTTTACCGCTTTATGTACGGCAGATACGGAATGGATCACCTGGGACGTTTTCTGATGTTCGCAGGTCTTATAATGGCTGTGCTTTGTATGTTTTTACGATTTCTGCCCTTTCACATTCTTTATTATATCTGCTCATTTCTCAATACTTTTTTCTATGTGTTTGCATTTTACAGAATCCTTTCCCGTAATATTTCAAAGCGTACACTTGAAAATGAAAGGTATCTGAGATTGAGAGAAAAGGTAATGCCCGCCTTCGATGAAAAGACAAAAAGCATAAGGGACAGAAATTATATATATAAAAAATGCCCCAAATGCTCAGCTAAGTTAAGACTTAAAAGAATAAAGGGCAAGCATATCACAAAATGTCCGAAATGCGGAACAAAATTCAATGTACGTGTATTTATTGAATATAATGACCCCGGGCAGGGATATCCGCATTATTAAAAAAATTAAACATAAACAACAGATTAATTTCCGTCAATTTTTTGCAAATTAGCTATTGTACGGAAATTAATTTTATGATAATATGTAGCATGCAACATAATTTATACGGAAGTGAAAAAAATGAAAGAACCTACACACATAGGTCCGCTTATCAAGCTGCTTAATAAAGAGTTTGAGCTTCTGCACAGTGAAAAAGCCCGCAGTATGGGGCTTACTCCCGCACAGCTGTTTGTTCTGCATTATATAGCACTGCATCCGGGACAAAGCATATGCCACAGGGATATAGAAAAACAGTTTGAGCTGACACATGCCACCGTATCCGGTATAATCTCCCGACTTGAAGCAAAAGGCTTTATTGATTGCCGCGCAGACGAAAATGACAGACGTTTCAAAAATATCTCAATTACCGAAAAAGCAAAAAACTGTGAAGCTGAAATGAAAAAACACATAGAACACTATGAAAGTCAGCTTGTAAACGGTTTTTCAGACGAAGAAAAGAAACTGCTTATTTCTTTTGTAGTAAGAATGCTCGACAATGTAGATATAAATATAAATTCATCTGAGCAAAAGGAGGAAAATTAATGTTCAGAATGCTCTTAAGCTGTATCAGAGGATATAAAAAACAAACGGCACTTACTCCCGTTTTAATGATAGGAGAAGTTGTCTGTGAATGCATCATCCCCGTTATTACGGCAAAACTTATCAACTCAATAAATGCAGGATGCGAAATGTCCGACATTGTAAAATACGGACTTCTGCTTGTGCTTATGGCATTCACATCTCTTGCATTCGGTGTGCTTGCAGGTAAAACCGCCGCTACGGCTTCAGCAGGTTTTGCAAAAAATCTCAGACACGATATTTTTTATAAGATTCAGGATTTTTCCTTTTCAAATATCGACCGTTTCAGCACTTCTTCACTTGTAACAAGACTTACCACAGATATCACAAATGTACAGATGGCATTTATGATGATTATAAGAACCGCCGTAAGAGCTCCTCTTATGCTTATATTTGCCACTGTAATGGCAACTGTTGTAGGTAAAAAGCTGAGCCTTATTTTTGTAGGCATTACACCTGCGCTTGCAATAGGTCTTTTGTGTATCGGCCTTACGGCACTTCCTATGTTCAGGGCTGTTTTTAAAAAATATGACAAGCTCAATAATTCCGTACAGGAAAACATCAAGGGAATGCGTGTTGTAAAAAGCTTTGTAAGAGAAGAACACGAAAAGAAAAAGTTTGCTACCGCTTCCGAAAACATAAGAAACGACTTTACAAGAGTTGAAAGAATAGTTGTACTCAACGGTCCTCTTATGCAGATAGCTATGTATACTTCGATGCTTCTTATATCATACTTTACGGCAAACCTTGTTGTATCCACGGGCGGTATATATCTTGACGTAGGTACGCTTTCAAGTATGATAACATATTCAATGCAGATTCTTATGTCGCTTATGATGCTTTCTATGATATTTGTTATGATAACCATGGCAATAGCATCCACAAAGAGAATTACGGAAGTTCTCACTGAAATTCCAGATATAAGAGAAAAAGAAGATGCAATCCGCACAGTTCCCGACGGAAGTATTGATTTTATAGATGTAAATTTCAAATACTCAAAAACTGCCGAAAACAATGCGCTTTCAGACATCAATTTACATATTGCTCCCGGTGAAACAGTAGGTATCATAGGCGGTACGGGTTCAAGCAAAACAACACTTATACAGCTTATATCCCGTCTTTATGATGCAACCGAAGGAAAGGTTCTTGTAGGCGGTAACGATGTAAGGGATTACGGCATAAAAGAGCTTCGTGACGAAGTATCGGTTGTGCTTCAGAAAAACATTCTGTTTTCGGGTACGATAAAAGAAAATCTCCGCTGGGGCGACCCGGATGCTACGGATGAGGAAATAGAACGTATATGTAAGCTTTCTCAGGCAAGTGAATTTATTGAAAGCTTCCCCGACAGATACGATACCTTTATTGAACAGGGCGGTGCCAACGTTTCGGGCGGTCAGAAGCAAAGACTTTGTATTGCACGTGCCCTTCTTAAAAAACCGAAAATTCTTATTCTCGACGACTCCACTTCTGCTGTTGACACAAAAACGGATGCACTTATCCGTAAAGCTTTCAGAGAAGAAATTCCCGGCACGACAAAGATAATTATTGCACAGAGAATTTCTTCGGTGCAGGATGCCGACAAGATAATTGTTATGGATAACGGCAGAATCAACGGTATGGGAACACACGAAGAACTGCTTTCTTCAAATGAAATATACAAAGAAGCATATACTATCCAGACAAAGGCGGGTGATGACAGTGAATAAGCAAAAATCAAAAACAAAAAAAGATTTCAAAAAGCCGCCTGCGGGTATGCCGGGACATCCCGGGAAAAACATCGACCCGAAGGTTATCGCACGTCTTATAAAACTGTTATTACACGACTACCCCGTTCAGCTGATAATAATACTTATCTGCATTATAGTTTCGGCAATCGTAGGTGTTATGCCTGCAATTTATATTGAAAACATCACATCAATAATAGTTGAAGGACTTGAAATTGCAAGAGTTTCAACTGCCGCCGATGCGTGGGCAGCAGTTAAACCCGATGTTATTTCTTCACTTATCACAATGATATGCATCTATGCTGTAGGTCTGGCATCTTCAACAACTCAGGCACAGCTGGGTGCAATCGTAACTCAGGGCTTTCTTGATAAGATGCGAAAGAGAATGTTTGAAAAAATGCAGAATCTCCCGGTAAAATTCTTTGACGCAAACACCCACGGCGATATAATGAGCTACTACACAAACGATATAGACACCTTAAGACAGCTGATTTCACAGGGCATTCCCAGTATTATTTCTGCGGCTGTAACACTTATGTTCCTTGTGTGCGTAATGATGTATTTCAGCGTTTCACTTATGACAGTTGTTGTAATAGGTGTTATCGCAATGTTTAAGGTTACAAAATTTGTAGGCGGAAATTCGGCAAAGTATTTTATGCAGCAGCAAAAAGCCGTTGGTAAAATGGAAGGCTTTGTTGAAGAAATGATGAACGGTCAGAAGGTAGTAAAGGTTTTCTGCCACGAAGATGCCGCAAAGGATGACTTTGATAAAGTAAACGAAGAGCTTTTCAGCAATGTTGAAAAAGCACATATTTTCGCAAATGTATTCGGACCCATTATGAACAATATCGGTAACATTTTATATGTTGTAACAGCCTTTGTGGGCGGTATTCTTATTGTTTCAAACGGACTTTTGCTTAATGTATCCCTTCAGAATATATTCACCGCAAAAAGTCTTGTGGCTCCCCTTGCAATATCGGTTGTTGCATCATATCTTGGTATGACAAAGCAGTTTACGGGTATGGTAAACCAGGCTTCCCAGCAGATAAACTCCATTGCAATGGCTATGGCAGGTGCAGGAAGAATCTTCTCCGTTATCGACAGAGAAAAGGAAGTTGATGACGGCTACGTAACACTTGTTAATGCAAGGATCGAAAACGGTGAAATAATTCCCTGTGAAGAGCATACAGGACACTGGGCTTGGCGTCATCCTCATTCCGCCGACGGCAGCGTTACATACACAGAGCTTAAGGGCGATGTTGTGCTTGACGGTGTAGACTTCCAGTATGAAGAAGGAAAGCCTGTTCTTCACGATGTTTCACTTTATGCAAAGCCCGGTCAGAAAGTGGCTTTTGTAGGTGCAACAGGTGCAGGTAAGACCACAATCACAAATCTTATCAACCGTTTTTATGATATTGCCGACGGTAAGATAAGATATGACGGAATTAATATAAACAAAATAAAAAAGGCAGACTTAAGACGAAGCCTCGGCATTGTTTTACAGGATACAAATCTGTTTACGGGTACTGTTATGGATAATATCCGATACGGTAAGCTTGATGCTACCGATGAAGAGTGCATAAAAGCAGCAAAACTTGCAAACGCACACGATTTCATCACAAGACTGCCCGACGGATATAACACCGAGCTTACTTCAAACGGTGCGAATCTCTCTCAGGGACAGCGTCAGCTTCTTTCAATTGCCCGTGCCGCAGTTGCAGACCCGCCCGTTATGATACTTGACGAAGCCACATCTTCAATCGATACAAGAACAGAGCTTCTTGTGCAAAGAGGTATGGATGCACTTATGAAAGGCAGAACCGTATTTGTAATTGCTCACCGTCTTTCAACCGTCAGAAATTCAGATGCAATAATGGTGCTCGACCACGGAAGAATTATAGAACGTGGCGACCACGATGAGCTGATAGCTCAGAAAGGCACCTACTACAAACTCTATACAGGTGCATTCGAACTGGAATAAACATATTTCCGGAGAAATAAATCACAAAAAAATAACGGCTTAAGTTTGCTTTTTTTGAAACAAACTTAAGCCGCTTTTTTTAATCAGAAATTCATAACTCTTCATTATTCGAAATAAAATCTATAATATTTCTATGAATTACTCCGTCGCGTTTCTGAAGCAATGTATCTGTTGTTAAAAGATACTTCGGATAATTATCTTTTATATATGAAAAGGGCTTATATTCCCTTTCCTCTGTTTCGGGACTCATAATTGTCATAGAAACCTGTATATATCTGTATTCATCATTAATACGTGTAATAAAATCACATTCAAGCTTTCCTATTCTTCCGACACTCATTTTATAATTTTTCGCAGACAAGTATGTGTAAACTATATTTTCAAGTACCGGACCGTAATTTATTCTTGTATCAACATTTCTTGAAAAATAAATTCCAAGGTCTGCAAGATAATATTTTTCTTCACCGCGTAATGCTTTTTTTGATTTTATATCAAATCTCGGGCACTTATAAATTATCCTTGCATTTTCAAGTATTTTTATATACTTGCTGATTGTTTCCGCTGAAATATTAATATGTTCTTTTTTCTGAAAATACTCAGCGATAGCTGAAACGCTTGTTGTTGCACCGAAATTATTGATTATATATGTCATAACACGGTCAAATACAGCCTTGTTGCGGATTTTATTATAGCTAAGCACATCCTTACGAAGAATCTGCGATATAACACCTTCAACATAGGTTTCTTTATCTTCAGATGAATCAAATTCCAAAGTTTTAGGAAAACCGCCGAAACGGATATAATCATTGAATTCCACGGATAAATTGGCATTAATCTCTTTTCCCAAAAACTTTTTCATATCAAGATATTCATAAAAATTCAGCGGAAACATCTGTATTTCTATATATCTTCCAGTAAGCTTTGTTATCAGTTCACCGCTTAATAAATAAGAATTCGAACCTGTAATGAATATTGAAAATCTTCCGTCTTCTCTATAAGCATTAATTACTTTTTCAAAATTCTTTACATTCTGGATTTCATCTATAAATAAATATTTAAATGTGTCGTCAGTAATTCTTTCTTCAATCACTCTTTCTAATTCAGCAGGAGATGTTATACCTGTAAAACCACGCTTATCAAGATTTATATAAATTATATCCTTGTCTTCTACACCTGATTTTTTCAAATCTTCTATAACCGACAGCAAAAAACAGGATTTGCCGCATCTGCGGATGCCTGTAATGACCTTAATCAAATCATCCTTATAAAAACCTTTGATTTTATCAATATAGTATTTACGGAGATAAATATTATTCATTTTTCAGCACCTCCTCATTATAATGGATATCCGACATTTCGATAATCATTATTTACTATACTCAGAGTATATATTTTTATACACAAAAAGTCAAGTTAAGAGGGGTAATTTTGCAAAAAATCAAAATTTACCCCCCTTAACTGCCAAATAACTGGACATTACTCAAAAAACTGCGCCGTATGCTTGCGGCTAAATATTTTTGGATAGTCCATTACCAAGGTAAGCACCGATTGCCGGTCGGAGGGACATATAATCTTTTTACTTTATAGGAAGGAATTTCCTATAAAGTAAAAAAAAGAGGACATATCAAAACGATATATCCTCTGAATATATTATGTATTTCTTATTTAATAAGACATTCGCCTGTCATTTCTGCGGGCTGGGGAAGTCCCATTGCTTTGAGCATTGTGGGGCAGATGTCTGCCAGTCTGCCGCCCTCTTTAAGTTCGCAGGGATAACCTACTACGCAGAAGGGAACGGGGTTTGTGGTGTGGGGGGTAAAGGGATTTCCGTCCTCGCCTATCATTCTGTCTGCATTACCGTGGTCTGCAGTGATAAAGCATACACCGCCCATATCAAGAGTTGCCTTTACAACATCACCGACACATTCGTCCACTGCTTCAACAGCCTTTACTGCTGCCTCCCATACACCTGTGTGGCCTACCATATCGCAGTTTGCAAAATTAAGAATAACAGCATCATATTCGCCGCTTCTGATCTTCTCGCAAACAGCATCTCTTACGGGATAAGCACTCATTTCGGGCTGTAAATCAAAAGTGGGAACATCGGGAGACTGAATAAGTATTCTGTCTTCACCCTTAAAGGTCTTTTCTTCGCCGCCGTTAAAGAAGAATGTAACGTG
The DNA here is from genome assembly GCA_045538645.1 of Acutalibacteraceae bacterium. GTDB lineage: Bacteria > Bacillota > Clostridia > Oscillospirales > Acutalibacteraceae > RUG806. The sequence goes on along the minus strand of JAZSRT010000087.1, from coordinate 25,169 downwards.
TGCATACTTCTGTGTTTCGGCAATTCTCAGCTGAGTTTTGCCCATATCCTGAAGATATTCGCCAAAGGTCTTTGTAAGCTCTTCAGGAGGGAATGCAACAGATACATTGGGCATTGTTTCGTCATACTGTGTCATACAAACGAAGTTAAGGGGGAAGAAGCCGTTCTTTCTTTCAAAACCGTTAAAATCGGGATCAACAAAGGTACGTGTAATCTGACGTGCACGGTCAGGACGGAAATTGAAGAATACAACGGAGTCATTTGCTTTGATTGTGCCTTCTTTATTAACAACGGTAGGAACGATAAATTCGTCTGTAACTTCTTTATCGTAAGACTTCTGCATTGAGCCTACAGCATCGGAATCTTCGAGGCCTTCGCCGTAAACAAATGCGGCATAAGCCTTTTCTACTCTGTCCCATGCAAAGTCACGGTCCATAGCAAAATATCTGCCTGTTATGGTAGCGATTTCGCCTACACCAAGCTCCTTGCATTTTGCTTCAACATCAGCAACAAAGCCTTTACCTGAAGTAACGGAAACGTCTCTGCCGTCCATAATGCAGTGAACGTATACTTTTGTAAGTCCGTAATTCTTAGCCATTTCGAGAAGTCCGAAAAGGTGTTCGATATGGCTGTGCACACCGCCGTCGGAAAGAAGACCCATAAGATGAAGGGCACTGCCTTCCTTCTTGCAGTTTTCCATAGCAGAAATAAGTGCGGGAATATTGAAGAAATCGCCGTCTTTAATGGACTTTGAAATCTTAACAAGCATCTGATAAACAACTCTGCCGGCACCGATATTTGTGTGACCTACTTCGGAGTTACCCATCTGTCCGACGGGAAGCCCAACATCAAGACCTGATGCACCTATAATTATAAAGGGGTTTTCGGAAAAGAATTTATCAAGATTAGGAGTTTTTGCAAATTTTATGGCATTTCCTTCGTCACAGTTTCTGATGCCGAAGCCGTCCATAATACATAAAACAACAGGTTTTTTCATTATTTTTACCTCTTATAAAAATGAGGAGAAAAGTCAGATGCGGATAAGGCGGCAAAAAATACATTTACCGAACACATTACAGACCTCCGACTTTGGACCTCCGACTTATTTTGATGCTGCTTTAACGATAACGGAGAAGTCTTCTGCCTTAAGAGAAGCGCCGCCGATAAGACCACCGTCAACATTTACTTTAGCTACGAGTTCATCAGCATTCTTGGCATTCATAGAACCGCCGTACTGAATTGTAACTGTTTCGGCTACATCTGCGCCGTAAGCTTCACTGACAGCAGCTCTGCAGAAGCCGTTGCCTTCGTCAGCCTGTTCGGCAGTAGCTGTAACACCTGTACCGATAGCCCATACGGGTTCATAAGCGATAATAACATCCTTAAGCTGTTCAGCCTTTACATTTGTAAGAGCCATCTTTGTCTGGAACTTAAGAAGAGTTTCTGTGTAGCCCAATTCTCTCTGTTCAAGTGTTTCACCAACACAAACGATGGGCTTGAGACCTGCTTCGAGAGCAGCAAGTGTGCGAAGGTTTACTGTCTGGTCTGTTTCACCGAAATACTGTCTTCTTTCGCTGTGACCGATAACAACATATTCAACACCGAGTTCAACCAGCATATTTGCGGCAATTTCGCCTGTGTATGCGCCTGAAGCCTTGAAATGCACATTTTCTGCACCGATCTTTATATTTGAGCCCTTTGCAGCTTCAACTGCTGCGGGGATATCTACAAAAGGAACACAGAGAACTACTTCACAGTCTGCACCTGCTACAAGGGGTTTCATTTCTTCAATAAGAGCCTTAGCCTGAGCGGGAGTGTTATTCATTTTCCAGTTACCTGCGATAACTGCTTTTCTTACTGCTTTATTCATTATTATATCCTCCAAAAAATCGGCTTACCGACATTTTGCCGTCGGTAAACCGTGAATTTATTTATGATTATTTTTCGTCAATACAAGCGATACCGGGAAGAACCTTGCCTTCGAGATATTCGAGAGATGCGCCGCCGCCTGTGGAGATGTGGCTCATCTTTTCGGAGAAACCGAGCTTCTTAACAGCTGCAGCAGAGTCACCGCCGCCGATGATAGAAATAGAACCTGATTCAGCAACTGCCTTTGCCACTGCAATTGTACCTGATGCAAATGCTTCCCATTCGGAAACCCCCATAGGTCCGTTCCAGATAACTGTGCCTGCATCCTTAACAGCATCTGCAAAAATCTTTTCTGTTGCGGGACCGATATCAAGACCCATCCAGCCGTCGGGAATTTCATCGGAATTTACAAGCATATTCTCTGTGTCGGGAGCATATTCCTTACCTACACGGTTGTCCTGAGGAATAAGGAACTTAACGCCCTTTTCTTCAGCCTTAGCCATAAGGTTCTTTGCAAGCTCAATCTTGTCTTCTTCACAGATTGAAGTACCTACACTGTGACCGAGAGCGCGCATAAATGTATATGCCATACCGCCGCCGATAATAAGAGTGTCGCACTTGTCGATAAGATTTTCGATAACACCGATTTTGTCGGAAACCTTTGCACCGCCGAGGATAGCAACAAGAGGTCTCTGGGGATTTTCGAGTGCGCCGCCGATGAACTGAATTTCTTTCTGAATAAGATAACCTACTGCAGAGGGAAGGTAATCAGCAACACCTGCTGTGGATGAATGAGCTCTGTGAGCAGAACCGAATGCATCGTTTACAAAGATATCTGCAAGAGCAGCAAACTTCTTTGAAAGTTCTTCATCGTTCTTTGTTTCGCCTTTTTCAAAACGAACGTTTTCAAGAAGAACAGCTTCGCCTTCCTTAACTTCAGCAGCAAGTGCCTGTGCACTTTCGCCTACTACGTCGGATGCGAGTTTTACTTCAAAACCTAAAAGCTCGGAAAGACGTGCAGCTACGGGAGCCATGGAGAATTCGGGATTGAATTCGCCCTTGGGACGACCGAGGTGTGAGCAAAGAATAACCTTTGCACCGTTATCAAGAAGATACTTGATTGTGGGAAGAGAAGCTACGATTCTCTTGTCACTGGTGATAACACCGTTTTCCATTTTTACGTTGAAGTCACAACGTACAAGAACTCTTTTACCTTTGACAGCGATATCTTCAACTGTCTTTTTGTTAAGTGCGCTCATAAACATACTCCTTTATAAATGAATATAAATTAAAAATTTGGTTTTTCCTTTTAGTATTTTACAATAATGTTAAAAAATTATCAATCATTAAAATACACAAAGGCTCGGGATATTTTTACATTAATTTGTAAAAACAGATTAATTGCTCCAGAACACATAGCCGTCAAGCAACAATGCTCTTACGGGAGCAGCCTCAACACCGCTTATTTTTACGGGAGGGGCTATAAGAAAATATTTTCCGGGCTTTACTTCGGAAAGGTTAAGATTTTCAAGCACTGCTATACCTTCTCCGAGAATTGCTTTGTGAGGGCCTGTCTGATCTTCTGCACTTCCTACAGACATAGAATCGGTACCGATAAGGGTATAACTGTAATAGGCAAGCTCCTCTGCACCTGTTTTGTCGAAATAAGCCTTTCCCCCGCTTTTTATAAGAATTCTCTTACAACCCTTCGGGAAGTACTTATCAACATAATCACCGGTTATTCTTACGGTATCAACCTCAATAACCCTGCATTCGCCTATAAATCTGTCAACGGGAACACCGTTAATGGTTTTGCCGCCGGAGATAAAGTGTAAAGGTGCGTCTGCGTGGGTACCGCAGTGAAGTGTGGTGCTGAGCCTTGCCATATTACAGCCGTCACCCGAAGCTATTGCAGAAAAAACCGAAAGCTCGGGAGCAGGGTCACCGGGATAAGGTTCTGTCTTGATAAGGTCCTTTGTGATGTCAATAATCTTGAAGTCCACACTTTTCACCGCCTTTATATTTTATTATCTGCCATTATCCCTTTATCAGCTTACATTGACCTTTCTGTCAATAAGCACTGTTGTTATAACAAAGATAAATATTGCAGCCATTGCAGTGCAGTAAAGATTTGTTATTGAATAAGCACCGAAACCGAGATCCCATGCTGCGGCAACTTCTGCTTCGGAAAGAGTGATGGTATATGCTGTTTCGGATATAATAAAATATATCTTGATAAGCTTTGTTACCATACTTGAGAAGGTGGAAATTGCAAAGAAAGCAAGGAAGAAATAAATAATTTTGCCGAATTTTCCTATTTTATGGAAGGGACGGCAGTTAGATATTGTGATTGCAAAGAAAATAATAAGTACAAATACACAGGCTCTTACCGCACCGTCGAATGCATAAAGAGAAGCAAGGCTTAAAAGCACCGACATTGAAGGAGTTGCAATACCTGCGGAACGGCACAGCTCTTCAATCATTTGAACAACAAGCTCATATACGGAATAATACATTGAATTTCCCTGAACAATGTTTACCGAATGATTGATAACATAAATAAGAGAACCGAATGCACATATGCAAAGCAGCAGGTAGTTAAGAAGCACCCAGAATGAACCTGATATCCATTTTGAAAGTAAAAGTGTACTGCTCTTTACGGGAAGTGTCATTGTTAAATGACCTTCATTGCCGAACATATTTCTCTGATATTCGCCCACGATTCCCGTAATTGTCATTATCATACCGATTCCCGCAGTAAGACACAAAGCGATTGAAGCGAGAATTTTTATAACAAGACCCAGGCCGATACCTGTATCTCCCCACTTTGTCCAGTCAACAAGAAGGAGAACAGCCATTATAACGCCGATGATTCCCATTGCAACATAAACACCGGATACGGAGTGCATATTTGCCTTAAATGAATTTTTAGTCAACTTCCCAAGCATCGCCGATAACCTCCTTGAATATTTCTTCAACTGTTTTGCCGGTGGAGCGTAATGTTTCGATACCGGTGTTAACAAGAATTGAACCGTGTCCGAGCATAAGAATATGGTCGAAGCTGTGTTCCAGATCGTTTACAAGATGAGTTGAAAGAATAACCGTTGCATTTTCTTTGTAGTTATTCATAATGATGTCAAGAATAACACTTCTTGCTGCAGGGTCAACACCGCCAAGGGGTTCGTCAAGCACATATATATCCGCACTTCTTGACATAACAACAAGAAGCTGGAGCTTTTCCTTCATACCCTTTGACATGGTCTTTACTCTCTGATTGAGATCAAGTCCGAAGCGTGCGGCAAATTCAACAGCCTTTACTTTATCAAAATCCTTGAAAAAGTCACCGTAATAGTTAATACAGTCTATTGTTTTGAATCTGTCCGGGAAGAAGGTATTATCGGGAAGGTATGCCACGTGAGCCTTTGAGCCGATACCTATAGGTCTGCCGCCTACCTTTATCATACCCGAATAGTCGTGAATAAGACCTACAAGTATTTTCATAAGAGTGGTCTTACCGCATCCGTTGGGTCCTAAAAGTCCGACTATCTTACCTGCGGGAATATCAAAGGAAATGTTATTGAGAACGATATTTCCGTCATAATCCTTGGTAAGGTTTCTTACCTTGAAAGCAAATTCGTTTTTCTTTACTGCAGCAGGTGCCATTTCTTCGGTGTATTCGGCAACGTCTTCAACTGCAGCAGGTTCACCTACCCCAAAGGGTTCGGGAGAATACTTTTTTCTTTTGAATGCCATTTTTTTCTCTCCTTACTTTCTGTTATCCTGTGCAACTCCGAACTGAGGATAATCAGCATCGGAATATATATCTGTAAAGCTGTCGTCTGAAAGAACACGTGCTGCAACGCCAAGTGCCTTGTCGTTATAAGCTGTGGCATCGTGTTCCTGCGAAGCGAAATACCAGGTTCTTTCGGGCCAGAGTCCGTATGCGGCATCAACCGTGCCGTCGGGAGAAAGATGCGAATGAGTACTGTCTTTACATACTCTGCCTTCTTCGGGGAAGGACGTGAGCTTTTCACCTAAGGGCGCACTCAACGCACCGAGTGTGGTTGATGAAATATGAATAATACCGTCTGAAGACATTTTGTCGGTTTTTGCAAGCGCCATAAGAGGAAGACCGTAGCCGCAAACTGCAAAAAACTCAACACCCTCTTCTTCAAGCTCCCTTACCGTTTCGGGGAAATGAATCCGGTATTCATAAAAACGGTCTGCCTTTTCTTTTAACAAAGCGTGTGTTTTATCGGAAAGATAACGCTCTGCCAAAGCCTTATATCTTTCAGGCGGGATTATACCCCACATTGAAAGAGAATTTCCGAGAACCTCTTTATTAAGAGTATCAAGTGCTTTGTCTACGGTTGCTTCAAAAACACCTTCGGGCATCATTTTAAGAAGTCCGCCGAGGCTTTCCGCGGTTTTTGCATTGGCAAGCATTTCTACCATTGCAAGTCCGTTTTCGGTTTTAACCGCCTTTTCCATAACGTCTGCAATAAGATGGCTGCCGCCCAGAGCCGCAACAAAATACATAACACGCTTTACGTCTTTTTTATGTCTGAACAGCTGGAAATAAGCTGTGGAAAGCGCACCGCCGAGGCTTACGGGGACAAGATTTACTTTATCCGAACCTGTTTTTTCTTTTACGCGATCTATAAAATCACTTAAAAGCTCTGCTGTTTCGTATGTATCGCCGAAAGAATTGTAGGCAAAAAAATAAAGGTTTTCTTCGCCGATTCTTTCGCTTAACATCTGAAGGGGAACCATTTTGTAAATATATCTTTTTTCATCTGCCGTACATTCGGCGAGACTGTTGGGATAAGACACAACCTTAAGATTATTTTTCATACTTCCGTCGGGAAGAGAAACAATAGGGTCGGCAATATCCTTAAGCATTGATGCCACCTTATCGGAGAAGCCCGCATCTTTTCTGAAAAGCATCATTTTCATCAAGGGCGCCTTAAGCTGATTCATAAGTGCTTCACCGTCAACATCAAGGGGCCACGCCATTTTTATCTTCTCACCCTTTTTATCGACCAATTCCACCTTGGATTGACCGATTCCGGGCAGAATAACACAGGGTGTATATCTGTTTTCGGACATAATTATTCCTCGATTCGATAATAATTTAATTTATATTATCACAGAGAAAAATAAAATGCAATAGAAAATATATTTATTTTCACCTAAGCCCCCCAAATTATGATAGTGATGTTCATTCCTGCGGAATGAGTGATGTTGTCCTTCGAACAGTGATGTTTGTTTCCGCGAAACAAGTGATGTTTTTGTCTTCGACAAAAGTTAAGTAAGGCGTAAACGCCTTGTTCCGCTAACGCTCTATAAAATGCCGACCGCAGGTCCCGATTCTGTTATCTCTTATCTTTTATCTTCGTAATTTGCAGGGCTTGCAGCCCTGCAAATTACGATTTATTCAGTTGTTCGGCAAGTTGCAGAAGCCAGCCAGCGGAGCCTGTGTACAGGCTCCAGCCGCCTCTGCCTTCGTGGCCTTTGGCGTTGTATACGTCACCGCTTAAGGCATAGGGCTCGGTTTTATAGATATCGCCTTTGCCGTTCTGATATTTTACATTGGGAAGTAAGGCATAAAGGACTTTTTCGGCTTCTTCTTTCAGTCCTTCCTTAAAAAGTGCCATACAGAACCACACTGCGGCGTGGGTGTACTGACCGCCGTTTTCACGCATTCCTTCGGGATATCGGTTTACATAGCCTGCATATTTTCCGTTTTCGTTAAAAGGCGGAGAAAATAATTTCACCACACCGTTTTTTTCATCAAACAACCGCTCGTAAGCAGAGATAAGTGCCTGTTTTCTGCGTTGTTTATCGGGCATATCACTGAGAACGCTCCACGCCGCAGTGAGAATATCTGTTTCACAGCTTTCTGCGCCCATATCACCTAAGGGCTCACCGTCGTCATAAAATCCCCTCAGATACCATTTTCCGTTCCATGCATATTTATCTATGGCTTCGGTATATTCTTCGGCTGTCCTGATAAGATAATCCGAAAGTTCTTTCCTGTTCACCATTTCGCAAATTTTTGCAAAATCTAAAGAGGTTCTGCGTATAAACATTCCAAGCCACACACTCTCTCCCACGCCCATTCTTCCCACGTGAGAAAATGAGTCGTTCCAGTCTCCGTTTCCCATAAGCGGCAAAGAGTGCATTCCCTTTGTAAAGGCACGGTTAAGAGAAGCAATACAGTGAACAAACAGACTTGCACTTTTATCAGATAAACGGTATTCACCGTAATGCTCGGTCTGTCCTTCTTTAAGAGCTTCGCCTTCGGTAAAAGGTATCTTTATATCAAGTATTTTTATATCTCCCGTTTTAAGAATATACTGCGAAACCGTATAAACAAGCCACAGCATATCATCACTGCACAGCGTTCTTACTCCCTTATATATCAATCCTTTTTTATAAATAACGTGAAACCAGTGAAGCACATCACCCTCGTAAAACTGGGCTGATGCGGCTTTAAAAATAAGCTGTTTTACCAAAGCATTATCCCTGTTTATCAAAGCCAGGGCATCCTGAAGCTGATCACGGTAGCCTAAGGCACCCGAGCACTGATAAAAGCCGCAGCGTGCATTAATTCTTGTGTCCTTTACCTGATGATAAAGAAGTGCCGAAGAGAATTCATTCAGTTCTTTATAGGGTGTAAAAAAGCGGTACCTTTCAGAGGTTTTTTCCCTTGCGGGCACAAGCATCAGTTTTTCTGCCGCACGTCCATTATGAGAGAAGAGGGCAAAAAACAGCACGCTTTTCTTTTCATTCGAGTCAAGCGCAAATTTTTGCAATATTCCCGCACACCTTTTTTCTTCACCGAAAAATTCTTTCAGGCTGTCACAGCAAAGAGTGTTTTCACCGAAAGCACCTATCCGGAACACGCCTTTATAATCATCATTAAGAGGATTTATCATACTTACGGTGTTTATGCCTTTTTTTATTTTAACAAATCTGCTCTGAGAATTTTTTTCACCCATAACGGGGAAAACACAGAAAAACAGCTTCAGCTCACACTTCTTACCGCCTTTATTTTCAACAGATACTTTTATATGCTTTTTCATTCCTTTTTCAGGCACAAAAATTTTCACCGACACAAAAATGTCATCGGCAAAGCAATTGTACTGAGCAAAGCTGTCGGCAAATATAACTGTGGCATTATCCGTAACATCATATACATTTCCGTCTTTTTTAAGAAAAAGCCTCTCCCCCGTAAGATCCTCCGCAGTATTGTTTGACCAGGGAGTAAGCTTATTGAGACCTGAATTCAATGCCCAGGTAAAGCCCGGAGAACGGTCTGTTACAAGTGTTCCGAAGGTTTTATTTGACAATGTATGGCTCCACGGAACAGCAGAATGCCTGTTTATAATATAACCTCCGTCGGAAAATACATTTTCTCCGTCATTTTCGGGTCTTACGGGACAAAGCCTTGGCACAAACGGCTTTTCGGGCATTGAAACAAATCCGTTATCGGGATAAACTGCGGCTGAAAAAGCAATTATAGCTTCAAATGAATCCCTGTCTAATTCACCTCTGTATAAAATATGAATACCGCCCTTTTGCCCCTGTATATCCTGTCTGCCTTCTTCTTTAATTACATTCATCAGACGCCTCAGCTGAGTATATCCGTAATCCTTGTTACCCTCAAAAATAAATACCGCATCCGTTAAAACAGAGCACTTTGCAAGTCTTTTATGAAATCTCACAAAAGCCCTTAAAAAGCCTTCGGGACAGTCAGCCTCGGGAAAAACCGTAAATATGGGCAAATCTCCTGATATGCCGCATTTCCACAAAGACGAAATGTCGGAAGAAAACGAAGCAACCGCTTCATTTATCAAAGGTGACCTTTCTCCGTTAAAAAACACGGAAGAAATAAAATTGCAGGCAAAATTAAATATTGTTCCGTCCCTTAAAAATGTTGCCGCCGCCCCCTTTGACAAAGCGGGAAGAGAACTCTTACGCACAGAATAAAGACAGTGAAGCGCATTTTCTGTTTCTCCGCCAAATGCCAGCACAAGCACACATTCACGGCTTTCGCCCGGCTTTAAGACAAGTGCCGTGCTTACAGCACATACGGGATTAACTCCCCTTGTACTTTCAGCATTACCGTTATAGTCACGGAAAAATACACTTTCCGCATCTTTTTTACGTGATACTGCCTTTTCACGGTCAAGACAGCATACAAACGGCTCTTTGCCCCAAAGCCCCGCTGCAACCGCCGCTGTGTTATCATCTCCTGCCTTATAAAAAACTGCGGCATTCGCCTTTTTATCTTTATATGCTTTTATAAACATATCCGAAAAGGCAGGATGTCTGTCTTCATTTTCTGTTTTGTCAAGCCGTGGCTCAAAATAAAAATACACATTGACACTGCGTGTTTCATCCGATTCGTTTTCAGCTTTAACGGGAACCAGAAGCGCATTCTCCGACGGATGCACCATAAGCGCCGAGGTGACATTAAGTCCGTCTTTCTGCCCGTTTGATGTCATACCGCAGGACTTTAACCGGGCTTCATCGCCGCACAAGGGGAAAAGCGGTGTTATGACACTGTCATCTTCAGCAAAACCAACACTGATGCCCTTACTGACCGATGAATACTTGTATATTTCATTTCCCGCAAAAACACAGCGGTTATCGCCGTATTTATCGCAGAATAAAGTTACTTCTCCGTTTGAATAAGAATAAACACTGCTTCCCTTTGCGCTTACATTTCTGCTGACAATGCCTTTGTCTTTTTTACTTTGCTTTTCAATAGACTTTACCCCTGAAAAAACGGGAGGATGAACGGGTAGCTTTTCTTCAAGCAGTATCTTTGCAGAATCCATATCCTCATCCGCCATAAAACGTTCAACAAAAATATTTCCCTTAAGAGCATTGCATAAGGCAACAAGGCTCATCCCCACGTGGTGTGACATATATGATCTTACAACAGCATACTCTTCCCCGTCGGTACGCTCGCGGGTAAAATCCACAGCCTCATAAAAACCGCATCTGCCCTCTATATGCAGTGCTGAAAGCTTTCCCAGTGCCTTCATGGCGCTTTTTCTGTCAAAGGGCAAGGTTAAAAACACGCTGTAGGGTGAAACTACCTTTTCTTCGTCTGCCTCACGTTTAAGTGCAAGACTTTTAAGTCCGTGGGCTTTATATTTATAATTCAGCCCCGCATCAAGGGCATAAAAACAGCTTTCGGATATTCCGTAGGGTATACCTGCTTTTTCTGCAAATTTTTTCTGTATAAAAAGACATACCTTCAGTGCTTCATACTGAAAAGACCCCGGAAAAACAGGCATAAACAAACAGGGCATAAAATACTCAAACAAGGTGCCCGTCCACGAGGATGCCGTAACATAAGCTCCGCTTCTTTTAAGTGTTCTGCCTAAGCTTGCCCAATGCCTTGCGGGAATATGGCGTTTTGCACATTCATAATAAGAAGTCATTCTCGCTTCACTCATATAAAGGTCATAATGCGCATCGGATACTTTACCTGTTTCGCAGTCAAGACCTATTCTGAACAGGTCCCTGTTTTTATCGTAAAGCACCGTAAGATCGCTTTCATCAAGCACCGCCTGTATTCTGTTTATAAGCTCAAAAAACTTCTTATCCCGCGAAGCATACTCCTTCAGCCCCTCTTTAACAGCAGTAAGACACACAAGGTAATTTCCGCAATCCACAGCAGAAACATAAGCGGGCTTTAACGGAGTAAGCCTTACGGTGTCATACCAGTTATATAAAAGCCCTTTGTATTTCGGCATTCTTTCTATAGTAGTCAAAGTGTCATCTATACGTTTATAAAGCTCATCCGAAGTTATGAAAAACAGATCAGCCGCCGCAAGACAGCTTGTAAAATAAAGACCTATATTTGTAGGTGATGTTCTTTTTGCTTTTCTCGGCACGGGTGTTTCCTGAACATTATCGGGAGGAAGCCAGTTTTCAAAGGCGGAAAGATTTTCTTCAAAAAACCGCCATGCACTTGCGGCAAATGAATTGAGAATCCTGCTTTCGTTTTCACCGGGAGGAAGCTCTTTTCTTTTTACATTCTTTATGCCCTTAGACAGAGAAAAGGGAATAAACAATATTACGGCAAGTGCAATAAGCCTGTGAAGAGATGTGCCGAAAACAAAAAAAATCACCGAAACCGTCAAGGGAAGCAAAACAGTATAAACCGTGTTGGTGTTCATAATATTTTCCGCATCCGCGGCGGCTGTCCACTGCAGTAATTTCTTTTTTGAAACAAATGAACGGTATAATGCCCTTATTATTGCATCAGCACATATAAATGCATATTCGGGTAAAGACGCACAGTTTACCCCAAGACGTATAATACTTTTATTTACTGCGGTAATATCCGCTGAAAAATATACAGCTCTGAATACAGACGGACCGTTTTTCAAAAGAGAATAAATAACACTGACTGCTTCAGGTGCTATAGCACTTAAAAAACCTGCCGACAAATACAGATATGTGTCATTAAAATATTCGCAAAAGCACGAAAGAAGTAAAAGTACCAGTGAAATAACCGGCGTAAAGGCTCTTCTGAAATTATCAAAAAGCTGATATTTGCCGAGCATCGGCATCTCGGGAGAATCCCCCTTAGTACCTAAAGGTCTGAATATATATCTGAGATTCTGCACATCGCCTCTTATCCACCTGTGAAGCCTCAGGAAATACCCCTTTGCCGATGAGGGAAATGAATCCGTAAAGCGTGTCCCCGAAAAAAACGCAGTTCTCATAACGGCACCTTCAAGTATATCGTGGCTGAGGATTCTGTCATTTTCAAATTTATCGGCTGCGGTTTCAAGAAAAGCATCAATGTTTATAAGTCCTTTGCCGGTAAATATACTTTCCGAAAACATATCGGCGTATCTTTCGTTTACATCCGAAGAATATGCTACTGCACCGCCTGAAGTAAAAATACCGGAAAATACGGTTTTTTCAGAGGATTCAATGGACGTTTCCGTTACGGGATTGATTATTCCGTAGCCCGACACCACGCGTTTTACCATACTGTCAGTCACGGGCTTATTAAGAGGATGACGTGCGGCGGCAATAAGCTTTGCCACGGATTCAAAAGAAAGTGATGTGTCGGAATCAAGAGCAAGTATATATTCCATATTCTGAATTCCTTCGGTATCACCGTGTAAAACAGAAAAACCGCCGCTGTTTTTATCTCTGAGATATTTTGTAAGTGCCATTATCGCACCTCGTTTTCTTTCAAAACCCGTATACCGGTTTTCGGTGGGAGAATACACTCTGTCACGCACCGCAAGGCAGAAGCCGCCGTTATGCTTTTCGTTCAGGCGGTCAATAAGTCTTTTTACTGCCGCAATATCGGATTTATCAGATGCATCTTCGGGGGAAGAACTGTTTTTAAGATCGGTAAGAAGCATAATTTTTACATTTTTACATGAATTTGAAGAATATATACGGGACAGGTGGCTGAACAGCTTCTCGGCATCTGAAGCAGGCGGCATAACACAGGATACCGCTATAAGCGTATCTGCCGAGATTATCTCATCTTCATTTAACGACGGCAATATAAACGGCGGAAATATTTTTGCCGACAAAATATCACTTAAGGGCTTTATTATTGCATAAAAGGGAAAAAGAAGTAAAAGCACCGGAAATAAACTGCCCGTGACAAAAAAAGAAAACAACACCGCAGAAAAAAGCGCAACAAGCCACTCAGCAATAATAAAAATTCGACCTCCCTTTTTTCTGTCGGGGATAATATCAAGGTAAAAACCGATGTGCGTTTTTCCATCCTCGGCGTTTCGGGCTTTATTCAGCTTTTCCTTAATAAAGCTTATTTCATCCTTATTCTCTTTTTTCGCACCGTTTTTTACGGCTTTTCGGTAAAGCTGCTTTGTTTTTTCGTCACATTTTTCGTATACCCCGGAAGGATCGTCAAGCAGATATTTTTCTGCGGGACTTATAAAAGACAGCAAGGCAGAAAAATTTATGTCCCTCAGCTTTATAAGATTTTTAACGGCTTCACTTGCATCTTCACCCTCTGAAGCCTTTTCGTATGCACTTACAGCATAAGCGGCAAAAAGAAGAAACTGCAAAGCCTCACTTTTAAAGACCGTCAGCTTTTCACCCGAAAAGCGTTTTATGATCCGATTATCGGTTATTTCACCCGAAGTATCGGCAAGCTCCTTACAGGACAAAAAAAGCGGCAAAAGCCCTTTTTCACCTTTTTGTGAAAGATAGCTTTTTGCCGCCTTCAGCGCTGCGGAACAAGTGTGATAATTATCACATATCCACTGAGCAGAAGGATCGCTTACCCCCTGCCTTATCTGTTCCTTACAATATTTTCTTAATTTTCTGTCATACTTTCCGAACATAGACCCAAGCGTCATTGAAATTCCTCCGCTTTCGGCAAAAACACAGAGTTCCCGCCGAAAATATGTTTTACAGAAAGTTTTGACAGTTTTTTATATTTTATTCTTTTCTTTTTACTCTGAAATAAAACGCATCCATTTTTCCGCCGTTGCAAACAGCACTTATTACGGTACTGCCCTTTTTAAGTGCAGGAGTAACATCAAAAACAGTGCGTCCGTTTTCATCCGTTTCGGGAGTAAGCAGCTTATTTGCCGCATATACTTTTATCTCCCCGAAGTCTCCTTCAAAAAACACCGTCACGGTATCGTTTATCTGTTTCGGGCAGATAAACTTACGACAGACAGTATAAGCCGAATCTTCTTTCACGGGAAGTGTAACAGGCTTTTTAAACAACGCCCCCGCCCGTTTACGGGGCTTTTCATCATTATATAAATACCATTTATCAGGTAAAGCTACTGTTCTGTTCATAAACCACCATAAAATCATAATTTATCGTTTTGATAAATTATGATAAGTAATAGGTAAGAAGTAAAAGTGAAGAGTGCCCCTGTCGGAAGCCGCAAAGCGGCTTATGTTATATAATTCAAAGGCGAAGCCCTTCCGACAGGCTGCTTCTTCACTATTCAATATTACTTCTTACTTATCATACTTTTTAGGGCAAAAGCCCTACAAATTATGATTTAGTTTTATTTAATCGGAATGAGGTTTTCGTATTCGTTGCTTTGCATAAACTGAGGATAGCTGCTCCATGTGTTTATCGTGGGCTGGGTTTCACTTTCGAGAAGTGCGAAAACAAAGTGCATACACTCTGAGCCGTAACGTCCCACAACGTGGCCTGCATCCTTAAGGAACCATGTATAGTCCCTGTAAGCACAGGTGGAAGCATTTATACATTTATCTGCTGAAACATACTTGCTGTCACCGACATTCAGCTGTTCTTCACTGAGAACTTCGCCTACCACGGAAGTTATTGCACCACCCGACATGGGAGAGGTTTCAACAATACCGTCACCCTGATACTTTGCTCTTTCGTATGCGGGAACAAGAGGCTTGTTATAGCTTGCAATAACCGCAAATTTAACACCCGAGGAGAGAGCGCCGTCAATAATTTCAAGTCTTCTTGAAGAAACGTTACTATAGAAATTATCAAGTCTTTCAAGAAGCCCTTTATACTGTTCTTCTTTATCTCCGAAAACAAATTCTCTGCACTGAAGATATTCTTCTCCTCTTACCATTGACCAGAAGCCCGGAAGTGTGGCAAAGGTGGGAATAAGAGATTCATCATATATAATATCCTCATACTTTGTTGCAAACTTATTTATAAAATTGCAAAGTCCGTCAAGAAGTCCCACAAAGCTGAGCACCTTTACAAATCCCGATATCTGAGGCACCATTTCGCACAGATATCTTTCCACCGAATCTGCATCAAAGCACACTTTGCCCTGAAAGAGGTCGCTTACAACATCAGCACCGAAAATAACGGAAGTGTTAGAAACAAGCGTATCCATATGCTCATAGCCGTATTCTGCCATATAAGCCGCAAGAATACTGCCGCCCATACTGCAGCAGATAAAATCTGCCTTGTCGGTGTTATGGTCGCTGAGTGCTGTCATAACAAGCTCATTCAGCAGGTCTGCATTATCCATAGGATCAAGACGCCAGTCGTATACAAAATAATATACCTTGTCTGCACCGTATCTGCTGATAAGTGAAGACACAATACTGCTTTCATCCGTAGCTGTTTTATCAAAAAGCTCGGGATAAGCTTCTAAAGAAGAAGTATAAGAAGCTGCAGTTATATTTGTATGAAGTGAATTTCCGTTTTCATCGCAAGGATAGCCGCCGAAAAGCTTTACAACATATTCGCAGATAACGCTGACACCTGCTTCAATGCTGAATTCGGAAATTACAGCCGCCGCAGTTTTTGCAAGATAACTGAAAAGCTCACCCGCGTCAAACTCGGGCTGAACAGGCTTTGCATTTTCGGTACCTCTGTCATACTGAAGACCGCCCGTAAAATTCATACCTCTTACAACTATAACGGGAGTGTCTGTTTCAACAGCTTCGATTTCGTTGACGGAATGGTCAATCTGAACATCATCTTCCCCCGCCGCCGAAGCAAAAACAGAAAAAGGAATAATAAGAACAAGACTTAAAACAACACAAAGCAATTTTTTCATAAGTTCTTCCTCATTTACATTTTTTTCTTATTCTACCACAACAAAAATATAAAGTAAATAACAAATCATAATTTGAAAGGCGTTAGCCTTTCAAATTATGATTTGTTGGTATTATCAACACCATAACGGCGGTGGCTATGTTGAAGACTATGTTAAGCAGGGCTATTGCCGTTTTCATGTTTGAGCCCGAAAATGATGCTATATATTCGGGCAGAGGGATAAATTCAGCAAGTATCAGAAAAATAACCGAGCCCACGGCATTATATACTATATGCATATAAGAAACATATTTTGCTCCCTTAGAAAGTCCTATGCAGGATACGGCACAGGTGGCGCAGGTGCCTATATTTGAACCGAGTATAATGTAATAAGCATGTCTTATACCTATCATACCTTTAAATGCAAGTGTCTGCAGCAATGCTGTAACGGCGGAGGAAGACTGTATCAGGGCAGTAAAAAACGTACCTGCCAGAATTCCCGTTACGGGCGAAGAGCACATAGTGAGCACTTCCGAAAAAAATGCGGACTCCGAAACCGCGCTTACGGCATCCTCCATAAATTTCATCCCCACGAATAAAAGACCCAGTCCTGTAATCACTATTCCCGCACCCACACGCTTTTTGTTTTTACAAAAGCTTATAAGCACTACTCCTATCACACAAAGAACGGGTGCGCTTTTTGTCATATCAAGTGCTGTGATAAGTCCGGTAAATGCCGTTCCCGCATTGGCACCCACTATAATCCAGAATGCCCTGTATAAGCTGAGATAACCACTGTCTACAAAAGCGGCTGTGAGAACACTTGAAGCTGATGACGACTGCATTGCAAAAGTCACAAATGTACCCGTCATAACTGCCTTAAAACGGTTATCCGTAAAATCGGAAAGATATTTCTTGAGTTTGTCACCGTAATTTTCTTTCAGCGAATATTTAATAAGAAGCATCCCCAAGATAAACAGAGAAACTCCGACTGACAGCTGCAAAGCCGAGAAAAAGCTCATAAAATCACCTTATGTACAAAATAACAAAAATTTATAAAAAAAGGTCAAAAAAACATATTGACACAAGCACACGACTGTTGTATAATGTCAAAGAATTAATGCTGATGACCCACGCAGAATGCGGAGGGAGGGAATACAATGAGTCAGGTAAAAGTAAAAGAAAACGAATCTCTTGACAGCGCACTCAGAAGATTTAAGCGTCAGACTTCTCGTGACGGCGTTATCCAGGAAGTACGTAAGAGAGAGCATTACGAGAAACCCTCTGTAAAGAGAAAGAAAAAATCAGAAGCTGCTCGTAAGCGCAAGTACAAATAATTAAGTAAAACAGGCGGGCCTTATCCAAGGTCCGTCATTGTTTTTCCGGGGGTGAGATATGTTAAATACAAGTTTATCCTCAAACTCAATACCTATGTATTTTTTCGACAGTCTGACGGATATTACTCCCGATGATATTTTTAATATGGGAGCAAAAGCCATGGGAATAGACCTTGACAACACAAGTTTTTATGACAGCACACTTATCCCTTTCAAAGGGGTTTATGAATGGCTGGATAAAATGGAGGCTGCGGGAATTCCCGTGATTATCGTAACAAATACTTATAATTCAAGAGCAAGGCTCATTTCAAAAAAGCTGGGAAATCTGCCCTTTATCGGAAATGCAAAAAAACCCGACACAAAGTGCTTTTTTGAAGCTGCAAAAAAAGCGGGTGTTGAAGTAAATGAATTTGCAATGGTAGGCGATCAACTCTTTACGGATATACAGGGTGCAAACAATGCCGGTGCGATTTCCGTCAGGGTAAAATACAAAACAAGAGAAATATTGGCTTTATTTCATTTTTTATCAATCAGAAAAAAGGAAAGAATATATCTCTCTGACAAAGGATTAGGTGATAAAGTATGATGTTCAATACAGATAAATTAATTGATAAAGTGCTGAATTTTGCAGATGCCGCACTTATTTTTTCAGAAGAAAACAGAAGATATTTCACAGGCTTTCCTTCATCAGACGGTATGCTTCTTGTGTATAAAGACACTGCACTGTTTTTTACCGACAGCCGCTATACGGAAGCCGCCGCAAAATGCATAGGCGAAGAGTTTGTACTTGATTCTTCTAATTTATATGAAAAATTAAACGAAATATTCGCAGAAAACTCCATTATAAAGGTTGCTGTGGAAAATGACAAAATGACCCTTGCGGAGTTTGATACATTAAAAGAAAAGCTCCCCGACTGTACCTTTGTTACTTCTTCAGAGCTTTCTTCTGCCATTGAAGAAATAAGAATAGTGAAAACCGAAGAGGAAATTGACAAAATTAAAGCAGCTCAGAAAATAGCAGAGGATGCATTCAATCACATCCTTACATTTATAAAGCCCGGTATTACCGAAAAAGAAGTTTCACTTGAACTCGACTTTTATATGCTCTCCCACGGGGCAGAGGCTGTTTCATTTGAAACTATTGCAGTTGCAGGTAAAAATTCGTCAATGCCCCACGGCGTTCCCGGAGAATACAAGCTTCAGAACGGTGATTTTCTTACAATGGATTTCGGAGCAACAGTTGACGGATATCATTCAGATATGACAAGAACCGTAGCTATCGGCGAAGTGTCCGAAGAAATGAAAAAGGTATATGCTACTGTTCTCGAAGCACAGAACAGTGCCCTTGCCGCACTTAAAGACGGAATAACAGGTGTTGAAGCAGATAGGGTTGCCCGTGATATAATAGAAAACGCAGGCTACGGCAAAAACTTCGGTCACGGATTGGGTCACGGCGTAGGTGTTGAAATACACGAATCTCCCCGACTTTCACCCAAAGCACCCCACACCCTTAAAGAGGGTCACGTGGTAACTGTAGAGCCCGGCATTTACCTTCCCGGCAAATTCGGTGTGAGAATAGAAGATATGGCGGTAATAACAAAAGACGGCTGCATCAATCTTACTTTATGCCCCAAGGAACTTATCGTTATAGGCTGAAAATGCCGAAATAAAGCAAAATGACAGGTATTTAAGTATATATACCGAAAATATTTACTCAGGTACTTGAAAAAAGAAAAAAAATAATATATTATATGTAAGTAATAAATCATAGATTACCGAGAAAGGATTGATATTTATGGTATCAGCCGGCGATTTCAGAAACGGCGTTACATTTGAAATGGAAGGCGGAGTTTGGCAGATCGTTGAATTCCAGCACGTAAAACCCGGTAAGGGTGCTGCTTTCGTTCGTACAAAGATCAGAAACGTTATTCAGGGCAGCGTTGTTGAAAAGACCTTCTCCCCCACAGACAAGTTCCCCACAGCATACGTTGAAAGAAAAGAATGCGAATATTCTTACAACGACGGCGATCTTTACTACTTTATGGATCCCGAAACCTATGATATGATTCCCGTAGGTGCAAATGAGCTTGACGATAACTTCAAGTTTGTTAAAGAAAATATGACCTGCCGTGTGCTTTCTTACAAGGGCAAGGTTTTCGGTGTTGAGCCTCCCAACTTTGTTGACCTTCAGGTTACAGAAACAGAACCCGGCTTCAAGGGCGACACAGCTACAAATACTCTTAAGCCTGCTACTGTTGAAACAGGTGCAGTTGTTAAGGTTCCCCTTTTCATCGAAGAAGGCGAAATGATCCAGATTGATACTCGTACAGGCGAATATCTTGGCCGTGCGTAAGTAAAATTTAAACGGCTGCACATATTGCGGCCGTTTTTTGCAAATCATATTACAGATTAAGGAGTGTTTAAAATGACTATTACTGAAAAAGTTGCATATCTCAAAGGTCTTATGGACGGACTTGATATTGACAAAACAACAAAAGAAGGAAAAATCCTTGCTGCTATGGCAGATGTTCTTGAAGACATTGCTCTTACAGTTGCTGACAACTGTGATCAGATAGATGCAATTGACGAAGACCTTGAAAATCTCGAAGAATTTGTTTATGAAGGCGATTTCTTTGATGATTTTGATGATGACGATGATGATTTCTGCTTCGGCGATTGCGACGATTGCGACGGCTGTGACGATATCGATTATGACGAATACGAATATGAGATTGAATGCTCAAACTGTCACGAAACTATCTTCATTGACGAATCCGCTTTTGAAGAAGGCAAAACCTTTGAATGCCCCGCCTGCGGCACAGTTCTTGAAGCATACACAGAACTCGACGAAGAAGAATAATTCTCCGAAAAGTTACTGTAAACAGCTATTAATGTCAACAAAATAATCCTCAGACGATAGCCGAGTGTTCATGGGAACACTCGGCAGTTTTATTTGCTTCGCGAGTTTTGTTGCAGATAAGTAAAAAATCCAACACAGAAAAAATATCTGCGTTGGATTTATAACTATACTCAGTAAAATCACTCATTTATCTGAGGATTTTTTTATTGTATCGCAGGAAGATAAATCTTTTGGTCTGCGTTTTATTTCATAATATATCCGTCATCTATAAGTCCTTCACGGGTCGCTTCCATTGAAAGAAGTCCGAAACCTATGGAATCAACCAAGCCGATATCTTCAAGAGCTTTAATATTATTTTTGTTGTCAAGATTTGTAAATTCTATTTTAATAAGATAAAAGTCATTAAGCTCGGTATATTCTACAGTACAAAATGATAAAGCTTCATAATCAGCCTGAGCATTCTGCAATTCACTGAAAAACAAAGGTCTTTCATCTTCATCATACATACTTATGTCAACATAAAGCTTTTCTACCATTGTGTAGATGATATCATCCTTATAACCGAATTCCATGCTGTCTACCCAGTTATCTTCATCAACCGATACAAATGCTTCACTTTCCATGCCAAAAAACAGTTCGGGCATCTGAACTATGCCTCTTTCGGAAAAGATTTTTGTGTATTCGGGTGAAGTTGTATCTCCGGATGAAGAACTGTCTGAGAATGAAGAACCGCCTGAGGATGAAGAACTACCTGATTCATCATCGCCGGCAGCAATACCGATAATAATAAGACCGATAAAAATTACCGCAATGACTCCGAGAACAATACCTATGATCTTTCCCTTACCGCCTTTTTTAGCGGGAGCATCGGGAGTGCCCTGAGGAATTGTGTAACCTGCTCCCTGAGCGCCGTAGGGCTGTTGCGCACCGTAGGGCTGCTGTGCACCGTAGGGCTGCTGTGCACCGTAGGGCTGCTGTGTGCCATAGGGCTGCTGTGTGCCATAGGGCTGCTGTGTGCCATAAGGCTGCTGTGCGGTATAAGGCTGCTGTGCACCATAGGGTTGCTGTGTACCTGACTGGGGCTGTGTGCCGTAGGGCTGCTGTGCGCCTGCCGGGGACTGCGTGCCATAGGGCTGCTGTGCGCCTACCGGGGACTGTGCGCCGTAGGACTGCTGATTATTTACCGGCTGTGCGGCTCCGCAAAATAAACAAACAGATAAGTTTTCATCAATGTTTGCATTACAATTAGTACATTTTTTAAGTGCCATAAAAATACCTCCTTCAAAATTCTTTATAATGATAACATAATAATATATTTTTAGTCAATAAAAAACATAATATAACATTTTTCACAAACCGACTGCAGCTTCCTGTGCCTTTTGTTTAAGCGCAGCCGTAAACTGTGCATCCGCTTTATTTTCAGTTTCATTTATGGCTTTTTCAAGTGCAGCGTCCGTTGAAGAAACTAAATCACAGTCTTTATAATATAAAAGCGCCAGCGCATATTTTACTCTTTTTACATTAATATTATCGGACCGACTTGACATAAAAGCCTCCAGCGAAGGTGTAAGCATATTTCTTATAAGCTCATTTCTTCGGGATGTTACCAGCTCAATATATATTTTTTCAAGTAAAACCAGTTTTTTTACAATCTCACTCTGATTGCATTCTTCGCTTAACAGAATATCTGCGGCTTTATCTGCATTTTCAAAATCAAGCCTGTCAAGATATCTGTACAGATTAAGCCATATAAGTTCCGATACAATATCATCGGAAAAATATTCTTTACCGGGCATATAAAACCTGTCTTCTGGCTGAGCTTTAAGCCTTATACCCTGATGAATATCCGTATATGCCTTTTTAAGTGTCCATACGGCTCGGCGGACATATTCATCCTTTTTTATATGCCGTATCTGAGCAATAACAGAAGGACTGCCTTTTTCTGCAGGCAGAATATAAGTAACAATATTCATCACAAACCATATAAAAGCACAGAACAGATAAAAAGACATAAGATATTTTTCCAGATAAAAACAGAACAGCAAAAATCCCGCTAACACAAAAGCCACCGTCGAAAATGCAATAACGGCTCCGAGCCTGTAAAATGCAAAAGGAAATTTTCCGTTTTTATATTCGGGCGGACTCATTCTTACATATATTCCTTTTTTTCCTTTTTTCTTTACCAAACGGAACTTCCCATCGGTTTTACGCAATATAAAGCTATATGCTTCAACTGCAATAAGGGAATATCCGGTAAGTGTTCCCGTAATAATATGTCCCATGATATGGCATATGTAAGTTGCAACCATAGCAACAAAAAGCACCGCTGCACAGGTAAAAAATATATTACCGAAATCTGAAAAATACAAATAGTCCTCACCGTATTCGTTTATAAGACAGTATCTTCCAAAAGACGCCATAAGAAAAGCGCCTGCCAAAGTAACAACAACCGTACGAGTTTTCAAACAAATCACCCTTTATTGTTTATTCAGAATAATAATAACATACCTGTGTTTTTTCCGCAAGAAAATGTTCCTGACCGTATCTTTCGCCCTCATAACATAAAAGTTGACACACAAATAAATATATAGTAAACTTATTTTATTAATAAAAAGAAGGAAAATAAAATGAGCAAAAAGAATAAAAATAACGAAAGCGACAATCTTCAGAGCGTTTCAGTAATTAACGATAATCTGCAAAACTCCGATGCCTCAGCATTCAGCAATTCCGGTCAGTTTACTTCCTCGGGGCAGCTTAACTCTTCAGTTCAGATCAATAATATACCCCAAACGGCAATAAATACCAAAAAATCCTCTTCAAAAGGTGTAATAATTGCAATAATCTGCATTATTGCCCTTATTCTTGTTGCGGCTGCGGTAATTGCCGTCTTTTTCTTCACATCCGCTTCTGCCGTTCCCGAAGGCAAACTGACTTCTGCCGAAATAAAGCAGTGGATAAGCGACAATATCATAAAAGAGGAGCTTACTAAAGAAGATATCCGAAACATTACAAAGCAGGTATCGGAAGAAGATTTCTATACCCAATGGCAAAGCTCACTTTTCCTTGCAGTAAGTAAAGCCTCACTTGATAAATCTGTCGTTGCAGATACTTTAGCCGATTACACGTCCCTTTATAAACAGATATTTGCAGAATCCGACAAAATAAATGATTTTGTAAATTACAGTAATGAATTTACGGATATCGCAAAGAAAACCGAAAATGTTAAAACAGATCTGGGCTATATGCCCCATCAGACAATACTGTCACAGAATGATTTTTATGTATATAAAAAAATCTCCGAATCCGATTGGTGCGATACTCTTAAAAGCATCGATGCCGACTTAAAAGAATTTTCACAGCTCGAACAAAGCTTCTGGCTGGGGTCGGAAGTAGGCTATGATGATTACTGGCAGATGTGCCCCACAGGTGAAAGATTTGTTTTCATTTCAGTCCCCTCAACTTTCCCAAAAAGCACCGACTACACCCTTACATACGAATACACAGGAAAAACAGGATCGGTAAAAGATACCGACGGAAAAACATACACCTGCAAGGTATTAAGAGTTATTGCAGATCCCAATGCGCATAATGCAAACACACAAATGGTGGAAGAAATAAACAATTCATTCTACAATGCAATTGCAAAAATGACAACTTCAATGGTTAAAATGAAGGACAGTTCAACAGTTGCAGACCTGTGCACGGTTTACAACAAGCCCTTTGATGATGACGGCAGTATGGACCTTACAATTTCACAGGCAAACGGAATCTTAAGCGCAAGATTTTCAGGTAAATACTATTCTGCCACAGAAACTCTTACAGAAGTTATGTACCCCAATAATGAAGACGGTTCTTCCTGGGTAACATATAATATTGCAACCAAAGAAATAAACACTGAATTTTTCTTTAACCCCGACGGCTCTATCAGCATAACCACCGGCTTTCTCAGCGAAAACGGCACCTTCCCCTCACTCAACGGTAAATATTCCGTTGTTCCTTCAGGCGAACCTGTAAACGGTTATATTGCAGATAAGCCCGTAAACACAGAAAGCGGCTCATCAACCGTATATGTACAAACAGGCGGCTCTTCATCATCCGGATCATCATATATTGATCCCTACAGTATGTTCGGCAATACTTATGTTGATTACTACTCGGGAAGCTTCTACAGAGTTGAAGTAGGCGGTTCTGTTCTTAACGTCCGTTCAGGTCCCGGTAAAGGCTATTCTCTTCAGACTCAGCTCGCCGACCAGACAGATGTTGCCGTTCTCGGTTTTTACAACGGCTGGGCATATGTGCAATATGCATTCAGAGGCTATCAGGGCTTCTCGAACAATAATTCCACATACAGTGTTGAAGGCTGGGTAAGCGCAGACTATATAGAAAGAATCCCCTACTCACCGTAAAATCATAAGTTGCAGGGCTTGCAGCCCTGCAACTTATGATAGTGAAATTCACACCTTTGGTGTGAGTGAAATATTGCTTCGCAATGTGAAATATGAACTTCGTTCATGTGAAATATTTGCTTCGCAAATGTTTCGGGACCTGCGGTCGGCATCATATGTGCTTCGCACGTTCCT
>JAZSRT010000059.1:0-10500 GCA_045538645.1 Acutalibacteraceae bacterium | reverse complement strand
TATTGTGTACAGGCTGACGGATGAATTACAAATAATTCACGAACACAGTATTTCTGCCACAAAGGCAAAAACCGAATTACCGAAAATCGGCGTTGAAAAAGGTACATATTATATACGTATTTCAGACGGATATCACGGCTACGGATATGTTAACAACATAGAGTACAGCGTGACAGCAGTTTTTTCTGCAACGGATTATTGGGAAAGTGAACTTAATGATGGATATACGACTGCAAATCTAATAAAAAGCAACAGCAAGTATTCAGGATATATTAGCAACGGTTCTGATAAAGACTATTATGCTTTTTCTCTCAGTAAATCAAGTAAAATCAAGATTGTATTCAGTAATCCTATGTTGACAAATAATAATGCAAAGTGGAATATCATTATCTATAAGCAAGATAATTCAGTTGAGAAGATTCAGGAATTTTCTGTTTCTGCATTAAAGAATGAAACTGTTATTTCTGATATTAATCTTACTGCAGGTAAATATTACATTTGTATAACGGATGGATATTATGGATACGGATATGTGGATAATGTACTGTATTCTTTTACTGTTCAGAGCGGGGTAACTGTCCTTCCCGGTGATGTAAATCTTGACGGACAAATAACAGCCGCTGATGCAAGACTTGCTCTTCGGGCTTCTGTAGGTCTTGAAAAGCTTTCTGATACACAGCTTATTGCTGCCGAGGTTGACAAAAACAAAGGCATAACAGCCGCAGATGCAAGACTTATTCTTCGAGCATCGGTAGGACTTGAAAAGCTTTAATTACAATAGCCGCCCTGAGAACGGGCGGTTATTAATTTTTCTTAATGCATTGAATTAGTCTTCTTGTGATGTTATACTGAATATTATAAACATAGTGTTTATAAATATATTTTCCGGAGGTTTATTATGAAAAAAATTGTTTCGGTATTTGTATGTCTTTTGATGCTGTTTTCCTGTACGGGGATAAGTACGCTTACCGCCTCTGCTGTGACACCCGCAGAAAATGCACAACCCGTTTTCTATTTTGAACCCGGTGTTGATGTTATAAATGTATATTTCTATATTGAGAATGCAAAGGGAATAGACGGGGGTAATTTCACCTTTGATTATGACTCTGATGTTTTCAGTTGTTCTGCTGTAGAGCAGGTTTATAAGGATGATATGAATTTTGTTTTTGCTGCTAATGCCGGTACTAAGGGTAGAGTTAAATTTGGTTTTGCGTGCAGTGAAAACTTCAGTGTTGATAAATTGGATGTGTGTGTAATACAACTTGAAATCGTTGGTGATGTCAGCGATGTTTCTTATGCGGAAATGAGCGGATATATAGATGATGTTGCATTCGAATTTGAACCCTATCCCATCGAAATTGTAAATCTTTTTTACGGCGATGTGGATTTTAATCAGCAGGTCACTGCTGCAGATGCAAGACTTGTGCTCCGCGCTTCCGTCCAACTTGAACAGTTTACAGAAACACAGATGCTTCTCGGTGATGTT
The DNA here is from genome assembly GCA_045538645.1 of Acutalibacteraceae bacterium. Classification (GTDB taxonomy): domain Bacteria; phylum Bacillota; class Clostridia; order Oscillospirales; family Acutalibacteraceae; genus RUG806. The sequence goes on along the minus strand of JAZSRT010000059.1, from coordinate 9,014 downwards.
GATGAGAGCGGCACTATCACTGCCGCAGATGCAAGAATGATACTCCGCTATTCTGTAGGTCTTGATGATCTGAATCCCGATGCTTCAGAGCAGTATATGTCCCTTTATGATGACCTTATAAAAGACTTTAAAAAGATTGTTGAATACCAGCCGACAGAGATTTTTGACGACAATTGGGATAAACTGAATTTAAGCTCCACCTTTATGAATATGAATAACAGAGCGAAGTTTTCATACGAATTAGGTAATATGGCAGATGAAGTTACTTATTGGGATGATGGGACTGTAGATGATTACGGTTATATTCTCTATAATTTGGATGATGACGGAATACCTGAATTGTTCTGGGTTCGTGATGACCACACTATACTTGCTGTATTTACCTGTAAAAACAATTCCGTATATGTATTGGATGCATTCTGGTCAAGATACAGATGTTATATTTCACAGGACGAAAAATTATATACCCAAGGTTCGGGAGGCTATGCTGATCATCAGCTTCGTGTTTATAAACTGAACGGAACGGAATTGGAAACAGAATATCTGTTAGAAAGCTCTCTGAATTTTGATTCGAGTATTGATTATTATGAGTACATAAACGGTCAGCAAAAGAGAATTTCGGAGACAGAGTTCTATAATTTGTTGAAGCTGTATTCTGATGAAAACAGTGCCTTCTGGAAATCACTCCCCATTAATTCATTGGCCTAAAGATAAAAAAACAGAATTTTGCCGGTAATATATAATGGCTGAAAACAGGCTGAAAATATTATCAAAAAAGAGATATATCATAATGAAAAACAGAAAAAGAATAATTTCAGTTTTGATACTTTTTCAGTATCTTGTGTATCACTCCTTTTATAGGTGCTGCAGAAAAGTATAGCTTGAGTGACGTTGACGAAAACGGCAGTGTTGCCGCCGATGCAAGACTTATTATCCGTACTTCTGTAGGACTTGAAAAGCTTTAATTATAATAGCCGCCCTGAGAACGGGCGGTTATTAATTTTTCTTAATGCATTGAATTAGTCTTCTTGTGATGTTATACTGATATTATAAACATAGTGTTTATAAATATATTTTCCGGAGGTTTATTATGAAAAAAATTGTTTCGGTATTTGTATGTCTTTTAATATTGTTTTCCTGTACGGGGATAAGTACGCTTACCGCCGCTGCTGCGACACCTGCAGAAAAGGCACAGCCCTTTTTCTATTTTGAAACAGGGGTTGATGTAATGTATGTGTATTTCTTTATAGAAGACGCTGCAGGTATAGCTCAGGGAGAGTTTTCGCTTAAATATGATTCTTCTGTTTTCAGTTGTTCGATTGTTGAACAGGCTTATGAGGATGAGGGCAATTATATTTTTGCTGAAAATGCGGATTCTGCAGGTGAAGTTAAAATTGCTTTTGTATTCAGAGATACCTGTCCCGTCGATGAACTGGATGTATGTATAATGCAACTTGAAATCGTCGGTGATGTCAGCGACATTTCTTATGCGGAAATGAGCGGACATATAGATGATGTTACATTCGAATTTGAACCCTATCCCATCGAAATTGTATACCTTTATTACGGCGACGTTGACTTTGATCAGAAGGTTACTGCATCTGATGCAAGACTTGTGCTTCGCGCTTCCGTTCAGCTTGAACAGTTTACAGAAACACAGGTGCTTCTCGGTGATGTTGATGAAAACGGCAGTATTACTGCAGCAGATGCAAGAATGATACTCCGCTATTCAGTAGGCCTTGAAAACTAATTATAAAAGGAAAGATATTATAATGAAAAACTGCAAAAAAATAATTTCAGTTTTTATGTTCGTTCTGATGCTTTTCGGTATCTTGTATATCACTCCTGTTGCAGGTGCTGCAGAAAAGTATAGCTTGGGTGACGTTGACGGAAACGGCAATATTACCGCCGCTGATGCAAGGCTTGCCCTTCGTGCTTCCGTTCAGCTTGAAAATCTTTCTCTTGGGGCTATGACTGCAGCTGATGTAAACGGGGATGATTACGTTACCGCTTCTGATGCACGTACAATTCTTCGTGTAAGCGTAGGACTTGAATCCTTTGCCGTTACACCCGTTGTGCCTGCTGAAATGCCTGAAACAACTGCAGAAATCTGCGATTTTTATAAAAACGGTATAGATGAACTGAAAAAAGGTAAAGCAGGTTATACAAAGAAAGAATGGCAGAATGTTGATCCTGTAAATATTAGCTATGCGTTTATAAATGAAGCAGTGCAGGGTGTGATTGGCAACTTTATGAACACCGAAGCCGATGCACCTGAAAAGCTCAGCGAAAAGGGCACAAAGGATGCTATGAACAGAATCGCAGCATGGACACTTACAGACCTTTCAAAGGTTGCTTCGGCAAAATGTGAAAAAGCCGGCGAGAATTATAAAATCACCATTATTATGAAGGATGAAACTAATCCCGAAAGAGGTAAGTCTGCCCTTGAGCAGGTAACAAACAGTTTTTTATATTGGGAAGATATTGAAAAAACTCTTTCTGAAGATCATATAATCAGAAGTATTCTTATGTTCTACCGTGATATCAGTATTACTTACCGCGGATTTAAGATAGAAGCAATTATGACCTCTGACGGCAGGTTTGTATCCATAGAGCACACAGCCGATGTTGACATAAATATCGGTGAAATGATAATTCTGAACTTTCCCGTAATAAGCAAATCAGCCCATATGTGGAATTATTGCTCATACTATAATTTCCGCTATTAAGGAAAATAACGGTTTGTATTTTTCCGAACTTCTTATTAACTGTAAAAATAATGTATTTATTGTTACAGATGAATTTCTTATGATGTAAGAATTTCTTAAACAAAAAGTGTCCGTTCCCCGAAAGAAGGGTGCGGACACTTGATTTTTTTGTATCGGCTGTGTTTTCAGATAAAATACTGATTGAAGTCATCCACGTCGAAGACGTAGAGCTTGAAATGTTTTTCGTTTATGGCTTCTTTGAACACACCGCCCACTTTAAGGAGCTTAAGGGAAGTTTTCAGTTCAAAGTCTATATGTTCATAATGAAGTGCTTCGCACACGTCCCTTGTTCTTACTTCAAGGCGCGGTGTGCCGTCGGGATTTTTATTAAGAGAAAAATTTATGGCTTCTATTTCAACACCGTTTGCCGTGAGGGACTGCATAAGCTCAGGCGGTGTTTTTCTTTTTTTCTTTTTTTCTGCTCTCTTTTTTTTGAAATTGTCGAACATGGCTTACTCCCGTAAATGAAATTTCTTTCATTATACAGGAGTTTTTTTGTTGTGTCAATTATCCTGTTTTTACTTTTTCTCTGAGATATTTTTCTTTTGTTGCCATACCGCCTCGCAGATGCCTCTGAGCCTTATTGAGGTCAAGAATTTCTCTTACCTGATAATAAAGTGCGGGGTCGGTGTTTTTCAGCCTGTCGGTCACATCCATATGTACGGTGGATTTTGATATTCCGAAAACCTTTGCGGCGGCACGTACCGTCGCTTTGTGTTTAACGATATATTCACCGAGCTCAACAGCTCTTTCTTCTGAGTAAGTATTCAAGAAAAAATTCCTCCCGTCAGGTATATCAGTAAAGATATATGACAGGAAAAGAAAGATTATGATTAAGTATGATGTAAGATGTAATGTGAAGATTTACACTGCGGGAAGAAAGCCGGACGGTTTGAATGTGTTAATCGGGAAGGGGAGAGTGTAAAAAAACATTTTAAAAATAAAAAATATTCGGAAATATCTATTGACATTGTCCGAACTTTGATGTAATATAGTATACTGCATTATAATGGATACACATATCCTTTGCTAAATTTTACAAACATTACTATAACCCAAAATGATGTAAAAGTCAAGTGCAGATTTTGTGTATTTTCACATTTTTTGTTTTGCTATTTCGGATATTAAAAGAACGGAGTGATGAGCGCATGGTGAATGTGAAACCCGTAAAGCTGGGCAGAAATACCCGTATGAGTTTTGCCAAGATCAATGAGGTAATGGAGATGCCTAATCTTATCGAGGTGCAGAAAAACTCATATAATTGGTTTCTCGATGTAGGTCTCAGAGAGGTGTTCAGAGACATTGATGAAATTACAGACTACACAGGTAACCTGGTTCTTGATTTCATTGATTACCGTATGGAAAAAACACCTAAATATTCTGTTAAAGAATGCAAAGAGCGTGATGCAACATATGCAGTCCGTCTTATGGTTACAGCACGTCTTCTCAACAAGGAGACAGGAGAAATCAAGATAAATGAAATTTATATGGGTGATTTCCCCAAAATGACCGACAGCGGTACTTTTGTTATCAACGGTGCCGAACGTGTTATTATTTCACAGCTTGTTCGTTCTCCCGGTGTTTATTTCGATATGACCCGTGATAAGACCGGTAAGAAACTTTTTACTTCAACCATTATCCCCAATCGCGGTGCATGGCTTGAATATGAAACAGATCAGAATAACATATTTTATGTAAGAATAGATAAAAACAGAAAGCTTCCCATAACAACTCTTATAAGAGCATTGGGTCTTGGCTCAAACACCGAAATTACAGATTTCTTCGGCGGTGACGAAAGAATCCTTGCAACACTCGAAAAGGATCCCACCCAGAATACTGAAGAAGCACTTATTGAAGTTTATAAAAAGCTTCGTCCCGGTGAACCCCCCACGCTTGAAACAGCTCAGTCACACCTGAACGGACTTTTCTTTGATGAACACCGTTATGATCTTTCAAGAGTCGGCAGATACAAGTACAACAAAAAGCTTGCAATTTCCGACAGACTCCGTTATCAGGTGCTTTCTCAGCCCGTAGCTTCACTTGTTACAGGTGAAATTATCGCAGAAGCAGGAACAAAGGTTACAAAAGAACTTGCTCACGAAATTGAGCAGGCAGGTGTAAGCGTTGCTTATGTTAATGTTGAAGGCGTGGAAGTAAAGGTTATCTCCAACGGTATGGTAGAGCCCTATGAATTCCTGCCCGAATTTACCGTAGAAGAGCTTGAAGAGCTGGGCATCAACGAAAAGGTTAACTTCAAGGTTCTTATGGAAATTCTTGATGAAGCCGCAGGCGATAAGGATTCTCTCAGCGAACTTCTTTCCGAAAAGTGCGATGACCTTATTCCCAAGCACATCACAATAAGCGATATCCTCGCATCAATAAACTATCTCAACTGTGCAGCTCACAATATCGGTTCTCTTGATGATATTGACCATCTCGGCAACCGCCGTATCCGTTCCGTTGGCGAGCTTCTCCAGAATCAGTTCCGTATAGGCTTTACAAGACTTGAAAGAGTTGTCCGTGAAAGAATGTCCATCCATACACAGGAAATGGATAAGATAACTCCTCAGTCACTTATAAATATCAGACCCGTTCTTGCAGTAGTCAAGGAATTCTTCGGTTCATCTCCTCTTTCACAGTTTATGGACCAGGCAAACCCCTTGGCTGAGCTTACACACAAGCGCCGTCTTTCAGCCCTCGGCCCCGGCGGTCTTTCCAGAGACCGTGCAGGTTTCGAAGTGCGAGATGTTCATTACAGCCACTACGGCAGAATGTGTCCCATCGAATCTCCCGAAGGTCCCAACATCGGACTTATTTCTTCACTTGCTACATTCGCAAGAATCAATAAATATGGCTTTATCGAAGCTCCTTTCCGAAAGGTAGATAAAGAAACCGGCAAGGTTCTTGACGAAGTTGTATATATGACTGCTGACGTAGAAGACGAATACAGAGTAGCTCAGGCTAATGAACCTCTTACCGCAGACGGCTATTTTGCCAACGAAAGAGTTATTGTTCGTTACAGGGATGAATTCCTTGAAATCGACCACAATCAGGCAGACTATATGGATGTTTCGCCCAGAATGGTTGTTTCTGTTGCTACCGCTATGATTCCCTTCCTCGAAAACGACGACGCAAACCGAGCACTTATGGGTGCAAACATGCAGCGTCAGGCAGTGCCTCTTCTTAAAACAGAATCTCCCATTGTCGGCACAGGTATGGAATATAAATCAGCCTGCGACTCGGGTGTATGTGTGCTTTGTAACAGAGCCGGTACCGTTACAAGAGTAACAGCCGACAGTGTTGAAGTTACTGCAGAAGACGGAAGTATTGATACTTATGAGCTTCTTAAGTTTATGCGTTCCAACCAGGGTACCTGTATCAATCAGAGACCTATAGTAAGTGTTGGCGATAAGCTGGAGGCAGGCGAAGTTATTGCTGACGGTCCCGCAACCAACGGCGGTGAAATCTCCCTCGGTAAAAATGCCCTTATCGGCTTTATGACCTGGGAAGGCTACAATTACGAAGACGCAGTTCTCGTAAACGAAAAAATCGTCCGTGACGACGTTTACACTTCAATTCATATTGAAAAGTATGAAATAGAAGCAAGAGAAACCAAGCTCGGACCGGAAGAAATCACAAGAGATATTCCCAATGTGGGTGATGATGCGCTTATAGACCTTGACGAAGAAGGTATCATCCGTGTGGGTGCCGAAGTGCATTCAGGCGATATCCTTGTAGGTAAGGTAACACCCAAGGGTGAAACAGAGCTTACCGCAGAAGAAAGACTCCTTCGTGCTATTTTCGGTGAAAAGGCAAGAGAAGTCAGAGATACATCACTTAAAGTTCCTCACGGTGCATACGGTATCGTTGTGGATGTTGAAGTTTATACAAGAGCAAACAGCGATGAACTCAGCCCCGGTGTAAATAAGGTTGTACGTTGCTACATTGCTCAGAAGAGAAAGATATCCGTCGGTGACAAAATGGCAGGCCGTCACGGTAACAAGGGTGTTGTTTCAAGAATTCTTCCCCAGGAAGATATGCCCTTCCTTGCAGACGGTACTCCTCTTGATATCGTTCTTAATCCCCTCGGTGTTCCTTCCCGAATGAATATCGGACAGGTTCTTGAAGTTCACCTCGGTCGTGCCTGCAGAGAACTCGGCTGGAAGATTATGACTCCCGTATTCGACGGTGCCCATGAACAGGATATTGTTGAAGCTCTTAAACAAGCCGGTCTTCGCGAAGACGGTAAAGTAGATCTTTACGACGGCAGAACAGGTCAGAAGTTTGATAACCCCGTAACAGTCGGTGTTATGTACTTCTTAAAGCTGCACCATCTTGTTGATGATAAGATTCACGCACGTTCCACAGGTCCTTACTCACTTGTTACTCAGCAGCCTTTGGGCGGTAAAGCTCAGTTCGGCGGACAGCGTTTCGGTGAAATGGAAGTTTGGGCTCTCGAAGCATACGGTGCGGCATATACTCTTCAGGAAATCCTTACCGTTAAGTCTGATGACGTTGTAGGACGTGTTAAGACTTACGAAGCAATTGTAAAAGGACTTAATGTGCCCAAGCCCGGTATTCCCGAAAGCTTCAAGGTTCTTGTTAAGGAACTTCAGTCCCTTGCTCTTGATGTTTCCGTATTTGACGATGAAGGTATTGAAATCGACCTTAAGCAGGACTTTGATGATACCGAAGATGTTACCTTCGTACCCGGCGAAGAATTTGAAACCGTCAATGATGCAGAAAACGCAAGCGGATACGGTATTGAATCCGCTGAAGGCGATGACGATCTGTTCACTGTATCAGGTGATTTCGACCTCAGTTTTGAGGATGAAACCTTTGATTTCGGCGAAAATGATTCTTTTATGCCCGACGATTACGAAAGCGAAGAATTCTGATTAAAATATAAGAAGGAGCTGCTGATAAATGAGCGAAGGTGCAGTAACTGTTAAAAGATATACAGAAGAAAACTACAATGAACTCAATTTTGAGTCCATAAAAGTCGGTCTTGCTTCACCCGATAAGATCCGTGAGTGGTCTTACGGTGAAGTAAAGAAGCCCGAAACCATAAACTACAGAACACTCAAGCCTGAAAAGGACGGTCTTTTCTGCGAAAAGATTTTCGGACCCACAAAAGACTGGGAGTGTCACTGCGGTAAATATAAGAGAATCCGTTATAAGGGCAAGACCTGTGAACGCTGCGGTGTTAAAATCACTAAGGCAAAGGTCCGCCGTGAAAGAATGGGTCATATCGAGCCTGCCTGTCCCGTATCACACATATGGTACTTCAAGGGCATCCCTTCAAGAATCGGTCTTATGCTTGATATTTCTCCCCGTGATCTTGATAAGGTTCTCTATTATGCAAAATATATAGTTATAGACGGCGGCGATACCGAACTTCAGAAGTATCAGATAATTTCCGACAAAGACTATGACTATAATGTAGAAAAATACGATGCAGATGCATTCACCGCAAAGATGGGTGCAGAAGCTATCAAGGAACTTCTTGCTGAAATTGATGTTGAAAAGCTTGCAGAAGAATTAAGAACTGAGCTTGAAACAGCAGTTGGTCAGAAGAAGACACGTCTTCTTAAGCGTCTTGAGGTTGTTGAAGCATTCCGTGCATCAGGCAACCGTCCCGAATGGATGATTCTTGATGTTGTTCCCGTAATTCCTCCGGATATCCGTCCCATGGTTCAGCTTGACGGCGGCAGATTTGCAACAAGTGACCTTAATGACCTTTACAGAAGAGTTATAAACAGAAACAACAGACTTAAAAAGCTTATCGAACTCGGTTCTCCCGAAATTATCGTAAGAAACGAAAAGAGAATGCTTCAGGAAGCTGTTGATGCTCTTATAGATAACGGCAGAAGAGGCCGTCCCGTTACAGGTCCCAATAACAGACCTCTCAAATCCCTTTCCGATATGCTTAAGGGTAAGCAAGGCCGCTTCCGTCAAAACCTGCTCGGTAAACGTGTCGACTATTCCGGTCGTTCGGTTATCGTTGTCGGCCCCGAACTGAAGATTTATCAGTGCGGTTTGCCGAAGGAAATGGCAATCGAACTCTTTAAGCCCTTCGTTATGAAGAAGTTGGTCGCCGATGGTTTGGCAACCAACGTTAAATCTGCGAAGAAGATGGTTGAGCGTATGCGTAAGGAAGTCTGGGATGCGCTGGAAAGCGTCATCAAAGACCATCCCGTATTGCTCAACCGTGCGCCGACCCTGCACCGCTTGGGTATTCAGGCG
>JAZSRT010000038.1:0-47149 GCA_045538645.1 Acutalibacteraceae bacterium | reverse complement strand
AAGAAGGCTCTGGCGAAAGTGACTTCTCAGCAGGCGGCTTTAGTGAAAGCACATTTGAAGAAGCATCCGAAACAGAAGAAAATGGCGGCTCTGAAAGCCAAGACAATGAGGAACAAAAGAGACTTGAATCTTTAAGACTTGAAGGAGAAAGAGAAGCAGCGCAAGAAGCTGCAAGACTTGAAGCGGAAGAAGCCGCAAGACGTGAGGCAGAAGAAGCCGCAAGACGTGAAGCAGAAGAAGCCGCAAGACAGGCAGCAGCAAACAATAACAGCGACGACGACGCAGACAGCGACGGCGGCAAGAAGAAGAGGAGAGGTTTCTTTGGACTTTTTAATCGCCACTCATAATATGAAAAAAAGAGAGGAATTACACAGAATACTGTCTCCTCTCGGAATAAATGTCTTTCTTGATTACGAAAAAGGTATAAAGCTTACGGATGTTGAAGAAACAGGCGAAACCTTTGAAGAAAACGCTTTTCTTAAAGCACGTTCGGGCTGTAAAGAATCGGGAATGCCTTGTATAGCCGACGATTCGGGACTTATGGTGGATGCCCTTGACGGTCGCCCCGGTGTTTATTCGGCACGTTATTTGGGAGAGGAAACTCCCTACAGCGAAAAGATGGCTCATCTTATAGGTGAACTTCAAGGTGTTGAAGACGAAAAGAGAACAGCACGTTTTGTAAGCTGTGCCGCAGTTGTTTTCCCCGACGGCAGAGAGTTTTCGGTTACAGGCACCTGTGAAGGAAAAATAGGTTATGAACCAAAAGGCACAAACGGATTCGGCTTTGACCCTGTTTTTATGGTGGGAGACAGATCATTTGCTCAGTTTTCGGCAGAAGAAAAGGATGCAATAAGCCACAGAGGAAATTCCCTCAGAGCATTAAAAGAAAAATTATCCGAAATATTATAACGAGGTAGATATATGACAAGCAAAGAAAGAGCCGCCCTCAGAGGACAGGCTAATACACTTGATGTGCTTTTTCAGGTAGGAAAAGGCGGCATCGGTGAAACTCTTATTGAACAGGCAGACGGTGCGCTCAGAACAAGAGAGCTTATAAAACTCAGAGTGCTTACCGAAACTTCACCCCTTTCTCCCAGAGAAGCAGCTGAAGAAATTGCCGCAAAAACAGGCAGTGAAGTGGTGCAGGTTATAGGCGGTGTTATAGTTTTATACCGCTACAATCCCAAGCTTCACGAGGACAAGCCGAAGGCTGCCGCAAAGAAAAAGACATCTGCCGCCGATGAGCGCAAAAAAAAGTATAAAGCGGCAAGCAAAAAGAAATCTCCCTTTGAAGACAAAAAGGGAAGAGATAAAAGAATAACAAAGAAGGCGGCAAAATGATAAAAGAGGGAATATGTATATTCGGAGGCAGCTTTGATCCCGTGCATAAAGGGCATAAAAAACTTGCTTCTTTTGTGTGTGAGAAACTCTCTCTGAAGAAAATGCTTATTGTTCCCGCCGCTTTATCCCCTTTTAAGAATACTTCAGGTGCATCGGCCGAGGACAGAATGAATATGTGTTCGATTGCATTTAATGAAGATGAATTTATTGTATCGGATATTGAGATAAAAAGGGGAGGAAAAAGCTATACCGTTGATACGGTAAGGGCTGTAAAGGAAATGTACCCCGATGAAAAGCTTTATCTGCTTATAGGTTCCGATCAGCTTTTACATTTTGATAAATGGTACAGATTTGATGAAATACTGAGTCTTGTTACTCTTGCGGCGGTTTCAAGAGAAGACGCTGAACAGAAAAAAGAGCTTGAACGCATTGCCGATGAAAAATTAAGAATGTACGGAGAATGTATAATTCTTGATTTTGACCCGATTGTGATAAGCTCTACAAAAATAAGAAACAGTATTTTAACTGATGAAAACATTTCAATGTATGTGGATGAAAATGTTACCGCATACATCAGGCAAAAAGGACTGTATACGGATGTATAAAAAAGAAATACTGCTTAAAGATATCAGAGACAGATTATCAGATTTCAGGTATGAGCATTCTTTGCAGGTGGCAAAAACCGCTTCTTATCTTGCAGATAAATACGGATATGATCCCGAAAAAGCATATATTGCAGGTCTGGGGCACGATGTTCTTAAAGAATTGACCGAAGAAGAATATTACTGTTTTTTTGAAAAAGAAAATATTGTTCTGAGTGATGTTGAAAAATCTGCTCCGAAGCTGTGGCACGCTATAGCAGGGGCAAAGTATCTCGGCAATGAATATTTTTATGATGAAGAAATAATTACCGCGGTACGTTTTCATACCACAGGCAGAAAGAATATGACTCTCGGGGAAAAAATACTTTTTGTGGCGGATTTTGTTTCAGCCGACAGAGATTATCCCGGGGTTGAGGATATGCGGCAAAGAGCAGAGATTTCACTTGAACTTGCAATGGAAGAAGGCCTTCGCTTTACTGTATATGAATTGAGCGAAAAATGCCGTCCCATACATCCCGATACGGTGGATTGCTATAATGAAATATTATTAATGAAAAAATAAGATACATTTATTAAATAAAGGATGGAATAGTATGAACAAAAAACTTGAAATTGCAGTTAAGGCGCTTGACAGTAAAAAAGCTGTTGAGATAACTGCACTTGAAATAGGTTCTCTTACAATAGTTGCCGATTATTTTATAATTGCGGCAGGTACTTCAAACACACAGGTAAGAGCACTTGCTGATGAAGTTGAATATCAGCTGGGACTTGAGGGCTTTGAACCCAGACAAATAGAAGGTAAGGCAACAGGCTGGATACTTCTTGATTATCACGATGTTGTAATTCACGTATTTTTACAGGATCAGAGAGAGTATTATAATCTTGAAAAATTATGGGCAGATGCAACACCCATTGATATATCTTCTCTTGTAACCGAGTAATTTTCACACAAGGAAGATTTTTGCGTATAATATCAGTGAATTATTTTTATGGAGAGGATGGGGATTTATGCAAATGCAGATCAATGATATCAATGTCAATTATTTCACTCTGGGCGATGAAAAAGCCGATGAAGCACTGGTAATGCTTCACGGATGGGGTTCGAATATAGAGCTTTTCAGAAACTGTGCGCTTCCCGTAAGTGCTAAATATTTTGTTGCGGCACCCGATATGCCCGGTTTCGGTGAAACACCCGAGCCGCCTGCCGAATGGTGTGTGGATGATTATACGGATTTTGCGGTTGAGTTTATTAAAAAACTCGGGCTTAAAAAGGTTATTCTTTTAGGTCATTCGTTCGGAGGCAGAGTTATAATAAAAATGGTAAACAGAACAGATCTTCCGTTTACCGTAACAAAAATTATTTTAGTGGATTCTGCAGGTATAAAGCCCGTTAAATCTGCCGAACAGCTTCAGAAAGAAAAAATTCTGAAGTTCGGCAAAAAGCTTCTTTCCGCAACTCCCGGACTTCTGGAAAAAATGCAGTCAAAAGTAGGTTCTGCCGATTATAAGGCGGCTTCGCCTCTTATGAAAAAAATTCTTATCAATGTTGTAAACGAAGATCTTACCGACCTTTTACCCGGTATAAAGCAGTCAACACTGCTTATCTGGGGTACTCTTGATACGGCAACTCCCATTCAGGATGCCGAAAAAATGGAACAGCTTATCCCCGATGCCGGGCTTGCCCGTATAGAGGGTGCAGGGCATTATTCATTTATCGACAATCCCGTACTTTTCAATGCTATTATGAAATCTTTTCTTGCTTTGTAAGTAAATTGTCAGAGCTTGTAAAAGATAAAAATTTCGGGTCACATACATAGTTACATTTTTACGGAGGCACATTATGGCACCTTATTTGCAGATACTTTTCGGTATGATAACTCTTGCGGCAATTTATTCTGTTTTCAAGAGTCTTGTTTTCAATATGCATATGTTCCAGCTGAACGGCTACCGTTTTTCCACACATATCAGATGGATGAAAAAGAACATATCAAGATATGCCGTTGAATTAATAGTTTTTCTTCTTTCCTTTACAGGTTTTATTCCGCTTGAGCCCTTTATGGCTTTTGCCGCAGTAGCGCTTTTAGTCGGCGTTATTGCTATTGCTGTTGAAAACAGAGGTAAAGAGTATAAAAAGCCCCTTGTTTACACACCCAGAGTAAAAAGAATGTTTGTTACAACATTTATTTTACTGTGTGCCTCTTACGGTGGTGTAATATACTGTCTTACAACGGCTGATAAGAATCTTTCCTTCCTGGGTCTGGGACTTATCTGTGCACTTGCACCTTTCAGCATCCTTCTTGCAAATCTTATCAACAAACCCATCGAAAAGGGTGTAAACAGGCATTATCTCAATGATGCAAAAAGAATGCTTCGCGCCTGTCCCGAACTTGATGTTATAGGTATTACGGGTTCATACGGAAAAACAAGTGTAAAATTCTATCTTTATACAATTCTCCGCGCATGGACAGATACTCTTGTAACTCCCGAAAGCTATAACACTCCTATGGGTGTTGTAAAAACCGTCCGCGGTTCACTTTCTGCCATTCATAAGATTTTCCTTTGTGAAATGGGCGCAAAGTGGGTAGGCGACATAAAAGAGCTTTGCGATATAGTTCATCCCCGTCACGGTATTATCACTTCGCTCGGTGAACAGCATCTTGAATCCTTCGGTTCAAAAGAGAATATCATAAAAACAAAATATGAGCTCAGTGATGCCCTTCCCGAAAACGGAAGACTTTATATAAACCTTGATAATGAGGTTATAAGAAACAATCTTCCCAAAAGAAAATATATTTCTTACGGTACAACCGAAGACTGTGACTATTATGCATACAATATAGAATTTTCTTCCTCAGGTACTTCCTTTGTTGTAAGAGCACCCTCCGGGGAAACCGAAAGCTTTGATACAAAGCTTATCGGCGGACATAATGTTGTTAATATAACAGGTGCAATCGCCGCCGCAAACGGCTTCGGTATGCCTCTTTCAGAAATGAGACGTTATGTAAGAAGAATAGAAGCAGTTCCTCACCGTATGCAGATTGTCAACAAGGGTGAAGTTACCATTATTGACGATGCCTTCAATTCAAATCCCGCAGGCTGCCGTGCTGCACTTTCTACTCTTAAGCAGATGGACGGTGTGAGAATTCTTGTAACACCCGGTATGGTAGAACTTGGTGCCGATGAAGAAAAGCTTAACTGTGAATTCGGTGAATATGCGGCAGAATGCTGTGATAAGATAGTTCTTATAGGCGAAAAGCAGACATCGGCTATAAGAAACGGTATAATGAAAAAAGGCTTCAGCAAAGAAAATCTTTTTGTGTTTGAAGAATTCTCCGAAGCTATGCGTACACTTTACGGTATGAAAACAGATAAAAAGAAGATAATTCTTCTTGAAAATGACCTTCCCGATAACTATTAAGAAAGGAGTGGGAAAGTATGAAAATCAAATTATGTGTTCTTTTCGGCGGAAAAACAGTTGAACATGAAGTTTCGGTTATTTCTGCTTTGCAGGCAATTGCATCCATTGATGCCGAAAAATATGATGTTATTCCCGTATACATAACCAAAGAAAATGAGTTTTATACAGGCTTTGAATGCTCGTGTATAGAAGAATATAAAAACATTCCCGCCCTTATCAAAAAGAGCACACGATGTGTTCTTATGAATATGGACGGTAAGGCTAAAATTCTCAGATATCCCTTTTCAAAATTCAGAAACAATGTTATTTCCGATATAGATGTTGCCTTCCCCATTGTTCACGGAACCAATGTTGAAGACGGCACTCTTCAGGGATATCTTAAGATACTCGGTGTTCCTTATGTCGGCTGTGATGTTGTATCTTCGGCTGTAGGTATGGATAAATATGTTATGAAAACGGTGCTTAAGGATAACGATGTGCCCGTGCTTGACTGTCTCAGATTTATTTCTGCAGATTTTGCCGAGCCTGAAAAAGTTATTTCTGCATGCCGTGAAAAAATAGGTTATCCCGTTATCGTAAAACCCGTAAATCTCGGTTCTTCCGTAGGCATCAGCGTTGCACATAACGATGAAGAGCTCAACACATCACTTGATTCGGCATTCAGATTTGCTTCTGTTGTTCTTGTTGAAAAGGCTATTACAAATCTTAAGGAAATCAACTGCTCCGTTTTAGGTGACACGGAACACGCCGAGGCATCCGAATGCGAACAGCCCGCAAAGAGTGACGAAATATTAAGCTATGAGAATAAATATCTTCAGGGCGGCGGCAGTAAAAAAACAGGCGGCAGCAAGGGTATGGCAAGCCTTGCAAGAAAAATTCCCGCAGACATTACCCCCGAAAGAAGAGAAGAAATACGCTCTCTTGCAGTAAAAGCTTTTAAAGTTCTCGGCTGTAACGGTGTTTCAAGAATAGACTTTATGATAGATGAAGATACCGATACCGTTTATCTCAACGAAATAAATACAATCCCCGGTTCATTATCCTTCTATCTGTGGGAACCTGTAGGTGTTCCTTATAAAGAGCTGCTTGACAGAATGATAGAACTCGCTCTTAAGAGAAGCAGAGAAGAGGATTCCATAGTATTCTCCTTTGAAACAAACATCCTTTCCATTGACCGTAATTTCGGCGGCGGACAAAAGGGCGGTAAGCTTGGCGGAAAATTCGGAGGCAAATTCGGAGGAAAAATGTAATTTTACGCGATGTATCAAAAAAATTCTTACTAAAAGTTGGGGGATACTTATCGGCACGGGAGTGCCGGATTGAAGCTTTGATTGACCTTTCTCGAAAGGTCACGGTGTCAAGAGGCAGAGCCCCTTGTCGCTGTCCGCAGACAGCGAAATCCCTTTATGATTTAATGAGCGCAGGAAAGTTGTTAACAAAACCCTCGCCGGGGGTTTTCTTAAGTGCAAAGCACGAAGAATTAAGAATAACAGTATAAATTCTCTAACTTTCCGCTAAGAGAAAAAAGCGGGTGTGAAAATGAAGACCGATATATTATTGAGAAATAAAAAGGCAGGTTATAAATCTACTGCGGATATCCCTGTTACCTTCACTTTTAACGGTGAAGCCACAGTGGGGCTTCCCGAAGAATTGCGTCCTGTCTCAAAAAGACATTCCTTTTCGAGTGCCGTTACCTGTACCGAAATTTCGGCAATAGCCTCTAAAGGAATGATAATAACGGCAAGAGAAACAAAATATTCAGACTCACCCGTTGTTGAATGGGGCGCCGATATAACAAACCGCGGCAAGTCCGATTCGGATATTCTTACGGATTTTGCCTTAAGCGGTGTGATAAAAGGAACAAATGCTTATATAACTGCAGGCAACGGTGATACAAGAAATGATGATTTGTTCAGGCGTTTTGCACCTGTAAAGGTTGACAGAAAAATAGTTATTTCTCCCGAATTCTGCCGCGGAGCAGACGGAGCCTCTCCTTTTATGACACTTACATTTGATGAGTATTCGGTGCATCTTGCCGTGGGTTGGCCCGGCAAGTGGAAAATGGTGCTTACACCTTTTGAAGACGGTGTAAAATACTGTCTTTCACAGGCAAGATGCCATATGAAGCTTCATCCTATGGAAACTGTCAGAACTCCCAATCTTACTATGCTTTTCTGGCAGGGGGATGAAAACAAGGGCAGAAATCTCTGGCGCAGATTTTATTTCAATCACATTCTGCCCACGGGCAAAAACGGTGAAAAAATCCCGCCTGTTATGTTTTTACATACTCATATGATAGGCGGTTACAGTGAATTTGAAGGAATAACCACTGAAAATCAGATAGAAGCTATTGAAACATACATAAAAAGAGGGCTTAAGCCCGATGCCTGGTGGATTGATGCCGGCTGGTATCCCTGTGAACACAGATGGTGGAATGTAGGGGACTGGACACCTAATCCCGAACAGCTCCCCGACGGATTCAGACCGATTTCCGATAAGCTTCACGAAAACGGAGTTGACCTTCTTGTGTGGTTCGAGCCCGAAAGAGTTATGGAAGGCTCAAAGCTTGATTATCTGCATCCCGAATGGTGCCTTAAAGCCCATAACAGCGAGGGCGAAGAAGAAAAATGCCGTCTTCTTAACTATTCCGATCCCGAGTGCTTCAATTTTGTTCTGAATATGCTTGATGCGCATATAAAAACCGGCGGAATAGATATTTACAGACAGGATTTTAATTTCACGCCCGATAAATATTTTGAAGAAAATGAAGATGAAGACCGTGTAGGTGCTATGGAAAACCTTCATATGCAGGCTTTATTAAGACTGTATGATGAGTTGCGTCTTCGCAACCCCGGTCTTGTTATAGATAACTGTGCGGCAGGCGGCACAAGAAATGAAATGGATATGATGCGCCGCAGTGTGCCTATGCAGTATACCGATATGCACATAGGCAAAAGTGCAGAAAGAATATTCCACAATTACGAAATGTTTTCGTGGATACCCTATTTCAGGGCGCACGCAAAAGAAAATGACAGCCGTTTCCCCAACAACCGCAATACGGATGAGTACAGCTTCCTTTGTGCCATGACACCCGCAATAACCGTTTGTCACGATTATTACGAGGGTGAAACTCCTTTTAATGTTGCAAGAAAAATGATTCCCATATGGAGAAAAGCGGCTGAATATCAGCTTAATTCGGATTATTATCAGCTTTCCGACAAAGAATCGGGTTGGTATGCAGTGCAGTTCCATAATGAAGAAGACGGTTCAGGCTTTATTGAAGTAATAAGAACCGAAAATGCCGAAGAATCCCATAAAAGCATTCAGCCTTATATAGTTCCCGATTCAAGGTATGTTTTCAAAAATCCGATTTCAGGGGAAATCAAACGCGGTGACAGTGCAGGGCTTATGGGCGGCTTTACATTTTATATGTCAAAGAAAAAAGCCGAAATATGGTTTTATACAACACAGAAGAAAGATATTATATAGGTTATATATATGGCAAGATTTTGTACGCTGTGTTCCTCTTCAAGCGGTAATTCCGCTTATGTGGGAACAGCATCATACGGAGTGCTTATTGATGCGGGGACAAACAATAAACAGCTTCTTTTATCAATGGAGAGAGCAGGCATTTCTCCCGACAGCATAAAAGCAGTGTTTTTAACACACGAGCATACTGACCACGTAGGTGCTTTAAGAGTTTTTGCAAGTGCAAGAAAAATTCCCGTCTACGCCACGGGCGGAACCTTGTCGGGACTTATGTCAACAGATATACTCAACGGTAAGTTTCCTTATGAAAAAATTATGCCCGACGGAGTGGATATCGGGGATATACATATATCTTATTTTCCCACTTCCCACGATGCAAAGGAAAGCTGCGGATATAAGATAATTTTACCCGACAGAACAGTGGGAATATGTACCGATACAGGTAAAATAACAGGGGAGATAATGAGAAACCTCGGAGAGTGTGACCTTGTTTTACTTGAATCCAATTATGATGATGACCTTCTTGATTTCGGACCCTATCCGCCTTCGCTCAAGGCAAGAATCCGTTCCGACTTCGGTCATATGTCAAATAAATTATGCGCATCAACTGCAAGGGAATTGTTGGAAATGGGAGTAAGACGTTTTGTTCTCGGACATTTAAGCCGTGAAAACAATACGCCCGACAGAGCCTTTTCCTGTACTAATTCAACACTTAAGCACACGGGTGCCCTTCAAGGCAGGGATTATCTCCTTCAGGTAGCTCCTGTAAGTAATATGGATAAATTCATTACATTTTAACGGTAGGTAATATGCTGACAGTTACAGTTATTTCAGTGGGAAAACTCAAGGATGCCTTTTTTGAAATGGCTTCGGATGAATATCTCAAAAGGCTTAAAGCCTATGCAAAAGTAAATATTGTCGAAATAAAAGCGGGTACTCTGAAAGAAGACCCGAAAAGTGCGGAAATAAACGCCGTGCTCGAAAAAGAGGGGAACGAAATACTTGCAAAAATCCCCCGCGGTGCAAAGGTTATAAGCCTTTGTATTGAAGGAAAGCTTTATTCCTCGGAAGAACTGGCAAAGCTTTTATCCGATACGGCACTTTCGGGATTATCCCAGATAGTTTTTATTATCGGCGGTTCTTACGGACTCAGCGATAAAGTTAAAAACCGTTCGGATGTAAGGCTTTCTATGTCAAAAATGACTTTTCCCCACCGCCTTGCAAGAATAATGCTTCTTGAACAGATTTACCGCGGCTGTAAAATAAACGCAGGGGAATGCTATCATAAGTAAATATGAAAACAATGAATGATTATTGCCGTGAAAAATTCGGCAAAAAATTGTATAAAATATCCCTTGACGGGGGATTTACCTGCCCTAACCGAGACGGAACAAAGGGAACGGGCGGGTGTATTTTTTGTTCTTCCTTTGGGTCGGGAGATTTTGCCGAGAGCGGCAGTAATATCAATGAGCAGATAGAAAAGGCAATAAAACGGGTAGAACATAAAAACAAAAACGGCGGTTATATAGCATATTTTCAGAGCTTTACTTCTACTTATGCTCCCGTTGAAATTTTAAGAAAGCTGTTTAATGAAGCAATAAATCATCCGCAGGTAGATGTGCTTTCGATAGGTACACGTCCCGACTGTCTGCCCGATGAAGTGACAGCGCTTCTGTCTGAACTGAATAAAATCAAACCCGTATGGGTAGAACTGGGACTTCAGACATCAAAAGAAGAAACTGTAAAATATATAAGAAGACAGTATGATAACAGCGAATATGTTTCCGCCGTAAAAAAACTGAAACAGAAAGGCATATATGTTATCACCCATATGATAATAGGTCTGCCCGGTGAAACAGCAGATGATATGGAGAATACGCTGAGATTAATAATAAAAAATAAATCAGACGGTATCAAGCTTCAGCTTCTTCATATACTAAAAGACAGTGACCTTTATGAAGAATATAAAAACGGCAAAGTCGGGGTTTTATCTCAGGATGAGTATTTAAGTATTCTTTCACGTTTGCTTCCCCTGATTCCCGAAACTACGGCAGTTCACCGCCTTACGGGGGACGGAAATAAAAAAACTCTTATTGCCCCTTTGTGGAGTGCAGATAAAAAGGCGGTGCTTAATTCCGTGAATAAGCTGAAAGACGGTATTCCCGCTTTTTCGGGCTATGAATTCCGACATATAAAAGAGTATGAAATCCCCGCGATGTTTGATATAATTCTCAGCCGTATGAAGTGGATGGACACTGTAGGCATAAAACAGTGGAATGTTACAATATACGATGAGGTTTATCCGATGTCTTATTATGAAGAAAAAAGGCAGAAGGGCGAGGTTTTTGTGCTTGCGCATCCGGTAAACGGAGAAATTGCGGCGGCAGCTGTTCTTAAAAGCGAAGATGAACGCTGGGACAGCGTACCCGAAATAAAGGACGAGCCGGCTTTTTATCTTCATAATTTTGCAACGCATATCGGTGCAAAAGGCGCAGGCTCGGTTTTTCTCGGACTTGCCGAAGAATATGCAAAAAATCAGGGTAAAAAATATTTCCGCCTTGATTCGGCAGATGATAACAAAATACTTGAAAGGTATTACACCGAAAAAGGCTACCGTCCCGTAGGTGAATGTATTGACGGACTTTATAAAGGAATTTTAAGACAGAAAAAAATATAAATTTACGGGCACAAGCTCAACCTTTTCGGTTTGCTTGCGCCCGTATCCATTTTTTTCTTATTTCCACAGATTGCCGTTGCCGTATTTTACTTTGAATTCACCAAAGCCTTTTTCGTAAATAAGTGTTTTGAATTCGGCTTCTTTGCACACACTGTTTATATCAAATTCTTCATCTGTATCAATATAAAGAGAAATTACCATTTCATCCGTGATATCCTTTGTAAAATATGATGGCTCATCAATTAATACCGTGTAATTGTGTGCAAAGGATAAAAATTCATCATTCTGCAACGTTATTTCCTCTATTGTATATTCATAAGGGGAAAACTTTCCGCTTGATGCCGTAATGTAATAATCGATTCTGTGCCAACCTTCTGTTATCTCGATATTTTCATCAGAAATGATGTCATCTTCTTCTACAACGGATGTTTCAATTCTGCTGAGCGTAAAAACAGGCGGTAAAAAAGCGTGAATAATAAAGCTTACGGGAAAAGCAAAAAGAGCTGCCATTATCAGCACATATACAACTGCACTTGCAGATTTAAGTGTTGTTACCAATATTTTTTCGAACACAACATAACACCTCATTATATTTATAGCACAAATTATTTTTACAGTCAAGTTGGTGTTGAAAATGTTAAGATAATAAAGTATAATAATTTTATATTCATTTTTTTATGGCGGAGGCTGAAATGAAAAGAGTTCTGACCCTTTCGTTGGTTTTTATAATAATGCTGCTCAGTATAACCTCCTGCAGTTCACAAAAAGCAGAAGGCTATCCTCTTTCAGTAAACGGAACACCTATAGACGGAGAGATATTCAGGTATTATCTTGACAGTGTATGGAATTCTCCCGAAGCGGGCGGAGGCAAAGACGGCAGAATAACTCAGGCAACATATAAGTGTATAAGATATGTTGCCGTGAATTCTACTTTTTCATCATACGGTCTTTCTCTTACCGATGATGAAAAATCCCTTTTGGCAGAAGAAGTAAATTCTTTGTGGAATATGTTTGGTGCACATTATAAAGATATAGGTGTCAGCAAACAGACTTTTCTTAAAATTAAAACAAGTGAAGAATATATAGAAAAACTGCGTATAGCATTTTTTGATAAAGGCGGTACGGATGAAATATCCGATGCTGTATTAAGAGGTATTCTTGTTGATAAATATATTGCATTCAGATATATAAGAGTTCCCGTTACCGATACGGATGTATACGGAAATGAACGTGCGCTTACCGAAGAGGAAATAGCAAAAATGAACACCGTATTCAACAAAGCACTTGCTTCGGTTTCTTCTTCGTTCGGAATTGAAAATGCATATATCGAAATATCCGCAGAATTTCCCTTTGCCGAACAGACCTTTGAAAACGTTGTGGCAGGCAGCGACGATCATCAGTTTTCTTCAACATTTTATGATAAAATAAAAAGTATATCGGAAGGCAGTGCCACCGTTTTTCAGTACGGTGAATATGTATACCTTGTTTACAGAGTAAATATTCTTTCCGATGCCACTATATTTGCGGATAAAAGACAGGAATGTCTTAAGATAATAAGCGAGGATCCGCTTCAGTCAAAAATCAATGTTATGTGTAATGCATATCAGTCGGTCAGAGAACCGTCACTTGTAAATGAATATTATCGCGATGTGGGGGATAACAGATGAATACCGAAAATGCAGTTGTAAAGGCAATTCTTGAAAGACGTACAATAAGGTCGTATACCGAAAACAGTCTTTCTGATGAAACTCTTCAGACACTTCTTGACTGTGCCATGTGGGCACCCAGCGGAAGAAATACACAGCCGTGCCACGTAAGAGTTCTTACCGATAAAAAGGCATTGGATGCGCTCAATACCGATTTTAAGAATAAAGTCGGTTGGGATACCCCTGCTTATACCCGTTGGGATGTAAATCCCGTGTATCAGGGAGCACCTGCGCTGTTTTTTATTTTTTCTGAAACAAAAGATGCTATGAACAGCGGTATTGCCGTTGAAAACATAGCAATTGCAGCAGAAGGTATGGGACTCGGCTCCTGTATCATAGCAAGTGTCGGCTCACTTATGGAGGCTCCCGAAGGTAAAAAATGGAAGCGGCTTCTTGATATTCCCGAGGAATTTGAATTTGATATCTGTATTGCTGTAGGCGAAAAAGCGGAAAACCCCGAACCCAAAGAGAGAAAGCCCGAAAATTTCAGAATAATCAAGGAGATTAATTATGAAGCCCTTTAAGTTTTTTGTTATAACGGATACTCATTATTTTGCACCGTCTCTTGGCTGTTACGGAGAAAAATATGATGAATTTATGCAGTTTGAGCAGAAATGCTTTGCCGAAACATCGGCAATAAATAAAGCTGCATTCTCGTGGCTTGCTTCTTCCGATGAAGCTGATGCCGTGCTTATTGCAGGCGATCTCAGCTTTAACGGTGAAAAGCAGAGTCATCTTGAATTTATTTCACTGCTTAAAGAATTTAAAAAATCAGGCAAAAAGATATATGTTATCACCGCAGGTCACGATTTTAATGACCGCCCCTTTGCATTCAACGAAACGGGAAGGATTCAACCCGAAGGAACAAAAAGAGAAGAGCTTTATGACCTTTATTATGAATTCGGCTTTGAAAATGCCCTTTCTGTACATAAAGAGTCTTTGTCATATGTAGCTCAGCTTTCTGACGGAATCAGACTTCTTGCACTTAACAATGACGGTGATAATGTAAACAAAAAGACATATACCGCTTCTCAGATAGAATGGATATTACAGCAGACAAAAAAGGCAAGGGAAGACAATCAGATGATGATAGCAATGAATCATTATCCCCTTATCCCCGGATGTCCTCTCTTCGGTCTTATCGGAGATGCGGTAATGCCTAATGCAGACAGTATCACATCAATGCTTGCTGATGAAGGTGTGCATCTTTGCTTTACGGGGCATATGCACAATCAGAGCATAAAAATGAAGCTTTCCGACAAGGGCAACCGTTTCTGGGATGTTTGCACAGGTTCTCTTATCGGCTGTCCCGCGTCAATGCGCCTTGTGGAAATTGAAAATAAATCCAAGGTGAATATAGAAACCATTCCCGTTCCCGATTTCGATTGGGATATGCAGGGGCTTACTACTGAAGAATATTTCAGACGTCAGTTTGATATGATGATAAATACATATCTTGACTGTATGGCAGATGATCCCGAAAGGCTTATGGGAAAATTAAGACTGCCGAAAAATGATGCACTTAAGAGTGTTCTTGAGTTTTTCGGAAAATCCCTTAATAGTGCTACTATAGGTTCTGTATGTAAAAAGCTGTTCGTAAAGTGTGATGACCGTATCAAAGACAGACCTTTACGTGATTTTGCAACGGAAATTGTCAGAAATGTTTTTGTGGGCAATGCACCCTATGTTCTCGGCACTCCCGAATATGATGCGTTTATGGGTATTCTTGACAGATTTTCACCCGTTCTTGCTCTTGCAGGTAATGCTGTAAAAATAAACGGTAAAAAAGCAGACATAAAGGATATGCTTAAAAACTGTATCGGTCATTACGGTGTTGACGAATATAATACATCAATTATTCTTGAATAAAATATAATACTAACGAAGAAAAATTACCTAATAAAAAATCAAGGTCGCAAGCTTGCTGAAAAAAGCTTGCGACCGTTTTACTATATGCTGTTTTGCTTAGTCAAGAGGCTTGTATAAATCAGGAACAGTGATGCCGAGTTCCTTGCATCTTTCGGGAACATATCTCTTAAGGTATCCGTCTGCATATTCAATTGCCATTGAACCGGGCTCTCCGCCTTCACAAAGTATCTCATAAGCCATAAGACCTGCTTTGTACCCAAGGTCATAGTATTCAATACCCACGGTTGCAACACCGCACTCGCGTGCAACATCATTGTTTCCTGCTACAAGAGGAATTTTTGCAGGTTCAAGAACATTGTTTATAGCTTCAGTATTTGATGCCACGGTGTTATCGGTGGGAGTATATATAACATCACATTCTTCTGCAGCTTTTTCGGTAACTGCAATTACGTCGGTTGTGTCAACAAAGGTGTATTCTGAACAGGTGTAACCGTAGTTTTTAAGATATTTTGTGATTGCATCTGACTGATATTTTGAATTTGTTTCGCTTGAACAGAAAAGAATGCCGATATTTTTTGCTTCAGGGAAAAGATCGTGAATAACATCAGCCTGAAGCTCAAGGGGAAGAAGATCGCTGGCACCTGTTACATTTGAAGAAGTAAAACCGTTCCATTCTTCATAGCCGAGAGTTGATGCAAAATCCGTAACCGAACAGCCGACAACGGGAATATCTGCAGTTGCATGTGCAGCTGCCGCCAAAGCATTGGTGGAATTTGCAAAAATAAGATCATATTTATCTGCTACAAACATAGAACATATGGTTGCTGCGTTTGAGCGTTCTCCTGTAGCATTTTTATAATCAAAAGCAACTTTATCACCGAGCTTTTCTTTTAGAGCATCCTGAAAGCCTTGTGTTGATGAATCAAGTGCAGTATGTTCTATATATTGGCATATACCTATTTTATATTCAGCCGAAGAAATATCCGTTGAAGGGTCGGTTGTCAGTTCATTATTCTGTCCGCAGGATGACAGAGGTAATACCGAAAAAACAGCGGCAAGTGAAATACCGGTAAGCTTCTTTAATATTTTATTCATACGTATATTCTCCTTATATTTCCTGATTTTAGAATACACTCATTTTTTTATTTTGTCAATTAAAAAGACAGTTTTGTGTTTTTTCGGGATAAATTTTGCTTTTCATTAATATAATATACGGGAAATATATCTCCGATAAAAAACTGAGCAACAGCACTGTTATACAGACACTATAAACAATAAATGGTTTCATTTTTGTTACTTTTGCTGTAATATTTGTAATTTTTGGTGTTAAAGTGCATAGTTTTTTTTGTTTTGGGTATATCAAAATCAATAGTATTCACAAACTTTAAAACAATTATTACAAAACACTTGCTTTTTTTTACATTCGGTGGTATATTTCATCTTGTGTTAAACACAAGAAAACATATCAAAACTTGGAGGAATTAACTATGAAAAAGTTATTCGCTGTTCTTTTAACTCTCGTTCTTGTTGTTGGTGCTTTCGCAGCTTGCGGCGGTACAACAGAAGAAACAACAGCTGCTGAAGAAACAACTGTTGCTGAAGAAACAACTGTTGCTGAAGAAACAACTGTTGAAGGTGAAACAACAGAAGAAACAACAGAAGAAGAAACAACTGTTGCTTAATTGTAAGTTAAAAGCTAAAAACATCGGTGCGGAAGAAATTCCGCACCTTGTTTTTTTCTGAATATTTCCAGACTGCGTCTGATGCGGATGAACTTTTCTGTTTCGTTACATACGGTATATCGGTATGAAATAATACATATGGTGTATAATATTGTAATAAATATGTATAAATATGTAAAATAATGCCATATAAGTGCATAAATATAAAAACACCTGTGTCAATATATATAAATAAAGTATAATTTATGCATCTGATAAGGTTATATTTCACAAACTTACAAATAATTATGCAAAAACACTTGCATTTTTTTTCATATGGTGGTATAGTTTACCACGCAAACCCAAATAAAATAACTTGGAGGAAAAAACAATGAAAAAGTTTATCGCAATTCTTTTAACTCTCGTTCTCGTTGTTGGTGCATTCGCTGCTTGCGGCGGTACAACAGAAGAAACAACAGGTGCTGCTGAGGAAACAACAGCAACATCAGCTGCAACTGCATCACTTAAAGTTATCGACATTGCTCTTACAAGCGAAGAATATGCTTTTGCTGTAACAAAGGGTGATGAAGAACTTCTTAACTCTCTTAACAGCTTCCTTGCAGATATTAAGGAAGACGGCACATTTGATGCTATTATGAACAAGTATTTCGGTGACGGCACTCCCGAAGGCGTTCTTATTGCTGATGCTACTGTAGGCGCTTCCGATAATCAGCTTGTTATTGCAACAAATGCTGCTTTTGCTCCCTTCGAATATGTTGAAGGCGAATACTACTACGGTGTAGATATTGAAATTATGAACCTTTTCGCACAGTCTCTCGGCAAAACTCTTGCTGTAAACGATATGGAATTTGACTCAGTTTGCACAGCAGTAGGCGAAGATATGTGTGACATTGCTGCTTCAGGTCTTACAGTAACAGATGAACGTAAGGAAATCCTTGATTTCTCAACTTCCTACTACAATGCTTCCCAGAAGATCATAGCTGCAGCTGATGACACAGCTTTTGATGCTTGTGAAACAGCAGAAGATGCAGAAGCAGTTATCAAGGCTCTTGCTGAAGGTACAAAGATCGGTTATCAGACAGGAACAACAGGTGCTTTCTATATTGACGGTGATGCAGACTGGGGATTCGAAGGTTTTGCTAACATTGAAGGCACAGGTTACTCAAACGGTGCTTTCGCTGTTCAGGATATACTCAACGGTAATATCTCTTATGTTGTTATCGACGAAGCTCCTGCTGCTAACATCGTTGCCGGCGTAAACGGCTGATAGATTTTTTGTGTAAGCTTCAACCCCGCCGTTATGACGGGGTTAAGTTTTTGTTAATATTACAGAAAGGCCGATTTTGTATCCGGATCGGTGTGTTGAATTATGCTGACAGACTTTTCTCTTAAATGGGATAAATTTATTATCAATTTCATTGATAAAGGCGGCTATAAGCAGGTTGTAAACGGTCTCGAAAATACTGTTACCGTTGCAGTTCTCGGTCTTATTATAGGTATGGTCATAGGTGTTATCATAGCTATTGTATGCGTTATGCCGAAATATCCTGTTCTGCCCTATAAAATGCAGAATATGTTTGACCGCTTTCTCGGAAAGTTTCCGAAAAAAACCATTCTTCGCATAATAACTTTTTATTATGTTTTCTTTGCACTTATGTGGGTGCTTCAGAGAGTTCCCGCAATACTTCAGAAAATATGCTCACTTTACGTGGCACTTTTCAGAGGAACTCCCGTTATGGTTCAGCTTCTGCTGGGATATTTTGTTCTTTTCCCGTCAATGGGCTTCAAGATCACTGCAGTTCAGGCAAGTATTATAATATTCGGTCTTAACAGCGGTGCATATGTTTCCGAAATAATGCGAGGCGGTATCAATTCTGTTGATTCCGGTCAGCTTGAAGCTGCAAGAGCCGTGGGCTTTTCATATTCTTCAGGTATGATAAAAATCGTTATACCGCAGGCTGTAAAGAATATTCTTCCCACTCTCGGAAATGAATTTATTGCACTTATCAAAGAAACCTCAATTATCGGTTATGCAGGTGCACTTGACCTTGTTTATGCTTTCAAGCAGATAGGTACAAGTACATATGAATATACCGTTCCCTATATTGTTCTTTCGGTTATATATATAGCACTTGTGGTTATTATTACGGCAGCGCTTAAAATTATGGAAAGGTGGTTGGCAAAAAGTGATAGACGTCATTGATCTTAAAAAGAATTTCGGTAAAAATGAAGTTCTCAAAGGAATTACCACCACCATAAATGAGGGTGAAAAGGTTGTAATTATAGGAGCCTCAGGCAGCGGAAAGAGTACATTTCTTCGTTGCCTTAACTGTATGGAGGATCCTACATCCGGCGCAATAATCTTTGACGGTGAAGATATTGCCAATATTCATGTTGATATAAACCGCCACCGTGAAAAAATCGGTATGGTTTTTCAGCAGTTCAATCTTTTCAATAATAAGAATGTTCTTGATAACGTTATGCTCGCGCCCTATTCTCTCGGCAAAAAGAAGCTTAAGGAGCTTAAAAAAGCCCCCGGCTATAACGGTCCCAAAACTGCCAAAGAGCTTAAACAGCAATGCAAAGAAGAAGCGATGCGTCTTCTTAAGCGTGTTGGTCTTGAAGAAAAGGCAAGCGCTTATCCGTCAACACTTTCAGGCGGACAAAAGCAGCGTGTTGCCATTGCAAGAGCACTTGCAATGAATCCGAAGGTAATGCTTTTTGATGAACCTACCTCGGCGCTTGATCCCGAAATGGTAGGAGAGGTTCTTCAGCTTATGAAGGAGCTTGCTGAAGAGGGAATGACAATGGTTATCGTTACCCACGAAATGGGCTTTGCTAAAGAAGTTGCCACAAGAGTTCTCTTTATTGATGAAGGAAAGATAGCAGAGGAGGGAACCCCCGAAGAGTTTTTCGGTTCTCCGAAATGTCCCGCCCTGAAAGATTTCCTTTCAAAAGTACTTTAATAAAAACGGAGTTCCTTTTTTGGGGAACTCCGTTTCTTTGCATTTTAATCGCCTAATGCCATTTTTATGTCAACTGTGGTTTTTTTGTCATAACAGGAAAATATTTCGTCCGTCAGCTTTTTATCAGGCTTTTTGGTGAGTGCACTTACAACAGGCACCAGTATAAGTCCTAAAAGCATTGCAATAACACCGCAATTAATGGGGGATTGGAGAATTTCGGGGAATGCGCTTTTGAAAAATATGTTTGCAGTCATAAGCACGGGGCTTATTATAAAGCTTACCATACAGGCGGTTTTTGTGATTTTTTTGCTGTAAAGCGAATAGAGGAAGGGAGCTAAAAATGCACCGGCAAGAGCGCCCCAGGATATTCCCATAAGCTGAGCTATAAATGTAACTGAGGAATTGTGCTGTATTATGGCAAGAGCAGCAGATATTGCAATAAATACAACTATCAGTATCCTTATTGAAATAAGCTGTTTTTTGTCGCTCATATTTTTTACTATATTATTTTTAATAAGATCAATGGTAAGAGTTGAGCTTGATGACATAACAAGGGATGAAAGTGTTGACATTGATGCGGAAAGAACAAGTATTACAACAAGAGTGATAAGTGCGGGACTTAATCCCGAAATCATTGCAGGAATTATTGAATCGAAGCCCTCTGCGGCAACAACTTCGTTTGTGGTGAAAAGTCTGCCGAAGCCCCCGAGAAAATAACATCCGCCTGCTACTATAAGGGCAAATATTGTGGATATTACGGTTCCTTTCTTTATTGCCGACTCGTTTTTTATTGCATAGAATTTCTGTACCATCTGAGGAAGTCCCCATGTGCCGAGAGATGTTAAAATCACTACGAAGAAAAGATTAACGGGATCGGGCCCGAAAATAGAAGCAAAGATGCCGGGTGTGCTGCTTACGGTTTCATCGCTTATAAGTGCCAGCTGTGAAACTGCTGCATTAAGTCCGCCTTTGCTCATAAGAACGGCGGCGATAACGGCAATTATACCGATAAGCATAATAATACCCTGTATAAAATCGTTGATAGCCGTTGCCATATATCCGCCGGCTATTACATAAATTGCCGTAAGAATTGCCATGATTATGATGCATACGGAATAATCAACATTGAATGCCATTGCAAAAAGACGTGAAAGTCCGTTATATAAAGATGCGGTATAAGGAATAAGGAAAATAAATATGATAACAGATGAAACTATTTTAAGAGAATTGCTGTTGAATCTCTGTCCAAAAAACTGCGGCATTGTGGAAGAACCGAGATGCTGTGTCATAATACGTGTTCTTCTGCCGAGTATATTCCAGGCAAGAAAAGAACCTATCACCGCATTTCCTATACCTGCCCATGTTGCCGCTAAGCCGTATTTCCATCCGAACTGACCTGCATAGCCTATAAAAACAACTGCTGAAAAATATGATGTTCCGTATGCAAAAGCAGTGAGCCACGGCCCCACACTTCTGCCGCCCAGCACAAAACCGTCTACATCGGTTGCTTTTTTTCTGCAATAGAAACCTATACCTAACATAATCGAAATATAAATCAAAAGGACTGCTAATTTCATAATTACCTCCGATAAAACTTTAATGCTTAAACGCTTTTAAGCATTAAAGCATAAAAGCGATATCATATTATCATACTTTCAGTAGGATTTCAATAGTTCATTTGAAAAATCGGATAAAATTTCGCTAAGCTGTCATTTTTTGAAAAATTTAAACATTACCGGAAGATAAATAAAATATTGCACAATTATGTTATTTGTGTAAATTTTGCAAGCAGAAAAAAAATTATCATATTTTCTCTTGTGTTGTCTTTTTAATTGTGTTATGATGATACTGAATCAATACATAGTTTTTGAAAGTGAGGTGCAAATAATGGAACCTATTTTTGGTATAACAGTAGATCAGATACTTGATTTTATCGAAAAGCTTCTCGGTGCAATCAAAAAGGCATTCGCATGGCTTGGTATTCTTGTTCTCCCTGAAGACGGTGAATATGATTATCCCACAGAACCTTCAACAGAAGATCCCGCAGTAGGTGCGTAATTTTAGTTTTATTTAAAAGAGGTGTTAATTTATGATTATAGACTTTTCTTTTTCTATTGAAGATTGGCTTGATCTTTTTAAGCAGTTAATTGATATTTTTGTAAATTTCTTTAATAAGCTCGGCTTCAAGCTTTTTGCTGACGAAGAAGCAACAACAGCTCCCGAAGAAGAAACAACAGCTTGATAGTACAGCAGTACTTCATTCCGATTTCAATTTCAGGAGGTATACATAATGGCAGACTTACTTAAGGCTTTTATATCTTTCTTAACAGATATTTTCGCAGCTATTGCTGAATTTATCGGTGCCGGTTCTTCATCCGGCGGTATTTTCGGCGATATTATCAGCGGCAATGAAACAACAACACAGGCAGCTGAATAATTGTTATTTTTGTATTTTAATATAACGAGGTGAAAATAATGTCAAGTTTTGATTTTACAGCTCTTCTTAAGTTCCTTGGTGCTCTTTTTGATGCATTTGTGAAGCTTTTTGAAAAACTCGGTTTCAGCATAGGCGGAGACGATACATCAGAAGATGTTTCAGAATAATATAAATACTGTAAAAGTATAAGAAAAACCGACGGCTTCTGCCGTCGGTTTTCTTAATGCCGTATTTGTATCAGAAATCATAAACATTCGAATAATCAGTTCTCGGAGCAGAGGGTTTGTTTTCTCCGAGAGTTATCTGAACGGATACAGTTTGTGAATTTCTCCAATATGTGAGAGTTACAGTAGTCCCTGAATTATATCCGGAAAGTATCTCCGAGAGTGTGTCACAGGATGAAACGGGCTTGTTGCCAAGTCCCGTTATAACATCACCTGTACGAAGTCCTGCCGCATATGCGGAGGAAACAGGGTCAATATCAACCACATAGCACCCCTTTGGAATAGAATAACGCGATGCCGTGGCATCTGTTATACTCTGAAGAGAAACTCCGAGAGAAGGTCTGCCTGTTACGTAGCCGTAAAGCAATATATCGGTGATCATATCTTTAACGTCGTCAATGGGAATACAAAAACCCAAGCCCTCTATTTTATCAGAGGCATATTTTGCACTTGCAATTCCCACAACTTCTCCGTTCATATTATATACAGGACCGCCCGAATTACCGTTATTGATGGCAGCATTTGTCTGGAACATATTAACGGTTTCACCGTTTTCAAGCGTGACATTTCTGCTTAAGTGGCTGACTATACCGTCTGTGAATGAATACGAAAGCTCTCCGAGGGCATTTCCGATTACCATAATATCGTCACCTACTTTAAGCTCAGAGGATTTGCCGAGAGTGACGGGAATAGTCTTTTCATTAATTTTGATAATGGCAAAATCGTTTGAAGGCTCGCTGCCTATAACTTCGGCAGAATATTCGTTTCCTTCATAATCCGAAACTTTTATGGATGTGCCGTTTTCGATAACGTGATGGTTTGTTATTATATGACCTGAATCACTGATAATAAATCCTGTGCCTGTAGTTGACATCGTACGGTAATACTGACCGAACAGGGATGTGTACTGTTGATTCCATGTTGAGGTTATTGCAACGATGCTGTTTACTGCAACAGAATAAATATCACCTTTTGTAAGTGTATATATCTCTGTTTCCGGCTCTGTTACAGCAGGTTCAGTTGATTTGGTTTCATTTATGCCGTTTGGGGCAAATGTATTGTCTTCTGTAGTATTTCCCGTGTTTATCGGATTTTCGGTAATAATTTCCTCTGTAAAGCTGTCTTCTATTTCAAAGTTGTTGAGAGTGGTTTCTTCAGAAACGGCTGAAACAGGCGACAACATTGTGTACATAAAAAACGCACCGCCCGCACCTGAAAGGGAGCTTATAACAACACATACGGCAAGGATAACTGCAAAATAACCGAAAGGAAACCGCAGTTTTTGTTTTTTTGCAGTGTCTTTTATTTCAGTTATATGATTTGTTTCCCGATTATTCTCGTTATAAACAGGTATTTTTTGAGGCGGCAAAGGCTCCGGAATATATACTTGTGTATAATTTTTAGTCTGCATATCATATTCAGCATATACTTCATCGGTATCGGAAGTGGATTCTCCGGGGAAAGCGTCCGGAGTATTTAAACCGTCTGTTGTTTTGTTGAAGTTTTCATCCATTTATTATGACACCTGCCTTAAACCAATTATACCTTCTTTTGCTGAAATAAAACTAAATTATATAAGTTTATACATTGTTGATGCACTTTCTTTTGTTGCATATTCCGTTACGGTAAGTACTTCTGCTTTTATTTTGTTTGAACCCATCTGTATCTCTATTACATCACCGACTTTTATTTCGTATGAAGCACGTGCGGTTTTTCCGTTTACTTCTACGTGCTTTGCATCACACAGCTCATTAGCTACGGTTCTGCGTTTTACAAGGCGTGAAACCTTAAGATATTTGTCAAGTCTCATATTTGTTACCTCTTATATATATTATTACCTTTATATTTTACTTTATTTATTATGCAATTGCAATAGGGGTAAAAAAATGAGTGTATTCATATATCTATACGTTAATTACTATATAGAATAAATAAAAGGTTTTGTATTGACAAATATAGCAGAATATGTAAAATTAAAGATAATAAAAAAATAAAAATCGTCAGATTTGTTTCATTTATAAGTATCTGTTTGTTTCAGATATATGTGTTTTGCATTCTGAGTCGGTTTTTATTAAAAATGAAAGGATGATTATTGTTGAAAACACGCAAAAAACTGTTTTGTATGCTGGTTGCGATAATGCTTTGCTGCTTTATGTTTATGACAGCCGGCGCAACCGCAGGTGACACTGTTGCCCCCGATGCTGCTGAGGGTGAAACAATTGTTGCTGATGCTGATATCTTAATGGCAGAAGATGCTGCCGAAGATACTGCAGCAGATGCCTCTCTTGATGTTTATCTTGATTCCTGCCCCGATTGTGACGGTGAAGGAACTTGCTATGAATGCGAAGACTGCGGATTTACAGGTCTTTGTGCTACCTGTGAAGGCACAGGCAGTATTGACGTAAGAACAACTGCATCAAGTGCTTACTTTGCAAAGTTCTGGGCTCTTATTCCTCCCATTATCGCTATTGCACTTGCTCTTATAACAAAAGAAGTTTATTCTTCTCTCTTTGTAGGTATTGTTGTTGGCGGTCTTCTTTCTGCAAACATATTCCAGCAGGGCTTCTCATTAACAGGTGCAATGGACTATATAATCAGTGACGGTCTTATTGCTGCTGTTTCAGATACCGCAGGTATCTTTGTTTTCCTTGTTCTTCTCGGCATTATGGTTGCACTTGTCAACAAGTCGGGCGGTTCAAAAGCTTTCGGTAACTGGGCTGTTAAAAATATCAAATCCCGTGCAGGTGCTATGATAGCTACCTTTATTCTCGGCATTATGATATTTATTGATGACTATTTCAACTGTCTTACCGTAGGTTCCGTTATGCGTCCCGTAACAGACTCACACAAAATTTCAAGAGCAAAGTTTGCATATCTTATAGATGCTACTGCTGCTCCCGTTTGTATGATAGCTCCCATTTCTTCCTGGGCTGCCGCTGTAGCAAGCTATGCTGAAGAAGGTCAGGGCCTCAGACTCTTTATCCAGGCTATCCCCTTTAACTTCTATTCGCTTCTTACATTCGTATTTATTCTTGCTATAGTATTCTTCAAGATAGACTACGGCCCCATGAAGCTTCACGAAATGAATGCTCAGCTTAACGGCGACCTTTACACTGAAGGCGAAAAGGCAGAAAACATTGATGAAGATAAAGGTAACCCCAAAGGTAAGGTTATCGATCTTGTTCTTCCCGTTGTTTTCCTTATCGTTACCTGTGTGTTTGCTCTTGTTTATAACGGCGGTATTCTTGACGGTGAATCCTTTATTGATGCTTTCTCTAATACAGATGCTACTGTCGGTCTTCCCTGGGGTGCTCTTATTGCTCTTGTGCTTACAATTATCTATCTTATGTGCAGAAGAATCATCACACTCAAGGGTGCTATGGAATGTATCCCCGAAGGCTTCAAGGCAATGGTTCCCGCTATCACCATTCTTACCTTCGCAACTGCTCTTAAGAATATGACAGGTCTTTTAGGCGCAAAGTTCTTTGTTGCTGACCTTATGAACGGTGCTGCAGCAGGCCTTGCAAACTTCCTTCCCGCTATTATATTTGTAGTTGCTTGCGGACTTGCTTTTGCAACAGGTACTTCATGGGGTACTTTCGGTATTCTTATCCCCATTGTTACAGCAATTTTCCCCATGGATTCAAACATCCTTGTTATCGGTATCTCCGCTTGTCTTGCCGGTGCTGTTTGCGGCGATCACTGCTCACCCATTTCGGATACAACCATTATGTCCTCTGCAGGTGCTCAGTGTAACCACATCAACCACGTAAATACTCAGCTTCCTTATGCACTTACCGTTGCAGGAATTTCATTTGTTACATATATTCTTGCAGGTATTGTTCAGTCTTTTGTTGCTTCCTATGCTCTTGTTGCAGTAATTACTCTCGCCTTCGGCGCAGTTGCAACTGTAGGTACACTCTTCGTTATCAAGGCTGTCACAAAGGATAAAAAGGCTGCCAAGTAATCAGCTTATAGCTTAAACACATAAAAACTACCCGCCGTAAACCTACGGCGGGTAAAGTTTTTATTGGCAGTTATTTATTGTTTCTGTTATCCGTAAAGTGCTGTGTTCATCCAGGATTCAAAATCTTCAGCAACATTCATAAAATCAGAAGTGAAATTAAAACCGTCTGCAAGCATCATTGAAGGAACTATTGACTGTATATCTCGCATTGCATTATAAAGCTCCTGTTCGCTTCCGTATATAACGGGCAGAACCGCTTTGTCTCTCATATCGTAATCTTCAATAAAAGTCCACAGTGCCATAGGCATTGTTCTGTTCCATGCGGGGAAGCATAAAAATACGATGTCGTATTCGCTCATACTTTCAGGGGCATTTTTTAATGCGGGACGTACATTGCTGTTATACTCTTCCGCAGCCCTTTTTACAAGCTCGGCTTCATCTTCGGGGTATTCGCCCACAGTTTCTATTTTATAAAGACCGCCTTCGGTAATTTCGCTTATATATGTTGCCGCACCTTCAATCGGGTCGCCGTGTGAAAAATATACCGTAAGTACTTTTGCCGGGTCAAGCTCTTCAAGTTCAAGACTTGCAACCGTTGTTATTTCCTCCGGCAGAGTAGTTTCTTCGGCAGGCGAAACGGTTGTTTCCTCATTCTCGGCATTGTTACACGAACACATAAAGATGAAAACCGTGCAGAAGAAAAGTGCTGTTAATTTTTTCATTTTATTTACACTCTCTTTCTGAAATATAATTTTTAAGCATTAAGCACCAGTCGGTCTGTATTATATCAAAACCGCGGTCAATAAGCCAGCCCCAGCCCTTGTCCGCTTCACCCTGAACGGAAACATCGTCGGTGTGCCCTGCGCTGAGAACTGCTTTATAGTTATATACAATAGAGTTTGCCCAGACTATCATATTTTTTGAGTGCATATAGTTTATGTATTCTTCCGAACACACCTTTTGCTGTTCCGATGTGAACAGTACTTCTGCTCCGATACAGTTTACACCCTTACTGATAAGCTCGTCCGTTATATTGTCCTCTTTTGAAACGATGGGCATAAACATAAAATCAGAAGCATATTTTTCAACCTGTTTCAGATACTTTTCTTTTGTATCCGTTTTTACTATAACCTGCTTTTCAACACCTGTTTTTCTTATAATTTCGGAAATGCCCGGAATGTCAATCCAGAATTTGTCTATGTTGATATAGCATTTTCCTTTAAGAAAAGAAAGTATTTCTTCAAGCGTGTTTATTCTGCAAACCGTGGGTGTGTTGTCCTGATTGACAAAATGCAGTCTTTTTATTGTTTTAGATGAAAGATTTGATAAAAGCACGGGAAAATTAAGATGTGCTTTTTCCATACCGGGATGAAAAACATAAAATTTTCCGTCACGGCTTTTTGACACATCAAGTTCTATTATGTCGGCTCCCTGACTGAGTGCAGCTTTGAAGGAAGCAAGTGTATTACAGGGAATGTTTGCCCCCGAAACACCTCTGTGTGCACATACAAGAGGTCTTTCCCTTGTATTTTCGAATAAACTTTTATTGAAATCAAGCATATTATTCTCCTTGTGGATATAGATTAATATATAAGTATAATATCCTATTTTCAATAAATAATCAATATTAAAAGTTTAACCTGTTTTTTTAAGATTGAGTCTTGCTCTTTCTTCTCTTTCCCTGTCTTCTTTTTCTTCTATAAGCTTATACTTTGAATAAAGATTTGATGCAAGCGGACACTTGCCGCCGTCTTTTCGGAAACAGTGAGTTTTTATGTGTTCCGTTTTCATTTTTGATTCGGGGAATTTTGTTGTCATACAAGTGCCGTCAACAAAACCCTCACAGCATAAAATATTGTTTTTTTCCGTAATAAAAAACGGACATTGGATTCTTGCCTGAATTGAAATATTCATTTTTTACCTCCCGTAAACTGTAATGTCCTATTTAACGTACAACCTTTATGTTATACTGTATCAAAGAACTGATTTAATTGTAGCCGATAGGATTTTTTATTTCGCCCCTGAATTGAGGATTTTTGAAAAAATATTTGACTTTTACAGAAATCAGTATTATAATATGCTTATATAGTAGAAATTTTACAGAAAACTGTATTACACAATCATAATAATACAGAATTCTGTATTTGTCAATATTTTTTTTGGTGTGTGGAAATCAGGGGAAAATGATATGGATACTTATTCGATAATAAAACAGCTTTGTGACGAAAAAGGTATAAAACTGTCGGTACTTGCAACGGGTATCGGAATAAGAAGCTCTGTTTTTACCGAGCTTAAAAAAGGCAGAACAAAAAAACTGTCAGTTGCAACTCTTGAAAAAATTGCGGCATATTTCGAAGTGCCCATAAGCTTACTTACTTGCGAAAGTGACGAAGTGGAAAATATGCAGAATGAGCTTTTCAGAAAAAGAAAACTCCTCTTCGACCTTTCCGCCAAAGCAAGCGCAGAAGACCTTGATAAACTGATAAAAATCGTCGATGCATTAACAGAAGAATAAATCATAATTTATCGGAAGGATAAATTATGATTTATTGGGGGTTTTATATTGATTGAAAATATTTTTATAAGAAAAATACCCTTACCTTTTGGGGTAAGAGCGTTTACCATTCCTGATGCTCAGGGGGATTATAATATTTATATTAATGAAAAACTTTCCGGTGAGCAGCAGAAAAAGAGTCTGGAGCATGAGCAGAATCATATTATCAACGGTGATTTCAATAAAGAAGATTCAGCCGTTGAAATAGAAAAGCTTGCCTTAAAACGGCTTATCGGCAAATGATTTTGGCAACTGCTTTTTTTGTTTTTATCCCTTTGCCGTCGGGGGCAACGCAGGGTCTGTGAGCTTCGCCGGGGAAGAGAATGACAAAAATGCCTTCTTCAAGATAAGCGGAACTGAAAACATCGGTATTTTCATAAAATGCAATATCGTCTGTTTCAAGTCTGTCTTCGGTAGTTTTAAGACCGGTTGTTTCGCAGACATCTATTATTTCACTGCCGCTTATAACAAACTGAATGTCGATATAATCTTTGTGCGATTCAAAAAGACAGTCGTCAACATTTTTGTTTGTGTAAGTTGAAAGATTGATGAAAATATTTTCACCGTCAACTGTTATTCTTTCATCGGAAGTATCGGTGGTGATTTCAGAAAGTGCCTCAAAGGCTTTCTTGAATAAAGGGTGAACCGAGTAGTACTTGTGAGCATTTTTGATGTTGTCGATAATCATAATAAATATCCTTTCTTTGAATTGAGGTGCCGAATTTGAAAAATATATCCTGCTGTTACACAGGTCACAGGGATATTCCCCAAAGGGAAATACCTGCTGTTTACAAAAAGATAAAAGAGGAGACCGAAAAGCTTATTCTCGGCGGTATTCTGCATTTCTATACAGGCGGTGCCATAGGGTTTGATATGCTTGCCTTAAAGGTGCTGATTGAACTCAAGAAAAAATATCCTGATATTGTTCTTCATATAATAATTCCCTGTGCCGACCACACAAAACTCTGGAACGCAGGTTTAAAACACGAGTTTGAAAAGCTGACGGAATATGCAGACGAAGTAAAATATCTTTCCCCGTATTATTTTGACGGTTGTATGCAGATACGAAACAGATATCTTGCCGATCACAGCAGCACGTGTATTGCATATGTCAAAAAATCAACGGGCGGAAGTGTATATACCGTAAAATATGCCGCAGAAAAAGGACTTACCGTTATAAATATTGCCTCTGAAATTACATAATATTCATATATTGCCGCATAAAGAATGTTTCTTTGTGCGGTTTTTCTCTTTATATGAAATTCCTTCCTATAAAGAGAAAAGATTATATGTCCCTGTGAACGCTCAGCTACGCTTCGCTCGGAGATGGACTATCCGAAAACGTTTCGCCGCAGGCGTACGGTGAAGCCGTTTTCTTGTGTCATACTTCAAACTGACTTCTGAAAAGCTTTGCATACAGTCCGTTCTTTTTCAGAAGCTCGGTATGTGAACCCATTTCAAGTATTCTGCCTTTTTCCATATAAAGAATAACGTCGGAATTGAGAATGGTGGACAGTCTGTGGGCAACAACAAAGCTTGTTTTTCCTTTCATAAGAGTGTGAAAGGCCTGTTGTACACGAATTTCCGTTCTTGTGTCAATAGAAGAAGTTGCTTCGTCAAGTATAAGAATTTTCGGGTCTGTCAGCATTACGCGGGTGATACAAAGAAGCTGTTTTTGTCCCTGTGAAAGCGAGCCTCCGTCTTCACCTATAAAAGTGTCCAGCCCGTTGGGAAGTCTTTTTATGAACGAATAAGAGTGTGAGAGTTTTGCTGCATTTATTATTTCTTCGTCGGTGGCATCGGGCTTGCCCATTTTTATATTATCACGGATGCTACCGGGCATAAGCCAGGTTTCCTGTAATACCATGCCGAAGGAGCTTCTGAGGGAATTTCTGGTGATATCTCTTATATCTGTACCGTCAATAAGAATACTGCCGCTGTCCACATCATAAAAGCGCATAAGAAGATTTATAAATGTGGTCTTACCGCATCCCGTGGGGCCTACGATTGCAGTTTTCTGACCGGGTTTGACACTTAATGAGAAATTTTCAATAAGCTTTTTGTCTTTTGTATAAGAAAAATATACATCTCTTATCTCCATTATACCTTCGGAGTCTGTTTTTACGATTGCGTCCGCTTTATCCGGGATTTCCGAGGCTTCTTCAAGTATTTCAATCACTCTTGCCGCACAGGCAAATGCATTCTGAAGCTCAGCGGCAACACCCGATATTTCATTGAAGGGCTTTGTGTATTGATTCGCATAGGATAAAAGGCTTGTAAGAATACCTACTGTAATGGTTCCTCCTGAAATTACAGCCGCAGCCCCCGTAAATGCAACCGCAGCATATACTATTGCATTCACAAAACGTGTTGCGGGATTGGTGATTGAAGAATAGAATATAGCTTTAAGAGAAGTTTTTCTCAGTCTTTCATTTATTTCGCCGAAGGTATCAAGTGAATCCTTTTCTTTGCCGAAAGCCTTAACAGTTTTCAAGTTGCCTGTAACTTCATTTATTATGGCAGTCTGTTCAGCTCTTACTTTTGATTGCTCCGAGAAAAAAGTATATGTGTGCTTTGCCACGAATTTTGCCACGAATAACGAAACAGGTGTAAGCGCGGCAACCACAAGCGCAATTTTCCAGTCAAGCATTATCATAAGCACAAGAGTTCCGCCTATAGTGAGCACACCCGTAAAAAACTGTGTGAATCCCATAAGCAGTCCGTCTGCAAATTGGTCGGCATCGGTTATCATTCTGCTTACTATATCGCCGCTTTTGTGTGTATCAATATAACTTAAGGGCATGGAATTGATTTTTTCGTAAGCACGGTTTCTTATATCCTTTACAACAGAAAAGGTTATTCTGTTGTTGAGTGTGTTCATAACCCAGGAGGCAAGTGCCGATATTCCTGCAAGAATACCTGTTCTGAAAAGAATTTTTGCAATGCTTTCAAAATCAACGCTGCCTTTACCGATGATAAAATCAATGGCATCACCGAATAAAAGCGGAATGTATAAGGTAAGTGCCACACTTATTGCGGCAAGTATCAGTGACAGAAGAACCGAAAATTTATATCCCGAAATAAATTTCAGTACCTTGCGGAATGTGCCTTTGGGAGCTTTTGTCTTACTCATTTTCGGCACCTCCGTTCTGAGAATCGTATATTTCTTTATAAACTTTGCTGCCGGAGAGAAGCTCTGAATGTGTGCCTGCAGCTTCCGTTTCTCCGTCTTCCATAACTATTATCTTATCACAGGTCATAACCGAAGAGGTTCTTTGTGAAACTATAAAAACTGTGGGAGAATCGGGGAGTGCCGCAATGGCTTTTCTGAGCTTCAGATCCGTTGCAAGGTCAAGCGCACTTGCCGAGTCGTCAAGTATAAGTATCGGGGATTTTTTTATAAGTGCTCTTGCAATTGTAAGCCTTTGCTTCTGACCGCCCGAAAGATTTTTTCCGCCTTCCGAGAGTTCTTCTTCAAGGCCCTTTGTTTTTGAAGCTATTATATCTTCAGCCTGAGCCGTTTTTATTGCTTCATAAATCTCCTCTTCGCTTGCGTTTTTATTGCCCCATAAGAGGTTTTGTTTTATTGTTCCGCTGAAAAGTACTGCTTTTTGCGGAACAATGCTTATAAGAGAACCGAGTACCTTTTCGCTGTAAGAGGTTATGGGGTTTCCGAAAATATATATTTCACCTTCGCTTACATCATAAAAACGGGGGATAAGATTTATAAGTGTGGATTTGCCCGAGCCCGTTGAACCGATAATGCCGGTTTTTTCTCCTTTTTTTACGGTAAAGCTTATGTCGGCAAGAGAGCGTTCTCCTGCATTTTTATATGTGAAGGAAACGTTTCTGAATTCTACTGCCGGTGCACTGAAATCAGGCTCTGCGCTTGTTTCGGGATAAATTAATGAGGGGTTCTCAGCAAAAACTTCACTGATTCTGTTTGCACTTGCAAAGGACTTTGTTATTGTGATAATAAGATTTGCAAGCTTTATAAGCTCAACAAGTATCTGTGACATATAATTATAAAGTGCAACCACGGCACCCTGCGAAAGAATTCCTGCTTCAACTCTTATTGCTCCCGTATAAATAAGAACGGCAATTGCAATATTTATAAGCACATATGTCAGAGGATTAAGAAGGGCAGATACTCTGCCGGCTGTTCTTTGTGCCGAAAGTAAAAGGGAATTGCGGTTTCTGAAATCCTCACGGTCTCTCTCTTCTGTGCCGAAGGCTCTGAGTACTCTCACACCTGTTAAGGTGCTGCGTGTTTTTTCAAGAACACTGTCAAGTCTTTTCTGTACTGTTTTATAAAGAGGAACACTGCCCAGCATAATTGCAAAAACAACAACACTCAATACTGAAATCGTACCTGCAAAGATCATTGCAGAGCCTGTATCTATTGTAAAAGCCATTATCATAGCACCGAAAACAACAAAGGGTGAACGAAGAAGCAGTCTGAGTGTCAGATTAACACCGTTTTGCACCTGGTTTACATCCCCTGTCATACGGGTTATGAGCTTTGATGTTCCTATTGAATCTATTTCAGCATAATTCAGTTTTTCTATATGGGAGAAAAGAGAATATCTCAGCTCCGACGAAAAACCTACGGCAGCTTTTGCGGCAAAATATTGCGCCGTTATGGAAAAGGCAAGTCCCACAAAGGCGAGCAGTGCCAGAAGCATACACATTTTGAGGATATATGTTACATCCCCCGAAGATATACCGCCGTCGATTATTTCTTTTACCACCAACGGAACAAAAAGCTCAAGCAATGCTTCAAGCATTTTAAATAAAGGTGCAAGAACGGTTTCAAGTTTATAGTTCTTTAAATATCTTATAAGCCTTTTCAAAAATATCACCGTTTGAAATAATAACACGTATAATTATTTTTTTCAATAAATACATACAGTTTTTCTTGCATATTGAAAAGATATGTGCTAAAATATGCTGTCACGATATGATTATTTTTAACTGAAAGGAAGTTTTTTATGTCCGGACATTCCAAATGGAGTACAATAAAGAGAAAAAAAGAAAAGACAGATAATGCGAGAGCTAAGGTCTTTACCAAAATAGGCAGAGAAATTGCCGTTGCCGTTAAAGAAGGCGGACCCGACCCCGCAGGTAACTCAAAGCTTAAGGATGTTATTGCCAAGGCAAAGGCTGCAAACGTTCCCAATGATAATATCGACAGAATCATTAAAAAGGCTGCAGGCGAAGGCGGCGGCGATAATTACGAAGAAATAATCTACGAAGGCTACGGACCCTCAGGTGTTGCTGTTGTTGTTGAAGCACTTACAGATAACAGAAACAGAACCGCAGGCGATGTCCGTCATTATTTTGATAAGTTCGGCGGAAATATGGGTCAGTCAGGCTCAGTTATGTTTATGTTTACACGTCAGGGTGTTGTTCTCGTTGACGGTGAAGATGTTGATGAAGACAAGATAATGGAAGATGCTCTTGAAGCAGGTGCAGATGATGTTATTCCCGATGAAGGTGTATTTGATATCCGCACAGCAATCAATGCCGTTGCCGATGTTTCCGAAGCACTTACAAAGCTCGGCTATACCGTTGTATCTGCTCAGCCCGAATATGTTCCCTCAACCTACACAACCCTTCAGGGTGACGATATAACCCGTATGGGTAAAATGCTTGAAATGTTTGAAGATAATGATGATATTCAGGCAGTATGGCATAACTGGGAAAACGAAGACGATTACGAATAATTGAATAACCGGCTTTTTTCCGGTGAAAGGTGATATTATGACTTTTTGTCCTGATAAAACAGAGGTATTCTTTTCATTTCTGAAAGATCCTGTTACAGTATCATCCGTATTCTGTGAGCTGGATCTGCCTTTTCTTGATTCTCCGCTGGTTATCCGTTGGTACGGTGTTATAATAGCATTCGGTCTTACACTTGCCGTTTTGTTCGGCGGAAGAAAAGCCTATGTGTGGAAAATGGATATCAACAAAATGCTTGATGTTCTTATATACGGAGCAGTAGGCGGAATTATCGGTGCAAGACTTTATTATGTTTTCAGTAAATGGGATTACTACAGTGTCAATCCTTCCGAAATATTCCAGATATGGAACGGCGGACTTGCAATTTACGGCGGTCTTATAGGCGGTATTTTAGCGGCAATTGTGGTCTGCAAGGTAGAAAAGCTGAACATTCTTAATCTGCTTGATTTGTGCGGTATGAGTTTTCTTATCGGTCAGGGAATAGGCAGATGGGGTAATTTTGCAAATCAGGAAGCCTTCGGAACAAACACCG
Organism: Acutalibacteraceae bacterium; assembly: GCA_045538645.1. Classification (GTDB taxonomy): domain Bacteria; phylum Bacillota; class Clostridia; order Oscillospirales; family Acutalibacteraceae; genus RUG806. The sequence goes on along the minus strand of JAZSRT010000038.1, from coordinate 11,943 downwards.
AGCTTCCCTGGGGTATGTATTCCGTTAAGACAGAAGCTTATCTTACAAGCCTTGTGGCTTCCGGTTCTGATATAGTTGTTGATCCGACAAAACCCGTGCACCCCACATTTTTATATGAATCGCTGTGGTGTATTCTTAGTTTTGTGATACTGTTTATTATGTGCCAGAAATTCCGAAAGTTCTCAGGTCAGATTTTCTTAGGCTACGGTATTCTTTACGGACTTGAAAGAGCAGTTGTTGAGGGTCTTCGTACAGACTCCCTTTATATAGGCGATACCAACCTCAGAACATCTCAGGTACTGTCCCTTGCTCTTGTTCTTGTTTGCGGTATTCTCTTTGTTGTATTTACCATAAAATATACAAAGAATCCAAAACCCATTGAAGGTGTTGATTATTTCAACGAAATTCCTCTTTACCGCCATAAGAAGAAAGCCGCAGATGCAAAGGCTCTTGTTGAAAAGCTCACGGAAGAAATAACGGTGCTTAAAGCCAAGAGTACCGCGGATATGGAAAACAAACCTGATAAGAATAAAATTGCAGCTCTTGAAGAGAAGCTTGCAAAAGCTCAGGCTTCTTACGAAGAGGCTCAGAAAAAAGCCGATGAGCAGGATGCAAAAAAAGCCGCAAAAAAGGCAAAAAAAGCAAAAGCTGAATAAAAAAACAGATCCGGAAGTCAGTTTTTCTTCCGGATTTTTTCAAATATAAGTATTTATTGCAGGTGATTATATGTATTTTCTCGGTATAGACGGCGGCGGGACCAAAACTACCTGCCTTGTGTGTGACGAAAACTTAAATGAAATTTTCCGTACCGTGGGCTCTTCGATTAACTTTTATTCGGAAGGTCTTATTAAAGCCCGCGAAAATATGTCGGATATGCTGAAAAACATAAAAGCACATACAGACATATCACATTTTGACGGTGTATGTGTGGGCTCTTCCTCATTATTCGGCAGAGCGGATGAAAAAACAAAGTCCGATTTCTGTGACGGCATATTTGACGCGGATAATATTATAATGGATTCCGATCTTTTTATTGCACTTAAAGCTACGGGCAAAAAGAATGTTGCAGTGGTAATTGCAGGTACAGGTTCTATGGCGGCAGGTTTTAATGAAAAAGGCGAAATTATCACTAAAGGCGGTTACGGTTATATTCTCGGAGATGAGGGAAGCGGCTACAGAATCGCCCTTGACGGCATAAGAGAAGCAGTCAGAAGTCTTGACGGCACAGGGGCAAAAAACCTTCTCGGTGACTATCTTCTTGAATTCAGCGGTGTAAAATCAAAAGAAGAGCTTGTCGATGTTTTCTATACTCCCGAAAGGGACAGAAAGTCCATAGCTTCTTTTGCTCCCTATGTAATAAAAGCTGCCGAAAAAGGTGATACTGTCGCAATCGGTGTTCTTGAAAATCAGTGTGATCTGCTTTATTGTACGGTAAAGGCACTGCTTAAAGAAATGCCCGATATGCCTCATATTGCTCTTTATGGCGGAATTTTTCAGCATAATGAAATATTTGCTTCATATTTCAGAAATGCCGTTGCTGAAATATGTTCTTCCTGTGAGCTGCTTCAGAAAGAACCTGCTTTCGGTGCAGTAATTGCAGCAAAGGAAATATGTGAAAATGATAACTGACTTTATATGGGATTTTGACGGTATGCTTTTTGATACATACCCTCACACAACAGCCGCTTTATGTGAGTATTTCAGGCGTCACGGCAGAATAATCGACAAAGACGAAGCCTTCGACAAGCTTAAAATAAGTATACGCGAGGCCTTCCGCCATTTCGGTCTGCCCGAAGAAAATGAAAAAGAATTTTATGAAATTGAAGATAATCTTGATTTTCTCCCCCGCGGTGTACCGTATGAGGGGATAGCTGATATACTTAAATACATAAAAGACTGCGGCGGCAGAAATTATCTTTATACCCACCGTGATAAGGTTGCAATACAGTATCTTGATTTGTATGAACTTACCCCCTTGTTTACGGATTTTGTCACAAGAGAAATGGATTTTTCGTTCAAACCCAGTCCCGATGCGGTGAATTATCTCATCAAAAAGCACTCTCTGAAAAAAGAAAACTGCCTGATGCTGGGCGACCGTACCATAGACTGCGGCTCGGGAATTAATGCAGGCATTAAAGCACTTCTCTTCGATGAATTCGGCACCCTGAAAAACAGCGAATACACCTACTACACCGCCACAATAAAAGAAGTGGCACTTACAATAAAAGAACTGTTAAAATAAAAAAGCATTCTGTGTCCCAATACCCCCTAATCCGAGGGGGCAAAAAAAGATGTTTTTGCATATTAACAAAAAAAGGAGTTGTCTCACTTCACAAAAGGTGAGACAGCTCCTTTTTACCATTTTTCGTTTAACAAAAAATCGGCAATATGAATTATTTCTACTCCGTCTATGTTGCCGGTTGCCAGGTTATCTCTGCACACAACAAATTTCGGATAATTATCGTTTATTGCTAAAAGATTTTCAGTTTCACGTTCAGAATTTTCGGGTAATCTTTCACATACCTGAATATATATTTTCTGATTTTTTCTTATCCCGATAAAGTCTATTTCTTTTGATTTATCTTTTCCGATATGCACTTCATATCCCCGTCTTTTCATTTCAAGAAAAACTATGTTTTCAAGTACGGCAGAAATCATTTTTATGTCAAATCCCAGCTGGCTGTATTTTATTGATATATCGGAAAGATAATATTTTTCCTGTGTCTTGAGTACAGCTTTACCCTGAAGGTCATATCTTTTGCAGGGGTATATAATAAAAGCTTCGCTGAGCCACTTGATATAATTGTATATTGTTTCAACAGAAACAGCACGGTTTTCACTTTTTAAGAATTTTGCTATAGTATTGGCAGAAAATGTTTTACCCGTATTTTCAATAATATACATCACAACACGGTCAAAAAGCTCTTTGTTTCTGATTTTATGACGCTTGGAAATATCACGTGTTATAACGGAAGCGTAAATTCCTTCAACAATCTGATATGCAGCATCTTTATCAAAATTACTGATTCCGATTATCGGAAATCCGCCGAATTGAATGTATTCATCAAATGCGATTACGGCAGATGAAACAGGGATATTTTTGAAAGTAAGATATTCTTTAAAAGAGAGTGTATAAACGGGAATTTGAATATATCTTCCCGTAAGGTAAGTTGAAATTTCGCTTGACATCAGTTTTGAATTTGAGCCTGTAACAAAAATATCAACATTTTCATTTTCAAGAAGAGAGTTGATTGCTTTTTCCCAACCGCTTATTTCCTGTATTTCATCAAGAAAAAGATAACATCTTCCCTTGTTTTTAATTGCGGATATAAGATCATTATACATATCCTTTGATGAGAAACCTGCGTCATATGCGGGTTCGTTGTATCTTCTTTCAATTATATTTTTTTCCGGAATTCCGTTGCTTTTAATTTCATCGGATATCATTTTTAATATAGTGGTTTTTCCGCATCTTCTTACCCCTGCCAGTATCTTTACAAGAGGCACATCAATAAACGGTTTTATTGCATTTATATAATCAGGTCTGAGAATCACAAATATCACCTCTTTATTAATATACCCAAAAATCAGTTGAAGGTCAATAGTTTTTATTTTTATACCGAAAAAACTTGATAAAAACAGAAAGTTTTTACGTCTGTAAGAGAAAAATATTGTGATTTTGATGTATTTTTCGGGTTTGTGTTATAATTATCGGAATTAGCCGGAAGTATAAAATATTTTTATGTTTTAGCGCAAAATGTAAAGTAAAAACACTTGACTTTTTCTTATATTAATTATAAAATAATATGGATAATGCGAGAGAATGCGGAAATGCGGTATTTTGCATCTCTTTTTAAATAGATTTTTATATAGATTTTATTTATGCATTATTACTGTTTTCTTGTGTACCGTTTAATGGTACACATTTCCATATCCTAAAAAATTAACAGGAGGTGTATTTTCAATGAGCGTACCTATTGTTGTTGCAATTGTCATAGCTGCAGTTGCCGCTGTTATTTCCGGCGCAATATGTTTTGTTCTCGGCGGTATCCACAGACGTAAAACCGCAGAAAAGGCTATCGGCTCTGCAACAGAAGAGGCTAAAAGAATTATCAGCAGTGCACTTACCACTGCCGAAACCAAAAAGCGTGAAGCCATTCTTGAAGCAAAGGATGAGATTCATAAAGAGAGAACCGAGTACGAAAAAGAGATCAAAGAAAGACGTAATGAAGTTCAGCGTCAGGAACGCAGAATGATTCAGAAAGAAGAATCTCTTGATAAAAAGACGGAAGCTCTCGAAAAGAAAGAAGAACTTCTTCAGAAGAAAATCAAAGATGCAGATGATAAGCTTGAAGAAGTAGAAGCTCTTAAGAAAAGTCAGTTTGATATGCTTGAAAAGATTTCGGGCTATACCAAAGAACAGGCTAAAGAGTACATCATTAAAAATCTTGAAGGTGACCTTGTTCACGAAAAGGCACTTAAGATCATGGAGATCGAACAGCGCACCCGTGAAGAAGCAGATAACCTTGCAAAAGAAATCATTACAACAGCTATTCAGCGCTGTGCTGCAGACCACGCTGCAGAAGCTACCGTTTCCGTTGTTGACCTTCCCAATGATGAAATGAAGGGCAGAATCATCGGACGTGAAGGCAGAAACATCAGAACTCTTGAAAGTATTACGGGTGTTGATCTTATTATAGATGACACTCCCGAAGCTATTACCGTATCAAGCTTTGATCCCGTGCGCCGTGAAGTAGCAAGACTTACCATTGAAAAGCTTATTACAGACGGCAGAATACATCCTTCAAGAATTGAAGAAATGTATGAAAAATCAAAGAGAGAAGTTGACGCTACAATCAAGGCAACAGGTGAAAGAGCTGCTATTGAAGCAGGTGTCAACGGTATAAACGGCGAACTTATCAAGCTTCTCGGCCGTCTTAAATACCGCACAAGCTACGGTCAGAATGTACTCAATCATTCACTTGAAGTATCCTATCTTGCCGGTCTTATGGCATCAGAACTCGGTGTAGATGTAAAAGCCGCAAAGCGTGCAGGTCTTCTTCACGATATCGGTAAGGCACTTGACCACGAGATAGAAGGCACACATATTTCTCTCGGTGTCGAATACGCCAAGAAGTATAAAGAAAAAGATGAGATAGTTCACGCTATCGAAGCCCATCACGGCGATGTTGAGGCTAAAACACTTGTTGCAGTTCTTGTGCAGGCTGCCGATGCTGTATCTGCCGCACGTCCCGGGGCAAGAAGAGAAAATATCCAGAATTATATTAAGCGTCTTGAACAGCTTGAAGAAATTTCAACATCCTTTGAAGGTGTTGAAAAATCCTTCGCAATTCAGGCAGGCCGTGAAGTCCGTATTATGGTTAAGCCCGAAATTGTAAGTGATGATAAAATGGTTGTTCTTGCAAGAGATATTTCCAAAAAGATCGAAGAAGAGCTTGAATATCCCGGTCAGATCAAGGTTCATATCATCAGAGAAAACCGTGTGTTTGACTACGCAAAATAACCCCTGAATCTCCCGGAGAAAAAAACTCCGGGAGTTTTTTAAAGTAAAAGGTAATAATGAATAGTGACACTGTCGGAAGACACTGACGTGTCTTGAATTATACAGAAAAGGTAACTTATGAGAATTTTATTTGTCGGTGACGTAGTTGCCCCTCAGGGGTGCGAACATTTAAGAAAGGTGCTTCCCGCCTTCAAAAAATCGCAGAGTGTTGATTTTACGGTAGTTAACGGAGAAAACTCCGCACAGGGAAACGGAATTTTGCCGGGTTCGTGTAACCATATACTTGATTCCGGTGCCGATCTTATTACAACGGGGAATCACGCTCTTAAAAGAGTTGAAGCAGAACAGTATTTTGAAAATGAAAATATTCCGCTTATAAGACCCGCCAATTTTCACCGCACAGCTCCCGGAAAAGGATATTATGTGCTCGAAAAGAAGGGAATGCGTCTTGGTGTTATAAATCTTATGGGCAGAATTTATATGGATACCTGCGAAAATCCCTTTGATGAAGCAGACAGGCTTCTTTCGGAAATGGAAAAGCAGGGAATCAAAAACATTCTTGTGGATTTTCACGCAGAAGCCACTTCGGAAAAAAGAGTGATGGGTTTTTATCTTGACGGCAAGGTAAGTGCAGTGCTCGGTACTCACACTCATACTCAGACGGCAGACAGTCAGATACTACCCGGCGGTACGGCATATGTTACAGATACCGGTATGACAGGTGTTGTAAATTCCGTGCTTGGTGTTGAAATATCCTGTGCTTCAAGAAAAGTTATCACAGGGCTTCCCGTTCATTTCAAAAATCCTGAGGGAGAGTGTATGATGAACGCAGTTTTAGTAGAAACAGATAATAAAACAGGAAGGGCGATTTCCATTGAAAGCTTTGATATCCGTTAAAAAGATTACAGCACTGTTTTTGTCACTTGGTATTTTGATTTCTCTTGTGTCCTGCGGTTCGGTAGAAGTTCCCGATGCCGGCGGACAGGAAGAACAGACTACCGAGATACCCTTGCCCGGCGGCAGTTTAAGTGTGCCTTACACTTCTGCCGATTCTCTCAATCCGTTTTTTATGAAAACCGTTCTCAATAGCTCCCTGGTGTCGCTTATATACCGTTCTTTATACAAAATAAACACTGCTTTTTCGCCGGAAAAAGACCTTGCTTATTCCGAAAATCTTACAGGTCTTACGCTTAAAGTATATCTTACCGAATCGCTTGTGTTTCCCGACGGTGCAAGTCTCGGTACTGCAGATGTTGTTTATTCTTTTGAAAAAGCAAAAGAGTCATATCTTTATTCAAATACACTCAGTAATATTGATTCCTGTAAAGAAGGCGAAGGCAACAGTATTATTTTTAGTCTTAATGAAGCTGATGTAAATGCTCTTAATGCATTGACATTTCCTGTTGTAAAAAAAGGAACTGCCGAAAGTGAAGATTTTCTTCCTATAGGTAACGGTTATTATCAGTATAATCAGGACGGAATAAGACTTTCTCTTAAAGCAAATCTTAAATATGCAGGCTCAATGCCCGCTATCGGAACAATAAGACTTACGGATGTAAAGAATAACAGCAACCCCGAAAATCTTGTTTCCACAGGAGAACTTGATTTTTATTATTCCGATCTTTCCGATTCAAATATAACGGGTGTTAATTCTTCGGTTACCAATGTATACCTTAACAGCCTTGTGTATCTCGGGGTTAATCACAGTAATGTAAATCTTATACTTGCTTCTTTCCGTCAGGCTATTTCTTATGCAATAAACCGCCCCGGAATAGTTGAAAATGCATACAGAGGTTTTGCAAGAAGCACTGTTTCTCCCTTTAATATTTCGTGGGAAGAGTTTTCCGAATCATCTTCGGTATCTGATATTTCGCTTGCAGGAGATGATGTGAAGGCTGCAGAGCTTCTGAGTGCAAGAGGTTTTGGTGCCGACGGAACAGCAATGGAATTCACACTTCTTTGCAACGAGGGAAGCAGTTTTATGAGAAATACCGCTTCTCTTATTGCAGAGGCATTACTTAAACATAATATCAAAGTAAACGTAAAACTTTTAAGCTCAGAGTCACTGAAAAATTCAGTATCGGCAGGAGATTTTGACTTGTATCTTGCGGAAATAAAGCTTCCCGCAACAATGGATCTTTCGCAGTTTTTCTCTCCTTTTGGCGAAGCCGCATACGGTATCAATTTTGAAAGCTGTTTTTCGGATGAAGCATATTTCAGTTACAAAAGCGGAGAAGGAACCATTGATGAGTTTATCTCGTCATTTATGAGTGAACTGCCTTTTATTCCTCTTCTTTACAGAAACGGCAGACTTTGCTATACAAGAAAGGTAACTTCTGATGTGAGTGCTGCAGAAGGCAGTATTTTCGGTGATATACATAAATGGACATTTATTGAAAGCGGTCAGTGAAAGGAGAAATAAAATGATTTTTCCCGAAGTAAAAGAATTAAAGCAGACGGGTGTATTTTCATTCGGTTCTGACGTAAGTGTAGCAGTTTCTTTGTGTGACGGATTTTCACGGGATACTGTAAAAACCGTTTTCGGCAGCAGTGCAGAATACGGAAATCTGATTCTCAGTTGCAAAAAAGATATTGTTGACGGCATTGATAATGAAGAAGCATATAAACTCGTTCTTGCCGAAAATGACGGTGTGCTTACGGTAAATATTAAGTCATTTACCGAAAAAGGTTTTATACGGGCGTTATTTACCGTTAAGCGTATGCTTATAAAAAATGAATTTGTCCTCGGAGAAATAACCGATTATCCTTCTTTCAGTGTCAGAGGATATATTGAAGGCTTTTACGGTAATCCCTGGAAAAGTGAAGAACGGCTTGAAATGATGGAGCTTATGGCACTTTTCGGTGAAAATACACATTATTATGCGCCTAAGGATGATCCCTACCACAGAAATAAGTGGAGAGAGCTTTATCCCCAAAAAGAGGCTTCAGAGCTTAAAAAGCTTGTTGATAAAGCAAACAGTCTTTATATGGATTTTTATTACTGCATTGCACCGGGACTTAGTATGCAGTATTCCTCCGATGAAGATTACAAGGCACTTTGCGATAAAACAGTTCAGCTTTATTCAATGGGAATAAAGAATTTCGGTCTGCTTCTTGATGATATTCCTGCCGACCTTTTTTATGAAGAAGACAAGAGGATATTTTCTGATGCGGTAAATGCGCACGTAATACTTGTTAAAAAGTATTTTGAATTTTTAAAAAGCCTTTCAGAAGATACAAAGCTTACCGTTTGTCCCACTGCATATCACGGTAAGGGTACCGAAAAAGAGCTTGTCGGCTTTGCGGGTAATGTTCCCGATGAAGTATCGGTTTTCTTTACGGGCAGTGACATATGTTCAAAAGAGCTTACGGAAAGAGAAGCTATGGTATTTATTGAAAATACAGGGCACAAGCCCCTTTATTGGGATAATTATCCCGTAAACGATGCAGAAATGTTTATGGAAATGCACATAGGTCCTGTTATCGGAAGAGAAAAAAATCTTCATAAATACAGTGACGGTCTTATTTCCAACTGTATGGAATATTTTAACTGCAATAAAATACCGCTTATTACGGTTGCCGCTTATTTATGGAATTCTGAAAAATACGAGCCCGAAACAGCTTTTAACGAAGCGGTGAGCTTTATGCTTGATGGTGACGAAAAAGAAGATTTTATACTTCTCTGTGACCATTTCAGAACCTCCTGCCTTAAGGATGAAAATTCACGCATAATGGGTGAATGTCTTTCTAAAGTCTCGGTATATTTTCAGACCGGTGAATATGAAAATGCGCTGAAGACAGTGGAAGAGTATTCGCAAAAGGTCAGCCGCGCTGCAGGCAGGCTCAAAAAGAGAACTGCTCCTGTTTATAAGGAGCTTAGCCGTTGGATAAAAAAGTTCTGTCTTATGAGTGATATTCTTGAGCTTTCACTTAAAGTGCTTAAAGGAGAAGCGGCAAAAACGGAACTTGAAGAGCTTATGGCACAGTATAATGAGTCAGCTACCGTTCTTACATCTTTTTGCTTCAGAGAATACATAGAAAGCGTACTTGAATTATGAAAACAAGAGATACTTATTTTTATAAAACCTTTTTTACACCTTTCGGTGTTGACGCTCTGCGGAATCTGATTGTTTACAGTGTAAATCTTCCCGACTCTATTATGCTCGGTACTTACAGTGAAACTGCTATGAGCGGTGTTTCACTTGCTAATCAGATACAGTTTTTACTGCAGATGTTTGTAAACGGTGCCGCAAACGGTCTTGTTGTTATTGCTTCTCAGTATTGGGGTAAAAAGCATCTTGAGCCTGTAAAAAAAGTTTTCGCTGCCGCATTCTGGGCAGGTATTATAATAAGTGCGGTGCTGATGACGGCTGTGCTTGTTTCTCCCACAGGGGTATTAAGTATTCTTTCGGATAAAACCGCCATAGTGGCAGAGGGTGCAAAATATATAAAGATAATGGCATTTTCATATGTAATATTTGCCGTTACCAATATTCTTATAGCACTTATGCGAAGTGTTGAAGCCGTAAAAATAGGTTTTTACACTTCGGTGCTTGCGCTTATTTTTAATATCAGTCTTAATTATATGCTTATTTTCGGTAAATTCGGTTGCCCTGAAATGGGTGTTGAAGGTGCGGCTGTTGCAACTCTTATTTCGAGAATTGCGGAGCTTGTTGCCGTGATCATTTATGTATTCATAATTGACAAACGTCTCGGTCTTCATCCTAAAGATATTTTTGCACTTGAAAAGACTTACATTAAAGACTACATAAAAGCAGGTCTTCCTCTTATGGGCTCGGGCGGTTCATGGGGTGTTGCCATGACGGTTCAGACTGCTATTATCGGAAGGCTCGGAGAAGCAGCTATAGGTGCAAATGCAATTGCTGCTCCCGTTTTTCAGGTGGTTTCCGTTTTATACGCTTCATCGGGTAATGCTTCCAGTGTTCTTATAGGAAAAACAGTCGGTGAAAAGGATATTCCGAGAGTGAAGAAATATTCCATAAAGCTTCAGATGCTTTATATTATAATAGGAATTATATCCTGTGTCATTCTTCTGGCTGTCCGTGATACTATTGTTTCGGTTTATGATGTAACTGCTGAAACAGCTTCTCTTGCCGCAACATTTATAAACATTCTTGCCGTTACTGTTATAGGTTCTTCGTATGAAGCACCCTGTCTTTGCGGTATTGTGTCGGGTGGCGGTGATACAAAATTTGTATTCAAGAACGATATTATCTTTATGTGGTGTATGGTTCTGCCGTTGGCATTCTTATCCGCATTTGTTTTCAACTGGCCTGTTCCCGTAACATTCTTTATACTTAAATCAGACCAGATAGCAAAATGCTTTGTTGCAATTCCCAAGGTCAACAGATACAAATGGATAAAGGAACTGACCCATGACACCGAAGAAGAAAAGGTATCATAAAGGAGAAAAATATGGCAATTGAAAAAGTTATTGAATATTTTGAAAAACTGGGATGTGCCGACAAAATAAAACAGTTTGAGGTTTCCTCTGCAACCGTGGAGCTTGCCGCACAGGCACTGGGCTGCGAGGGCGCAAGAATTGCAAAAACACTTTCATTTCTTATTGACGGCGGTGCAGTGCTGATAGTTACAGCAGGCGATATGAAAATAGATAATCATAAATTCAAAGAGTTTTTTCACACAAAAGCAAAAATGCTGTCTCCCGGACAGGTGGATGAATTAGTAGGCCATTCCATAGGCGGTGTATGCCCCTTTGCCGTTAATGACGGCTGTAAGGTATATCTTGACGAATCTCTTAAAAGATTCGATATAGTATACCCCGCCGCAGGCAATGCCGCCAGCGCAGTGGAACTTACACCGGAGGAGCTTGAAAAATATTCAGATTCTCTGGGATGGATAAACGTATGTAAATCATAATTTAGCTGTGCTAAATTATGATAATGATATCGACAACCTTGTTGTCGGTGATATCCGCCTTTGGCGGGTGATATCCATTCTTACGGAATGGGTGATATATTTTCCTACGGAAAATGTGAAGGAAGACGCTAACGCGTCTTATTCCGCTTCGCTCTATCAACGCTCGGGCTTCGCCCATCGCTTTTCATAGGAACGCACGGAGTGCATACAATGCCGACCGCAGGTCCCACAGCTTTTGCCAACGGCAAAAATTTAGCTGCCGCTTGCGGCAATTTAGCTCTTACCGAAGGTAAGAATTTAGCTCACACCGCAGGTGTGAATTTCACTTCATAATTTATATGTTTTCTTCTGCTTCTTTCAATATGATATATGCGCAGGTGGCAAGGGATAATGCTTCGAGGTATTTTGTGGTCTGTGCATACTTTGCACCCTTAAGGCGCTTTAAGATGTTGTCAATCTGCTTAAGACCGAAGCGTATGGCGCCCGCGTCGGGCAGAACGAAAAATGCTCTTTGCATG
>JAZSRT010000012.1:0-36321 GCA_045538645.1 Acutalibacteraceae bacterium | reverse complement strand
CATTTCTCCTTGTAACATTTATCGTATTATATCATAGAAATATGAGTATTTCAAGAAAACTTAAAGTACAAGCTGAAAGTGGAGTTTAATATTGACTTTGAGCAGTTTATGGTAGGGGTAGATAAAGTGGCGTAAAAGAATAACTCCGGGTAGTTGATACTACTCGGAGTTATGAATTAAAGTTAATGTTATTGGTGGTTTTATTTGTTTACCTCTTCAAGATATCCAGCTGTTATGACACCGGATGGTAACGCTATTATAGCAATACCAAAAACAGATGAAATCATAGTGACAATTCTACCAATTGTTGTTACAGGGTAAATATCTCCATAACCTACTGTTGTTAGTGATATTGTTGCCCAATAAATTGCGTCGAAAAAAGTTTCAAAAGATTCAGGCTCAACATTATAAATAACTAAAGCTGATATTAAGACATACGCTACAGCCATTGTTGCAACAGCAGATAAGACCTTTTTCTGTTTTTTGAACACATTGGAAATTATATCAAAACTTTTGGAATATCTTAAAAATTTAAAAGCTCTTAAAACCTTTAATGTTCTTAATAACCTGAAAAGTTTTAACAATCTAAAACTGCTATTTAATACCGTTAGTGAGGGTAAAATAGAAACCAAATCAATAATTGCCATAGGGGTAAGTGGATACACAAAAAATGAAGCAACTGATTTTTTGAGTTTATAATCAGCAGTTAATAATCTAAAAAGATAATCTAAGATAAAAATGCTTACATTAATATAATCAATCCATTGAAAAAGAGCGTTTGTTTCTTTAAATGCCAGAGGGATTATACTAACAACAATAGTTATCATCATTATAAAATCATATATGTTGCTTAATTTATTGTCGTTACCAACAGGCTCGATAATAGAATATAGTTTCTTTCTCATGATACACATCCATAGAATTATTTTCTAAATTATACCATAAGTATATGAACATTTCAATAAATCTTCACATAAGAAAAAATCCGCAATCATAACGATTACGGATTCCATGGTGGAGCATAGGGGGGTCGAACCCCTGACCTCTTGACTGCCAGTCAAGCACTCATCCCAACTGAGCTAATGCCCCATGAGTATAATATTCAATTTTTAGTGAGGGTGCGTTTCTGAGTGCTTTGGGCTCCCAGCTGAGCTACGCCCCCAAAAAAGGGCACACTGAGTAATTTATTTGTTAAGTTTTTAGCGGGGCGGTTCTGAGTGTATTGTGTACGGAACGAACCCCCAAAAGTTATTACAAGGTGCATTATACACAACTTAAAGGTTATTGTCAATATTTTTTCGCAGATATCTGTTTCTTTTTTCAGATATCTGCTTCTATTTTCTCAAAACCTTTTTTCTTATCAAGAATGTAAGAAAAAACTTCTGTTCCGTGGCCGTTTTTATCTTTGAAATCTTCGGAAAAGAGGAACTTCCCTTCTCCGAGGGAAATCATACCTGTACTGCCGAAGGGAAAATTGGTTCCGCATATGTTTCCGTTGCGGTTAAAGAACGGGAAGTCTTTAAGTTTCAGAATTGCGCCGTATTCTTTCAGTCCTTTTAATTCCTGAATTTCAGGCACGTCTGATATGTCAAAGGCAAACATCGAATAGTTTGGGAAACGCAGTTTTTTGCCTTTATATACGGCGGCAAACAGGCATTTATTGTCGGCATCATATTCAAGATTCTGTATGCCGTAAGTGGTATTTCCCGTATAAACAAAATATCTGTTGTCGGCGCATTCAGGTCCGTTTTCGTGCAGGTCATTCTGATTAAGAGGCAATGCATACTCTGAAAACTGTTTTGCATCATAGCAAAGCATTATCTGATGATCGTTATCACTTCTTTTTGTATCACCGTATATTCCGTAGGCAACATACAGATAATTTCCTGCTGTTTCTCCGGGCTTTGGTGCGAAGGTAACTCCGTCTATGCCGCTGCAGCCGTATCTGTGGCCTTTTGCACGGTAATCTTCACAGGGTTCCTTCAGCCATACGGCTTTCATTATACCGTCTTTTTCTGCATCCATATCAGGTCTTGTGATTTTTTCAACATCAAATATTGCAATATAGAAGCTGTTCGGAAACTCTATTTTTTTGTTGAGCTTTTCAAGAATACCGTTACCTACAGCATCATCTTTATGTTCAAGAGAAGCATAAACACAGCCGTCTTCATAATTATATGCAAGGCATCCCAAATGTCCTGTTATACCTTTAACACTTCCGATAATATTTCCCTTAAGGTCGGTTTTAATAAGGCTTGTTGTAAAGGAAAAATACATATATTCCTTTTTTTTATCAATCGCAATTCCCTGCACATGACAATCTGAAAAACCGTCAATTCTGAGTTTTGAAAAAGACTTCATATTATTGACCTCAATCTATGTAAATTTCTCTTAATGTTGAGACTCCTGTTGAAATCTGCGGTATTGTATTATTAATCAAACATTCAAAATCTCTGTGTATATGACCTGTAAGAATTGCCGTTATTTTTTTACTTGACACTATGTAATCGTATGCTTCCTTTGTAAATTCATCCTGCTTTTGCTGTTCAAATCTGTCGGGAGAATAATTTATCATCATATCTTCAGGTACCGACATAAGATAAGCAGGACTTCCCTGCCCGTCTGTCATAAATTCAAAAATTTCTTTTGTATAAACAGGTGTGTGCATACAAAGAATTACAGGCATATCTTTTTCACATTCTGATTTTAGGAAATCAAGCTGTTCTTTTTCGATCAGATAATATGAATTATCGAGTGCCACAAAATTAACACTGTTAATTATTTTTGAAGAACAACGGATGTCATTTTTAAAAGCTGCCTGTACCTTTTCGAGACTCTGATTTCTGTAGGCGGCGTCTTCTTTTGCTTCTCCGACAAATAAACTGAATTCGTGGTTGCCTGCAGCCATAAAACAGTCGGCAGAATCAGTAAATTTTTTTGCTGCTTCAAGATTCTTAACAGATACAAAATCAATAAGGTCACCTGTATAAATTACAGGTGCATTAAGCTCTTCAGCTTTTTTTACTATAAAATTAATATTTTTTTCCGCATCAGGGAAAGTATTTGAACGGTTTTTTGCAAGTGAAATTTTACGTTCACAATCCCTGTTATCAGCAAAAGTAAGATGAGTATCACTTGCGTGAAGAACGCAAAAAGGCTCTGAGCCCCCTATATGTAAATGATTCTTTAAGATATTCATATGATATATACCCTCTTTCACTTTCAGACTTTCACCGAACGTCTTTTATAAAGGATATTTGCAACGATAACAGCAAAAACACCTGAAATAAGCTTTGCCGTTATCATCGGCAGAATGTACTCTTCGTTAAATGATACGGAAAAGGCAAGATGATCAACAAATGTAAAAGAGGCACTCACAGAAAAAGCCGCATTAAGCACTATTCCCTTTTTATCCATTTTGTCCATCATTTCATATGTAGGAACAGAAGTACCTATTGTTGTGAGCAGACCAAAGGCTGCAGTGTCATTTATGCCGAGTTTTTTACCGAATTTTTTCAATACGGGAGATAATATTTTTTTGAGAAGAAAAAACAGAGGCAATGCGCCTGCCATAATGCATATTATATTGATAATAATATCAATTGCGTTATTAAGATTATCCATATACGGAATCAGAGCTTTACCTGTAAGATACTCTATAATTCCGAAGATAAGTCCTGCTGTTATAACCGCTTTTATAAATAAGGCAAGAAGCGAAAACAGCTTTATCGTAATTTTTTCAAATTTAATTATTCCCACACCGATAATTATAACGAGCAAAAGTAACGGAATAAGATTAAGAAGCAATGAAACAAAATTAAGCCCCGCAACAATTCCTGCAACAAGCAAACCTGTGGGAATAGTTATCATACCGCACAGAATACCGAAAAAGATATCGGAATGGTTTTCTTTTTTTGTAACCTGAATAGAAAAAGGAATAATAAAAGAAACGGTAGCACCCATCATAGATGCAGTTACCAAACCGTTAAAATATCCCATTGCTTCATGTTTTGCAAGGTCGTGTGCAAGATGCGCACCGCCCATATCGTTTGCAAGGATTAATGAAGGAATTATTGAAAAATCAAGAAAATCGGGAAAATATCCGCTGATATTCTGTAATAGCTGAGATATTGAAGGGGCAAGAATCAGAATACCCGCCATAGATACAGTAAGCGGTGCTATCATTGATATTGATTTTTCAAATTCTTCGCCCAATCCGATTTTGTTTCCTGCAATTCTGTCTATTGCGGCAATTACTGCAACAGCTATCATAACATAAGTAAAAATTTCCATACAAAACCTCGGTAAATATTATAGATTTATTCTATCATATAAAGACGGAATGTCAACAAAAAGCAGCTCCTTTTCTCAGAAGCTGCCGCAAAATTAAATTATATAATCAGTTATGCAATCGTACCAATGAACATAGGTTTCACCGTTTATCACAAGTCTTTCATTATCGGGTAACTGCTCGCTCCAGAGCTTTCCGTATCTGTTAAAAGCCCAGTTGTTACGGTTGAATCTTCTCCAAAGAACTGTTCTGCCGCTTGAATCTATATATTGTTCAATTGCAACAATTCCTCCGAAATGTCCGAGAGTCATAAGGCAAACCGTATCATATTCTCTTTTATTTATTATTACGGTATATCTGCCGACGATATCATTTACTTCCCTGTCCTGAGAATAATTTATTATATTTTCTTCACGTTTTATAATACCGTCGGAATTGAGTTTTCTTCGATAACCGAGATTGTCTTCACCGAATCCCCAGTTGTTCATAAAGACCTCTGTATCAAGAAAAGTAAAGCATTTTTTAATACCGTTTTCAGTATGAGTTTCAGACAAATATCTGATATGAGTATCTGTCATCTGCGCAATATACTGACGTTCTTCTGTATTGTTGCTAAGCTTATCATATCTTTTGCTTATTATTTCAACTCCATCTATACCGTGAACGGCAGCAAAACCTGTTACATTCACCTCGGAGTACTCTTCGCATTCTCCCGATACCGAATTATATATTCCCCATGTGCATTTTTCACCGACTTCAGGAATAATACTCAGCCCCTGTAATTCCTTAAAATCAACATCAAAAGGAGCTGCTTCAAGCTTTACAATTTTATATAACGGAAGCTTTTCGGGTAGTTTTTTCATTATAATCGACCTTTCCGAAGAAACATTATCTTCATATAATATTCTGAATTTTTTTCGGGCGGATGCCTGACGGCTTTTTACGGTTCCGAGAGCGACACCTGTTTTTTGAGATATCTCTTTTTGGGATAATCCTTTATAATAGGTCATATCAAGTATATCTCTGTCTTTGTCGGATAAGGAATTCATAATATCATCAATATATATTCGCTCAAAAAATGCTGTGCCTGAATCAACAAAATCGGCATTCAGAAAATCTTCCAATGAAATGAAACGTTCAGGATAAGTTTTTCTGAAATAGTCGTTGCATTTATTACGTGCAATTGCAATCAGCCAAGTTTTGAAGGCATTAATATTTTTTAGCGTATTAAAATTTTTATAGGCATCAATTACCGTTTCCTGATAAATATCATCAGCATCATAAATGTTATCTGTTCTGATTCTCAAATATCTTATCAGTGCTGATTTGTTTTCCGTCAGCAATTGTTCAAAGTCTGTCAAAAGCATCACCTCCAATAAAATATGAAAACGTTTTCATCTGTATAGTCGTATTATTTTGAAGAAAAGTTCATTTTATTTATATTTTTTTACAATTTAAGCTTTATTAAGCAACAGAAAAAAACCACCGTTATAACTGATCGGTTGTATATTCAGCCAATAACAAAAAAAATAAAACCAAGATGACAAAAAATAATCACCCCGGTTTTAAAAGTATTAATTTATCAATCTGAATCCGCATTTGATAAAAGAATATTTGCTGCCATACTTACTCTTGCGGCATCAGCATTATAAAGCGGGTATTCACGTGAAAAAGCAAAATCGGAATAAGAATCCATATAAGCCATTACACTGTCAGTATCACCCATAATTGCAGCCGCATACACCATAGCACCCCAGCAAAATTCAGAAGGAATATCAAGTGTCTGCCAATTATACTCGTCACAAAAACTATTATAAAGAGAATCGGCACGGATGCTGTCGGCAGGTATCACACCGTGAATAACAGGGAAAAGCTGAGCTGTTGCAGAAGGATAAAATTCACTCCAACTGAACTCATAAGCAGCGTTACCGTTTTTAACAATACCAGCGTGATAGTGATTCTCATCGGCAACCCAGAGTTTATTTTCTATATTCTGTTCTATCCACTTAAGAGCATAGCTACTCTTTTTTAAGGTAATATTACCACAGTCAATATCAGTTTTCTCAAACAAATTGAGAGCGCAAAGAAGTCCTTCATAGACCTCACAGTTATCCATAAGATATTTAACTTCATAATCAGGCTTTGCATACGTAAGACCGCGATTGAGAGTTGAAAGCATTGCTTCAGTAACACGGATAATATCATCCTTGTGAGCTGAAATATATTCAATGTCGCCTGTTACTTCATAATATTTATTTAACAGCATAAGAAAAGTGGCGGCATAAGAATCGGTTGAATCGTAAGAATTTTTACCGTCTTTTACGGTTATAGCTTCAGAAACAACTTTACCGTCTTTTACGGTAACCGTGTAATCATATATGGTTGCATCAACACCGTTATAATCACTTTTTGCAGAATTAAGATGACCGAAATGCCAATCCATATAGGCTTTTACATTTTCAGAATATTTATCGGCATTATCAAGAAGTGCCATTGCGGCAAAATCGGCAAAATAAGGATTTACCGTTACTTCCCCGTTCTCTTTATATGTCATGGGAATAGCACCGTTATCAAGCTGTAATGAAGCTATCCAGGCGGTTTCTGATTCAACTACTGAAGCAAGAATTTCCTTTTCTTCATCAGTAAGCAGAAATCCGGTGTTGTTATCACCGTTAACAGCAAGGTCTTCAGGTGTTTTTGCAAAACCGCCGAAAAAACAAGAAATCATCATTACAAAAATCAATATGTACGATAATAAATTTTTCATATGCATTCTCCGTTAATTTGTATTTTATCGGGTTATATAGGGAAGTTTAACATATAAATTGGTATTAATCAATATGTTTATCAGGAAACTTAAGGATATAAAATATCATATGCAAAACTGAATCTCTGCAACGACCCAGATAATAAACAGCCAGAAAATATACTGCAGCAACCGAAAGACAAGACATCACCAATGTATCATAAGCAAATCTACCGGTACAACAGTAATAATTACTAACGCTCATCCCCACAACGCAAAAAAAATGCAAGAACAGGACTTAATTCCTCTTTTAGCCGTGAAATAAATACGTATGCTGCTACAACACCAAAAATCATTCCGAGTATTTTTAATGCTCCGTTTAAAGCAAAATCAACATCAATCGGTTCATTAAAACCTACAACGATCAAAGCATTTACTACTTCAGCACACAGAACAAGCATTACTGTACTTATGATTAATGCTTTATTCTGTATGTAAACAGCTTTTATTGTTTTCACTTATACCACCACACAATTTTAATATTCACCTGAGAAAAACAAACAATTGATTTTATCATAGGGTGTTTAAAAAAACAGCTCGTGTTTCACATCTACTTTTTACCTCCATTTTTTCATGCTTTTCTATACTTAACATTCAGTCACGCTGATGATGAACAATCAGGCAACCCACCAGATCATCAAAGTGAGCTCTCATAAAAATTCTGACTATCCGGTCAGGATGCACGTCTCTCCAATTCTGTAAAAATACATCCTCATCCACACTCTTATCTATTACTTCAGAATCAATCCTGTACTGATACCCGGATTCACTTTTCGACAATTTGCAAATCAATGTACCACTACGTAAACCATATCGGTTACTGATAAGCTCTCCGTCTCTGTCCGTTGTGGTTGCCAGATAATCTTTTTCATTTTCAAGGCTAAGCTCATCCAATTTCATAGTTGCCAGAATGTTAATTGAATGAGATCCTCATCTCTTCTGTCTTTAAGATCAAAATTTATTGTAATCATATATAATTCTCCTCTGTCATGTTATTTCCCACCCAACCTTTTCACTCTCAAAAGGTTGGGGAATTTCAAGTTTTGAAAGCATATCCTCTATTTTTATTAAAGGAACATAGCTGTCACGGTTTTCGTTTCTTTGAAGCTCTTGTTCCCATTCTGTTTCCAGAAAAACAATTTCAACTGCGGCGCCGTACTTTTCAAAAAGGGAAATCCATTTCGCTCTTGTGGCTTCCGTTATATCCGTTGCATTCCATACAAAAGGTTGTTTTTTTCTGAGATATTCCTTTGCCATTCCCTGAGCAGTCGTAATTACCTTTCCCTGATTGTCAGTGGGAAGTATTTTCAATTGTTTTCTGATTTCATCAAGGGATACCATTGGCAAATCGGGATAATTATCTGAAATCCATGTGTCCTTTCCCGTGCCGGGAAGTCCCGAAATCATAATCACCTTTCCCCAAGTATCGTTGAACATTTCCTGATCACACCATGTTGTTTTCTTTAAGAAATACGCTCTTTGAGAAAAACCGTTTTTGAAAGAATAAGGTTTTTCAATACACCCAAGTTCTTCTGCGATCATTTTACAATATTCGTTTCTTTCAAGATAATCTTCTTTATCATAACATTCTCTGCCAAGTACATCAGCTTCGCTCAGAATACAAAGCTTTTTTAGATTAAATGATTTTGCAAGGTTACCAACAGAAGCAATTCTGAGAATTTTTTGTTCGGGATTTTCCTCTTTGATAACATGAGGTGGGAAAGAATGGTATTTGATAAGAAAACAGATGCTTTCTCTCAGCTGTTGTTTTTCTTCATTTCCGCAAAGTCCGAAATCCTTCCACAATAATTCCCTTGCCATAAGTGCACTTTTTGATGCATGACCGGGAGCAACAATTTTTCCGTCTTCTGTTTTTGTGCATTTTATTTTTCCAATATCGTGCAGAAGTGCCGATAAAAACAGTATAGTTTTATCTTCTTCAGAACAACTACGGTATTCAGGTAATTTTATAAGCTCTTCACAGACACATTTTGTGTGGCAATAAACATCACCTTCACCATGATGCTCAGGGTTCTGCTCTATCGTGCTCATTTTATGAAATAATGAACCTAACTGAGTTTTTTCTAATTTATCCCAAGGTATTTTGGTTTCATCTGCAGTCGGAATGCAATTTAGTACTTCTCTGAAATTTTCACTGTAAAGCATAATCATCTGCCTTCTTTTTTCAACTGATTCGGAACTATCGGTCTTGTCTGCCAATGTGATTTTGATTCATTTACGCATTGATAAAAAGAATTTCTCACATATTTCATTCTTTCTTTAACAATACCGTCTTCCTCAACTTTTATGTATAAGCCTTCCATTGTACACGACGGGTCTGTTTCTCTTACATTTCTTTCAATATCCAGATCATATTTTTCGCAAAGGGATTTTAAAACCTCAATATGATTTTCTGTGATATAATTTGAATCGCCAAGATATTTTAAAATATCTTCTTTTGATTTAAAAACACCTTCAGCCAAAACAGGAACGGAAGAAATAATACCCATTTTATCCGTAAACTTTCTTCTTTCTGCCGTTGAAAGGAAAACTCCTCTTTCCCTGTCATAGATATCAAATTCCATAAAATAATCAGGTAATGCATCGTAAAAAACCGTGTGCTTTGCGTACATCCACTCACCGTACATAATGTAGCGGCTGCCGAGCACACAGTAAAACAAGTCGCGGTATGTAAATGCCCATTGTTTCATCAGATTGTAGTGACGCTCTCTGTAACCGCCGTCAAGATAATGGCCTCTGCTCTGTAAAAGCAGATTGCCGTCACCGTCAAAGGAAATTGCCGTATTTGCACCGTCAATTTTTTCTTCAATTACAATATTTTTACCAAAGATATTTTCAAACGGAATCTGGCTTAAATCTTCATCACCCGGCTGTAGTCTTGAACCTTGCAGATGCTGTGTACGGGGATATTTAACTAAACTGTAATCCATTTTATTCACCCTCTTTTATTGTGGCAATCATTATAAGGTGTCCGTTCACACCGTCAAAGTGAAGCTTTGTAACACCGCACTCATTAAAATATTCTGTCAGCAGATTTTTCGTCAGCAGATGTATGTGTTCGGGGTTGTTGTCCTCCTTTGACGGTACTGAAACAACAATATATTTTCTTGCCATTTTAACCGCAGAAGCAATTGCTTTTTTCACATCGGGAATATGTTCAAGAACTTCAAGCAATGTGATAACGTCAAAAGATTTATCCGGGAACGGCTGAGTACATATATCTGCCTTGACAACATTCAGTCTGTCAATGCCGCCGTTTTTTATGTCTGTAAGCAGTTCAACACGCTTGTCAAGAATATCGACCGAAGTAACGTCGACATAAGGAAATTTTTCAAGAAAAGGGAAAAGGAATACGCCTCTTCCGCTTCCTACATCAAGCAGATTTTCAAAATATATGCTTCTGAGAAAGCCGATAACCTTATGAACTCTCGGCAAAATTTCTTTCTTTTTAAAGTGGTGTGTTTTAAATTCGTTTTCACGTGCAAAATGTACTATTTCTTCTTCATCTTCAGAGGATAATTCACAGATACCTTTGCCGATTCGTTCAGCATATCCTCTTACTGCTGCAAAAAGAAGCTCACTATAATATCTTTCTTCCATTTTACCACATCCGTGTGTTTATTTCTGACAAGCCTTATCAAGCATTTCAAGAATCCAGTCTTTTCTTGCAAGAGTATCGATCCATTCTTCGGGGATACCTTTTTCTCCGCCGATGCCGTAGTAAATGCCTGCAAGACCGCCGGCAATTACGGCAACCGTATCAGTATCATCTCCAAGCTCGACGGCTTTGACAACGCATTCGCTGTAGCTTTCTGAATTAACAAAGCTCCATACCGCGGCCTCGAAGGAATCGATAACATAGCCGGAGCTTTTGATTTGTTCTCTCGGATAATCCTTCATCTGAGGAATCTTTTCACATTCATCAACACAGCACTTAAGGTGGGTGATTGCATCTTCTTTCGACATTCCGCTCATAAGATTTTCCGCAATCTGAACATAAAGTCTGCACGACATAAGCGATATCTCGTGAGCATGGGTCAGGGATGATAAATCAAGAATATCGTCAACTGTATGTTCAACAAAAGCAATCGGCAGGATTCGCATAAGAGAGCCGTTTCCGTTATCCCTGAAGCCTCTGCCACCGCAACGGGTAGCAGAATAACCGTTTTTGAATTTTCCGATTGCGGTCAGTGTTGTGTGACCGATATCAAAGCATTCTCCGTACGGACAGTATTCTCCGTTGTCAAACCAACTGACAAACCGTTCCATTACATCATCACAGTCAAACTTTGCAGTTTTAATCATACTGTCAAGCGTAGCCAGTGCCATTGAACTGTCATCTGACCACGTGCCGACCGGCTGATTGTGTGTACCACCGCCAACCATCCCCATAACCTTGAAAGTATCACGGTGTCTGAACTCAAAGGGGACACCGAGAGCATCGGCAACAATCAGGCCAAGCATTGCACTTTTTAAATATTCAGTGTTTTTAAATTTCATATATCTATACCTCTATATGTTAACAATTATATACTGTTTAATTCTTCATAAATCAACTCAGATATTTTAGGGTCAACACAACAAAATACAACCTTCATATCATAGCCCTTGTTTTCCTTGAGCCAACCACACACCGTTTCCACAGCGATTTTGCAGGCTTCCTTTTTGGGATAGCTGAATTTTCCCGTAGAGATTGACGGGAATTCAATGCTGTGGATTTCGTGTTCTCTTGCCAAATCAAGGCTTGTCCTGTAGCATTTTACTAAATTATCCCGGCAATTTTCAGTAGGATATTTCGGTCCGACGGTATGAATAATGTACTCTGCCTTTAAGCGATATCCATTTGTCAGTTTTGCTTCTCCCACGCAGCAACCGCCGAGCTTTGAACACTCTTCCCTGAGTTCAGGTCCTGCCGCACGGTGGATAGCACCGTCTACACCGCTGCCGCCGAGAAGGGTTTCGTTTGCAGCATTCACAATACAATCGCAATCTGAAAGAGTGATATCTCTGTCGCTGATATACATTCCTTCAAAGGGCCCTTTAAGAAAATCGCAGGGTGATTCAGCTTCAGTAACACCGTTTTTACGGAAATCGTCACGCAGAGCCATAAGAATTTTGCCGAGATTGTTTTCGCCCTCGCCGGTTCTTATATCAACGCCCCAGTAAACATCTTTCCAGTAATTACCCTCTTTCAGCACCTTATCGCCTGTACCAAGCAAATCCTGTGCAAGGGTTGGGTTTTGCGTGAATTTTGCATAAACGACCTTCTCCATTATATTGAACTTTACTTCATCCCAGTCAGGACGCATTTCAATCTTTTGGCCGAGTCGCTTTGCTTCATCGGAAGAAAGCTTTGCAAAGGCACTTCGTTCTTCGGGGTTCAGACTCTTTTGTGCCTGATAAGCAGCTTCCGAATTATAGTACGTGATACCGTCAAAAAACACTTTTGATGGATAAAAATTGCTTAAAAATTCGTATTCCTCGCGGAACCAGTCAATTTCATCACGAGGAGTTTCTTAATATCTCATTATTCTTTTCCTCTTCTTTCTCAAATCTGCAATATCCCCTTGCAAACTTTTTACCAAGGTGGATAGCATTGTAATTTATCTCCACACCATTTTCATAAATCGCAAGTTCTGTAACAACACCGTCCGTCCATTCTTTAAGAGCAAAATCTTCGTTGGATTTATATGTGGTAGGACAGACGCTGCCGTCATCTATGTAAATATTATTTCTCTCCTTATCATAATCAACATTACCCTGCAAATTATTAGGAGAAAAATGAGTATGTCCCGATACAAAAATTATATTTTCGTGTGAATCTATAATCCTCTGCAGTTTTGTGTCGCTGTCAAAGTAAGGCTGTCCGTCAGGCTTTCTTTGCGGATTATGAGCAATAAGCGGTGCGTGAGAACAGACAATCTGATACTTTTTATCCTTGTGCTCCTCCAGCTTTTCAGAAAGCCATTTTAACTGTTCTTCCTTTTTGCCGAAGAAAAAGTTTCTGCTTTCATCAACGCACTTCCAGCCGAAAATATGAATATGCTCATTCACTGCAGAGCAGCATCCGCTTTCGTGTTCTTCAATATCAAAACCGAGATTTTTGTTTCTGTTAAGAAATCTTCTCTGCAAGTCCCAATAATTGAATTCATCTTCATTAAATCCCTCTATGGGGAAGTCGTGATTTCCGCCTACGCTGAATAATGGGATGCTATCTTTTGCCGTATTTCTTACACACTCCTCAAAAAGCTCAAGCTGTTCAGACTTTCCGTCATTAACAAGGTCACCTGCTATGAGGACACAGTCGCTTTGGAAAGCTTTTTCAAGTGCCCTCATAACTCTGCCGGTTTTTCTTGTAAGGTGCAGGTCGCTGAGAAGAGATATTTTGTATATGAAGTTACTATATTCCACACAAGCACTACATTCATAAGTTACTTCTGTCAACACATATCACCTCTCTCATTTATGATTTTTACTTCTGCAAATCTCCCGCTTTAAAATTGTAAACCGGGCGAATAATCTTAAGCACATCAACGGTAGGCACAATGTTTTCAAGTATGCTCTCAATAGGCTTATACGCCTGTGGGCACTCATCAAGAGTTTCAAGAGATACCGAAGTAGTATAAATACCCTCCATCGACTTTTTATAGTTTTCCATGCTCAGCTCTGCCTTCGCCTGAGAGCGTGAGAATAATCGGCCTGCACCGTGGGGTGCGGAGCAGTTCCAGTCCTCATTACCCTTACCGACACAAATAAGACTTCCGTCACGCATATTAATAGGGATAAGCAGAAGCTCGTCTTTTTTGGCGGAAACAGCACCCTTACGGATTATCTTTGTCTCCATATCAACATAGTTATGTATAGTCTGGAACCACTCAAAGTCATCAATATTCTTATTGAAAAGATTTTTAAGAATAATGTTGGCAATAGTTACTCTGTTGAGCTCTGCAAATTTCTGACATATATCCATATCGTGAAGATATCTTTCACGCATTTCACCGGTAAGATAGCAGTACTCCTCAGGGATAGTTATCTCCCTTTTTTTCCACTCTTCAGCAAACTCGGCCAGAGCCTGCGGTATCTGAGTCTCCATCCCACGGGACTTGTAATCTTCAATAATCTCAAGTCTCTTTTTGTTATAGAGATTACAGCCTATCAGGTCATCAATTGCCTGCTGATATATTCTTGCAACCTGTGCTCCCAGATTTCTGCTGCCGGTATGTATAACAAGGTATTTTTCGCCCTCATTATCCGCATCTACCTCTATAAAATGATTTCCACCACCAAGAGTACCAAGGCTGCATCTGATAAGGTCTTTGTTTTTCAATCTACCTGCCTTAAAGCAGTGCAATTCTTCCAACAATGGAAATGCTACCTTTTCGCTTTCATGTATTTCCTGTCCGGCAGGAACAAATTCTCTTATAACCGAATCAAGTCGTGCATAATCAATATCAATCTTACCTAACTTAACGGTGAGCATACCGCAACCGATATCAACACCGACTATATTCGGTATAACCTTGTCACCCAAGTCAGCAGTAAAGCCGATGACACAGCTTGCTCCTGCATGAGCGTCGGGCATTATTCTTATTTTACAGCCCTCAGTAAAGCTTAAGTCACATAACATCTTTATCTGATCACAGGCTGAATCGTTTATTATATCGGTATATACAACAGCCTCGCTGTATTTACCCTTTATTATTTTCATTTTATCTGTCCTTTTATTAAAAATCCAACATCTGCATTCACACCATTAAGCCCAATATTCATCCACATCTTCCGACAAATGAACAACCGAATCATAAATCTGCTCACGATCTACTTCATCACGAAGGTATTTTTCAATATCATTGTAATGGCAGCTATGCAAAAAATTTGAATATGATCTGAATGTTCCCGATCTTAGAACGTGGACCTGAAAGCTTACATTGTCATCCATTCTTTCCATTCGTAAAAACGCCTCATTTTTTGTTCCGGGAACATCGAAACAAACAAAATACGGAAGGATATGACCGTTTGGCATTCTTTTTTCCGGTAACTGCGTCAAAAGAATTTCAAGGCACTTGTCAATGAGTGCTCTGGTAATTTCTTCAGTAGTTTCTTTTTTCTTTTTAAAAAACATAAATCATCACTCTTTTTGTAAAAATTAATATAGACACAAACGGTTTCCCGAAATAATTCAGGAAACCGTTTGCCGTTAAATTATTATTCAAAAGCACTGAGTGCTGTCCGTATCTTATTATCAAATTCAGACATCTCGATACCGCTTACTGATGTCGCGATTCTCTTGAACACATCATAATCAGGTTTCTTGAATTTTAAAAGTTCATTCAGCGGTGTGATGTAGCGGATAAGTTTTATAACGCTTGAAATATTCTCCCTGTTAAATTCTTCTCCTCTTGATGAGATTATTGCGACAAGCATTCCGAATCTCCAGGTGAGAGCCTTTGCTGAAACAGCGTTAAAATAAGCACCTGCTACGGGAATATGTCCCAAAACCTTATCCACCGCAATGTCAAGAAGAAGGTCCTTGACAAGGCTTGACATCATAGGCGACAAGTCCTTGGCCGAAATTTTATTTCTGCCGTAAACCTTTCTGATGTCGTTTATCAACGGTTCATAGTGTGTAAATATTACAATTCCGTCAACGACCAATGTTGCAGGAAAACCTGCAAAACCCGTTACACCTTGAATAAAGGCATTGGAATTGGCTTTGCTTTTGATCATCTTGTAGACGAGACTGAAAGTGCCGTCATTACTTGTTTTTGCTGATGTGTTCATTTTTACTTCCTTTCTGAAAAAAATCATATGGCATCGAAAACCGATTTTTTTCTTATTTCACATTAAATTACCGAAACAAAGCAGCTTTATTATCAAGCGTTTTTTCAGTGTGTAAATAAATCTCCACATTGCGCTCCGTTCATTTTTCTGCTGCATTATTGCGCACCCGGATAAATTCCCGAAGCAATTCGTAATTTTATTTATTTCTTCATACCTATCCTTCCGGCACGAAAAGCTTCCATAAGCTTGTAAGAAGCATTAATGATATTTTTTTCCCTTTCGCTGTACGCCTCTTTGTTTTTCAATCTTCCTACCCACATATGCACCGATGCCTTCAGATTCGCCTGATACAATCTGCAATGCAAAGGATCCCTTAACCGGATATCACCTCTGTAGGCATAATTTGCACCTAAACAGGTATAACAGGTATGCTTCACTGCACAGTACTTACAGCGAGGATCCTCATAGTCTGTATCCTTGTCGAAAAATTTGCCTTTCAGTGTTTTGCCTTCAGGCAAAACCAGATTTGACAACATATGGCAAGGATAAGCCGTTGCATCCATATCATAAAAGAACATCGAGTTTCCTGCGCTGCAATAGCAAGGCTGCTTTTCTTTTTCAGGTTCATCCAATACTGACTCCGGTTCCACAAAAAGACTGCAGGGATTTATCTGAGGATTTTTTATGTAGTAATCCGCCAATCGGTAAAGTGCTAATTCATACCGCAGAATCGACTCCTCGGGCCACATATATTCTTCATAGGCAACATTTGCGGTAAACTGAATTCCCTGTTCGTGAAGTGCGATAATATCCTTATCAATGCACGGAGCAGTATTCTCACTGACAGTCATTTTCCAAGGCTGCTTCGGCCAGGTCTTTTTGAAAAAATCTCTGTCGATATTAACAGAAGAATTACTTCTGTTAATATCCTGAGATTCATCGCCGCCGTCGTAGCTGAGCCCTAAAGAAACTGTTTCCTTGTTTTTTTCAAACCACTGCTTCATTTCCTCAGTTAAAAGTGTTCCGTTGGTAGCAATGAAAAAGGAAACCTTTCTTTCACTCTTAAAAGCAATTACACGTTCTGCAATTTCCTTTAACTCATTAAAATGAGTCAGAGCCTCCGCGCCCATAAACATAACACTCAGAGGAATGTCATTTTTAGTCAATTCATTACATATAAGTTCAACTGCTAAATTTACATCTATTGTTTTATTGCTTTTTTGCTTTATGTAGCAATAGCTGCAGTTAAGATTGCACGCATTGGTAAACCAGATACCAAGCATATTTGCACTTTTTCCGTCAGGAGAAAAATTTCGAGTTATAATATCCATAATGACTTAATATCCTGAGCAATAATGAGAGCCCATACATCCTTTACCTGATCCGCAGGACGAACCCTGCTTAACAACAGTACCAATATCGTCGGCGCCCTCATAGGTTTCCGTACTTTCAGCCTTGTTCACGATTTCAAATAAAGCATCAAGATCCTCGCTTACAAAAGCATCCAGCCTGCTGTTCATTTCCGCTGTATTGAAACTGTCTGCCTCTATTCCCTCTTGTACCGCTGACAATTCAATATTGCCGCCCGTTTGTTCTATATCGGCAAGTATGGCTTCGGGAACTTGATTTTCAATGGCTTCTGCCGAATATATATCTCTTTTTGTATCGGACATAAAGTCGTTTACAACCTCATCACCGAATGCCCTTGCATCTGTCTCAATAGCCTGATTCTCATAGCCCTCAAAATCATAGGACGGGTCAATATAGTTTATAAATTCATATTCCCATTTTTCTATTGTCTCACGGGGGATATCAGGAAATGCATCAGGATTTCTGATAGCATCCGTCTGAAGCTGGTGTCTCATTTCGTGTGTGGCTGTATCAAGCAGGTCTTTTAATTGTGACGGATCCGCCACCCTCGTAATATCAATACCGATATAACCGTCTCCGCAGTTTACACCCGTAGTACCCGCTCCGTACAATGCCTGCAGATCTTCAACATATACACCCTTTGTTTCAATACCAAGAGCCTGTCCTGAGGTGATATAGTATTCATTGAGATAACCTGTTCTTTCTTCAATAGAGAGATTTTCCCAGTTTGAAACCACTTCGTCGGTAAATATCTCAGCCATAATATCCGAGCAAATTTCAATTCTTTCAATATCACCTTCATCATATATAACGCCTTCTGAATTATTGATATCTCTTATTTCCGATCCTCCAGGGATTTCATTTGTTCCTTCATTAAAGCCTCCGCTCATAGGTAACACACCACCAAAAGTATTAAAAACAGAATCCATAATCTTTTATTCCTCCTGTAGCTTTTTTACATTTCTTAATAAATTATCTGAAACAACCACCCGGGCAATCAGTTTCTTATAATTCTTTTGACATACCTGGTTTGCTTGACGGCCTTTATGGCGGCATCAGGATCTCTTCTTATCCAATCAAGAGTAAGATATCCTGCAAGAACAGTCATATGAGGCTGAGCCTTTAATACTGCGTTTACGTCATAACCCGAATATTCGGGACTTGCAATATCATTTGTTTCGATCCATTTTTCAAATGCTTCTCTGATGTCAGGGGAAAGTGCTTCAATTTTTTCAGAAACTCTTTCAACCTGTACCTCATCGAGATTTTTGTTTTCTACCAATGCCTTCTTAATTTCCTGAATAGTCATCTGTCTTACCTCCAATATTTTTTATGTAATAAAATCACTTTTTCTGTTCAGGTTTTTGATTTTTGATTACGCACAGAGTATAGCACGCAAAGATCAAAAAATATATTTTTTTGTATTTTTGACCTTCGAAAGTGCATTTTTTGTCAAATTATTTGAAAATTTCCAACCATTTAAGATAAAACGGCTTGGCCCGAGCCGCATCAGCATTTCTGCTCATAATAGCAACGGCAAGAAAACTCCTGACGACAGTCTCGTCTGCATTGACAATTTTTTTCATATAATTGCAAGCCTTTGCGTTCCACTCAACAGGCTCATCCGGGAAGGGTGTAAACAAAACATCTGTATTGAATGTGGTTTTTACCGCTTCACAAATCTCATTGAAAGAATCCCACGCGCCCATTGATTTTGTTGAAAGATAGTCATTTATATATTTCACTATTTTCATATCGCCTTTAACACTGCTGTTTACAAGAGCGTCAACAGCCTCTTTACAGGTCTCCTCGGACGGTGCCTCTGTTTTCATTCTCTTGCAGAATAATAATTTAAGGAAGGTTCCTCTGGCATCCAAAATTTTAGCCTCGGGAGTATCGTTGGGATCGTACTGCAAAGGACAGAAGTTCTCCGACGGGAAATAATCTATTTTACTCAAAACAGGATTAAGCCATCCTCGTTGATGGACAACTGCCACACCTGTATCAAGACGTGCAATTTCCTCGATCTGAGGAGCATTAAGAGAAACCGCCACACCAACAGGTGTTCTGTCCTTGATATTGGGCAGTCTGAAAATTACCTTTGAGCCTGTGTTACTGATTACTGCTTCAGCCATAATTGAGGGGGTCTGATCCGCAATGATAAAGCCTTCGCCGTATGAACGCATTTCAGCAATGGCAGTGGTCAGAATTTCAACTGACATTCCACGAAGATTTGCGCTCTCCATAGACTGACTTCCCGATGTGGCTCTGAGAAGGTGATGAGCCTCTTCAAGAAGTGTCACGTGACGCAACGGCTCGTTGATTCCTTTTCTGTTGCAGTCACGATATTCCTGAAGGCAAATAACCAAAAAGCCCATAATCAGTGACTTTGTTTCACCTGAGCCGATACGGCTGATATCTACAATTGTGTTTTCATCGAACAGCTTTTTATAATCTGTCTGCTGACAAGAGAAAATCTTTCCGCAAATACCGTTTGTCATTGATTTGACACGGGTAACAAGAGAACCGATATAATTACTTTCTACCTCCTGAGAATATTCCGAGCTTCTTACGACCTTAGGCAATATTTTAAGTAAGTCCGTAAAAGTTGGGAATACAGGAACATCGTGGTAACAGGTGCCTGTTTCCAGATCCCATCCGCAAGAAACATATACCTGTTCAAGCGCATCCTTCAGGATGTTCGGCATAGCTGCATACATAGGCCAACTGGCATTGAATACCTGGATTATATTGTCCATATGCTCGCTGATATCCACCCCTTCGGGGAAAGAAAAAGGATTAATGGACAGCACGGGGGCATATTTGCTGTTTGTTCCGAAAACGTTTACATCATCTCTGCCGCCGAAAATTGTTGAATACTCACCCTTTGCAGGCTCGATAACCAAAAACTTCACGCCGCTTTTTACCAGTCTGTCCAACAGAACATAGCAGAAGTTTGATTTACCCGTACCGGGCTGACCTGCAATGAATGTATGGTTCCTGAGCTCATTCAGGGACAGATTCACCTTAGTTTCGCTTACACTTCCCATATGTGTAATACTTCCTATCTGAACACCTGTGTCGTTTTTTCCGGTTTTTATGATATCACGGGAAAATTCTGCGTGGGATGTAACCATCAAACCGGGCAAGGATTTTCTGGGCCATGCAAAATGCAGAGGAAGCTCCTGGGACGAAGCGGTGGTGGTTGCCGTAACATCACCCAGTAATTCATTTTCAACCGAAAAACGGGGATGCTTCATATGCTTGAAGTATTCACAAAGCAGTGCGGTATCCTTTGATTCCTGCCATACATTCACATAGGACACGCTTGCCTCGGGAGTTGAACCTGTCAGCAGTGAACGGTATAAGCTTGCACCCATTCTTGCGGTAGCCTGATCAGCCGCCATAAGATATGCTGCACACTGAAAAGCACCGTTGCCTTCACAGGCAGTTAATCTGTTGATATGAACATCAATGGCAGAAAGAAGGCTGCCTATTGAACGGTTTTCCATAGAATACTGCATGGTTTTTCCTGTTGAATGAGTATCACCCATCGTATCGGTGGTAGTATCTGTTTTTCCTTCAGCCTTGCTTTCAGAATAATTTTTACCTTTACTGATAGAAATACTTTCATTTTCGGAAGAACCTTCAGAAGAGCTTCCCACAGGACTCTGAAGCATTGTCTGAGCAGCTTTGCCCAGCGCACCGCCGATGCTTCCGCCAACGCTTGCACAGATAAAATCTCCGCCGCCAAGCACCGCACCGCCAACTGTTCCTGCTACACTTACGGCGGCTGCAAAAATATCAACGGCCTTATCCTTACCTGTTTTTTCATCCTGCTTTGTTCTTGTAAGCGTGCGGGTCATTCCCGTTGAGTCTGTAGTAGAATCTGTAGTTCCCTGTGATGTTGTCATGGTCTCGGAAAGAGATTCCCCGATAGACCTGGAAAAGCTCTGAGTATCTGTGTCAGACATTGACGCACTCATTTTATGGAAGGGAGTCAGCTGAGTGTAAAGATTTTCATATCCGCTTTTTATTGCCGCAATGGTCTTATGAGACAGAGCCGAAGCTAAAATCACAAGATTAAAAGGTATTCCGTGCATACCGTCTACAAGCTTTTCCATTCCCTGTAAATAAGACATTCCCTCGCCTCTGACAGAAGCTATACTTGAAATGGAGGCAATTGCCAAAGACTCTTCCTGATCGTAATCCATAACATTATCAAGAAGCTCCTTGACCTGGGTTTCGGTTGTACTTTCGGAAATGCAACCGGGGAAATTACCTGATAACGCACGGGAAAAAGTTCTTGACGCAAGCTGAACCTTCTGAGGATCATCACAAGCAGTACCCATATATAAATCAGTTTTGTTTCCGTCGTGTTTTAAAATGAACACTGCAGTAGCATCATAGCCTGATATCGAATTAAATACACCGGAAAGCTTGTCCGATATACTTTCATTCTCATCATAGGTAAGACAGGCAATATGATAAAGTCTTACTTTAGATTCGGGAGCAATACTTTTTTCTTTATCGGAAAGAGGAATAATTTCCATTTTATCAAGCTCCGCCAGGTACTGCATACGGACTATCTTATCGGCTGTTACCAATGCTTCAGACAGTGCGTTTTCAGAGGGGAGAATATCGTTTGTCTGCTGTCCTGACTTAACTATAGCATTCTCTTCATTCATAATCATTCTTTTCCTTTCTTCTTATTTACGACTGCTGAAAAAAACAGAATCCATTCTGTCGGCAATATCAATCAGGTAATTGTTTGTTTTATGGTCCGGGAACATATGTAATATTTCGT
The DNA here is from genome assembly GCA_045538645.1 of Acutalibacteraceae bacterium. Taxonomy (GTDB): domain Bacteria; phylum Bacillota; class Clostridia; order Oscillospirales; family Acutalibacteraceae; genus RUG806. The sequence continues at coordinate 14,244 of JAZSRT010000012.1, read as the reverse complement.
ATGCCTTTTCAAGTGCGGCAGGAAGAATGGAGTAATAGTAAAGCTTTTCTATCTCCGGAATATAATCTTCTCCTGCATTTTCAATATACCTGATGTCTGAACAATTGTCGCTGTAAAGCGAAATGACAGTATCAGACAAAGCATCATTTTCCTGCATTGAAGTGTTTATGACTAAGTATTTTCTGTTCTTATCGTCCTCTGCGGCTGACTGTGTAATAAAATCACGGAGTGCAGAAACAGAAGCATTTTTGTCTACAGGAATAACGGTTAATTGAGAATCACTCTTAATTACTAAGTTACTTTCTTCCAGACTACGCTTAATTTCATCCCCGGCAGAAGTAAATTCGCAGTTCAACACTGCGTAACAGGAGCTTATTTCACTTTTCAGACAGTCTATCTCTTTTATGATATCGTCCTCACCCCAGTTGTCTGCCTCAATGCACAAATCATTTAACACTTCTGTCAACTCTTTTATCTCTTCCTTGAAATTCCATTTGTCCACTGTATCAAGAACAACATCAACAGTGCCGCCGTTTCGGTTCAGGTTCATTTGCTGCTGAAGAATACTTTTTCTGAACAAAGCAAAATCAGACTTCAATCCATAAAAAATGAAATGTATTGACCTGTCGTTAAATTCTTCAATTACTTCCTCCAGTAATCCGTCCCACACAAACAGTTTCTTTTTATAGGGAGTCAACCATTTACGCATCGGTTGATAAACAACTAAGTTTGTCAGACGGTTATCCTTGCTGTAAATTTTATTTTCATCCACAATCAGACGAGTCTTTACCTCGTTATCTCTTGCGTAAGGCATAATAAACAACTCAATTTTTTTCATCGGATTTACTCCTTATCGATATTTTTTTGCTTCAGCAATCAGCTTTTGATACCATAAAGCAGGAGGATATGAATCATTGCTGCCGCCGGACTGCGATAACAAGCATTCCAACAGCAATTCGTCCTGCTGTTCTGCACTGCACTCAGAGCTTTCACCGCAACTTACAGACCTGTAATAATCTTCAATTTTTGAAGCCGATACACTGTTCACGCTTGCTTCACAGATTTCATTCCAATCGGTCTCTCTCCATTCCGGCAATGTATACAGACTGTTATATGTAAGGATTGTTACAGAGGGATAGCTTATTCTTAAATATGCAAACGGAGCAGTCAATTTATCTGTATTTTCCACTGAAGACACCTTGAAAAAGGGAACAATATATTCCACACCCTGCTTCACAACGATCGGATGACCCATACAGGCCTCCATCGGAATCAGCATACAGACATTACGGGAATAGCGGACTGCGGTGAGCCATTCCTTAAAATCAGTTTTACAGCTCATTTGTATACCTCCAACATCCAACCGTCTTTGGCGAGCCAATCAAAGACAGCAAATTCCAGCATCCTGCCTCTTCCTTCGTCACAAGACAGATCGTTGATAATTATTCCGTAATTGTCAACTACCTTTTCAATTTCAACGGTACGCATTCCCAATATCTCCTTTGGCATTGACGGAAGCCGGTCAAAAAACTCTCTCCAGACAAGCTCGGGAAAATATGCTATTATTTTTCCGCCGTTATCAAGACAAGCCTTAATATTTGCAACAGTAAGCTCACTTAACTGAACAAATGCTTTTTCAGAAAGAATTCCGATAACATAGCCTAAGCTGTAACCGCTGTCCTCATTCCCCTCAAACCAACTCTTACCTGCCAATTCGATCATTATTTTTTCTATGGTCAATTTAGTAACCTTTGCGGGAACATCACTGTATTTCCAGGGCTCAATCTCCTCGTCAAGCTTTTCAGAAACATTTGAAATCAGTCTCAATCCTTCCTCAGCCGAATCGTTGAATCTTTGTACTGTCAGTTTTTCCAGCATATCCATATCCGGAACCGGAGGAATTTCGATGATGTTATCATTCGCATCGCGAAGCTCTTGCCTGATGCGTTCAATATCAAACGGTTTCATAGTTCACCTCTCCCTTCAATGCAGAAATCAATGCGGGATACTGCGCTTTGCTTGAAAAAACCATTGCACCCGATTTAAACAAAACTGTCTTTTCAGATTTATTGACTTTGGCAATATTTTTCAGATTAACCAAATAGCTTTTATGACATCTGCAAAAGTTATTCGACGGCAGCAAGGCTTCAACTTCATCTAATTTTGCAGTTATCGTTTCATACGTACCGTCTGTTCTGTGGATATGAACTATCCTGTATTCACTTTCAAAGTAATCAATATCATTGTAATCAAGCTGCAGTATCTGAGTTCTTGATTCATGACAAAATATCTTTTTACCTGACGCCACCCACGATGCAGCTTTTAAAATGGTCTCAGAAAGCATTCTTTTATCGTTACCTTTTATCAGATAAGCAATAGGTAACGAGCTGAAAGCCTTATATACATTTTTATCATCGCCGGACAAGAATACAATTGTTGTGGTACGATTGGTTTTCCTTAATTTCTCGCCAAAGCCTATTCCGTATGCTGTTGCCGGCAAAAACAACAAATCAACATACGGATATACGGTCGTTATTTTTTTAAGGGATACATCCGACGAACACGAAAAAACCTTCGCACGGTAATCAGCACGGAATAAGACTGCAGCTACGAACCGTTGCAGTGCATCTGTTTCAACGTCATTCGTGCCGAATATGCATACTGATATTTCCAACATATCCACCATCCTATGATATTCACGGTAAATGACCGTAAGCAGTCATTTACCGCTTTCAAATCTTTCTTATGTCAATGCGTCCTTTCGGATCTGTTCTGATGCTTCAATAATTGTGTTGATATCTTTAATCCAAACGGTGATATTATTTTTGCGTTCATTCACAGCCTGCTCGCCTTTTTTCTTGTCCTCAAGCAGCTGCTCGGTTTCAATTTTTATCTGATTGATATCAGCATATGCAGATTCTTTTCCTGCTTCTTTCAGTTTATCGAACTCATCTTTGAGCTGATTGTACATATTGTCTGCAATCTTATCAATCTCTTCGGGTTCTCTGAAAATTCTCTTGTATTCGTCGGCAACCTTCGCGCAGACTTTAGTTTCTATAGTATTTTTAGTTAAATGACCGTTTATCAGAAGCTGAGCAATTTCGCCGGCAATAATGATCGGCAGACCTGCCGTTGAACCAAAAACAAGAAGAATTGCAAGGTTGATGCCTATGTTTGTAACTATACCTTTAATCAGACCTTCCATACCTACCGCAACTCCGGCACTGGCACCGATTACGTCAAAGGTAAGAAGACCATATACAACGGAAGCAACCTTTGAACCTATCGAGCTCATTTCATCGCCGGAAGTATGAGTATAATTCAATCCTACCTTTATATCGTTAATCGTTTCATCAAGATCCACTGCTCTGCTCTTAAGCTTTTCACCTATTTTCTTCATTTTATCTGTAACTTCTGCTTTAAGAACATTTTCTATCCATTCAAAGGCAAAGCTTTCATACTGATTCTTCATATGGACATCAAATTCTTTTCCGATTGCCTCTGCCGTTCTTTTCGGGTGAAGAATTTCTTTCTTCACAGAGCATTTGTATGTACTTCTCCACTTATCAACCTTTTCATAAGCATCTTTAGGTAACTTTTTACAAACGACCTTAAGTTCAGTAAGTGCTTTATCCAGTTCATTTTCAAAGCTTCTTACAAACAGCACAGCCTGATTTTTTGCAGATTCCATTTTCCCTTTTACTTCGTTTATTTTGCTTTCGAATTCTTCCAGAGAAAGGTCCGCTGCATTGTACTGCTCATTAAGGCTCCTGATAGCATCATTTCCTACAGTTCTGATACCTTCGACAATCAGTCTGGAAAGCTCATCGCCCTTGCATTTAACCAGATAATCGCTTAAATAGCGTTCAAATTCCTTATATCCGGATTTTTCATAAAGCTCAGCATTCCACGGATTAGAATGCTTTGAACGCTTTGCATCACGGGACGATACAAAGAAAATACCGTTAGCACCAAGCATTTCGCTGTATTTCGGCTCTGTGAGCGCTGAGTGCCTTTTAATATCGGCAATTACGGTTTTTTTGTAAGCGTCAATTTCATTTTCATCTTCATTATCTTCACACACATTATCAAAACGTGTAATCAGAAAAACAGGTGTTTCATAGTGCATTGAGTTTAATTTTTCAAGGGTATCCTTTTCACTTTCACTATAAGGCTTTAATCCGTTTATACAGAAAATAATGGCATGTACATTAGGAAGGTAATTGCGCGTAATATCTCCGTGGCTTGCAGGGTCATTCAGACCGGGAGAGTCAATAACCTCCACACCGTCCTTCAAAATATCAAGCGGCAAAAACACTTCTGCTCTTTCAAAAGGAGAAGCAATAACATTACCTTCCATAATGTTTGTATCACGGCCCTCATCATTTCCGATATTATGGTTGATCAGAAGATAATTCCTCAGTTCGGTAACGGAAACCTCAAACGGCTCATCTCCGCCGCTCCATTTACCCTTGATGGGGTAAATAATTGCTTTCTTTTCCGTACCGTATTTTATTTCAGTGATAATGGCTGTGGCTGTTTGTGATCTCTCAGGCAGAATAGGTTCGCCGATAAGCGCATTTATCATTGTTGATTTACCTGAACTGAACTCGCCCATTATAAGAACCTTGAAATTCTCACTCCTGCTCTTCTCCTTCATCTGAAGAATGTTCTTGATAACATCTTCCTGTGTTCCAGTGCTCTGAGCAATTTCTAACAGCTTGTCAAGCTGTCCGTCAAGCTTATTTACCGTTTCCTTAAATACTGATGTCTTCATAATTCTGTCTCCTTGTAATTTATTTTATTTTGTTTCAACAATTATTTCTTTAACGATTTCGTCGCATCTGAGCTTTATTGCGGAAATTTCCTTAAACTCGGAATACACCTTTTCGTCGTCTTTATTTTCAGCAGGTCTTACGCAAGCAAGCTGTAAATCCTGAACAGATATTCTCATACTTTCATATCCGTATTCAATATTTTTCTTCAAAGCATTAATGTTATCATCTCTGCTCATAAGAATATATCTGGATAATTCGGATTTTAAGCATTGCTGCTTTTCGGCTTTATCTTTTTTTGTTTCAAAAAACGTCCAGAAACCGCAGCCCGCAACAGCTGCTCCGGCAAGAGTCCAACAAACGGAATTGATGGTGTGCATGGTTATTGCCGGATACAGTAAAACTCCGAACAAAACAACCGACGATGCAAGCAAGCCTGCAATTGCCAAAGGCTTTGTTTTTGAGGAATCATTCAGCCGGTCGGGTGAAACACCGAACAAAACATCATCAAGTCTGGTTTCAACCTCACAACCGTCGATCAGAAGCTTTGCTCCGAGACTCTGTTCTGCAGCCTGTACCAGCCAATCCCTGTCATAAGAAATCTGTGTACAAATCATTCTGTCGATTTCATTTGAAATTCTGATACTCTCTTGGCGGAACTCGTTTTCAAGAGACTTTTCCCACCACTCCTTAGGAGATTTGGCTTGCATTGCTTTATCTGCAAGATTTACGATACAATCGGCGTACATCTGATTCATTTTAAGCGACATTGCTTCAACAAGCCTGATTTCAGAAGCTTCAATTTCAAGATTGATTTTATCCCACGCTATTTTTTCATCAAAAAGCACCTGCTTGGTATGCTTCTCCTTTTCGGACACAGCCTGCATTTTTTCTTTTGCGCATTCGTATTTTTCTTCGATATACTCCTTCAGCTTTTTTGCATAGCTTATCGCGAGCATATAATCTCTGATATCCGAGCTGTCTTCTGCGGAAATAAATTCATTCAATACCGCCTTCCTTGCAGATTCCTCATCCTTCACATTTATTACGGTTAATGAATCGGAACCGAAATAACGCTCTGACTGAACCTTAACAAAGGCTGTAACTTCGTCTCTCTCAGCTTCGTCAATCAGATCAAGCTTACTTAAAACAAGTGAGCAAGGAACACCGTGAGCGATACATGCCCTGATAGCGGTTACATCCTGCTGTGAAAACGGTGCGGTTGCACACATAATATAAATTGCTGCATCAATATGCCACAGGGGTGAATTAACATCTGTAAGATTATCTCCCTGATAACAGTTTGAATTAAGTTCAACCCATCTGCAATTATACTTTTCCGATTCAGCATAGGCAACCTTACCGTGCTCGTTTGTTCTCATTGATACGGGCAGCTTCTTCTCTTCTGCCAAAATATTTATAACGGTGCTTTTTCCTGAATTGACATCCCCCAATACTGCGTATTGCTTCATATCTTTTTGAAGTATTGACATATGCACTTCGTTATAGCTGTCTTTTACCGTTATGCATCCGGCTTGTTCTGCAAGTTCGTTGAGCTTACTGAAAATTTTTTCGTTCATCTTATAATTCCTCCCTGAATTTTATTTATTTGCTGTAAAACTTCCCGGATTCTGTTTTGGATTTTTTCTCTGTGCTGTATCTGTTCGGTAAGCCTTTGCTTTTCTGAATTAAACTGTTCTTCAAGTTCCTCGTAAATTGGCTGATATTGAGCAACAAGCCCGTCATTTTTTGCTTCCAAAACCTGTCTTGCATCGGTATATACTGTCTGCATTCCGATACAAAGCTCTTTGACAATGGAGTGTGCAATATCGGGGATTTTTCCTGATACCGACTCTCTGACCTTGCTGCGGGCTGAGTCAACAAACAGTCTGTCTCCGCCTATCAATGCCGCAAGCCCTCCGATGATCCATCCGATAGGTCCCAAGCCGCTCAATATGATTGCTGCAAGCCCGGCGCCTCCCAGTGTAGTCGCTATATCTATTTTTGTTTCATAATCACCAATCAAACCGTTCAAGTCAGTAAGCTTGTTTGCTATGGCCGTTTTTTGCTCTGTTACCGAAAATGATGTACTTTCCGGTAATACGCCTCCAATCTCTCCGTAATATATTTTTAATATTTCAATCATTTCGGCAATGGCAGATGAGAGTGTATAATTGACTCTTGTAATATGCCTTGCCGATGCGGTATACATATCCTGACAAACGGCTTCCATATCCGAGGTCAGAGATTCTTTGACATATTTTGTTACACCGGATCTCGAATTACAGGAATTGAGTCCCAAATTGATCCTCTGCATAATCTTTTGCTGCAGATATGCCCCTTCGTTTATAATCTCGTTATGATGCTCTTCACGTATTTCTGCCAATTTATCATACGTCTCGAGCTTTTTGTCTGCAAGAACAGAAATAAGATTGGGCACAGAATGATTTTGGAGAACGGATAGTCTCTGTTCAAGACCGCTGTTCTGTTTCACTATTTCCGTCTGAACGGAGTTCAGTAATTCATCTGATAGCATTATAAGCCTTTCGTTAACTATCCGCTGTCTGTTTTGCTTCAGCCTGTCCGTTAAGTAACGTTCAAATTCTTTGAATTTATCAGTCCAATACGGGTCTTTGCCGAACAGCTTTGCAGAACAGGAAAGGACCTGCGGGTCTTCTATATAAAAACTGTTGCGCAGATTTGCTTTCACAAACCTTACAATATCATCCCGTTCCTCTTCGTCAATTATGTCAAGCATAGTAACAAGAAAAATTGCATCCTTCATAAAGTATTCTGCATTATCTTTCAGAAATTTCTCAAAAGACTGTGTATATGCCTGTTCAGCAGGAAACAAAACAAGAATTGCATCGGCTTTTTCGTTAAGAATCTGCTTTGTAACCTCCGCATGCTTTGCTGCAAAATCTGCACCGGGATTGATCCCCGGAGTATCAATTATGCAAAGATTACTGCCGAACTCATCATCGGGCAAACCGATATTGACTTCTTTGATTTTCAAAGCTAACTTCTTATCAGCTGTCAGAAGAGAAATCCTTTCATCTGTCTGCTGCGGCAGACTGACACCGAAATCCTTTTCAAATTCAATTGCATCAGCATCTGAGGTAAGCTCATATCTTTTGCCGTCATCACTCTCAGCAATAACAACAACATGATCGCATTCCCCCTTCTGTATGTATGTGGGAACCGAGGTTGTTGCGATATGTGCAACTTTAAGCAACTTTCTTCTCATTATCGTATTGATCAATGTGCTTTTTCCGGAACTGAAATCACCGATAACAGAAAGATAGAAATTCGGATCTCTTTTTCTGAGCAGTATCTTCTCGTATTGCAGCTTGAATTCATCAAGTCTGTTTGTATCATCGGGTAATTCATAAATGATACTGCCTATAGTTTCAATATTTTCAGATATACTGTCCATTACACACTCTCTCCTTTGTGTGTATCATACCACAACGGTGTCGATTTTTCATATTTTCTGTCATTATTGGGGCTTCAATCTGCATTTTTGGAAAAAAGTAATATCTTGAGGCATATTCCGGGGCTTCTACAATATTCCGGCACCTCTTGTATTTTTGATATCACTGTCCTTATTGTTTTAACAATTTGCAAAGTGAAATAATTTTTATAATTATTCGCACCCGCATTGAGAAAAAATATATTAAATTCAACACATTATACAATATTTTTCAATATTATACAACAAAAGACAGCAAAATACAATATAATTTATCTGTTTTTTAGCACTGATTGCCATTTTATGCAAGCATTATAATATTCATCCGCATACATCTGTTACTGCAAAAATTATCATTTCGGTGCTAACCGCATTAAAAAAACACCATTGCCGAACACAATGGTGCTTTTATTCATAACATATTATTCTTCAATAGGTGTAACTATCGGTTTTCCGTCTTTGTTCAACAAAACTGTCAACCCACCGGCATAACCGCTTGCATGGTACAAATAATTAACGCCCGTTTCTTTGTCTACCCAAATTTCAACAGAACCTACACCCTGACTGTAAACTTTTTCAAATCTTTTGTCTTTAGCCATTGTAATAACCTCCTGCAAATACGTATTTGTCAGAATGATTATATCACACATAATCTGAAATTACAATCGGGTGCGGGTGTCCCGCCTGCAATTATTCATTATTCATCAGCGAAGCGACTTCAATATTCATTATTCATTTGAAAATCCGTTCTGTACTAATGAATAATGAATGATGAATATTGAAAAATGAATAATACAAACAAAAATCCGCCCACTTGCGTGAACGGATTTTCGTTTGGGAGTACGCCTCATTTCAGAACCACACTTATATTTAATAACAGTTCGATAACTTGAAATTTGTCATAAAAATGATGCAGCATCAATAAACAACATATATCGGTGTATTGCTGATGGTCAGCTTCCTGCCGATACGGATTTCATTGCCGTACATGTCATATGCTGTGTAATCACCTTCGGGAACATCGATTTGAGTTTTATCGCCAAGACTGTAATATACTTCGATTTTATTTCCGTTTGCCTTGTATTCATCAATAACAAGATTCTTTTCGTTTGAAATATTCTTAACAAAATCCGAATTGCCGAGAAAACGGATAACCGTTGCGTAGGAAATCACGGCTTCGTCCGGCTGCATATATTCGTTGAAAAACGCAAAGTCGTTGATATCATTTTCGGGTGTGACTGTTTTTCTGAATGAGAACGAAACAAAACCGCTTGCACCTGTTGAGCGCGTGTAAAGTGCTTTGCAGGCGATTGTTGCCGCATCCGCGCCGCCCACTCCGCTTTCACTGTTGATGCCGCCTTTTGAGAGTCCTGCAGATTCTGTAAGGGTGAGCGTTTTGTTCATATAATCATAGTAATTGTCAAGCCCGTCGTGGTTGTGATAACCGAAATTATCAAGCAGATTTTTATTCATCAGCTCTGCTGATTTCTGATAGAAAGCAAGGTTGCTTTCTTTTTCTGCAACTGCAAGTCCGCCCGAATAAACATAGGCTGACGGATTTTCGGATTTAATTATTGATGCCGTGTTTTCAAGAAGTGAAAAATATTCTTCGGGACTTCCTGCAAAGAAATACCAGTTAGGCTCGTTCCAGATTTCCCACAAAATGTCGGTATTATCAGCATAATGTGCGGCAACCTTGCTTGAAAAATCCGACCATATATTTTCATCGGGAGGGCAAGTCCAACCGATTGATTCATCGTAATTCTCTTTGTACTTATCTGCGACAGACCACTTGCCTGCGTTGAAGCCAAGAATCCAGTTGTATTTCATATCTCGCTCATTGACCTTGCCGACAAGGTAATCCTGCACGGTGAAATTAACTTCACCGTAAGCTTCGCTTTGCATTGCACCCCAACCGACACTGTCCTCGCGGATAAGATTGACTCCGAGATACTCAGCAACATCAAGAATTTTATTAACAGATTCTTGCGAATTATATCCGGGGATACAAAAACCTTCGCCCCAGGTATATGCCCGTGTAATATATGGCTGAATTCCGTAGTAAAAACTATCGCTTGCCTGCTCGTTTCGGGGAAGCACACCGATATTGAAACTGTGTTTTGTGCTGTCGGGCAGTTCAATCGAAACAGTGAAAATTCCGTTTTTCTCAGAAGAAAAAGCAAAGGTGTTATACGGTACATCAAAATTCAATTTGACATATCCTCGCTTATCAAAGCCTGTCCCCTCACTTGTTACGGAGATTTTTGCTATTGTGCCGTCAAGGGCTTCATCAAGGCATTCAATAACAACCTTGATTTCATCATCAGGTTCAAACAGATTGCCTTCACCAATAACGCCAAAACGAAGTTTTTCACTTTCACCGTTTATATAGTATTCGGTTTCGGTAGCTGTCCGGATGATGACAAGTTGTTTTTCGGGGAATAAGCCTATAAAAAACATGTCAAGTGTGAATATTACTGACAGTAAAAATGAAATGATTTTTGCCATTTTTTTCTCCTTTAATATCTGTTTTACAAATTGGAATTTGTCGTTCTGTACAAAACCGGTATCATACTGAATAATCTCTCAAATAACTGATGACACTGCGTACAGAGGTCTTGAATAAATGATAAAATACGCTGCCAGAATGCAGTGAGCGAGTCGCACATATCTTTTATAAAAAACTCAAATTCTGTAAGTCTGTTGTTCTCGTCATAACCGTTTTTATCTTTATATACACGGACATAATCAATAAGCCATTCTATGGGATATTTATTTTCGGGTTCATCCCAACCGCTGAAATCAGAATTGATATACATAGACAGAATCATACACATTCTGTATTGGGGTGATTCTATGGTCTTAGCCACTTCTTTTCCGTCCACATAAAATGTTATCCCTTCAGGTCTCCAGTCCATAGCATAGGTGTGGAATTCGTTTACATAATCTATCGGGTCGCCATCCAATTCAACCTTGCTTGCCCATTCGTTAAGTTCTGGGTCATCCCATGCGTGAACCTTGGGTTCAAACACTCCCGGAGATTTAAAAAAGGTTTCAAACACGTCTATTTCACCATTCTGCTGAGAACCTGTTCCGTCGGGACGGGCATCATCCTGAGCACCGATAAGCCACCAGGATGCGTATCCCCCGCCTTTGGTGTCAGGCATTTTCATCCGTATTTCAAAGTAGCCATACTGTGTGGCATATCCTTCATAAGGCTCAACTTCCATCTGCTGACTGCCGCCGGGATGCAGATGATTCTTTTCCCATGTCTGTATACCGTTGGCTATCCATAAAAGATTATCGGAATCTGCCGAGCCGGGCTGACCGCCGAAATAATCAGGTGAATCTTTTGTGATAAACAGATTCAGATAACCATTCTCAATTTTATACCTTGCAGAGGAGCCTTCTGTGTTGGTAGTACAGTGAGGCAGATATTGTGGTAGCCAGTATTCTGTATTTAAATTGCCATCATTAAATTCGGTACTGAAATCAAGTACATAACCTTCTTTTTCAGGAACACTGTCTTCGGCAGATGCTCCTAACGGCAAGCCGACCAGCATAGTTAAAACAAGTAACAAAGCCATACTTTTTTTGAACATAGTTTGTTATCCTTTCGTACAAATTCTTATTTGTCGAGATGATTATAGCACACATAATCTGAAATTACAATCGGGTGCGGGTGTCCCGCCTGCAATTATTCATTATTCATCAGCGCAACGACTTCAATATTCATTATTCACTGAAAATCCGTTCTGTAGAAATGAAAAATGAATGCTGAATATTGAATAACGAATAATACAAACAAAAATCCGCCCACTTGCGTGAACGGATTTTCGTTTGGAAGTACGGCTCACTTTAGAACCATAGTTATAAAAATCATGTGTTTCAAACAGAAGGTTTGATTCTTTCTGAAGTTAATCTTATTTCTTTCCGAAAAGCCAGGCGAAGAAATCTTTGATAGCCTTGATAATCCTCTGGAGCCAGTTGAGTGATTCCTCAACATCGGGCACATTAAATTTGTAACCGAGAGCACCGATAAGCATATATCCGTTAACTGTTATCACAAGATTACCGTTATCATCGGGTTCAACAGCCTTTCCGTTGACATAGAAGGTGAAGGCGTCACCCATAAGGTCTCCGACTTTGATAATGATTTCTGTTCCCTGTTCAACTTCGTAAGTAGAATTGCCGAAAACGATGTCATATGTTTTACCGCCGTCTTTTGACACTCTGTACCAACCGATACCGTCAGTCTTGCCGAAGAGTATATGATGTTTTACTTCACTGTTTCCTGAGCCGCCGCCAACAGGACCGTCAGGTGTGTCAGGCACATCGGGTATGTCGGGATTTTCAGGCGTTTCAGATGCAGGCTTTTTAACGAAGGTGTATGTGTAAACCTCATCATTTGTTCCGCTTACCGTCGAGGGCGGTGTAATATCCCACTCACCGTTCTCATAGCCTTCATCCGCCTTCATATCCATAGGAGCAGAAATAGAAGCTGTGCCGTTCACGTCGTATTTACCGTCTTTTTCGAGAGTTACATACTTGATGATGTCTGCATCTTTTCCGTCACTCCATGCGCCGTTAATAACCCTGAAGGTTATCTTTTTCTGATATTTATCAGCAATACCGTCACTTACGATTCTGTCATCTACTATCTTGCCTAATGAATCCTGAGTATAGTAGAAGATGATTACATTGTTCTCTTTATCGATAGTGATGGTCTTTGTTACGTCATCGTCTGCGAGTACATACTTATCCACCTGTGCGGCAGTTTCCGTAACATTGTCACCGTATTTTTTCGGAACTACCTTTGAACCGTGAACCTCCGTCTCTGTACCTTCAATATAATAGAAAACAGAATAAGCATAAATATCAGTATAGTAGAGAATGATTTCATTGATTCCGTGACCGATTTCGATGCTTTCAGCGCCGGCTGAAACATAGGTATAACCTTCAAAATCATTTCTTATATATTCTGCAGAATATTTGATATCCCCTGCTTTTACGGAATCGATTAGTTCTGTATCAAGAATCTTGTTTACCGCAATATCCACATGCTTAACAGTAAGAGTTGTCTTCTCCCACTTAGCATATAATCTGGTATCCTCGTGAACACCTGCGGCGATGGCAGTAACAGGGTCACCAGTGCATTCGGGATTTGAATACCAGCCGAGGAAGTTATAGCCTTCACGTTCGGGAATATAAGTAATATCCGTCTTAAAGCTCCAGATGTGTCCGCGTGAAATCGGCTCTACAATTTTTTCACCGTATTCATCCTCTGCACCGTTCCAGTCATAAATAACATAATACCAGCGGGGAATGATTGTAACCTTAAGAGAATCCGTAGGCGCCTGACTGTAGGGACTCCAACGGACGGGGGCACCGTAAGAGACGATAACAGGCCATTCGCTTATAGCTTCACCGTTAATTTCAGTAAGCTTTGCCTGATAATCGTAGAGGTTACCGTTATAAATCTTTTTCCATATCTGACAGCCGTAAACTCCGCTATTCAAACCGGTCGCTTCATCCATACCGACCACTACACCGAAAGGCTCGGTCTTGTGCTGAACTATAACTCCGTAATCAGCGTCTGTTCCGACCTCTTTACCGAGATATTCTACGAGAGTTTCCACAGGTCTGAAGCCTTCGCCGATTCTGGTGGCATCAACCTCAACAGGCTGGAAATATACTTCAGGCTCAAAATGAAGGAAGGTGTTTACATATGTTTCAAGCTTGCTGTCTTCGGGATAAACGGCTGTGTAGTCTTCAGTGTTATAATCGTCATGAATATCACCGTTACCGTTTATTACTGTGGTTGAGTTCTGATATAAACCCTCATAGTTAATAAGATACACATCGATACGGTATGTCTTGTCGGGGTCAAGACCTTTGAAAGCATAGTCTACGGGTTCGCTGAAATGCTTATCAGGGCTCCAGTTGATTTCAACAGTCTGACCTGCAATATTATATGTGCCGTCATTGGTAATTTCT
>JAZSRT010000066.1:0-11307 GCA_045538645.1 Acutalibacteraceae bacterium | reverse complement strand
GAAATTAAAATAGGTGCGGAAAATGAATTTCATTGTATGAAAACGGCGGTTGTTATTAAAGCACCGTATAAGATCTGTGACCGATATGTAGGTTCAATCGGTGTCATAGGCCCCACAAAAACGGACTATTCCAGAGTTATTCCTCTGGTAAAGTATATAAGCGAAATTGCCGGAACTATTTTCGCTGATTTAATTGAAAATTAAGAAAGGAATGTTTTCAATTGGCAAAAGGCAAGAAAAAAACAACAGAAGACGGTATACCTCAGACAAATGAGACTGTTGCAGAAAATTCGGCAGGTGCCGACACTGCAGCAGAAGAAACTGCAGATGAAAGAGATGCCGTTATAGAAGAATTGAATAAAAAACTTCTTGAAGCAAATGATAAACTTTTGAGAACCGTTGCGGAATATGATAATTTCCGTAAACGCAGTTTGAAAGAAAAAGAGGCAATATATTCTGATTCAAAAACCGATATTATAGGAAAACTTCTTCCTGTAATAGACAACTTTGAGAGAGCAGTTGCCGCAGATTCCGATTTTGACAGTTACAAAACGGGAATTAATATGACGGTAAAACAGCTTCTTGATATTTTCGCATCCTTGGGTGTTGAATCTTTCGGTGAAAAAGGCGATGAATTTGACCCCAATATACATGACGGTATAATGCATGTGGATGATGATACATTAGGTGAAAATGTTGTTTCTGAAGTGTATTCAAAAGGTTATAAAATAGGTGACAGAATTATCCGTCACGCTACAGTAATAGTTGCAAACTGATATATATATTTTGATTTTTGGAGGAAAAAATAATGGCAAAAATTATAGGTATCGACTTAGGTACAACAAACTCATGTGTAGCAGTTATTGAAGGCGGCGAACCCGTAGTTATCGCAAACGCAGAAGGCGCAAGAACAACTCCCTCTGTAGTTGCATTCGGCAAAACAGGTGAAAGAATGGTAGGCCAGGTTGCAAAAAGACAGGCTATCACAAATCCCGATAAGACAGTAGCATCCATCAAAAGACAGATGGGTACGGAATACCGTGTGAAAATTGACGATAAGGCATATACACCTCAGGAAATTTCCGCAATGATTCTTCAGAAATTAAAGAGTGATGCAGAAAGCTATCTCGGAACTGCTGTTTCGGAAGCTGTTATCACTGTTCCCGCATACTTCACCGATGCTCAGCGTCAGGCTACTAAGGATGCAGGTAAGATTGCAGGTCTTGAAGTAAAGAGAATTATTAACGAACCTACAGCAGCAGCACTTGCTTACGGTATCGACAAAGAAAATGACCAGAAGGTTATGGTTTATGACCTTGGCGGCGGTACCTTTGACGTTTCAATTATCGAAATGGGCGACGGTGTTCAGGAAGTTCTTGCAACAGCAGGTAACAACCGTCTCGGCGGTGACGATTTTGACCAGAGAATTATTGACTGGCTCGCAACCGAATTCAAAAAGACAGAAGGTATTGACCTTCGCGGCGATAAAATGGCTATGCAGAGACTTAAGGAAGCTGCAGAAAAAGCTAAAATTGAGCTTTCAGGTGTTACCACATCCGCTATCAGCCTTCCCTTCATAACTGCAGATGCTACAGGCCCCAAGCATCTCGAAACAACTCTTACAAGAGCTAAGTTCAATGAGCTTACTTCCGATCTTGTAGAAGCTACAATGGGTCCCGTTCGTCAGGCTATTCAGGATTCCGGACTTAAAATTGCAGAAATTGACAAGGTTCTTATGGTCGGCGGTTCTTCAAGAATTCCCGCTGTTCAGGAAGCAATCAAGGCATTTACAGGTAAAGAACCCTTCAAGGGTATCAACCCCGACGAATGTGTTGCAGTAGGTGCAGCTATTCAGGCAGGTGTTTTAGGCGGCGAAGTTCAGGGACTTCTTCTCCTTGACGTTACTCCTCTTTCACTTGGCATTGAAACTCTCGGCGGTGTATGCACAAAGATAATTGACAGAAATACAACCATTCCTACAAAGAAGAGCCAGATTTTCTCAACAGCAGCAGACAATCAGTCCTCTGTTCAGGTTCACGTTCTTCAGGGCGAAAGAGAATTTGCAAAAGACAACAAAACTCTCGGTATGTTTATGCTTGACGGAATCCTTCCCGCAAGGAGAGGTGTTCCTCAGATCGAAGTTACCTTTGATATAGATGCAAACGGTATTGTTCACGTATCTGCAAAGGATCTCGGCACAGGCAAGGAACAGGCTATCTCCATTACAGCATCTTCCAATATGAGCAAGGAAGACATCGAAAAGGCTGTAAGAGAAGCTGAACAGTTTGCTGAAGAAGACAAGAAGCGTAAGGAAGAACTCGACATCAAGAATAACGCAGATCAGATGGTATATCAGTGTGAAAAGCTTCTTTCCGAAAACGGCGACAAGCTTGAAGAAGGTGACAAGGCAAACATCAACACAGCTGTAGATGCTCTTAAGGAAGCTCTCAAGGGTGAAGATTACAACCTTATCAAGTCCCGTCAGGAAGAACTCACAAAGGTATTCTATGAAATCTCCGAAAAGCTTTATAAGGCTGCTGCTCCCGAAGGCGCACAGGGTGCACCCGATTTCGGCGCAGGCGCAGGTTATACCGATCCCGGTGCAGGCACTGCAGATGACAGCGGTGACGGCTATTACGATGCTCCCTATACAGAAGTATAAATGAATTTATTTCAAGCTGCGGAAGACTGGTTTTTCCGCGGCTTTACGGCTTAAAATACATATTTGCTTGTATTTGACTTTGATTAATTTTGCTTAAGGAAAAATTATTATGGCTGATAAACGAGATTATTATGAAGTCCTGGGCGTTTCAAAAGGTGCTTCGGACGATGAAATAAAAAAAGCCTACAGAAAAATGGCTAAGCAGTATCACCCCGACTTGAATCCCGGAAACACGGAAGCTGAAGCTAAGTTCAAAGAGTGTAACGAAGCTTATGAAGTGCTTTCGGACCCCGACAAAAAGTCGAAGTATGACCGTTTCGGTCACGCAGGTGTTGATCCCAATTACGGCGCAGGAGGCGGAGGCTTTGACGGCTTCGGCGGTTTCGGCGGCGGTATGGGCTTTGATATGGGTGATATCTTCTCAACCATATTCGGCGGCGGCTTCGGTGGCGGTCAAAGAGCCAATCCCAACGCACCTCAGAGAGGTTCGGATATTCAGACAAATATAACTCTTACTTTTGAAGAAGCTGCAAAGGGTTGCAGAAAAACAGTTGAAGTTAACAGAATAGAAGTGTGTGACGGCTGCTCAGGCTCAGGTGCCGCACCGGGGTCAACAACCCAGACCTGTACCACCTGCGGCGGCAGCGGTCAGGTAACAAGTCAGCAGAGAACCATTTTAGGAGTTATGCAGACTCAGAAGCCCTGTCCCACGTGTTCGGGCAAGGGAACCGTTATCCCCAATCCCTGTTCCAAATGCCGAGGCTCCGGCAGAATAAGACGCCCTTCAAAAATAGAGATAAATGTTCCCGCAGGTATCGACGACAGACAGGCATTCAATGTGCGTTCACAGGGTAACAAGGGTATGAACGGCGGCCCTGCAGGGGATCTCAGAATCGGTGTCAATGTAAGACAGCACCCCTTCTTTGAACGTGATGGTTATAATGTATGGTATACCGCAAAAATAAGCTTCGCACAGGCAACACTTGGTTGTGAGCTTGTTGTTCCCACTCTTGACGGAGATGTAAAATACTCTGTTCCCGCAGGCACTCAGCCCGGAGATGTGTTCAAACTCAAAGACAGAGGTATTCAGAACATCAACGGCAGAAGCAAGGGTGACCAGCTTGTTAAGGTGGAGGTTATGGTTCCCAAAAAACTCAACGACAGACAAAAAGAGCTTCTCAGAGAATTCGAATCAGAGCTCAATCCCGCAAATATGGGCACCTTAAACGAAGATAAAGGCAAAGGCTTTTTCGGTAAAAAGAAGAAATAATGATAAACAATAAACACCGACTCAGACAGAGTCGGTGTTTGTGATATTATCTTGAAAAATTTAATTGCGAAAGCATTCCTGTGTTTTAGTGTGAAAAAATATGAAAAAATCACACTAAAACACAGGAATAATTTTTATAAATCAACATTTAAGATATCAAAACGATTTTTTCGGAAAGCATATTTTGATAATGCCGATTTGTCCGATGATAATTTATCGTAAAAAATGAAGACGGAGCACACTTATTTAAGTGCCTCCGGCTTAGTAAATTTATTTTTTTATGATTTCTAAAAAATCGGCTAATTTAATTTGTTCTTCAACCGAAAATTTTGATAATGCATTATGCAAAACAGGATGAATATCTGTGGGGGCTGTATCAAAAAAGTCTTTCAAAGAAATATTAAGAGCAGTGCAGATATAAAAGAGAGTTTCTACGGTGGGGGTTTTGTTGCCGAGTTCTATATCTCTTAAAAAACTCTGCGAAACTCCGGACATATTTGCTAATTTATTTGTTGTAATATTTTTTTCTTTTCTGAGATAAATTATTCTTTCTCCGACATTTATCATATGTGCTCACCCATATAAATTATAACCGCTATAGCGAATATTTATTACATTTATTGAGTTGACAAATTATATTTATAGTGATACTATGTTATCACTATTATAATAAAAGGAGAAAATATTGTATGAACAAAACAAAAAAACTGGTTTTCACACTTTTAAGTCTTGTTTTTGTTATTTGTATGTTCACTGTTACCGCATCCGCTGCAACATACAAATATAACAATCAGAACTTAGAAATTAAGACTGAAGGTGATTGGCAGTATGTAGTTCTCACAGAAGCCGCACTTACCGATGCCGATAAAGAAATGGGCATCAACGCAGGAGAGGTTTATATTACCAAATATACAGGCACTGCTGCAAGTGTAAATGTGCCTTCTGTCCTTGGTGGAAAGTCAGTATCAACTATTGGTAAAGTTTCATTCAAAGAAAACAAAGCTGTTCAGACTGTTACTGTGAGTTCTTCAGTCAAGTATATTGATATTGATGCATTTATGGCTTGTACAGGTTTACAGCAGGTTCTTATAACAAAAGGAGTAAAGAGATTATCTACTCATGTTTTCGATGGTTGTTCTGCTCTTAAAACCGTTACTTTCCAGAAGGGATCTGAACTTGAATTGATTGATTTCGGTTGTTTTTATAATTGCAAATCCCTCATTAATTTTACTATACCGAAAACTGTTAAAACTATAGGTAATTATGCGTTTTGGAATTGTGACAGCTTAACAGAGATTAAAATTCCTGATAGTGTTACTTTTCTTGGCGGCGGTGTGTTTTATAGCTGTGATTCATTGATAAATGCTGTTATTGGTAATAGTGTAACAGCACTGTCAAAAAGTAGCAAAAGTATAAATACCAGTAATTGGGGGAAAGAGTCGTATAAATGCGAAGGTGCTTTTGAAGGTTGTGTCAGTTTGCAATCAGTAACAATCGGCAAATCTGTTACACGTATAGAAAAAGACTGTTTTGCAGGGGCAGGACTTTTGTCGATAACAATACCCGGTAATGTAATTGACGTTGATGAGGCAGCATTTATGAACTGCTTATCTTTGACTAAGGTTAAAATTGAAGAAGGTGTTAAAACTCTTGGTAAGTCTGTTTTTGAAAATTGCGATTCACTGTCAGATATTTCGATAGGGAAAAGTGTTGTTTTTATTGGTAATTATGCTTTTTGGGATTGTGGTAAATTAACTTATATCTTTATTCCTTCAAGCGTAACTTCTTTAGGAGCAGGAGCTTTTTTTCATTGTGAAAAACTTGAAAAAGTTATAATAGGTAATGGTGTAACAGAACTTGCAACAAGTAGCGCGGTGTTTAGACCAAATTGGGGAGCTGAAGATTATAATTGTGAGGGCACTTTTGAAGGTTGCGTAAATCTTAAAAATGTAACTATAGGAAATGGAGTAAAAACAATCGGAGCAGATTGCTTTGCGGGTACTGCCGTTGAAGAAGTAATAATTCCCGATAATGTAATTACTGTTGATAAGGGTGCTTTTATGAATTGTGATCAGCTTAAGCACATTGTCATTGGTTCAGGTGTGACTTCTTTAGGTCAGTCTGTATTTGAAGATTGTGACAGATTAATTGATGTTGAAATTGGTACAGGGGTGGTTACAATCGGTACATATGCTTTTTGGGATTGTGACGGACTTGTGAATATTTCTATTCCCAGTAATGTTACTACTTTAGGTGCGGGTACGTTTTTTCATTGTGATAACCTTGAGTCGGTCGTTATAGGAAACGGTGTTACAACTTTAACTACAAGCGGAAGAGACAGCAATCCGGGGAACTGGGGTATTGAGAGTTATCTCAAGGAAGGTGTATTTGAAGGCTGCACGAAGTTATCTTCTGTGACATTAGGTTCAGGTCTCATATATATTGGTATGGATGCCTTTGCTGGTACGCAGATTACATCCCTTACAATTCCCTCTAAGGTGTCTGAATTAGCCGAAGGTGCATTTGCAGGTGCTACAAAGCTTAAGGATATCTATTTTACAGGAAACTGGGCACCCAAAGCAGGCGGAAAACTTTTCAATGGTGTTGCTGAAGGCTATACCGTTCACTACATCAAAAACAAGATCGGCTATGATACACTCACATACAACAAGGCAACATTTACTCCCGTAACTGTTTCATTCGACAACAATAATGATGACGTATTTGCAGCAATTACAGAAGATCAGATTATGTCTCCCAAGGGCGGATATGTTATTGAGCCAATTATTCCTGCTGCATCAGGCTACCGTTTTGTTGGTTGGTACAAGGACAGCAAATGTACACAGAAATGGAATTTTGAAAGCGACAAGGTAACAAAGAACACAACTCTCTACGCAAAGTGGGATGATGTAAATAAGGTTAAGCCCGTTCGTCCCGAAGAACTCACTTCTGATGCCGTGACAGGTAATTCTATTTCTCTTACATGGCAGGCAGTTGACGGTGCAACAAGCTACAACGTATATGTTGACGGCAAAAAAGCAAACAGTAAGGCTGTTACTACAAACAGCTACACAGTAACAGGTCTTAAGGCAGATACAACATATGAAATTGAAGTTACTGCAGTAAACAGCAAGGGCGAATCCCCCAAGAGCCTTATTCTCGCAAAGAGAACAAGTGAGATAACTTATTCTTTGGGTGATGTGGATAACGACGGCAAGATAACAGCAGCTGATGCACGTATGGCACTTCGTATGTCTGTTAATCTTGATAAACCCACTGATGATCAGAAGCTTGCAGCCGACGTTGATGGCAACGGTAATGTTACTGCCGCTGATGCAAGAATTATTCTCAGAGTTTCTGTAAATCTCGAAAAAATTGAAAGCTATAAGAAATAAGCCTTATTAAAACTGCAATATAAAAAGTCGGTTCGTACAGTAAAATGTCCGCACCGACTTTTTTCTTATGTAATAAATTATGGCAACTGAATTTGCACTTTTGATAAAATTGAGGAAAATGCAGTAAAAAAATAACTGAGTCAGATGAATTTATCAGCGTTTTCGTCAAAGAATTCTTTGTAAACCCTTACACATTCGAGCTCAGTCCATTTCGATAATTTTACAGGGACGGAATCTATATCATATACTCTTGCACCTTTAAGGGACAACAGAAACGGAGAATGAGTTGAAATTATAAACTGACATCCGTGGTGTCTTACACAGTCCTCTAAAAAATATTTAAGCTCCAGCTGATTTCCCGGAGAAAGGCTGTTTTCAGGTTCATCAAGTAAATACAAGGCATTGTCGTGTATTGCATCAACAAAAAGGGATAAAGCACTTTCACCGTTTGAACGCTCGGTTACATTACGCATAAGACGTGAACGTATAAACTGAGACTGACTGATTTTTCTGTTGCGGGAATCGGCAACTTTTTTCCAACGGTTATAATCATCAAGTCCGTGAAGGGTAGTATCGGCATTTTCGCTGTTATTTTCTATCCATTCATTAAGCAGTGATTCTCTTTTGCTGTCAATTCCGTCATTTATTCGCCTTATATCAAGAACACGGTCAAATACATCATCGCTTGTTATAACACTGCTGTCGGGGGAAATATATTCTTCAAGTTCATAACGGCAAAGAGATACATAGTCATTAAAAAAATCACTTCTGTTAAAAGGGGAGTTTCTTTTTAGACTCAGCTTTTCTGCAATAACATTGAGAATAGTGCTTTTGCCGCTGCCGTTGTTGCCGCAGAAAACCGTGATATCACTAAAACGGAAGTCAGAAGGCAGCTCACGGTCACGGAACATCCCGAAGGGATATTTTGTTGTGTAGCAGGTCCGGAAGTTTTTTCTTTGGAAATTTTCATTTCTTACATTAAAAAAGTTTTCGTCCTCATCTCTTGAAGGTAAATGAAAAGAACTTAAATAAACCATATTGTCATCCTCTTTACGATATCGTTACGAAGCTGATTTGTATTGATTTACAAAGCAAAAAGAATAAAAATCAGTTTCTTTTACCTATAATAAACTAACAGGCGTCCCGTTTATGGTACAGGATGCCTGTTTTTGCTGTTTTTTTATTTAATTGATCCTATGTAGCAAACGGTCTGATTTTCTGTTTTTACACTTCCGTTAACCGAAAAGCTGTCAAAGACTTTATTGATTTCTTCCGAGTATCTGTCAAAATCACGGTCTCCTTCGTGTAATGAATATGAAGCGGAAAGACTGCGGAGTAAAAATTTTTGTCTGTCAAAATATAAGGGATTATCAAAAGTAATAAACTCGTAACTATTATTGAAAAACTCTTTGATTCGGTTATCGTGGGGTTTTATTCCGCCGCTGAAACCGTTGAATGCGGGGCAGAATTGAGAATAGATTCTGTATAATTCTTTGTTTACGTCACTTTCCTGAACCCGTGAATTCCATATCAGAAATACCTTGCCGGAAGGTTTTATTATTCTTTGACATTCTTTTTTGAAGCTGTTTACATCGAACCAATGAAAAGCTTGTGCGGTCGTAATAAAATCAACAGATTCCGCACTGAGTTTTGTGTTGTCTGCTGTTGCGTTTATTGAAACGAAGTTTTTATAAGATTGAAGCTCCGCTTCGGCGGTAAGGCGCATATCAGTATTCGGTTCAACACAAAAAACCGTACTTCCTTTTTCTAAAAGCTGTTTTGCAAATTTTCCCGTCCCCGACCCTATATCTGCAATACGCGACGATGCACTCAAACCGTAATTTTTATACATACAATCAATAAGTTCCGCTGAATAGCCCGGTCTGCTTTTGGCATATTCATTTGCGATGCTGTCAAATTTTTTTGTATTATCCATACTATTCTCCGTCTTTTTCAGAAAACCGAATTTTGATTCTAAAAAATACCTGTAATCGGGGTTATGTTCAGCATTTGTATACTCATTTTTAATTGTTGATTCAATCCACAAAAGCATTTTATCGCTCATATCTTCGTATTTTCGGAGCTTTATCAAGCCGAGGTCAACGGCTTTCATTATTTCGGAATAAGCATCTTCAATATATTCGCAGCCACTAACCTGAACCGGCAAAGATGATGCGGCAGTAAAATTTATTCCGATATCAAACTGTTCTTCGGGAAGCTTATCGGCATAATAAATGTACCCCGATACGCCTTTGTATGTATCTTCTGTTGCATTAGGGTAGTATTCATCAAGAACTAATATCCCGTCCGGATCAAACCCGTAAGAAGCCCATTTGTGCCATCTGCCGTTGTGGATAAAGCCTGATTCTTTGCAGTGCTTTTCGATTGCATTACTAAGATAAACCAATACATTTTCTCTTTTTGTTGAAAAGTATATAAGAGGGGTATTATGATTTGAAACCCTCGGTTCAAGTTTTGTTATATTGCCAAGCGAAGAAGCATGATAATACAAATAATCCACTCCCACAGAAAATTTTAATTATTATATCATATTTCGGTGACTGATTCAACCACAGCAGATGCGCAAAATGCAGATTAAGTGTAAAGCTGTCAATGACAGGTGACACTTTTTTTAAAATATGATGTCTGAAATTGTTTCCTTCACTTTCGACATTTCCATTTTCGTCATCAGTTGTCCAAAATACTAAGGTTGGCGCTTTATTGTTCAAGAAAGTCCTGTATTTTTATTCGGTGTTTTGAAATTCAATTATAAGTAACATACTTGTTGATATACCAAGAATATTATTAAATTGTCGCATTTGTGATAATCAACAATATCATAACCAAAAATTTGTCCGTAATACCAATTGCTTACGCACACATCTGTATGCTAATATATGCATAGAGAATCAAGGTATATTTCTAAAAATAATACCTTGATGGCAAAGGTATGTTATCAAGCGCCTTATAAGAGCCTTTTAAGTGCCGTATAAGAACCTTGTTTGTGCATCTTTACATGTACCCGATGAAAATTTTTTGTTTGCAGCGATAAGTTATCTTTATTTTTTTTGAAAAGATACCTTGATAATCGAGGTACATTTATAGCAAAATTGAATTTTCCCCTCAGCTTTTAATTGCGGAAAGGGAAGTTGTTTCGGAGTTCAGGTGAAACTGTTTTTGATAAAAGATACCTTAACAATCGAGGTATGTTTGTTACAAAATTGAATTTACGCCTCAGCATTTAATTGCGATAGGAAAGTTATTTTTGCGTTCAGGTAGACCTGATTTTTTACAAAAGATACCTTGATAGTCGAGGTACGTTTATTACAAAATTGAATTTACAACTCAGCATTTAATTGCAGTAGGAAAGTTATTTTTGCGTTCAGGCAGACCTGATTTTTACAAAAGACACCTTGACAATCGAGGTATGTTTGTTACAAAATTGAATTTACAACTCAGCATTTAATTGCATTAAGGAAAGCTATTTTTGCGTTCAGGCGGACCCGATTTTTACAAAAGACACCTTGACAATCGAGGTATGTTTGTTACAAAATTGAATTTACAACTCAGCATTTAATAGCGATAGGAAAGTTATTTTTGCGTTTAGGTAGACCTGATTTTTTACAAAAGACTCCTTGATATTCGAGGTACGTTTGTTGCAAAATTGAATTTACGCCTCAGCATTTAATAGCGATAGGAAAGTTATTTTTGCGTTTAGGTAGACCTGATTTTTTACAAAAGATACCTTGATATTCGAGGTACGTTTATTACAAAATTGAATTTACACCTCAGCATTTAATAGCGATAGGAAAGTTATTTTTGCGTTTAGGTAGACCTGATTTTTTACAAAAGATACCTTTATAATCGCGGTATGTTTGTTACAAAATTAAATTTACGCCTCAACATTTAATTGCAGAAGGAAAGTTATTTTTGCGTTCAGATAGACCTGATTTTTTACAAAAGATACCTTTATAATCGAG
>JAZSRT010000093.1:0-5458 GCA_045538645.1 Acutalibacteraceae bacterium | reverse complement strand
ACTGCTTTGTTTTTTTGCTTTTATTTATGATTCCATCAGCAACCATACTCCCATTACGATAGCAATTAGCAATATCGCAATTATCAGAATCGCAAACACCGGGGAGATTCCTGTTTTTCTTTTTTGATAAAGGTCTGATTCCGTCAGAGGCTGTTTTAATTGGGTTTCTGTTTGCATTACACTTGTTCCGCGATTTGTCTGAGTTGCTTTTCGGTACAAGGCAATCGGGTCTGTCTGAATCATAATACGGTGATGAAATTCATTCAACCAATCTTCATCATCAGGCCTGCACAGATTTTCTTCGCTACATTCGGGATCGTGTGAAATTCTATTTCTTATCCAATTGTAACGCTTCAACTGTTTCAGGTCACGCTGCCAACCATTTACATAATAAGCACCGTCGCGGATATTGTCCATTTCATCAATATAGGCTTTAACTGCCTTGTCGTCATTCATAATTTCGCGGCAAAGCTTTTCAAGCCGTTTGTAAGAATACATAAAACCCATATTTTCTCTCCTTATTATTGCTGAAATTACTGATTATAAGATTAAACTGTTTCGGATTTTATGTCCTTATACGGTAATTACATAGACAAATTATGATTTGTACATAGTGAGCGTTGCAACCACGGGGAAATGGTCGGAGGGGTAGATTCCGTTGATTTTTTCGGTCACTACATCATAAACCGATACACTTTCACAGTAGGAGTTTACAAAAATATAGTCAATAGGCTTGCTGTTTGTTTTATGAAGATTCATATAGCCGTGGTATGTTGCACCTGAATCGGAAGCTTCAGCTAAGTATTTTGTGTCGCTGAAGCCGGCTTCGAGAGCTCTTTTATACATAAGATTACCCTCTTTTGCATTGAGGTCACCCGAGAAAACTATGGGCATATCATAAGCACTCGCTTTTTCAGAAACAATTCTTATTGCTTCAACTCTTGAAATTGAGCCTGAGTTATCAAAATGAGCATTGAAATGAGCGTATGTAAAGCCTGTTTCCTTATCTTTTAATACTGCCACGGTGCAGATTCTGTTTATCCAGGCATCCCAGCCTTTAGAGGGCTTATCGGGAGTTTTTGAAAGCCAGAATGTTTCTTCCGAAACAAGCTCATATTTTTCATTTTTATAAAATACGGCACTTGCCTCACCGCCGAGATCCTTGTCTCTGCCGTGCCCCGCATATGAGTATTCGGGCAAAGCAGCGGAGAGTCTTTCGAGCCAAGCTTCATCTGCTTCTTCAACACCAAAAGAATCGGGATCGGCATTACGGATCGTTGCTACGACCTCATCCGTTCTGTTCTCGGGACTCTTCTCCCCTGTTCCTTTAATATATACATTGAAATTCATTACCGTTATTTCCTGCGTTGATGTATTTTCCTCAACATCAATTTCAGGAAGAACAGTCACGGGAGCAAACCAGCTTCCCACAACAGACATAATAAATGCTAATATTGCGCTGAAAAATTTTTCCATATTCTTTCTCTCCTTCCGTTACAATGATTTTACTGCATTTTAATCAGTTCGTCAATAATATTAATCATATTGACATAATAAAATGTGTATGATATATTTAATGTAAAGAAATATTAGTTTACATTTTTCCGAAAGGGTGATAATTATGACTGATTACAGAAAATTATGTATAGAGCTTTTCGGCACAGACGATGTTGAACAGTTAAAAAAAATTGCCCGAAAGAAAAAACCGGGCAGAAAACAAGTTTTGTCCGATGAAAATATAGAAAAGATTTTTGAAATGAGCGATAAGGGTATTCGTACTGAGGATATAGCAAAAGCTTTTAACACAAGCAGACAGACAGTTTCAAAGTACCTTAATTCTTTTCCGGTAAGCATATATCCGCTTCAATTGAATTTTATGTTCGGAGATACAATTAATACTGAAATTTATGTAAACTTCAAAAACAAAAGAATCAAGGCAGTAAACTATACACAGGACATTCCCGAAAGAGCTTTCGGGAATAATGAGCATCCGATATGGGATGATTTTATGTATTTTCTCGAAAGCCGCTGTTTTCCACAATCAAGGGGAAATAAAAAGCATCTTCTGAACGCGCTCGGTCTTCAGGACTTCGATGCATTGCAGATAATAGAAAAAACCAAAGGCAGAATGGCAGAAGACAACTTCTATATAAATTTCATATACAGAAAAGAGAATAACTGATGATAAACACTATAGACCTTACACATACCGATATTATAAGCAGCCTTGAATCCTCCTCAAAAGGCAACCAACCGAAAATGCTTGTTGACGGCTTCTGGTACAAAACAGATCATATGGGATATGAAGGCCTTTGCGAATCGGTTATATCAAAGCTTATACAAAAAACAAACATAACAGATTTTGTTGAATACGCTCCCGTTATTATACTCCGTGACAAAAAAGAATACAAAGGTTGCTTTTCAAAGAATTTCAAAAAAGAAAATGAATCAATATACACAGTTGAGCATCTTTTTAGAGCATACACCGGTAAATCCTTGGCGGGAGAACTTTCGAACATACAAGGAACAGAAGACCGTATATCTTTTACCGTGGATTTTATAACAAAACACACTAATCTTACAAATTTCGGTCAGTATCTTACCGCTATGCTCCAGCTTGATGCAGTTTTTCTCAATGAAGACAGGCATACGAACAATATTGCTGTTATAAGAAATGACAATACAAAGGAATACAGTCTCTGTCCGTTCTTTGATTTCGGTTTATCTCTGTTATCTGACTTAAACGATTATCCTGAAAATGAAGATATTTTTAAGCTGATATATAAAGTTTCAGCAAAGCCTTTTTCATCGGATTTTGACGAACAGACCGAAGCCGCGGAAAAACTTTTTGGAAGTCAGTTGGAAATTAATTTCAGCAAACAGGATATAATAAACACCGTAGCCGAGCATAACGAGTATTACGGCGAAAAAACACTAAACCGTGTTACAAACCTTCTGCTGTCGCGTTATAATAAATTTTCATATCTTATCAAAATGTAAAGGCCCTGCCCCATACACGGGACAAGGCTTTTATTTGTATTGCACAGAACAACTTTTTATTCGCCGTCTTTTCGATTGCAACTTGCAAGGGACGGTTACAGCAACCGAAGAGTTGGGGCGTCTTATTGTACGAGATGCTTTCATACAGTTTTTTGCTTGATAAGGTTTTTAATTGCATTCTGTCGTTGTAAAGTTTGACAAAAATGCAATTTATTGTTTCAGAAATTACACCTGTCTGTTACATCACACTTATATCCCAACCGCTGAAATCTCCGCTGATGCAGGTGATATCACATTTACCGTCTGTGAATGTAACCTTAGCCAAAATATCAGGAAGACAAAGAGGAAAGGTTATATTTTTATCAATGGGATTAAAGGTAAGCTTTTTGTTTTCATAATCAACCATTATGCCCGATACAGCGTGCAGAGTTGTCCAGCTTGACATAGGGCGGGTATAGTGATGACCGCACTCCCAATGGTCCCAGAAGGAGCCGAATCTTAACTGATTGCTGTGAATTGAGCTGACTATAGTATCAGATATTCCGGTTTCCCCTACTGAGAGTGCGAGAGCCGAGAAGACATATCCGATACCTGTCCATACGGCTATTGTCTGACAGTTGTTATAGGTATCAATAGTTGTCTTTCTTCCCTTCGGCACGGTAGCATTGACAAGCCCCTGTTCAGCATCAAAATTATTTCTGAAAATAAATTCAACCACCGAACGGACTCTTTCATCGGGAATATTACCCTCAAGCCCCGTCATTCTCAGAAACCATTCTCCGTCAAGCTGGTCGGTCATAAGTGATTCATCGGTTTCGTCATTGTTTCTCCAGAGGTTATAATACTCACCGTTCCAGAGCTTTTCTTCAAGAGCTTTCTTTCCCTTTTTAAGAATACCGTTCCATTTTTCAGAAAAGAAAGTCTCTCCCACTCTGTCTGCAATAATTACAGCAGCCTTCAGAGCAGCTAACCAAAGGACAGAAATATATACAGGTGTACCCGAGAAATTCCAGGCATCATAGGTGTTGCGCTTTGTTCCGTAATCGGGCAAACCGTCATTATCCGTGTCAAGCATTTGAGATGAATCCATTGCTCTTTTTACGTT
The DNA here is from genome assembly GCA_045538645.1 of Acutalibacteraceae bacterium. Lineage (GTDB taxonomy): Bacteria > Bacillota > Clostridia > Oscillospirales > Acutalibacteraceae > RUG806. The sequence goes on along the minus strand of JAZSRT010000093.1, from coordinate 1,353 downwards.
ATCCCATAAGGATAAAAGATACTCTCTGTCACCCGTAAAGAGAAAGTCCCGAAGCACCATCAGAACAAACTGCATATTGATATCAACTCTGTCGAAGCCGTTGTCCGAGCAAATCATATCAGGCTTGAAGCTGTGATGCACTCTGCCGTCTTCCCGCTGATAACAAGCCCCCATTTTCATCTGCTTTTTCTGTAAATCGGGGAAAAGGCTGATAAGGGGAAATGATGCGTGATAGGTTATATCGGTAGTATGAAGTCCGCAAAAGCCGAGCCCCTCCCACAGACCGAATTTCCCGTTTTTGAGATAAACGGAGTCCTTTACAAGCTGTGAAAGATTGGACGACCACGCATCGGGATAAACCGACGGCAAAGAAGTACTGTAAAGAAGCTGAGAAAAACCGACAGCGGACATAAAAATGCTGTCAAAGCCTTCTTCAAGAGTTCTGTTTGCTTCAAGGGAGCTTTTATAAAGATTTTCATAATAATGTCCGAGTTTTTCACCATCCGAAGCATAGTGATTAGGAAAGTACCAGGTGAGAATAAAACGGATATTTTTCTTTTCCCCGGGCCTTAGTACAACTTCGGAGCAAAGAGCACAGCCGCCGAAATCCTCACCCCGTCTGTCATTCTGATTATAGCAGTTGTCAAGAAAGAAAATTTTATTTTCTCTTGTTGAAAGATATTCCGGCTTGCAATATAAAATACGGCTGAGAATTGAAGAAATAAAGGGATATTTTATATATTCCTCACACAAGGCATCAAGCTCAGCATCGCTTAAAGCTTCAAGGTTATCGGGTAAGGGCTTAAGCTTTGTTCCGATTTCTGTATCGGGAAGTCTGCCTTTTTCTCTGAAACCGAAGAGAACGGATTCCTGCGTTACACCAAGGTCCGAATCGGCTATAAATTCCTTCATAAAACGGTAGAAAGATGCGGTAATATAAGACTTTTCTCCCTCTCCGTTTACCGAAATACAGAGATTACCGCAAGAGGGTGAATCGGAAGGCTCAGCAGGTTCTATAAAAATTCCCACTCCGTCACCAATATTGTGAAGAGAATTTCTGTTCCCCTCATTTTTGTTTGCAACATCAGGCACAAGGGTCCCCAAAAGACTTATCTGAAGCTCACTGTCTGTGGGGTTTTCTACGGTAAAATCCATATAAAAGCCGGGGGTTGACGAAATGTCACTGTTATGAGGAACAAATGGTGAAGCCGCTTTAAGACTGAGTTTACAAGATAATGCACTGTCCATAAAATTTAAGTCACACACAGGGAATCTGCCGTCAAAGTCAATTCTTTCCACAGGCTTATTCCAGGAAAACATACGGTAGGTAAAATCATCAGCATCGGTTTTCAT
>JAZSRT010000015.1:0-104265 GCA_045538645.1 Acutalibacteraceae bacterium | reverse complement strand
TCAATTCTTGCACATTCCTTACATACGCAGTAATTCGCATTATCGTTCTGTGTTACGGAAACAAAAGCCGCGTCGGGGTTAGCTGCCAGCCACTCGCGGTCAGTGGCTTTTGCGATTTCAAGAGTTTTAGGATTTGTAAGGCAAAGCTGATCTGCTGTTCTTGTACCTGACTCAACTCCCAGTGCAAAAAGCTCGGGCTCGGTTGCAAGAAGGGAAGTGGGAACAAGACTTGAAAATGTGTGGCAAGAGGGACCTGCATATTTAACACCGCCGCCTAATTCTTCAGCCATAGTGCCGTCATTCAGTCTGTTTGCAACCTTGTATTCTTTGCTTGTTGTTCCGTACCAGTCAGTCTGTCTGAACATAAAGGGAGGAACGTAGGTATAATCAATATTTATGGGTACAAGAAGCTTTTCAGCCTCGGGAATCACGGTTAATTCTGTTGTGAATCTGCGGTAGCCGAAATATTCCTCAAGAAAGGTATATGCAGAATAGAGTGTTCCTCTCTTATCGCCGCCCGTAATGACAATATCATCACCTGCAGTCTTTATGCACACACCCTCAGCACCGAGAGCGGCATAATCAACCGTATCGTCGTAGTCTCTGTCGTTTTTACCCACAGAAATTTCTTTTTCGGCTATAGCTTCTTTGTCTGTAATGACAGTGATTTCCGTGCCGTTAATTTCTTTGAATGTATCCTTCAGAAGATTTGCTGCAGTTATTTCCGCCGCACCGGCGTTTTCGGAAATAACAATAACGTATTCGTCGGTTATTTCAAAAACCTCTGTCACGGCTTCCGTTTCCTCGGGAGGTGTAAAAATATGTCCCTGAGGCTCAGAAGGTACAAATGTTGAAAAAATTGATGTCAGAACCACACTCAGCATCGTAAAAAACGGCATAATGTAGCGCGGATTAATAGAATTAAAAAATGACATAAAATCCATAAACAATTCCTCCGATGTATAAGCTGACATTGAACATATTCCCCGATATGCTCAAAACAATTATATCCCGTAATTTTATATATGTCAATTGTATTATGAAAACCTGCAAGTTTCATTCAAGCCGGAGAGTTAATATTTGCAGTTGTATTGTGTGATGACTTTTGATACAATAAAGTATCATCAGGTATGAAGAAAACTGCAAAATAAAAGGTAGTGTTAATTATGCTGACATATACATACACTGAGGCAGGGAAGTTCGGCTTTGTTGAAAAGCCAAAGCCCCGAATACTTCATGAAAGAGATGCCGTTGTAAAGGTGACTCTTGCAAGCATCTGTTCAAGTGATTTACACATAAAGCACGGTTCAGTGCCCCGTGCTGTGCCCGGAATTACTGTGGGACACGAAATGGTGGGAATTGTGGAGGAGGTCGGCTCTGCCGTCACTCACGTAAAGCCCGGTGACAGAGTAACCGTAAATGTTGAGACATTTTGCGGTGAGTGCTTTTTCTGTAAGAAAGGCTTTGTGAATAACTGCACGGATAAAAACGGCGGTTGGGCGCTTGGCTGCCGTATTGACGGCGGTCAGGCGGAATATGTCCGTGTACCCTTTGCCGATACGGGACTGAATTTAATCCCCGATAACGTCACCGGCAGACAGGCTCTTCTTGTGGGTGATGTCCTTGCAACAGGCTACTGGACAGCAAAGATTTCCGATATCACAAGGGATGACACCGTGCTCATCATAGGCGCAGGCCCCACGGGAATCTGTACACTTCTTTGCGTGATGCTGAAAGTCCCCAATCGTATTATCGTCTGCGAAAAGGATGAAAACAGAATAAGGTTTGTAAATGAACACTATCCCGATGTGCTGACCGTAACTCCCGAAAACTGCCATGATTTTGTACTTCAGAACTCGGATCACGGCGGTGCCGATGTGGTACTTGAGGTTGCAGGTGATGACTCAACCTTCCGCCTCGCCTGGGAGTGCGCCCGTCCCAATGCAACCGTGACGGTTGTAGCTCTCTACGACAAGCCTCAGACCTTACCCCTCCCCGATATGTACGGCAAAAACCTCACATTCAGAACAGGAGGAGTAGACGGCTGCGACTGCGAAGAAACCTTAAAGCTCATTTCAGAAGGAAAGCTGGACACCGAACCCCTGATAACCCACACCTTTAGCCTCCCCGACATCGAAAAAGCTTACCACCTCTTCGAAAACAAACTCGACAACGTAATCAAAACCGCCATTGAGTGCTGAAACATAGTGCTATAAAAGGGGCTGTTGCAACTCCGTTTTTTCGGATTTGCAACAGCCCCTTTTGATAATTGGTGGTTTTTACTGTCTGCTTTTACTTGACAAGTTCACTTATGAGGGGATATTGTTATTTTGCAAGAATCAGTAAGTGTAATGATGGGTGAGATCTTCTTTCCATTCGCCTGTTATGAAGTTTCTTACTTTAACGATAAACTCGTCTTCATATACTTCTATAACGATACCTTCGCCGGGATTAAAGAGTGTCATTTCGGTAGGACGTGTCATATTGACAGAGTCGATACCTTTATAAGTGTAGAAGTTGCGACCGTCAATGACATGATCGTGGTAGTGACCGTGTACAAAAAGGTCTGCGTCATATTTATTAAGTAGAGCAACAAGTCTGTCGCTTGAACCACCGTTGTAATTAGCAGGGAAGTGATTAAATACAAAAATGGGAGCATCTGCAGCCTGAGCTTCCTTAAGAACTCCTTCAAGCCATGCAAACTGTTCTTCACCAATTACTAAATTCCATGTTGAAGGGTCTTCTGAAGTAAGAGCTATAATATAGCAACCGTTAACAACTCTGTAGTAATAGCCATTACCAACATCTTCTCCTAAATACACTTTATTGCTGTTGATAAATCTCTTAAGAAGTTCGTCATAGTTACCTGATGAGTTACCCAAGTCGTGGTTACCGGTAAGGACAAAGTTATTTTCAGAGGGCTTCATCGCCTTAACTGCATTGTAGAAGAAGAAATTTTCAAGTTTCTGACCGTTCATAACATTGTCGCCTGTATATATAACGGCGTCAACCTGTTCGCCCGCTTTTACACCTTCTAAAGTTTTGTAAAGGTAGCTGTATGCTTTGGGTTGGTTTGTTTCTACATGAATGTCTGAAAGTACTACAAAGCTTGCAACGAGTTCTTCCGGGTTTTCTGCTTCGTATTTCGCACCCTTGTTATCACAGGTGGGTGAAATAATTGTAAGGAAAACCAAGAAAGTTGCAAGAAGCCCTTGAAGGTAAGTGATAACTGATGAAATGTCCATTTTTTTCCCTCTTTCTTTGTTGACGCAATGTCATATTTAGTCCTCGCACAATTTTTTAACATATAGGAAATTGCTCGCGCTGTGAGGAATTTCTCTTATATCAAAAAAACACCTTTTCACCCCCAAGATTGTGGGACGGGGGGTAAAGCAGAATATTTTTTTATAATCGTAACATATAAGCACAAATTTGTAAACCATTTATTTAAAATTATATATTTTGACCAAATCGCTGCATGAAATCACGAACCACACCCGAAAGGACGTGGTTTGAATAATAACCCTATAAGGGGAAACAATACCATGTAAATCCCTTGTTTCAATAATTGAAAAGGAAAATATGACACCAAGCATGAGAGAAGACCCGATATGCTTTGTTACCTTAGATTCATTTTATAAAATGGCTTCTATAATGCTTGAAACAGATATTAAAAGTGAGATAGATTTAGATAAATATAGTGAGCTTATAACTCTTAAAGGTATCTACATTTGTTGTGACAGATTGAGTCTTGTTAATTCCGTATCTTCAACATTAGTTCAGCAAAGTTACAATGCACATACACCAATGGACACTTTTGGAAGTTTTGAAAAAGCTTTACCAAACATTTTCTTAGTCTTTATGCTTTCTTCCACCGGGCTTGTACTGATATCAGCTGTAAATATTTATCTTACAATCCGAACAGTAAAACGTATTAAAAATAAAGACAGCTAACATTTCAGAATTGCTTTCCTCGTGAGGGCAGTTTTTATGGTATTTTTGTAAATCCCGTGTGAGCACCCGTACCAAAAGGCGGTGATGCAACTCCGTTTTTCGGATTTGCAACAGCCCCGATTTTGTGGGTAATTATCAGAATTTTGTGATTGTTCCTGCATCATAAGCGAAGGGGACGAAACCTGCTTTTAGTGCAGGGCTGTTTTCTGCAAGAGTGAAGTCTCTGTTTGCCGCATCTTTGAAAGCAGGATCTTCAAAAACAGCATTGTTATAGTAACCTCTTGTTGTCATTATTACAAGTGTATGTCTTTCGATAAGCTTCATCGATTTGCCTGAATACACATTTCCGCCGTTTGTGTAATCCCAGTACAGATTGCTGTCATCAACAAACCAATCTTTATTTACTGAGTCTTTGTACATAACTGTATTATCACCGACAAGAATGTTATTTGTAAGTGTAAGTGAATTGTGGTCTTCTTTTCTTGTTATAATAAACTGACCTTCACCACCGAATGCAAAGATATTGTTTCTGACAATGTTTTCTTTACCGTAATGCTGATGGAATGCTTGAGAAGAACAATCGTAAACAAGGTTGTTTTCAACCGTCATATAGCTTGAGCCTTCGTCAAGGTAGATACCCCAGCCGCCGTAACCGTAGTCACCTTCATCACAGCCTACATTATAAATGATGTTGCCTGAAATTACTGTGTCCGGCTGAATACCAAGTGTGTAAATACCACCCATATCCGAAAGCCAGCCGTAACCGATGGTGTAAATAAGGTTATCTTTTATCCGGATATTGTTTGTAGAATTATCAGCATAACCCCAACTCCAACCAACTGAAATACCCGTGTACCAGCCGTCGTGAATTTCATTGTTTGAAAGCTCACAATCAATTGCATGAGTGAGTAGAATGCCGATTGCATTGTTGAAAATTCTGCCGTAGTAACCGATATGACAATCTTTTACGTTGATGTTCTTTGTAGATGCAGGAACAACGAAATCACCGTGGATGAAAATTGCATTACCGCCAATTTCATTAAACATACTGCTTGTAATGTTACAGTTCTGTGATGCATTTTCGAACTTTACTGCTGTGTATGAAATGTTTTCAAAGAAACAGTCCGTGAAGTTAATGCCCTCTGATGCAGAAATGAGGATTGCAGCAGGTACTTCAAAGGCAGCCTGAGGATGCTCTCCGCCGTATTTAATATTTCCATACAAGGGATGTGTTTCGTTAAAGATGTCTCTGAAGAATGCACCGTCAACGGGCTCCCAGTCTGTGTTTATGAAATCAATGCCCTGGAATTCGATATTTTTTGCATTATTGAATGTAAATATTTGTTCTGTCACACCTGCATAAAGTACTGTATTTTCTGTTGTATCGCCCTCTTCGGGGATGTAATACAGTTTCTGTTCTGTTCTGTCAAGATACCATTCACCGGGAAGTGAAAGGGCTTCCTTAACATTTTCAAAAATATAGTTGTCATCAACTCTGAGTGTCATTGCTGTGGTTTTTGTTGTTTCTATTCTGCCGGTGGAAACGTCAACAGAGTGTAACGGCAGGTGCTCGTCACACCAGTAATGCATAACTATTACTTCAACATCACCGATGTTTGCAAAATCCAGAACATTATCCTTGTGAGCATAAAAAGCGAGAGAATGTGTGAAGAATTCCACATTCCATTCTGACGGAATTCCTTCATCGATAGCAGGATCTGCAATTTTAAAAACATCGTTCTTGGGATACTGTGAGCGTGAAAGCCTTCTGTTACCCTTAAAAAGTGAGCGAAAATAGTCTTCCTCAGAATTTATATCAACATCTGTAACAAAAGCATTCACACCGTTGATTGTGGTTTCGCTCCAGCCGGAAATTGCCTTTGCACCCGTAAATTCAACTTTTTCATCTGGATAGGAACGGTAAAGCACATTCTGCTTATCTTCGGCAGTGAAATTCACTGTGTCTTCAATGAAATATGTACCTTCTCTAAACCATACGGTAATGGTTTCATCTGTGTCGATTGTTTTTATAAGCTCTTTTGCTTTTTCGAGTGTTGCAATAGGTGCATTAACTGTACCTTCATTGCTGTCATCACCGTCGGGAGCAACCATGATGTCAAATTCACCCATAACGAACTCACCTTCGTCAAAAGCAACTTTTTCTGTTACTTCAGGCTCTGTAAAAACGCCCTCAACAGGTGCTGCGGGGCAGAAAACCATAGTAAGCCATGTAATAATTGCCGTAAAGAATGCCATAATTTTTGTCATAACTTTTTACCTCATTTCGAGTTAAATTATTTAAAGCCTGTTAGTTTTATTATAAATAAAAAAAATAAAAAATTCAAGAAGAATATACCAATCAAATTAATACTGAAGAGACTAATCTGTTCAAAAAAGCAAATCATTTGTCTTGTTTACAACCTTTAAGACAGAAGAACTGTAATATTATTTTGCAAATACCGATGGAAGATTGCTTAAACCTTATCGGTATTATTTTGTCATTGATTGATTTTTGCTTAATTTACGGATATTTTTATTTATCCTCAGAATTGTAAACATTTTGTTTCATTAATGGAGGTTATGTTGACTTAACACTGAAATAGTAATAGAATGTTAAGGTAAATAATAATGATAAAGGAGCAATAATACAATGGCAAAAATTCTTATCAGTCCCGGTAAATATGTTCAGGGTGCCGGAGAAATGAAAAAGCTTTATGACTATGCAAAGGGCTACGGCAAAAAGGCTCTTGTGCTTATTACAGAATCAGGCTACAAGCGTATAGGTGCTGTTGTAGAAAGCAGTTTTGCGGGTCAGGATTTCCAGCTTGTTTTTGATTATTTCAACGGCGAATGCTCAAAAAACGAGATCAACAGACTTGTTAAAATTATGGGAGAAAAGGGCTGTGACCTTGTTATAGGTATCGGAGGCGGTAAGATTCTTGACACATCAAAGGCAGTAGCTTTCTACTGCAAAACTCCCGTTCTTATCTGTCCCACAATCGCTTCAACTGATGCTCCCTGCAGCGCACTTTCCGTTATATATACCGATGAGGGTGTTTTTGAAGAGTATCTTTTCTTGCCTTCTAACCCCAATATGGTTCTTATGGATACCGATATTATTGCCGCTTCACCTGCAAGACTTACGGTTTCAGGTATGGGTGATGCACTTGCAACATACTTTGAAGCAAGAGCTGTAATGGCAAAGGATGCAGGCACTTGTGCCGGCGGAAAAGTAACTTGTGCTGCTATGGCACTTGCAAAGCTCTGCTTTGATACTCTTATGGCAGAGGGCATAAAGGCAAAGATTGCTCTTGAAGCAGGTGCTTGCACAGAAGCTGTTGAAAAGGTTATTGAGGCAAATACCCTTCTCAGCGGTATCGGCTTTGAAAGCGGCGGCCTTGCAGGCGCACACGCTATACATAACGGTCTTACGGTTCTCCCCGAATGTCATCATATGTATCACGGTGAAAAGGTTGCTTTCGGTACACTTACTCAGCTTGTGCTTGAAAATGTTGACAGTGACGAGCTTGAAAGCATTATAGAATTCTGTATTGAACTTGGTCTTCCCGTAACATTCAAGGAGCTGGGCATCACAGAAATTACAGATGAGAAGCTTATGGCAGTTGCAACAGCAGCCTGCGCAGAGGGCGACACTCTCCACAATATGCCCTTTGAAGTAACTCCCGAGAAGGTATGCGCAGCGCTTAAAGCAGCCGATGCTTACGGCAGATATTTCCTCGGCGAATAATTCATTAAAATCAGATTTCAGATAAACAAAATAAGACTCTGAACAGACAGTAATTGCCCGTTCAGAGTTTTTATTTACATTAATCTGTTTATTATTGTCACATTTCTTTCAGATGTAACTTTATTTTTTTATGCTAAAATAAGGTGCAGACATTGACCTATGTACTCCAATTGATGTAAAATAAAACAAATGATAAAAGGAATGGTATCTATGTTTGACGGAACTTTGCAACTTATAAGCTCAGGTGTCAGCACTGCTTTTCCTTGTGCTACGGTTGCTGTTGGTGTCGGGCATAAAGTTTTTGTACGGCAATTTTTCGGGCATCGCCAGATTCAGCCGACTGTTTCCGACATTACGGAAGATACTCTTTTTGACCTTGCATCCTTGTCGAAGCTCGTTTCAACATCTATGGTTGCATTAAAGTTTATTGAAAACGGCAAACTTTGCCTGAATGACAACATAAGTAATTTTCTTGATTATACGGGAAATTATTATGATTGTGAAATACTGCATCTTATGACTCATACATCAGGTATGCCGTCGGGTATTCCGTTGTTCAGTATGCCGCATAAGAACGGTGAGGCACTTCGTACTATTCTTGATGCGGAAAGGTGTTATAAAACAGGTGAAGAGGTTCTTTATTCTTGTATGGGATATATTATTCTTCAGCATATCCTTGAAAATGTCGGTAATGAATCTCTTGATGAACTTGCCCGAAAATATGTTTTTGAGCCTCTCGGTATGAAAAACGCCTGCTATAATCCCGTTATTGCAAAGTGTAACGGAGAAGCAACGCCTATTGCAGCAACTGAATGCTATCCTCACACAGGGGAATGGGCAACAGGGCACGTGCACGATGAAAACGCATATTTTCTTGGCGGTGTTTCAGGAAACGCAGGTGTATTTTCAACGCTTGACGATATGATTTCTTTTGCAGGTATGTGCTCTGCAAAAGGTGCCACCAAAAACGGTGATGTTTATCTTTCAAGAAAAACATTTGATCTCGCCGTAAAAAACTACACACACGATAAAGCAGAATCAAGAGGACTGGGTTTTCAACTTAAAGGAACTCAGGATTTCCCGGGAGGAAAGCTATTATCTTCGGGAAGCTACGGTCACATAGGTTTTACCGGAACAAGTCTTTATGTGGATTACGATACAGGACTCTGGGGCATTCTTTTAACTAATGCAGTTCATTTCGGAAGAAAAAACAGAAGCAACTATTTTTCGCTTCGCAGCAAATTTTATGATATGATGATTACGGAGTATAAGATTTTAAGAGAAGAAGGTAAAATATGAAAAGAGCAAAACAAAAAGTTCTGTGCGGTGCCGATGTCATTGCAAAAAACGGACTTGATTTGAAAGGAAAATGCGGACTTATCACAAATCATACCGGCGTTCTCCGCGACCTTTCTTCAACAGTGGATATGCTGAAAGAAAAGTGTAACCTGACAGCTCTTTTCGGCCCCGAACACGGCGTCAGAGGCGATGTTCAGGCGGGACAGAATATAGTTTACTATGTCGATAAAAAAACGTTTCTTCCCGTATACAGTTTATACGGTGACGATATATCGGAAAGTGAAAAAATGCTGGCATCCCTGAATACTGTGATTTTTGATATTCAGGATGTGGGTGCAAGATTTTACACTTATGCTTATACTATGACAGACGCAATGAAGCTTTGCGCAGAGCATGGTGTGAAGTTTGTTGTTCTTGATCGTCCGAATCCTTTAGGCGGAATAAAAGCAGAAGGAACTGTTCTCGACAGACGGTTTTCCTCCTTTGTCGGCAGGTTTCCCACTCCTACTCGTTGTGGACTTACCATCGGCGAATTTGCCCTTATGATGAACGAAACCGAAAGCATCGGTTGTGACCTGACTGTTATTCCTATGGAAGGCTGGAAAAGAGAGCTGTATTATGACGAAACCGATCTTGTATTTATTCAGCCGTCACCAAATATCCCAACCGTTGATACGGCATTTGTCTATATCGGAACCTGCATTTTCGAAGAAACAAATCTTTCTGAAGGCAGAGGCACAACAAGACCCTTTGAAATGATAGGCGCACCCTGGCTTGACAGTACATCCGTTATTGAAAGAATGGGGCAACAAGAAGGTGTTATACTCCGCGAATGTTCATTTACACCAACATTCTCAGACCATAAAGACAATTTCTGCCGAGGTATACAGCTTCATGTTACCGATCGCAATTCTTTTTCACCGTTTGCTGTAGGAATAAAATTGCTGGATGCCATAAGGAAAACTCATCACGAGTTTGAAATAGAGCCCTCCATAGCAAATCTTATCGGAACTGACAATATCTTCCGATCCGACTTCGACCCTGACACCTTCATTGCAGAGCAACAGCAAAGAGTTGCCGAATGGCAAAACCGTTCAAAAAAATGGTATCTTTATTGACGGAGAACTCTTGTGTTATCAACATCTGCAAAAAAAACGACCGTGAACAGCCACTATAGGTGTTAGTTCACGGTTTTTATTGTTTTATTCTGCATTATAGGCTCCTCTGGCATACAGAATCCATTTTGAGCGGTCAAGGGGACTTACCCCGTGCCTCGGATTTATGTGCCGGAGTCCGTCGGTGCACTCGCGGTAGCCGTGGAAATTCTGCGAAAGTACCGCCTTGCCCGAGGTCATTGCCGCTAATTTTTCGGGGAAATTCATAGAGGTTGCAACGGGGACAATTGCCTCAATTGTAACCATCCCTGAGCGGATAACAGGACTGTCATATTCACCGCCCATTTTAATGATTTCAGAGAAAATTTTTCCGGAGATTTCTTCGGGGACGATAATACGGATTTTAAGAAGCGGCTCAAGAATGGTTGTGCCGATCTCTGAAAGTCCGTTCATAAATGCCATAGGTGTGCAGACAAAAAAGTCAAGAGGATGCGTGTGAATCGTATGATGCTCACCGCCCACAAGAGTACATTTGAAGTCTGTAACCTCCCAACCGTAAAGACCTTGTTCAAGGCATCTGTTAAATGATGTGCGGATGTGGGACTGATAACGGTAGAAGCACTGATTATTCGGCAATTTGCCGTGATATGAAACGCCGTAACCTCTGGGCATCGGTTCAATATTAAATTCAACAACAGCCCAGCAAGGCTTTGGCATAGTGTAGCTTGCGTGTCCTACACCAGCCTTTGTCGGAGTTTCTTTATAAATAACAGTCGGGGGAGAGAATTCAGCCGAAAGATTGTATCTTTCTTTTAATAGATTAGACAATACTTCAAGCTGAATTTTCCCCGTTGTGCTTATGGTAATTTCTTTCTGTCCGTTTTCCCATTTTGCATCTATATAAGGCTCTTCGTCTGACAATTCATTCAAAGCTGCTGCCAGGGCAGGTATTTTCAGCGGATCGGAATCTGCAGGAGTTACCTTTACACGTAAAAAGGGGTTAACAAGATTTGCGGTGTCGCTATGTAAGGGTGTACCGATATAAAAACCGTTCTTGGCAGAGGGCAGTCCGCATACTGCGGCAACATCACCGCTTCGGACAATTCCGATGTCGGTACTTTTTGCACCGCAGAATTTTTTTATCTGTGATACCTTTTCTTTGATTGTTTTCTTGTCTTCAATTTCAACGGCATCAGTAACAGCCGCCTGACTTCTTTCGGGGGCAAATAATTCGACTTCATCTCTGTTTGCAATTTCACCGCCAAAAAGACGGATGTGAGATATTTTACCGAATATCCTGTCGTGTTCAATCTTGAAGATAATTCCGCTTAAAGATTCACTTTTACGGCGTGTGGAATCAGGCATATATTTAACCAATATGTCAGCCAGCTCTTTAATACCGACTGAGTATTTTGCACTGCCGAAAACAACGGGTGTAAGTCTGCATTCTGAAATCTCATTACGGATTACTTCATCTGCCTTTTCTTGGGTCAGTACTTTATCCTCAATGAATAATTCTGCGACTTCATCACAGATGTCTGCAAGAGCTTCGGTAGCATTTTCGCAGAACGTTTTTTCATCAAAACATGATACCGAGCAATTCTCTGTTCCCTCATTAAAAATATCCGTCAGAACAATGTGTGTTTCGGAAGATATACCTTCAAGTTCTGTTATAACTTTAGAAACATCAGCACCTGCACGGTCAACTTTATTTATAAAAATAAGTCTCGGGAGTTTCGCTTTATCAAGTGATTTCAGTATGTTTTCAGTATGAGCGCGTACTCCCTCAACAGCAGAAACAATAACAACCGCATAATCGAGAGCTGTAAGCGCACGTTCAACTTCACCTGCAAAGTCAATATGCCCCGGTGTGTCAATGATGTTGATATTAGCACCCTGCCAACGGGTTGTGGCTGTTGCCGTCCGAACTGAAATACCGCGCTGCTTTTCAACCAAAAGAGAGTCGGTTGCAGTTGTCCCCATATCAACGCTGCCGGCACTTCGTATAGCACCGGTCAGAAACAAAAGCTGTTCCGTAAGGGTAGTTTTTCCCGAGTCTACGTGAGCCAGTATTCCGATGTTATGAAAAATTTCAGCCACAGACCGTTGCCTCCCTGAAAGAATTTTTACTATTATAGCATTTCTCACTGCAGTTTTCAACTTTCAATATTGAAATGAATGTTTCTTGTTGCAAGGGATAAAAAATCTTGATATACTTAAAATGATAATGTATTCAAGACTGAAAAAGATATTCGATTTGGGTAACAAAAACCAGTAATATGATAATTGAAAATTCAGGAGAAAATAAATGAAGAAGATTATAGAAACCGAGCGGCTGATATTGAGAGAATATAACCTTGATGATTTTCAAGACCTTTATGAAATTCTTTCGGATTCCGAGAATATGAGACATTATCCGAAGCCCTATGACGAAAACGGCACTAAGAGGTGGATTCGCTGGAGTATTGATAATTACGAAAAATACGGTTTCGGTCTGTGGGCGATTGAACTGAAGAATTCAGGGCAGTTTATTGGTGACTGCGGTATTACGATGCAGAATATTGACGGGGAATCCCTTCCCGAAATCGGGTATCATATACATAAAAATCATTGGCGCAAGGGATATGCCAAAGAAGCAGCTTCGGCGGTCCGTGACTGGTTTTTTGAGAGCACGGAATTTTCTGCGGTCTATTCCTATATGACGCATACAAATGTCCCTTCATATTCCACTGCCGCTTCCATAGGTATGAAAAAAATTAAGGAATATCCCGATGAAAAAGGCTTAGTGCATTTTGTGTATGCTCTTACGAGAGGTGAATGGGAAAATGAAAAGCGGATTTGATAAACAAAAGGTCTATGGAATACTGAACGTGATATCACGCAAAAAGGTGACAACCTACGGAAAAACAGCCGGGGGAAACTCAGTCCAAACTATGCTTTCGGTGGTATAGGGGAGCAAAAATGCCGTTTTAGAGCTGAGAGCATCAGAGTGGAAACCAACAAAGTTGATTTGAAAACATTCGATATGGAGATTCTAAATGATTAAAGAACTTAAACACGATCCGATTTTTCTCAGTCTGAAATCGGAAATTGCAATAAAAGAAGATTTACAGGTTGCCGAGGATTTGCTCGACACACTTAATGCACACAAAGAAGCCTGTGTCGGTATGGCTGCCAATATGATTGGTGTACTCAAGCGCATTATTGCATTTGACAACGAGGGTACATATATGGTTATGTTTAATCCCGAGATTATTAAAAAATCCGAACCATATGAAACCGAAGAAGGATGCCTTTCACTTCTTGGCGGTCCTCGGAAGTGTAAGCGATATAAGACTATAAAGGTCAAGTGGCAGACGGTCGAAATGCATACACGAATCAAGACATTCACAGGCTGGACTGCACAGATAATCCAGCACGAGATTGACCATTGTGATGGAGTATTAATATAAAATAAATTTGAAATGGGTTGAAAATATGAAAATCTTAGAACCTGCACTTTATAGCGCCGATTGCATCAGAAAGATAGAAAAGCCTGTTCTTACAAAGGACGATATCCCTTATGATGCATCCTTGATTTTTAATGCGGGTGTCGCAAAATATAAGGGTAAGTATGTTATGGTATTCCGCAACGATTACGGACCTACTGAAGAAACTTATCCCGAGGTGCGCTTCAGAACATCCTTGGGACTTGCAACAAGCGATGACGGTATAAGCTGGAAGGTGCACGATAAGCCTATTTTTGATAATAAAAATCTGTTACCTACAGATGAACTCAAAAGATATTATGATCCCAGAATTACTGTTATAGACGGAAAACCGTATCTTTGTATGGCTATGGATACCGAGCACGGAGTACGTGGGTGTATTGCTGAAATTGACGATAATTTTGAAAATATCAATATAATCAGCGCATCTGCGCCCGATAACAGAAATATGGTGCTTTTCCCCGAAAAGATAAACGGAAAATATGTCCGTCTTGAAAGACCTTTCCCTGTGTATTCAAGAGGCGGCAAGGACAGATTTGACCTTTGGCTTTCCAATTCTCCAGATCTTATTTTCTGGGGAGAAACTCAGCTTGTTCTTGCTGTTGAGGATGTTCCTTATGCAAACGATAAGATTGGTCCCGCAGCACCTCCCATAAAAACCGATAAAGGTTGGCTTACAACATTCCATGCAGTTGATATCGATGACAGCAGAGGCAAAAACGGCTGGGAAAAAACATGGAAAAAGAGATACTGTGCAGGTATTATGCTGTTGGACCTTGAGGACCCTTCAAAAGTTGTCGGTATGAGTAAGCTCCCGCTGATTGCTCCCGAAACTTATTATGAAACAGAAGTCGGATTCCGTCAGCAGGTTATTTTCCCCGGCGGTATGATTCTCGAACCCGACGGAGAAGTAAAAATCTACTACGGCGCATCAGACACAATAGAGTGCCTTGCTACCACAAACCTCGACGACCTTATTGCCCTTTGCACAGAAAAAAGAAAATAATCTTTTTGGAAGTCAAACGACCAAAGGGGCTGTAAAAAACAGCCTGAAAAAAGAACTACAAGTCTATCGAAAATGATTGGCTTGAGTTGTGTGAAGTCACCTCACATTGACTGATTGTTTTTACTGTCGGTCTTGTTGATATATCTAAATTCTCAAAAAAATAGTTTTCAACATCTTATTCGCATAAAAAACTATCCGAGACTCACTTAAAATACGAATCTCGGATAGTTTATGCTGTTTTTTTACAGCCCTGTCTTTTGTAAGAAAAACCTGTTGCTTTTGCAATTCAGATTATTTTATTTTAAAATTAATATGATGCTTAAACATATTGGAGGCAATTGTTATGAATTTTGATTCATTAGCAATCATTGGGAATGGTTTTGATTTAGCACATGGTTTTAATACCTTATATCGTTCATTTGTAGATTGTACTAATTCACCAGCATTAGATTTATTCAGAAAGTATTGTGAACGTGAAAATGAAATTGAAACATGGTATAATTTTGAAGAAAATGTTAATATAATTACCAATAAACTTTTTCATTTAAATCTTGCCAACACAACAAATTATGAAGAGATCTGTAAAGAAATAGAACAATTTACAGAAGCTTTTAGAAATATTCATAGCTTAATGATAGAGTATTTAAGAAATGAAACAACTAATAAAGCAGTTAATAAAATTTTAAATATCGAAAAAGTTTTGACAGATCAAACATTTGCTATTAATTTTAACTATACAAACATAGCACAAGCATACACAAACAACATATATCATATACATGGTTCGCTTGAAGAGGATAATATATTGTTGGGTTATGACTACCGCGATGAAGCATGCTTAGCTCAATATAAAGACATGTGTTGGTCAAAAACATTGTGTAGAGAATCTCTTGAATTTAGAAGATATTTAAAAAATAAAATGGGACTATCCGTAGAAGATGCAAAATACAAGGAAATATTAAATGATTTTAACGTATATATTGAACGCCAAAACTCAAGCCGAGGGCTTGATGAGTTATTGAGAGAAGAAATTTCGCATTTTGATTTGATAAATGAAATATTAAGTAGTTCTGAAGACATTTTTGATTTTATTGGTGTTGATTATGAAAAAATTATACGTATTATAATATTAGGTCATGGAATTGAAGCAGATAAAAAATTACTTCAAAATATTTTAGAAAAATGCATAAACTTGAAAGAAATTGTAATTTATAGATATAGCAAAGAAAGTGAAACGGAATATCAGAAAAAAGCGGAATTCTTTTTGCCGTTCTGTGAAAACATAATTGAAAATACATACAACTAAAAATCTACAGAAATCGTTTGCCTTATTAAAGTTAAGAAAGCCAAAAAAATTCAAGAAAAGAGAAAAAAACAGCGGTAAGAGTTTTCGTTCTTACCGCTGAACTATTGTTGTATGAGTTTATCTTGAATTGTTCCTGTTGGAGTAGTATAATTAATCAAAAAATAAAAATTGTGGGGTGAACAATGTGGGGTGTATTTTTGAAAATACTCTGAACACACGACCGATTTTAGAAAACAGCATTAAATACATAAGAAGTGATGTTCCGTGTGTTATATCCGAAAGTGAAAAGTTATGGTTGCTTTCAAATAATATCCTTACTATTGTTGACCTGCGAACAGATGAAGAAAGAGCGAGAAAGGAATGTCCGTTGATGCGTGATAGCAGGTTTTCTTATCATTGTTTTCTAATTTCAGGCGGCGATAAAGTACCGTCATCTGTTGATGCTGTTTCAGAATCATATATTGATATGGTAGACTCCCGATTTGATGAATTAATGGATTTTTTATCACACGTAAAATCAAATGTTCTTTATTTCTGCAATGCAGGAAAAGATAGAACAGGTGTTGTGTCTGCAGTTTTATTATACAAGGCAGGATTTGATTTAGAATATATTGTTGACGATTATATGAAATCAAAAAATAATTTAGAAAAAGTATTAAATGATTTTGCTGAAAATAATCCGATGATTGATATAAATGTTATTACACCTTGCAGACGGTATATTGAAGAATTCCTTGAATGGTATATAAACAGTAGCAAAAATATTATCAGTTGATTTAATGAGGTTTTTTAATTATGGCAGAATCAGAAAAAGTAATATTAACCAATATGTGTATGGTATATGACGGAAATAAGGTTCTTGTTCAGGACAGATTAGATAAGAACTGGAAAGGTCTTACATTTCCCGGAGGTCACATCGAAAAGTATGAATCATTTACCGATGCAGTAATAAGAGAAGTGAAAGAAGAAACAGGACTTACTATTTTCTATCCACAACTTTGCGGTATTAAGCAATGGCCTGCTTCCGAAGAAGTTCGGTACATAGTTTTATTTTACAAAACAGATAAGTTCGAGGGTGAATTAAAATCATCTGCCGAGGGTGAAGTTTTCTGGATGGATTTGGAAGACTTCAAAAAAGCAGAACTTGCCCGTGATATGTTGGGTATGCTTGATATTTTTCTTGACGACGATAAAAGTGAGTTTTTCTATTTCCACAACAAAATAGATGGTGAATGGAAATATGAAATAAAATAATATCCAAAGTAAAACTGCTTTTATTGAAAACGAATTTTTGCAATAAGAAAAAATAAGTTCTGATTTTAAGAGGTACAAATATGGTGAATGAAAAAGCATTACTTGAATTTGTAAGTCCTTATTATGAGGATAAAGATATTATGCATAATATGTGGCACATTGAACTGGTGCAAAGAATGATAAACAGAATACTTTCTCATTGTGATTATGAAGTTGATGAAGAATGTCTGAAATTAGCTACATATTTTCATGGATTCATATATAGTGACGAAGAAAACATACGGCAGTGGTTACATACACAAAACTATTCTGACGAAATAATCTCAAAAATAATCAAAATAGCTTGGGAATCGCAAAGAAGCGAAACTCCGGAAACTATTGAAGGTAAAATCTTGCACGATGCCCATGTGTTGGAAGGCGGCAAAACATACTTAGTGGTAAAAACCTTAATTACCGGTTCTGTCAGAGGGCAATCATTAACTGAAACCTTGGACTTTATGGAAAAGAATGTACTGAATCAAAATAAATGCTATTTACCTGAAACAATTCCGCTATGTGAGGAAATGAATCGTTATTCAAATGATTTCTTTGCTGACTTAAAGGAAGGAATAAGTTAAAATTTGTCCATATAAATCAAGAAAAGAGATTGATTTATAGCTATCATATTTCAAGGGTGCCTTATGTTCGATTTGGAAATAGTTGTTGCTACACAAGAATATATAAAAACGCATCATAACGATGCCGATTTCAGCATTGAGAGTATTTGTGATGCAGTCGGGTATTCTCGCCGTCAGCTTGACAGATTATTTAAGAAATTCTTGCAGACAACTCTTTATGAATATACAAATGCCGTTATTCTGAGTAAAAGTGCAGAAAAACTTGTTAATACAGATGATAATGTACTTGATGTAGCATTAGACAGTCATTTCACTTCTCACGAAGGTTATACAAGGTCATTTGCAAAACGATTCGCTGTTACTCCTGACGAGTACCGAAAAAGCAAAATTGCCATACCTTTGTTCATCGGTCACCCCGCAAATCATTATCATATCTTGAAAGAAGGACGAGAAATGGAAAGCACATCAATCTGTACTGTGATACCGGTAATGAGACCGAAAAGAAAACTGATTTATCTGCCGTCAAAATCGGCAACAGGTTATTTATCTTATTGTGAAGAGAAGGGCTGTGATTGGGAAGGACTTCAGAACAGTATTCCCGAAAAGTTTGATACAGCGGCAATACTTGAGTTGCCTGAATTCTTACACGAAGAGGGGTACAGCAATATTGCTTCAGGCGTTGAAGTTCCTTCTGATTATCGGAAGCCTTTGCCTGACGGCTATAAATTAGCAGAACTTCCCGAATGCACATTGCTTTATTTTCAAAGTGAACCATATGACAATCCCGATGACTTTGGTATATATATCGGTCAGGTATACAAAGCATTGGAAAACTACAACTTTGAACGCTATGGCTATAAACCGGCCAACAATATTTCTCCGACATTTAATTTCGGAGCCGGAACCGATGTTGGCGCAAGAATCGCAGTACCGGTAATAAAAACATAAAAAGAAGAGGATAGCTCCGATTAAAGAGCTATCCTTTTGTATTGTCTTTTATATGAATAATTACCACTCGTATTCCACAATCTTGCCGTCGATTTCCCATTTTTGCGGAATTCTTGTTTCAAAAATGTCTATGGGCTTGATTGTGTGAGGAGTATTGAAGACTTTGTAGGCTTCTTTGATATCGGCTTTACATTTATCATCTATCTCGTCCGTGCAGGAAATGAACAGGGGAGTGTTGGAGTAAGAAAGAAGGTGAAGCCACTGGCTGTTTTTCTCCCAGGGGATGTTGTCATCTAAAATTCCCACACAGTCAGCATCGCACATATAGAATGCTTCATTCTGAGGTAGTCTGAATGCGAGGGTGTTTACCCCCATTTTCCTTGTTCTTTCCCATTCTCTTCCGCTTGTGTCGTCACCTGTTCTTGAAAGATGAACAAGACCTGCACTAAGGTGAGATATTGTGTTACAGCCTATGATATACATATCTCCCGCAGCTTCTTTGATGAGCTTATAAAAATCAATAACGATTTCAGCATTTGTTTTTGTTTTGTCATAAAAGTGCCAGTTATCAGTTTTTGTTATTACTGCATCAAGCTTGCTGCCCCACTCACAGAAAAGGTCATATGTAGAAAAATCGTGCTTTAACAGCTCATATCCCCAATCCCTGATTCTTTCAATATCGGCTCTGAGAAATTTCTGTACTTCAGGATGTGTGGGGTCAAGGTAATGCTCTTCGCTTTCACGGTCGATTCTCATATCATCGGTAATTGCTTCATCACGATTATGAAGAAGTCTTACCCATATTCCGGGACGGGCTCCGATTTCTTTGATATCGTCGGCAAGCTTTTTCATATCACCGAACTTTTCATTGGGATACCAGGGTCCCTCGGTGGAATTTATCTGCCAGCAGTCGTCAATGACCTGAAACGGTCTGTTACTGATTCCTTCGGCAAGCTCAACCTGAAGCTTTGCATCAGAAATTATCTGTTCGTAGCTGCTATCGCCGTAGGCATAATACCAGTTGTTGCCACCGTATATTCTTTCTCTGGGAAGAACAGGGGAGTCGCACAGCTTCTTGCAGTAGTCCTTAAGATTTTCAAAAACATTTCCGTTGTCATACTGTGAATATATAAAGGTTGCAAGAAGGAGCTTTCTTCCGCCCAGATACACACCGTTTCCGCCGTTTCTGACGTCAACAAGGGCAGTAATGCCGTTTATATCATACCTGAAACTGACGAAAGAATTCGGCAGAGTTTTTACACCGAAACAAAAACACTCTTTAGAATCGGTTGCGATAAAATACCATGGCATATATCTGTTGTTTGCCGACAGCTTCAGAAATTCAAGATCACCGTAGCTTCTTTCCCATTCATCTCCCAAAACGAGCATATTTTCATTAACGGGAATATCCCAATGCAGCTCAATAAATTTCGGTTTGTCCCGGGTTGCGCTGAGCATTAAATCAAGCTCATTTTCCCTTGCTGCCGTTTCAATCACGGCATCAGAAATATTATCCTCGCAGATTATTTTCGCTGTAAATTTATTAATATCAAAATTCATACTTTACCCTCGCTTTCGTAAATGTGATTATATATTATCATTGAAAAGATATTTGTTCAATATTTTTTTGTTTAATGCATTTGTAACAGCAGTAAAATTGATGCTTTGCTAAAATAATTTAGTTATCACTAAAATAATTAATTGACTTCAAAAAAGAATTTGTGATACACTAATAATATAATTGAGAAAAATAGAGGTGCGGTATGGCTACGAGTTATAAGAAGCTCTGGAAACTCCTCATTGATAGGGATATGAAGAAAAAAGACCTTGCAGCGCTTGCAGGTATCAGTAATTTTACTATCAGCAAAATGAGTGCGGGCAATAATGTTACAGTGGAGATTCTCGGTAAAATCTGCGTAGCTCTTGATTGTAAGCCTGACGATATTGTGGAGTTTATTCCTGATGAAAACGAGAAAGGGGATTGCTGAAATGGATAAGAGAAGCTATGAAATTTTAAGCGGAAATACCCTTGTTGCAATCTGGGATAACGGAATTCTGACTGTGAAAAACAGTGCCTTGCTTCCGCTTTATCTGAAAAAATTTCATAATGCCGATATGTGGCTTGCAACCCGAGCTATAGACAGCCATCGTGCAAACTCCCGTCTCCTTAAAAAGGCACTTCGCCTTGCTGAGAAAGATGATATTTCTACCGTAATACACGTAAACGGAGCTACCATAACTGACAATTATTGGATTCGTCCTATCGGTTCTAAGCTTACCTACGATGATATCAGGTTTACTGACGATTATTTTTCAAACCTTGCCCTTAAAGGAACTTATAACAGCTTTAACCGTGCAGCTAACAGTAAACGCTCCATAACACCGGAGCTTACCAATGTGGGAAGCTTTGAAAAATGTTGGAAGCTCCGCGACAGTAAATGGTGGATGTACAAGCGGGCAAGCCATGATGAAGCCTTTTCAGAACTTTTTATCTGTGAACTGGGTCTTGCACTCGGTATGAATATGGCTGTTTATAAGCGTAAAGATAAGTGTGTAAAATCACTTGATTTCACAGACAATGCATCTGTAAATTTTGAACCCGCTTCCTCCTTTATGGGAGATAATGAGGATTATGCTGATGTTGTTGAAGAATTGGGAACACTTTGTCCCGATGCGATCCCCGATTACATTCGATTGATTTTTATGGATACGGTCTGTGCAAATCCCGACCGTCATACAAATAACTTCGGACTTCTGCGTGACACGGCTACAGGAAAACTGATTGGCCTTGCCCCTAACTACGATAATAATATGGCACTCATTTCTCGCGGATATCCCACAAAACCCGGAAGAAACGATATACTAATCAGCCTCTTTAATGACCTTATGAAAAAATATCCCGAATATAAAAAATATATTCCCCTGCTCACCGAAGACACAGTTCTGACTGTCATATCAAAAATCGGTATGAGAGTAAAAACTCAGGCAATAGTGGATTTTGTTATGGGAAGATATAATCTGGTAAAGTAATTAAGTTTTTAATGCTTTATATCAAAAGACCAATATATTTTGAATCTTTTTGAAGGTGATTCTGTGAAAAAACATGATACTTTGGAAATAATTTTTATAAGACATGCCGAGACGCAGTATGATAATATCGGAGACCGTGACACCTGTGACGGTGAGCTTACCGAAAAGGGTGAACAGCAATGCACCGAGCTTGGCGAAAAATTAAAGGATTTACAGATAGATGCATATATTACAAGCTCTCTTTTGAGAAGCTTTAAGACTGCGACCGGTGTTTGTAAGGCTAAATGCGATAATCCGATTCTCGAAATCTGTCCCGAGCTTGTTGAGTGCGGATGCACGCCGGGGTATTACGGATGCAGTGAGGAATATCTCAGCCATTATTATAAAAATACAAAAATGTGCGAAAACCTTTTTGGTACAGAAAATTACGAATTCGGCTGTGAGTCTTTTGAAGATAATGTTATCCGTGCAGAAAAAGTGATTTCTTACATAAAAAACAGATTTTCATTCGGTGACCGTGTTGCGGTATTCAGCCACCACGGATTTCTTGAATATCTTATTCCTACAGCATTAGATGTAAAACCTCATGTGTTCAGATTTTCACTTGATAATATTTCAATGACCGTTGTTGATTTTTGTCAGGACGGAAATGTTGTGCTTCGCAGTGTAAACAAATAAAACAGCACAAAAGAAGATATTTAGTCAGCAGGAAGGTAGCTTATGCGGGAAAATAATATAAAATATCTTTTGGGTATTGACGGCGGCGGAACTAAAACAGAGTTTTTGTTGACGGATTTAAACGAAAGAAAAATCAGACAAATTTTTCTCGGTTCATCAAATCCCATAAACCTTGGAATTGAAAATTCAAAATCAGTACTGAGACGTGGTATTTCTGAAATCTGCGAGTGTCTGAATTACAGAGAAATATCTGTGTTTGCAGGACTTTCAGGAGGCAGTTCAAATGATATAAAATCTGAAATTCACCGTTTTCTCGGCGAATTCGGCTTTGGGGCATATTCAAACGGCAGTGATATTGACAGTACCTTGGAAGTCTCATTAAAAGGCGAAAACGGCGTAGCCGTTATTATGGGAACGGGGATCGTTGCTTTCTGCCAACAGGAAGCAGAGCGTCATCGCATTGGCGGATGGGGGTATATGATAGACAAGGGCGGAAGCGGTTTTCATTTAGGCTCTGATGCCCTGAATTCTGCTTTCAGTTTCTTTGACGGCAGAGGCGGAAGTAAGCTGATTCTTGAATTTGTTGAAAATAAACTCGGAAAAGGTCTTGCTGATTCCCTTCCGGAGATTTATTCGGGGGGTGCAGCTTTTATTGCCTCTTTTGCACCTGTAATTTTTGATGCTTTTAAGCAGGGCGACAGGGAAGCAGAGGAGATTTTGGACCGCAATGCACGAGAGGCGGCAAAAATAATTACCGTCGCACGCAGTTTTTTTAAAAATAATGATAAAACCGTTATCTGCGGAGGACTAAGTAAGCAAAAAGATATATTAAAACCGTTTTTACTTAAATATATCGGAGATGATTATCCTCTTATTTTTTCGGATGAACCGACAGTAAGCGGTGCTGTTTCCCTTGCAAAATCAAATATTCAGGCGGTGAAATAAATGCTTAAGACTGAAATGAGAAATCAGAATACTTATGATATTGATAAAATGTCCACATATGACATTCTGAAGATAATAAGCGATGAAAATGCCAAGGTAACACAAGCTATCAATAAGGTGCTTCCTGAAATTGAAAAAGCCTGTGATATGGCAGCGGAAGTAATAAAATCGGGCGGTAAGGTGTATTATATCGGAAGCGGTACCTCCGGCAGACTCGGAGTGTGCGATGCCGCAGAGTGTCCGCCTACATTTGGTGTGTCTTATGATTTATTTAACGGAATTATTGCAGGCGGGGAAAAATGTATGTTCAAAGCCGCTGAAAATGCAGAAGATAATGCCGAAATGGCAGTGGCCGATTTGAAAAATCGCAATTTCAGCAGTAAAGATATATTAATAGGAATTTCCGCTTCAGGCTCAGCCGCTTATGTTATTTCAGCTGTGAATTACGCAAAAAGTATAGGCGCAAAAACTGTATCCGTTACCAACAACCCCGACACGCAGTTGGGTAAAGCCGCAGATGTTGATATCTGTGCCGATACGGGTCCCGAGGTTATTACGGGTTCAACGAGAATGAAGGCGGGAACGGCACAGAAAATAATTCTTAATATGATATCAACCGCATCTATGGTTAAATGCGGCTGTGTTTATGAAAACCTGATGATAAATCTCAGACCGACGAATAAAAAACTTCGGCAAAGAATGATTGGAATCGTTACCGAAATACTTAGCTGTTCCGAAGAAAAAGCAGAGGAACTTCTTGAAGCAAACGGCTGGAATATCCGCTCAGCCGTTGAAGGAGACATATAATGGGAATTTATAAAATCACAGAAAACGACTAAAGCAATTTTCATATAGTAAACCATCAGAATCCCTATGCGGAGTATATAACCGATGAATTTGTTGAAAAAGCCGACGCTCTGTTTAATAAAGCTATGGATGCGGCAGACGCGCAGAGTATACTGAGATGTATAGAGAGAGAATACTTTTCAATCCGTTTTCTGAAACTCACTCGAATGGAATCGGATGCTCCCGACCGTACAGAAAAGATTGAAAAATTCTTTTATTATGTAAAAAAACACGGCATGACGGAGATTATGGATCGAGCCTCTCTTGCCGTTTCAAAACAATGCATGCTTAACAGCCGATATGCCACTGACCATACAGGTGAATACAGAGTTTACTATATAATGCAATAACAATAACCGACAAACCTCACAGAAGATTTGTCGGTTATTTCTATTGAAGCTTCAGGCCGTAAACGGCACAGTTTTTCATTTCCTCAAGCAGAGTAAAACCGTATTTATCGTAAAAGCCTCTGCCTTTTTTGTTCTTTATCCAGGTGGTAAGCATAATCCCTTTAACACCCTTGCTTTTAAGATGTTCAATCAGTGCATCTGTCATCTTATGACCCAGTCCCATTCTCTGATATTCGGGGAGCACATCAATATGAAGGTGTGCAGGATATTCTTGTTTATATTTTTCGTGAGGAATAATTGACCTCAGTGCCGATTTTCTGCGGCGGAATTCCCATTTTTTGATTTTCGGGTAATATTCGCTTATAAAACGTTCTTTGAAAATATCAAAGCTTTCCGTACAGATAATATATCCCACGGCTTTATCGTTTTCATCTGCGGCAACAAAGCAATTTTCGGGTTCCTTTTCTATGTAATAGTCACAGTAAACCGCAAGTCCGAAGTTTATCCCTCTTTTTGAACTTTTGCAGGGCCCCTCACTGTTAAGACAGACATAGCGCACATTTTCCTTATCTCTTGCCGCATAGGGTCTTATCGTCATATTCTCACTACCTTTCATTTGTTAAATTTTATCATCTGGAACGGTTAAAATCAAGCATTCCTTATTGTATTATTTATATAAATGGTGTATTATTGAAAGAAGGAGGGATGTTTATGCCTGATATTCCCGCATTCCGCGAACTTTTCGGCGATGATTTGGATGATTTTGATATAAATATATCGTATCTTGACTTAAAGCGTACCGTTTATTGCGAAAAATCCCACAGGGTAACTGATGAAAAATATATACTGAACATCTCCGGCAGAAAGATTTATATCGAATGCCCGGGAGAAAAAGGTGCTTTTTATGCACTGTGCGACATCGCACGTCGGATTTGTGAAAACCGACTTTGCGACGGTGAATATATCTGTTCTCCCTCTTTTGCCGTGAGAGGATATATTGAGGGCTTTTACGGCACTCCGTGGAGTCACGAAAGCCGCAAATCCGTTATGGCGCTTATGGCAAAGAACCGTATGAACACCGTGTATTATGCCCCAAAGGATGATTTGTATCATCGTGAAAAATGGCGAGAAAAGTATCCTGAAGCTGAACTTTCAAAGCTTAAAGAGCTGGTTGCTGTTTCAAAGAAATATTATATGGATTTCTATTGGTGTGTTGCCCCGGGGCTTTCTATGAAATATTCAGATAATGCCGAATTCAATGCGCTTATGGAAAAAACAAAACAGCTTTATTCAATAGGAATCACTTCTTTCGGATTGCTTCTTGATGATATTGACGACGAGCTTGCTTCTGAAGAGGATAAGGTCCGTTACGGTGAAACGGTTAATGCTCATATTGACCTGATTAACAGATATTATTCCGCACTTAAAGATATTGACAGTTCAGTGAAGCTTACAGTTTGCCCCACTCTATATCACGGAAAGGGCAACGAATATTATATTTCAAAGCTCGGTCAGAATATTCCGCCCCTTGTTTCGGTTTTCTGGACAGGACGGGATATATGTTCAAGGGAACTTACAAGCTTTGAAGCCCTTAAATTCATTGAGTGTACTCACCACAAACCGCTTTATTGGGATAATTATCCCGTAAATGATTGCTCAATGTATAATGAGATGCATATTTCACCGATTATTAACCGTGATACGGATTTGTGGAAATATTCAGAAGGAATAATTTCAAACTGTATGGAATATTCCGAGTGCTCAAAAATTCCGCTTATAACCTTTGCAGATTATTTGTGGGACAGCGAAAATTATAATTCTGAGAACTCCTGGGAGAATGCAATAAAGCAGGTTATCGGTGAAGAATATTCTGATGCATTTACCGTTTTTGCAGACCATCTTTATACATCCTGCCTTAAGGATGCAAATTCACGACGGATGTATGAAGCACTTGATAAAATTGAAGCTGCATTCAAATCGGGTGATAAACAAAAGGCATTTTTGCTTATTGAAGAATATATAGTCAAAATGAAAACCTGCAAAGAATTTCTTATGAAAGATTTGCCTATCTGTCACGAACTTACAAAATGGTCCGAAAAATTTTATGTTTTCTGTGATTTAACGGAAAAAATTTTTGAATATATAAAAAGCAGAGACAATGCTCTTAAAGAGGAGATATTCTTTCTTATTAATAAATATAATTCAATGCCCGCCCGTCTTTCAAACGATAATGATATCAAAGGTGAACTTAAAGGTTTGTTTGCGGCGGTAAACTAAAAACGGAGGTTTTATTATGGCAACTACAATGAGATGGTTATCAGCAATTTTAGCGGTACTTACAGGTCTTCCGCTTCTTCTTTCCGCAGTTTTTCAGAGCCTGACAAAAATCGGGTACGATGAAAGACCCACTGAGGCAATCAGCGCAAACTTTCTTCAGGGAAACAAAAATTTTATTGACGAAGCTACGGCAGATTACTGGTCGGCAGGTTATTCACGCAGAGTGCTCACTCCCGATGATATAGACTGCACAAAATATTTCCTCGGCGGTTACCTTAAGTTTCCCGCACAGGAAGTAACGGGTGTTATTGACGATTTGTGTGTAAGAGCTGTGGTTCTTGATGATAATTCGGGCAGAGGTGCGGCTGCTTTCCTTTGGGTTGACGGAGTCGGCTTTATGAATGCCGATATCAAGGAAATCCGTGAAAAGCTCAGCGATATCACAGGGGAAGGTGAACTTATAAGCATTGATGTTGGTTCAACTCATACCCACAGCGGTATTGACACTCAGGGGCTTTGGGGCAACATTCCTTTCAGCGGCAGAAATCAGGCTTATATTGATTCACTTGTTGAAAAAGCCGCCGATGCAATAAGAGAGGCTTATAACAGCCGTAGTGAAGGTACGCTTTATTATTCCTCAAAAGTCTGCCCCGAAATGTTCTATGACGGCAGAGCTCCCTATTCCATTGATGAAAAAATTCATCTTTTCCGTTTTGTGCCCAATGACACAAATAAAAAAGAAATTTATATTGCCAATTTCGGTGCTCACCCCGTTAATCTCGACTGGGAAAACACAGAAATCTCGGGTGACTTCCCATATTATGTTGAACAGGCTGTAACCTCTGAAAAGAATGCTGATTTTATCTTTATTCAGGGTGCAATCGGCGGTGCAATTCACATAAATACGGATGCAAGAACAGGAATTTCCAATGAGCTTACTTCATTTGAAAAGATGAAGGAATACAGCCTTCTTGTTGCAGATATTCTTTATAATCTTGCCCAAAACGGTGAAGCTGTTGAGCCTATTCTTAACGTGGCACACGCCCAGGTTGATTTTGAAGTTAATAACTTTATTTTCCTGCTTGCAGAACGTGCAGGGCTTTGCAATGCCACCGCTTTCAAAGAGGACGGTAGGATTTATCTTACAAGTGAAATCGGCTATGTTGAAATCGGTAAAAATATAAAGATCGTTGAAGCTCCCGGTGAAGTTTTGCCCGAAATTGTTTACGGCGGATTTTTCTCTGCAGATAAGGCGTATAACGGAACCGAATATCCCTATGCCGCACTTAATACTTATTTTGACGAGAGTGACGAAGTGCTTGTGTTCGGACTTTGTAATGATGCCGTAGGCTACATCGTGCCCGATAACGATTATTCCGCTTCAAACGAAGAGGGACACTATGAAGAAACCGTTTCAACCGGTTCATTCACCGCATCGGCATTTTCAAAGGCATTTGAAAAGCTTATAAAGGCTTGGAGGTAATTTCAGATGGAAGTATTACGTTTTTTAGGTCTTCCCGCATTAGTAAGAGGAATTATAGCTGCTCTTTTATCTTTGATAATAATCATTATGCCGAAATCTATGTTCACAACCGAGACGGATGAGGCTGAGTATATGCTCACGGGTGACAGCGTATTTAGCGATACTGTGGGCGAAAACTGGACGGTCGGTTTTGCAAAAGAAGTGCTTACTCCTGATGATGTAACTGCAGATACATATTATATTGCAGGCTACAATACCAACAATCCGGCAAAAGATGTGCTTGATGATATGTATGCAAAGGCAGTTTATCTTGATGATAATACCGGCAGGGGCGGTGTTGTTATTTGTGCTGTTGATTGCGTTGGTATCAGCCGTGCGGATATAAATGATATAAGACAAAAGGTTATTGAAAGCGGTGAAATTCCCAATCTCAAGTCTGTAAACATTGCTGCCACACACGCTCACTCTGCTATTGATACTCAGGGACTTTGGGGTAAAGCTTTTTATTCCGACGGCAAAAATGATGATTTTATGAATTCACTCAAAGAAAAGACAGCTGCCGCAATTATCGCTTCATATAAAGCACGCGAAAACGGAAGCCTTTATTTCGGAACTGCTGAGGCTGACGGTGTGCAGGCAGATACAAGAACACCTGTTGATTTTGATGCAACAGTAACAAGTATTCGTTTTGAACCTGCAGACGGCAGCAGTGATACATATATCGTTAATTTCGCCTGCCACGCTGAAATGCTCGGCAGTAAGACTAATGTTGTCAGTGCAGATTTTCCTGCATATATGGCAAAAGAAATTGATGAAAAAACAGGCGGAGCAAACGTTGTATTTATAAACGGCGCAATTGGCGGACTTGTTACAGGTGCTGAGATTGATAACTTCCTCAAAGGCGAACTTTCCGAATGTATTGAACATACAAAAGAATTCGGTAAAGAAGTTGCAGATATGGTTTTAGAAATTAATAATGAAAAGGAACTGTCTCCCATAATAAATATAAAATCCGGGTCTGTCAGCGTTGTTTGTGAAAATACCGCACTTCTTCTTGCAAGATTTATCGGAGTACTTAATAACGATGTTGCGTTGAACGGCTTAAAAGAAGTGTCAATAATCACCGAAGTTTCATATATGGAACTGGGATCCCGTCAGATAGGTGTTTATATGATACCCGGCGAGCTTTATCCCGAGCTTGAAAGCGGTAATTTCCTTTCTGCTGAAGAATCGGCAAACGGTACTGAAGCTGATTATAAATCACTTTCTGAAATGTCACGTTGTGAACACAACTTTGTTCTCGGACTGTGCAACGATGAACTGGGCTACATTATCCCCGAAAACGATTTTATGCTTCACGAATGGCTTCCTTATTTCAATATCCCTTATGATTCCTTTGACAGAAAACATTACGAAGAAACAAACTCTGTCGGGCCCCAAACAGCAGGAACACTGCTCGAAGCTATGGACGAACTGATAGCTTCAATCAGTTAAACAACAAGAAAACGGTTTCGCCGTACGCCTACGGCGAAACCGTTTTCGAATAGCCCTTCTCCGAGCTAAGCACAGCTGAGCGTTCGGAGGGACATATAATCTTTTTGCTTTATAGGAAGGAATTTCCTATAAAGTAAGAATAAATCTTATGATTTATCAACCCC
The DNA here is from genome assembly GCA_045538645.1 of Acutalibacteraceae bacterium. Classification (GTDB taxonomy): domain Bacteria; phylum Bacillota; class Clostridia; order Oscillospirales; family Acutalibacteraceae; genus RUG806. Next base: position 74,263 of record JAZSRT010000015.1, on the reverse strand, counting down.
CCCCCAATCTTGGGGGTTGTAGGTGTTTCTTGTTATATGCAAATTGCTCACAATGCGAGCAATTTCCTATATAATAAAAAACAGGTGCAACCGGATTTTATTCCTGTTGCACCTGTTTTTAGCTGCTTTTGTGTTGTATGTTTTTTAGTTATCTGTACTGATAAGCCTTTACATAGTCTACAATGAAAAACGCATCGTCGGCGGGGGCATTTTCTCTTTCTGAGGGAATTCCGTTTTCGCCGCGCATTTCAACTGAAAGTATAAGATATTCTTCATTCTGACTTACTCCGCCGAAGTCTGTGCGGAAGGTTTCAACGCCGTTGATGTAGAAAATATACTCATTTTCGTTCCACTCAAGTCCGTAGGTGTTGAATTCTTTATAGGGGTTGTTTTTAAGTAAGAACTGTGTTGCACCGTGGCTTTGATGTGCATCTGCGTAGCCGTCAAAGTGGAGATTTGAGGTGATGCTGTGGGACATTAAATCGCCGTAACAGTTACTTTCAAAAATATCAATTTCTGTACCGTCACGACCTGAACCGTCTTCAACATAAACACCGTCATTCATAAGCCAGAAAGCACTCCAGATATCTGCACCTTCAGGCAGGATACAACGGCATTCAAAATAGCCGAATTTCTGACTGAAGCCGTCAGGAGCATCGTTATCTGTGTCAATACCTGCAGAATACCAACCGGCACCCTTACCGCCCATACCTTCTTCAAGATATGTTACGGGAATAACAAGGTTTCCGTTTTCCGTGTAAGCGAGATACTGATTCCAGTAGCTGCCTTTTCTTGCTTCTGAAGTTGTTCCGTACTGATAATGACCCGACCATACACTGCGATCGAGTTCACCGTCGAATTCTTCCTCAAAAGTTAAATCGAATTTATCCATAACGACTTTTTGTCCCATTGGATAGCAGGGAATATCAAGGGTAACACAAATAGAGATAAGAAGCGAGCAGAAAAAAGCGATGATTTTGCTGAAAAATGCAAACATTTTTTATTCCTCCGTTTTTTAGTAGTTTATTTAAATAGTACTATATATTGCAGTATGTGTCAATTCGAATTTTTGTGAATGCTTAATTTGTATTGAATATACCTGTAAATTAATATATAATATTTCTGATAAAAATCTATGGTATTCAAACAGAAATGAGGGATAGCAAATGCCCCTGCAGATAATAAGACAAGATATAACAAAAATGCAAGTTGATGCTATTGTCAATACTACCAATGAAAAAATGATAGGTTACAGCGGTGTGGATTTTGCTGTGCATAAAGAAGCAGGGGAGCTGCTTGATGCTGAGTGTGAAAAGCTTCGTCCCTTGGAACTTGGCGCGGCTAAAATTACAAAAGGATATAATCTTCCTGCAAAATATATAATACACACATCGGGGCCCGTCTGGCAGGGCGGGCTTAACGGGGAGAGTATTATACTTAAGTCCTGTTACACACAATGCCTTAAATTGGCAGCGGAGAATAATTTACAGTCTGTTGCTTTTCCTCTGATTTCATCGGGTTCTTACGGTTACCCGAAAGATCAGGTGCTTAAATTTGCAATTCAGGTTATAACCGAGTTTTTGTTTGAGCACGAAATGATGGTTTATCTGTGCGTATTTGACCGCACGTCATATGAATTCAGTAAAACATTGTTTTCCGAAATCAGTGATTATATTTATTCCGATTGTTCCGAAAGGCTGTTGGAACAATGCAGCGCTGCTGTACCTGCGTTTAATAGTCCCATGCCCTCAGAAATCACAGAATTTAAGTCTGAGCGTATTGCAGCGGCAATGCCCGCCGCCTGTGCTGCTGATTACAGCAGTGTAAAGGATAAGAGTTTGCATGAGTATATGAAAAATATGGATAAATCCTTTGCATATAAGCTGTTTGACCTTATTGACGCCAGCGGTATGACAGATGTGGAGTGCTATAAAAAAGCCAACGTGGATAAAAAGACTTTTTCTAAAATCAAATGCAATCCCGATACATATAAGCCTTCAAAGCAGACAGCTGTTGCTTTTGCCATTGCACTGAGACTTAATCTTGATGAAACTCAGGAGCTTTTAGCAACAGCAGGGCTAACATTGTCCCTCAGTTTCACTTTTGATAAAATAATCCGTTATTTTATTCAGAAAGGCGTTTACGATATTTTTGAAATAAATGAAGCACTGTTTGAATTCGACCAGATGCTTCTCGGCTGTTAAATTTATTTTTCAGAGGATAAATTATGAATGAAGAGTGTTTAATTTGTAAAGCCCCGTTGGAGTATCTTAAAACAGATGTTTCTATGGAATGTGAACTTTGTCATAAAAAACAGAACAGCAAAATAAGGTGTGTAAACGGACATTTTGTGTGTGATGAGTGTCATACAAACGGCATTGATGACATTTTGTCAATATGTCTTAATGAAAGATCTGCAGAGCCCATTGAAATACTGGAAAAAATGATGTCTTTACCCTCTTGTCATATGCACGGGCCCGAACATCATATTATGGTAGGTGCGGCACTTCTTACGGCATATAAAAATGCAGGCGGTGATGTTGATTTATCATCAGCTCTTTCAGAAATGATTAAAAGAGGAAAGCAGGTTCCCGGCGGTGTCTGCGGTTTCTGGGGTGCCTGCGGAGCGGGTATCAGTACGGGAATGTTCATTTCCATTGCTCTTAAAGCTTCACCGTTATCAAAAGAAGCCTGGGGATTTGCAAATCAGATGACAGCAAGGGCATTGGAAGCAATCGGCAAAAACGGCGGCCCACGCTGTTGCAAAAGAGATTCTTATCTTGCAATTATTGAGGCTGTCATATTCACAGAAGAAAAATCAGGTATCAGAATGGAGCTGAAACCTGTAGTTTGCACCCGTTCTCATATAAACAATCAGTGCATAAAAAGCAACTGCCCGTTTAACAGAACCGGTGGATAAGTAAAAATCAAATTTTCAGGACAGGACGGAAACTATGATTATTCTGATAACAGGTGCATCGCACACAGGAAAAACTGCTCTTGCGCAAAAAATGCTCGAAAAATACAAATATCCCTATTTATCAACAGACCATTTGAAAATGGGATTGATAAGAAGCGGGAATACCGATCTTACCCCTTTAAGTGATGACAGTTTGCTCACTGCATATTTATGGCCGATTGTCCGTGAAATGATAAAAACAGCTATTGAAAATGAACAGAATCTTATTGTTGAGGGGTGTTATATTCCTTTCGATTGGAAAAAGGATTTTCCCGAAGAATATGTTGATAAAATAAAATATATCTGTCTTGTAATGAGCGAAAATTATATCAGAAATCATTTTGATGACATAAAGAGATATTCAAATATCATTGAAAGCCGTCTTTATACTGATTGTACATTGGAAGGTGCATTGCAAGATAATGCACAGGTTTTAGATAATGTAAAAAAACACAAGGTAAATTATGTGCTTATTGACGATAAATACGAAATTGTTATTGATTTTTAATAGCAATATGATAAACTTTATGCTATAAAACCAATTTGCAGAAATGTCACTTAATAAATTAAATTTTAAGGAGAGAGAATGATAATGAAAATGATATTATTTAATATTATACTATTTCTTCTGACTGTTTTCAGAGCAATTTTTCCTGTTGATTGCAACATAAAGTACAACATACTGCCGATTGATTTTGAGGTAGAATGTGTAAGCGATATATATGTACCCGCGGATAAAAACAGTACTGTAGTAGCTGAATATCCGACGATAATAAAACTCTGCCATCAGAAAAACAATGAGGATAACGGTAAGCTTCTTGCAGCCTTTGAAAAGTGGGGAAGCACATATCCCGTATATGAAAGCACTGATGATGCAAAAAACTGGCATTACATAAGCACCGTAACAGATAATCTTAATGACGGATTTTGGAATGAATGGATGCCGTTTTTATATGAATTGCCTGCAGATATGGGTGAATTTGAAAAAGGCACGATAATACTTGCCGCAACTTCTGTTTACGGTGAAGGCGTTACCGACAGCACCGTTACCTTGTATTCAAGTAATGACCTCGGAAGAACATTCAATGCATTTTGTAATGTTGATAAGGCAGGCGGCACTGATTGGGGTGTGTGGGAGCCTTATCTTATATATGAAGAAGAAACAGGCAGACTTTTCTGCTTCTATTCTGATGATTCCGACCCCGGGCATTCACAGAAACTTGTATATAAATATACAACAGACCTTATTAACTGGAGCGAAAAATTTGAATGTGTAGCCTGTGAAAATTCCTCACTTCGTCCCGGTATGGTGTCTGTCACCAGAATGGGTAACGGGGAATATTTTATGGTTTATGAAATGGTAGGTATAGAAGGCAATCCTATATATTGCAAAAAATCAACTTCACTTGATAACTGGGGAGATGTTTCCGATTACGGTACTATAGTTTCTGCCGCAGGAAAAACCTTCGGTTCATCGCCTTATGCTGCGTGGACACCTGTGGGCGGAGAATGCGGAACACTTATAGTTGTGGGAAAACACCCGATAAAAGGCGGCAGCAAAACGGGAACTGATATGTTTATAAGCTTCGACTACGGTAAAACATTTGCTCCTGTTGACAACCCCATACCGTATACATTAGACCCGTATGAAAGATGCTCTTACAGCCCCTCTCTCTTCTTTTCTTCCGACGGAGCCGCACTTTACTATGTAAATAACCCTCCGTGCTATGATGCAACATATAAAATAACTGTTGCAAAGATAAAAATATCAGATTAATGCAGTAAATTAAAAGTCTCCCGACAAGCGACCAATAAAATTCAACAGTAAGTATAATATGGTTGTAAGGTAATAAATGCCTTGCAACCATAAACAATTTACAAGATAGGGAGTTTTTAATTATGAAAAAAAAGAACAATATTACAGAATTGGTATTTATTTTAGACAGAAGCGGTTCAATGTCAGGTCTTGAAGGTGACACTATCGGCGGGTTCAATGCTATGGTTGAAAAGCAGAAAAGGGAAGAAGGCGAATGCTTTGTTTCAACTGTGTTGTTCGATAATGTTTCGGAAGTTCTTCACGACAGATTAAAGCTTTCAGAAATAAAACCTATGACAGACAATGATTATACTGTAAGAGGATGCACTGCTCTCATTGATGCCATAGGCGGCGCAATTCATCACATCGGAAATATCCACAAATACGCACGTCCCGAAGATGTACCCGAAAACACAATGTTTATTATCACAACCGACGGAATGGAAAATGCAAGTCACCGCTATACAAGCGAACAGGTGAAAAGTATGATAGAAAGACAAAAGACAAAATACGGATGGGAATTTCTTTTCATAGGTGCAAATATTGATGCCGTAGAAACAGCAGGGCGTTACGGAATAAGCGAAGACAGGGCAGTAAACTACAATGCTGATAAAAAAGGCACGGCTATTCTGTATGACTCTGTTTCCTGCGCCGTTGCAGAAGTCCGTGCACAAAAACCTCTATCCGCTTCGTGGAAAAGAAAAATTAATGAGGATTATAATAAAAGAAGTAAATAATAATTATTCTGAACAGTATTGAACAAAAACTGTAATTGATATATAATTGACGAAAATATAACAATTAATGCAGTGAGGATATTATGGTAGAAGTTGTAGCAGCCCTTATCTGGGATAATGATAAATTTATGATTTGCCAAAGACCGTTGACTAAAACCTGTGCTTTGCAATGGGAATTTGTCGGCGGAAAGGTAGAAAAAAATGAAACCAAGGAGCAGGCTCTTATACGTGAGTGCCGAGAGGAGCTTGGTATTATACTGTCTGTCGGTGAGATGTTTACGGATGTTGTTCACGAATATCCCGATATCACAGTGCATCTCACACTGTTCAATGCTGTCATTGCTGAAGGCATACCGCAAAAACTGGAACACAATGACATCAGGTGGATAACACCGGCTGAAATACCTGAGTATAACTTTTGCCCTGCAGATAAAGAGATTCTTAAAAATATTATTAAATGTGCAGAATAAATAATAAAATGACAGTTGTTTTATGTTGCGGCAACTGTCATTTTTGATGTATATATCATTAATTAAAACATCGGTCAATGAACGTATCATCAACCGATGCTTTTTCCGATGTGTTTATTTTGTTAACCGATCCAGATCTTTACAGCTGTTTCAACAAGTGAAGCAACCTTATCAACGATAACTTCATCCCCGTCTGCAAGGTTTAAGAGAGGTGCTCTTACACCGCCGAGGTTAAGACCTGCTCTTTTCTTAAGAGCTGCTTTGGCAGTTGCATACATATTGCCTGTTGTTGAGCACATTGTGTATATAACTTCATTGATGTCATTCTGAAGCTTTCCTGCGTTTTCAAAATCGCCTGCTTCAAGAAGCTGATTCAATTTTACAAAAAGCTCGGGCATAACACCGTATGTACCGCCGATGCCGCCGTCTGCACCGATAAGTCTGCCGCCCACAAACTGTTCATCAGGACCGTTGAAAACAACAATTTCTCTGTTATTGAGCTTTGCCTGTCTTTTGAACATCTGAATATCCTGAATCGGCATTGATGAATTTTTAACACCTATTACTTTGGGATTTTTAAGCATTTCATCAAACAAAGAAAGTGTAAGTGACACACCTGCAAGCTGAGGAATATTGTAAATTATATAATCGGTATTAGGTGCGGCTGCTGAAATATCATTCCAGTATTTTGCAATAGCTCTTTCGGGAAGCTTGAAATATATGGGCGGAATAGTTGCAATTGCATCAACACCGAGAGACTCGGCATGACGTGCAAGCTCACAGCTTTCTCTTGTATTGTTGCAGGCAACGTGAGCAATTATTGTAATTCTGCCCTTTGCTGCTTCCATAACAGCCTCAAGAGTTTTCTTTCTTTCTTCAACGGTAAGATAAATACATTCACCCGAAGAACCGCCGACATAAAGCCCCGTTACACCTTTTTCAATAAGAAATTCTACCAATTGCTTTGTGCCTTCAACGGATACATTACCTTCATCATCATAACATGCATAAAAAGCGGGAATTATACCCTTGTATTTTTCAAGACTCATTTCAATCAACCTCTTTTGTATATTAAATTATTTGTATTCAACAGGATATCGGTATTATACCACAGAATTGTTACATAGTAAAGCAATATATTTATAAAACCAACTGTTTATCTTTTTTTAAGATATATATTCTGAATCGGAATCTATATCAAAAATGTTATCATCATAGTCATCATCATAGTCATCATCATAGTCATAGGAATACTGAAACGGAGCTTCGCCTTTACTGCGAATTACTGAAGCTTCAATCGTCGGTTCATTTTCTATTCTGAGTACTTTACAGCTGAATGTCCATTCAGCGCCTAAATCAAACACATAAACAAACTGTTGTTTATCCTTTAGTACTTCTTTGATCTTATAATTGCAAGTGAACTTATTCTCATCTTCAATGTATTTTGAGTAATAACCTCCGGGGGTCCATTTTTTATTGTTCATAAAAAAGACGTGTGCATGGTCATCGTCAAAATCAAATGCATCAAGAATTGCTTTATGCAGGTCTTCCAGCGTTGACGCACCTGATATTATAATATGTCTGTAACAACCTGTAAACAGTGAAACTGAAATTACATAAGAATCAGATTCCCAATATTCGTCATCATATTTGGATAAATCAATTACATCATCATCTTCTTCAAAACAGCTGTTATCATCGTAAACGCTATAAGCACCGTCTTTTTTCAGATGAGTAAAAAGGCTTTTGAGAGCTTCTTCGGTTTGCTTAAGAGATTTTTGGGTGAATTCAAGTTTTATGCCGGTTTGTTTGCAGAAATAATCCAACATATTATAAATTCTGTTGTCATTGACAAATATTTTTTTCGGTCTTCCGATCTGATAACATATGTCCGAAATACAGGTAAGAATTTCATTTGCCGTATTTCTGTTATACTCTACCATATTTGTCTCAAAGACAAATCCGTTATTTGCATCAATTACGGTATAAAGCATCGGGAAGAAATCAACATTGTTTTCCTCGTCATACAGCGGTTCAGGTAAGCACCTTGCATCAACCTCAAGGGAAAGATTCTGAATAGGTATTTTCTTTATTGATTGCAATATGCTCTTATTGCCTACAGTTGCCTGTAAGCTTAATTCTTTTGAAAATGATTTCCAATCAATGGGAATATTATGCCATATGCCGTTACCTGCATACCTTCTCAGCAGTGCATCACCGTTTTCGAAATCAATCTGCATTTTATCAACAAATACGGCTTTTAGCATCATATATAAATTGCCTAATGCATCAATGAGTATTTCGGCATCCTTATCGCTTAAATCTTCAGGAAAAAGCCGTTCTCTGTATTTTTCAAAGTGAAGCCAGCTGCCCTTTCCTTTGCATTTGAGTCCCAGTTCGTCCAAAATTTTTATATTTTTTTTGGATACATTTTTTTTATCATCCCAGAAACCGATTATTGCATTCTGCATATAAAGAGAAGGCTCATTCTTGGGGTTTCCGTAAATATCAAAATGGTGCGCATTAAGAAAATCGACAGGATGTGTATAACAAACAATACCGCAGCATTCAGTTGTTTGTCCCATTATTTTGAAAAAGTACATATTTTTTTCATCTTTAGTTACATAACAAAACACGTCTTTTTCACTGATAGTATTCCATGGTTCAAACTCAGCAATTGATATCGCCGCTTCGTAAATATTATGCCATATCTTTTTTTGCTTGCTGTTCAAAAAAGTTCCGCCTTTCGTTCTTTATATACACAGGATAACAGAAATAGTTGAAAAATACAATATAAATAAATTATTTTAAATAATTATACAACTTATAAATAACAAAAGGAGTTGTGGAAACTCCGTTTTCGGATTTGCAACAGTCCCGATTATTATTAAATTGTTGAAACCTGATTTTGTTTATGATACAATTGATTTATATTTTTGCAGGGGGATTTTTATGGTTGATATAAAAGGATATGTGCTTGCTGCATTCGGCGGCTTTCTCGGTGTGTGTGAGCATGTAAAGCTTAATATATATTCAAGGCGTGCGTGGAAAATGCAGGAGACTAATATCCGCCGTCTTATGCGTAAAAACAAAAATACCGTTTACGGAAAAAAGAATAATTTCAAAGATGTTAAAAGTGTTGAGGATTATCAGAAGATAATACCTCTTTCAACTTATGCCGATTATGATGAATATGTATGGAAAATGGCAGAGGGCGAAAAAGGCCTTATTACAAATATGTTTGTAAGACGCTTTACCGAAAGCTCGGGCAGTACGGGTAAATCAAAGCTTGTGCCTTTGTCTTACTGGGCAGAATGGGTGGCTCAGTGCTACGGATTTTCTGCTCCCGTGGGTTGTGCCGTTAAGTGGTTTCTGAAGCAAGGACGATTGTTACCTCCGCAGAAGGGACTTCTTACTGCCGAAACATCTTGCAGAAAGCTAAAAGGCGGTACTGTCAGCTGTTTGTCTTCAATACCGCTTCTTAATCTCAGACCCTTAGTGCCTTTTTTTGCAACTTCACCAAAAGAAGTTTTGTTTCCTATGCAGGGTGCGGATATGGATATGCACTATCTTAAACTTCGTTTTTCTCTTATAAACAAAAAAACAAGTTATCTTGGCACCATATTTATTACAACACTCGAATCAATGTTTTTCTATATGGAAGAAAACTGGGAAATGATTTGTGATGATATAGAAAAGGGTGTTATCAACGAAAGTATCAGAATCCCCGAAGAATTAAGAAAAAAAATCAACAAAAAACTGAAACCTATGCCGGAAAGAGCTGAGGAGCTCCGCAGGGAATTCAGAAAAGGCTTTGACTGTTCTCCCATAATTCCCCGTATATGGCCAAAGGTAGAATGGCTCTACGGAATGGGAACAGGAGCACTGTCTTTGTATGCAAAAAAGCTCAGAAGATACATAGGTGAAGAAATGCCCATTCACTATCTCGGTTATACCGCAACCGAAGCTTTTATGGCTGTGCCGATTGAACTTAATTCCTTTGAATATGTAATGCTTCCTCAGAACGGTTTTTATGAATTCAGACCCGTGGATTCTCCCGATTATGATAATTTACTTACCATAAAAGATCTCGAACCCGGAAAAGAATATGAGCTTATTCTCACCAATATGAGCGGTTTTTACAGATACCGTATAGAGGATGTTGTAAGATGTACGGGGTATTATCACAAGTCTCCGAAAATCACATTCTGCTACAGACTTAATCAGATTGCAAACATCAGCGGTGAGAAGATAAGTCAGATGGCTTTTGATGAAATGGTTGATAATCTGTCCGAATATATGGACGATTTGTATATCGGCTACAGCATTTATCCCGACCGCTCCACATCCCCCGGACACTATGTGCTGCTTATTGAAACGGCTTCTCCCGTAAATAATGAAAAGAAGGAAAAATATAACGAGGCTTTTGAAAAAATGCTTTGTAAAGGAAATGTTTCCGTTGAACCCCTTATAAAAAGCGGAGCACTCGGTCATCCCGAAGTAAAATTCCTTCGTCACGGAACTTATGACGATTACAGGGAGGTTTTAAGAAAAAGAGGAGCCAATCTCAATCAGGTAAAGCCCATAAAAGTAATAGATAATGAGGAAAAGAAAGATTTCTTTTTCTCACATATTGAAAAGTAATAACGGAGATAATTATGAGTTCAGAAAAAAAGCTTGACTTTAATGCCGAAGCCGAGGTGCTTCGCCAAAAAGGTCTGACGGATGAAAAAGTAATAAGGGACCTTATCACGTTCAAAGAAAAAAATCCTCATATACTTAAAAAGAAATTTTCTGCACAAATGTACGATAAAGTCAATCTTATGTGCAGAAACTATATGGACAGGCTTGCACGTTTTGAAATGGATTATGACTTTGCTGTGGATACGGAAAAATTCAGAAACACTGCAGTCTGCTGTCTTGAGAGTGTTCCTTATCTGCACTCACAGGTAATAAATCATCCTATAGCACCTTATTGGAAGGTATCCGATTATAATGTGAATGAATTTGTTTTTGTTGAGGAAACAGATGATATAAATAAAGCACGTGAAGAATTTTTCTCCCGTGAAATACCTCTTAAAAGCAATATTCAGATGAATATAGGTCTGTTTCTGTGTGCAGGCAAAACATATATCTGCTTCATATGGAATCATATGTGTATGGACGGCGGCGGTTTTAAAATGTTCTGGAGTGATTTTTGCAGAAATTATTCTGATTACGTAAATAACGATATTTCGCCCCTCGGTTTTTCAACAGGTTCAAGAAAATATACCGATGTGTATAAAGATCTCAGCAAAGAAAAAGCTAAAAAGGCAAAAAAGCAGTTTGCCAATATTTCCCCGAAATTAAAGCACCGTTTTCCTTTTGAAAATGATAACAAAGAGGATAATGTGATTATTGTTTCAAGGAAGATAGAAGCTGAACATTTTCTCAAAGCCAAAGAATATACAAAAGGTGAAGGTGCAACCGTAACCGATCTTTTGCTTGCATCCTATATTGATGCACTTGCAAAGATTGCAGACATACCGTCCGAAGAAAGTGTAAGTGTTGCCTGCGCCACTGATTTAAGACGCCATATGAAAGACTTTTCCGGTATAGGCTATACCAATCACGTTTCTTTTGTGCACTGTGCACTTAACAGAAGAGGCGATAACCTTAGAGATACACTGCGTCTTGTAAGAGATAAAACAAAAGAACTGAAAAGCGATGAATTTATGGGGCTTCACGGACTTCCGCTTCTTAATATCGCGTATAAAACAATGATATATCTTCAGGCAGAAACCGTTGTAAAGCTTTTTTACAATAACCCGGTTTTTTCCGTAAGTAACGTAGGTGTTATTATTCCCGAAGATTTTATTCTCGCAAAGGCAGGTCCTTTTGATGCCTTTGTTGCAGGAGCTGCTAAAAACAAGCCCTGTGCCGTAATGACAGCACTTACCATCAATAACACACTTTCTGTCTCAATGTGCCTGAGAGGAAACGAAAAAGACAGACAGGTTCTTGAAAACTTCTTTACTGAATACGAAAAGAACATAAAATCATTCTGAAACAAAAAAGCACTTGCCGTTTTTTTTCGGTAAGTGCTTTTAAATTCTGCATACATTTTAAGATCTTGTCACATCACAATGTTTTCCGATATTAAAAAGGAGTTCGGGGAAGCATAATTCTTTTCCGCACACGGTAATGTTATCAAGCTCAACCTGTACTGTATTTGTATCGCTGCCGGTACCTGCTATTTTAGAGGGGAGATAGGATGTGTAAGAGATATTTCTGTAAACTATATTCTTGATTTCAAAGTTTTCTGCTTCTTCATCATAAATCTTTACAAGAATGGGTCTTCCTTCATCGCGGAAAATTTCAATATTTTCAAAGAGAACACCGTCAATGCTGCCTTCGCACTGTTCTGCCACAACAACAAGAGAACCTATTCTGTCGTTGTCCCACACACCGTCACGGTAAATAACAGCACTGTCGCGGAAGGTAATATCCGAGATTTTTTTGTTGACTTCACCGGTGATTCCGAAGCATCTTGCATATCCGCCCCAGGCGATGCAGTTTGAGAATGTAATATTTTTGCTGTCCATTGTTCCGCCGAGCGCCTTTACTTCAAATGAATCATCCGCAACTCTTGCAAAACAATTATTTATAGTTGCATTTTGGCTGTTACAGATAGCAAAACCGTCACAGTTGCCGCGGTTACCGATTATATCCACCTGTTCAACTGTGAGATTGGTACAGCAATAAGCTATAAATGACCATTCGGGAGAGTTTATTATTTTGATGTCGCTTACATTGATATTATTGCAGTTAGTAAAAACTACACCGCGACGCTCTCTTCTGTCAAGACGGGTAAGATCTATTACACCTCTGCCTGTGAATGTAATATTATTACAGTTATAAAAATTTACAAACGGGTATCTTGTAAGGCCTATCGAATTGTTTGCGAATGCGTCAGGTTCAAAATATAAGTTTTCATCCTCAGCGCTATTGATATCATAATAATGATTTGCGATAATGTATGCGCCTTCTTTGAGATATATTACAAGATTGTTTTCTCCGACAAAACTTGTATAATCAAGTTCATGGAAGCCTCTTTCAACTACAATAACATTTTCTTCACCGTATTGCTCAATGTAATCTGCAATTTCTGCATCTTCATCAACTTTTTCACGGACAAAGAGGGTATAGCCGTAATACTGGTTTGCACCGTTGAAAAGGAATGTGTAAATTCCTGTTTTGTTTATGGATGCTTTTACTGTATTATCTTCACACAGCGCTTTTACACCGTGAGATTCGGGGAGAACGATTGCATTTTTAAGTTCCACCATAGCACCTGTCAGTTCAATGTTGAAAGAAAATTCGGTGTCGGGTTCAACATAAATTTCAGAATATGAGTGAAGCGTTCCCGTATCATCGGCACGGATAAATACCACGGAGGCATAAACGGGAATTTCCGTATCGCTTATTTTTGCTGTGTAATAAGGAGAAATTGTGATACCGTTAATATCATCATATCCGCCCGACTGTACATATTCGGGAAGTTCGGCTGATGCACGTCCCACAAGCTCTTGCTCGGTAAGTCCTGCCTCTTCAAGTGTTATGATTGCTTCATCAGGATACTGAAGATATGAAAAATCAAAGTTTTCACTCTCGGGTGAGAGTGTGGCAGGGCAAAACAGATTTGTAAGAAAAATTGAAATAACGGTAAAAACCGTAAACAAGGGTTTTAAGATTACATTCATAAACTATCCTCCGAAATTGAATTCTTTGCTTATTATATCAGAAAATATATCGGTTTACAACATTAAATTAAAAAATTACCACCGTAACCTTTTATTGTTACGGTGGCGTAGCAGCATATTATTTTACCATATGTGGTTCCAAAGCAGTTTCTTTATAAGCGTTGCAAAAAGACCGTGTCCGAGAGTGGCATTAAATATATCAACAAATCTGCGGAATACCATTGAAAGGTCAAATGTAACATAAACATCAGAATCATATTCCACACCATCTGCCATTGTTACAAAAGGCTGTGAATAAAGAATACCGCCGGGACCTGTTATCTGGAAACGAACATAACAACCGAGTTCATCTTCGTATTCATTGAGATCAAGAGAAGTAAGGCCTTCTCCTTCTGCAATTATTCTGCCGTTTGAAATCCACTGAACATTATCGAATTCACTGCCCGTGAAAGAAATTGTATCAGTATCGTTGTCGACATTAACTCTTGAAACAGCAGGCGGTAAATTGCCTGTACCGTTGAAATCATCACCTAAATAAAGAGTGTCAACTCTGCCGACAGAGAACCAGGCACCGCTTCTCATACTGTCTTCAAAGGCTTTCTCGGTAAGCTCGGGCATCAGCATCATTGTAAACGCCCAGTCATTATCTTCAATATCGTGAGAATCAGAGAATGCAATGCCGGGAACATTTCTGCCCTTAGGAATTGTAAGCTGTAAAATCTGATCCCATATTACCGAGTCATAACGTGTGCTGTTTACATCAAATGCAACGCAGGAATCGTAATCAAGAAAGATATTTGCAAATTTATTTGCATAATAAGGTTCATAAGCGCGCCATTCGTCTTCTAAATTTCTTCCCACATATTCACCTGTGTGATCAAGGAAGGAGAATCCGCCTTCTCTGTCGCAGTCACGGACTACTGTTTCAAAGTCGCCGTATACACCCATTTTTGCACGTACACTTGTGCATCCGAAGGTGTTGATATGACAGTCATTTATGGGGGTTGCGCCGTTTGCTTCGCAAGACCCTGTAATTTCAAGCATGCCGCCGAGTTCATATCCCAGTTGTTCTGCTAAAGCATCACGCTCAGCACTTTCATATGTGCCGCTGATTATCTGCTCACGCTCTTCGGAAGTCAGCACTACGGGGTCACGCATTCCCGTTCTGCTGAATTTGAAAAAGCGATATATCGGGACAGTTTCAGGCACTTCATCCCAACGTGTTCCGAGAACTGCGTGGTCAGAAATTGCAAGTATCTGATATCCGAGGTCATAATGCTTTTTTACACTGTCGGCAATAGTCTGATCGGCATCACTTGCATCTGTATGAGAATGCAATGAAGCCTTATATTGCTTCCAGTTGTCCCAATCAACCGTATCATACGGGCTTGTAATTGTATAATCATATTCACCCTTTATATCGCTTTCGGCAACAGCAACACAAGGTACACTGAATATAAGAGCCATACAAAGTGAAAGTGCAATTATCTTTCTGATAATCTTTTTCATTGTAATATCTCCTTTATAGCGGTATTTTATTGTAGTCAGAACATTATTCGCAAAAGGCTAAAAATAAATAATATATTTATCTTTTTAAGCCGGGGAAAAATTCACTTAATTTTGCAATAAAATCATAAAGAATGAAATTGATTTTTGCAATTAAGTCACGTAAGACCAGATTGATATCCTTAAATTCGTATTCAATCATAACCAAAACACCTTTCTGAACATAAAATGTGTACTGTGTACAAAATAATAGTAATTGAATAATATAAAAATGTCAATAGCAACTTGATGATTATAACCAAAATTCTTATAAAATTCACAAATGTTTTTGATAATTTGCCTAAACCTTATATTTGGATTTCTTGCATTATTTATGCTTCTTATATAATATGACATCAGAATATAAAACGACTTGACATGTTTTTTTTGGTATGCTAACATCAAAAATTAGTTAACGGGAAAATAAAACACGGATAATTTACAGGATATATTATACCTGATTATTTTCGGAGGAATGGTGATTTATTATGGCATATAGATTTATGTGTTATCCCGGTGGGGTCAGAAAAGCTGTAACATTCAGTTATGATGATGGATCTTTAGATGATTTAATTCTTGAAGAGATATTCAATAAATACAAAATGAAGGCAACTTTCAATATTAATTCAGACAGACTTCTGAACGGTAACGGAATTTCAGTTGAAGATGCAAAGCGTTTTATTTCCGACGGACACGAAATTGCCGTTCACGGAAAACATCATAAAGCAAACGGAATTTCCCGTCCTGTTGACGGGATAAGGGATGTTTTGGATTGTCGGGAAGAGCTTGAAACGTCCCTTGGCAGAATAATCAGAGGAATGGCTTATCCCGATTCGGGAATTACCAATTTTTCAAACGGTACAGATTTTAATACCGTCAAGAGGTATCTTTCTGACCTTGGTATTGTTTATTCAAGAACCCTCTCAGGTGATAATAACCGTTTTGAGTTGCCGACAGATTGGTATGCCTGGATGCCTACTGTTCATCATAGCAATCCTGATATTTTTGCATACATAGATGAATTTTTGTCACTTGACCTTGAAGAAAACTATCATGCTATGCGTCATCCTCGTCTTTTTTATATCTGGGGACATTCATTTGAATTTACCGTAAATAACAACTGGGAATTGATAGAAAATATATGTAAAAAGTTTTCAGGCAGAGATGATATATGGTGTGCCGCAAATATTGAAATATACGAATATGTAAATGCATATAATTCCCTCATATGGAGTGCAGACGGTAAAACGGTATACAACCCTACTTTATATACCGTATATTTTGCAGACGGCAATACCCGATATTCTGTTTCTTCCGGGGAAACATTAACTGTTGAATGAGGTGCTTATATGAGAATCAAAGATAAGATAAATCTCGGATACGACGGACTCGTTGAACACGGTCCCATAACTATTGCAGCATTTGGTGACAGTGTTACTCACGGTGCTGTGGCACCCGATGAAATTAATTATGATACTGTTTATTGGAACCTATTAAGAAAGAAAATTAACGAAGTCAGAAATTATATTCCCGTAAATGTAATTAATGCAGGTATCGGCGGAATAACCGCTGAAAGGTCACTTAAAAGAATGGAAAGAGATGTTTTTTCTCATCATCCCGATCTTGTTATTGTATGCTTCGGACTTAATGATGTAAACGGACCGCTTGAAACATATATTTCCTCACTTGAAAAAATATTCAATGAATGTAACAGCAGGGGAGCGGAAACCGTATTTTTAACTCCTAATATGCTGAACACATATGTTGCGGAGGATACTCTTGAAGAACTTAAAGAATATGCAGCAATAACAGCAGAAATACAGAATTCCGGCAGAATGGATAATTATATGGAAGCAGCTGCTGCACTTGCGGAAAGTATGAATATAAAAGTATGCGACTGCTATAAAAAGTGGAAAGAACTGAGCAGAACCGAAGATATCACAATGCTTCTTGCTAACCGTATAAATCATCCGGTCAAAGAAATGCACGAAATTTTTGCCGAAGCTTTATTTGAAGCCATATTCGGATAAAAGCAATTATATTACTTGAAAAAAACAGTTCTCTGGTATATAATAATTAAAATTCAGCTTTCAGAGTGAGAATTGAATTTTATTGCTTTTCAAAATTTCAGACGGTTAACTATAGCGTATTTTTTCGTTTTTATAAAGGGGATATAATTATGAAGCAGATTATGGAAAAACACGGTTTTATATGCGATATGGACGGTGTTATATATCACGGTAATGTAATACTTGACGGGGTAAGGGAATTTGTTACCTGGCTTATAGAAAATGATAAAAAATTTGTATTTTTAACAAACAGCCCCGAAAAAACACCTCATGAGCTTAGTATGAAGCTGGGAAGAATGGGGCTTGATGTTCACCCCGATCATTTCTACACAAGTGCTATGGCTACTGCCGCATTTCTTGCTGCTCAGAAGCCCGGTTGTACTGCTTACGTAATCGGAGAAGCGGCTTTATCAAAGGCTCTGTATGACCAGAAAATATATATGAATGACGTAAATCCCGACTATGTTGTTGTGGGTGAAACAAGAAGCTATAACTTTGAAAAAATAGAAAAAGCAATTGACCTTGTCAGAAAGGGCGCAAAGCTTATCGGCACAAACCCCGATATAACAGGCCCCACCGAAAAAGGCATTATGCCTGCAACAGGCTCACTTGTAGCACCTATTGAAATTTCAACAGGCAAAAAAGCTTATTTTATCGGAAAACCAAACCCGCTTATGCTGCGCCACGGTCTCAGCAAGCTCGGCTGTCACAGCGGAGATATTGCCTTTGTCGGAGACAGAATGGATACCGATATTATTGCAGGTATAGAATCAAATGTTGACACCGTGCTGGTATTAAGCGGTGTAACCTCCCTTGAGGACATCGACAAATTTCCTTACAGACCTAAGTATATACTCAATAACGTTGGTGAGATACTTACAAATGAATAAAAACTGACCCGTATCAAAATGCAGTGATACGGGGTAGTTTTTTGTGTGGCAGCAAAGGGAGCTTTATATAATTATAGTCCATATGAGACTATATATCAATAGTCTCATATGGACTATTTTATAATAAGCCTGAGGTGTTTATATGGATTATATTGACAGAATAACAAGTCTTCGGGAAGATAATGATTATAAGCAAAAGGATATAGCCGAAATTTTAGGCATAAAACAAAGTGCATATAGTAAATACGAAAAACGGAGAACAAAAATTCAGGTAGAAGATTTAATTAAGCTTTGTGAATTATATAATGTATCAGCAGATTATATTCTCGGCTTTATTGATGAACCAAAACCGTTGCGCGCAAGTATTAAATAAAAAATCAGTATTAACCTTAGTAGATTGAATTTTATCCGGATTTTGCTGAAAACATATGTAATAGCATCTGATTTGTAATTCGGAAAATAAACATTGAAAAAAGAGCATAGAAAACTCCAAAAAAAGTAAGTAACCATACAAACTTATAAGGAGAATTCTATGCTCTTTCTTAAAAATATCAAAATTGAATTAAACCTGAGGATTTGAGGCAAAACAAATAGAAAGCTTTTTTTGCTTTAATTTTCTGTTCTTTTTATAATGTTATCCTGCAAAGGTTCATCGAGGTTTATGAAGTGTTCGCTGAAACCGCCCACACGGACAATAAGGTTTTTATAATTTTCGGGATTTTTTTGTGCATCAAGAAGGTCTTCTCGGGATAAAACATTTATCTGCAAAGTCTGACCGCCGTTTCTGAAATAGGTTTTTGTTATTGCTGTAAATGCGGCACGTCCTTCGGGAGAATTGAACTGTGCTTTTGAAAACTTCATCTGCAGCACATTTCCGCTTGTTGCAAGATACTGATTGCCTTTCATAACAGAATTAAGAAGGGCTGTGGGGCCGTTTACATCATTACCGGGTGTAGCTCCAATGCTGTCTGCAAGAAGCTTTCCGACCTTTTTCTTGCCGTTTGGTAAAGCACCGCAGTGAAAACCGTAGTCGGGGGCTCTGTGGAAGGTACTGCATCCCACACCGAAAACGCCGCCTCTGAATGTCTTTTTCGTCTGAAAATATCTGTAGATATGGTCTGTTATCTCGGCATAGATGCTGTCAACCTCTTCGATATCATTTCCGAATTTATCGTATGAAGAAAAATCACGGTAAAGCCCCTCAAAGCCATCAAAATTATTTTTAAGTGCCGTGATAAGTTCATGCATTGTGTATTTCTTTTCGTCGTATATAAAATGCTTTATTGCGGCAAGTGAGTCTGCCGTGTCGGGAAGTCCTTCTGTAAGCACCTGACCGTGACCGTATATGGGACCTCGGTTTTTATAATCAAGCCCCTTTTCGATACAGCCTTGAACCATAAAGGATTTCCAAGGGTTCGGTGCATCATTGGCAAATACTTCCTGTGCCTTGTTTGATGTTTCGGTGATGTAATCAGCCATATATTCTATCTGTTTTTTATAAGCTGTCATCAGATCATCAAATGTCAAAAATTCTTCCGGGGCACCTGTGTCGGGTGCCAGCTTTTCGTCTGAAAACTGACACACACCCCTGAAAAGGGCAAATTCAAGAGCTTTTATAACACTTATTTCACCGTCTTCAAGACCCATATGGCTTTTGCCGAAAATATCTATCTGATTGCAACCGTTCATGCAGTAAAGATGTGCATCAGAGGGGGGAATGCCTATAGCTTCAAGTGCTGTGCAGACAGAAAGGTCATTATATATTGCAGGCATTCCTATACCGGTTGAAAGTGTATCAAGAGCAAGCTCCCACAGATCCTCGGGAGTGTTTTTGTTTACTCTCATAGTAATATTAGGAGTGTTATATTTTTTCTCTTTTGCAATACGCAAAACCGCATAGGTCAGCTTGTTTGTATAATCGTTTCCGAAGTCATCGCTTCTTCCTATACATAAATTCCAGGTTCTTGTTTTTCTGAACAGTTCCCAGAGCTTTTCAAGACACTTATAATCTTCTTCGGTATCGTTATAATAAGCACCCAGTGCATAGTCAAAAAGACCGGGGGAGTCTATATCAAGAAGGGAAAATGACAGCCAGAAAAACTGACAGGCTTCAAAAAAGTTTCTCGGTCTATTCTGCGGAATATTTGAGAATGCCTCATAAAGCTTTTCAAGAAGAATTTTTTCTTCTCCGCTTGCAGTTTTCAGCATTGACAGCGCAAGAAGTCTGTATTTTCCGGCAACGGTTTCAAGTGTTTCAACTGCGAGCGTAAGTGCATCGTAAAAATCTGTTTTGTCGGTATGTACTTGTCTGAAAAGGTTGATTTTTTCTTTTATGCCCTTAGTACCGATTCGCAGAAGCATTTCATAATCGGGATTTGAATGTCCGCCGCCCGCCGCCCAGCAGCATTTGTTTATTTCAAGCTTTTCCTGCACAGGGGTGCGGAATTTGCTTATTATGCGGGCTGTTTCGTAAGGTCGGAAATAATCAAAATAAAATTCGAGTTCTTCAAGCTCTGAAAGCTCGGTAAGCCCCTCGGAATTTTCGTCTTTTACTTTTTCATTAAGCTCAATTCCGCCTGCACGGTCATAATGAACCGCAAATGACGAGAATTTATCAAGCGGAGACTGAAACCAATCTTCCGTATTTATGCTGACTTCAAGTTCATCCGCAAATGTTTTCATTCCGTTTGCAGTTCTGTATGATTTATTTTCTCTGCCGGCATGAATATATCCCCATGCAAAGGGTTCAAGTTTTTTTATATTCATAAGCTCTCCCCAACCTTTCATATATAATAAATATTAGCATACATTTCCGTTTGTTTTCAATAAGCATAAAATTAAATCTTTTAATATGCTGTTTGGTAATATTGTCAAAAATTTCAGGTATTGCTTACATATTATAAGCGATTTTAATGTTGCAATGTACTTTGTTTTATGTTAAAATAATGTGAAAATATTTTCTGAGTTGGTGAATGAGAATTATGAAAAAATTTATTAGCCTTGTTCTTGCGCTCACATTTGTATTTACCTGCGGTGTTATTTCTTTTGCCGCAGAAAAAGGCGATGTTGACGGTGACGGCAGCATTGCAGCTGCTGATGCCAGAGTAGCTCTCAGATATTCAGTCGGCCTTGATGCATTGAGTGAAGAACAGATTAAACTTGCCGATTATGATGAAAACGGCAGTATTACCGCCGCTGATGCAAGATGCATTATCCGCGTTTCCGTAGGTCTTCCTGCAGACGGTACAGAGGAGCCTGTTGTGCCCGAATACCCCGAACCCGAAGTACATATCCCTTCCGAAAAAGAGCTCAAATTCCGTGAAACGGTTTATAATATAAGCCATCCTCTTCTCGGTCAGACAAAGCCCAATTATCCCACTAATTTCCAGAAGTGGTGCTGTTATTATACCATTAAGGATGTTTTCCGCCCTGCACTTGAACAGGCAGGTTATACAAAGGCTCAGATTGACCTTCTTGCCCCCACAAAGTTTTCTGCTGATTCCATAGCAAAAGGACTTTCAAATCTTACAGGTACAAGTTGGCCTTCATGGCTTGTTATTACAACACTTGATTTGATGATTCCTTCGTTCCTTGCAGACTACTATATCAAAACTCCCGCAGCTGCAGAAACCTTCTTTATGTTCGATTTCTATGATGATATTATAGAATCAAAGGTTTATGAACACGATGATGAAGACAGAGCCTTATACAGACCCCGTGTCGGTGACATTCTCTTTATCAGTAACAAAACCAAAACTTACGAAAACGGCTATCCCACAGTTGATCACACAGCACAGATAACACAGGTTTTTGAAGACGGTACCTTCCTTTGCACTGAAGGCAGTCTTGTTTATGCATATGAAGGCGACAACCGTGCAAGAGTACGTGAACGTAAATACCGTTTCAATGATGAAACGGGAACCTATGAGTATTTCAATAATCCTCTTGTAGTTGTTCTTTTTGCTGCACAGCCCAAGCTTTCCTGACAAAAATAAATATTAAAACACTATGGCTTAAGTTTACGCAATCAGTAAACTTAAGCCATTTAGTTTTTATTGAATTATTATCATATTGACGGACAAGGCGGCATAAGAATATGAGTGAAAGGAGAGCCTATGGAAGATATATTTTTTGATGCGGTTTCGGTTTTCCCCGACAGAATAAAAAGCCCGATTATAAATGCATATAAAAGTTCTCCGAAAATTTATGAAATAAGGCTGATTGCAGGCTGTTCCGTTTATTTTTATACCCGTGTCGGAATCAGGTTTGTTTATGCTTCGGGAGAAACAAAGGCAGTTTATTCCGACGGAGTTCTTAAGCCATACGGGGATGAACTTGAAGAGACAGTAAACCGTGCAATGGTTTATTCGGGATTTTTATATGATAAAGAGCTGAAAGAAGGATTTGTAACATATGCACGTGCTTGCAGAATGGGTATATGCACTTCGGGCGGCAGTAAGAGCTTCGGACTCGGAAATATAAATTCTCTTGCCGTAAGATTGCCTTATACTGATACGGAAATGCCCGATAAAAAAACAGATGAGCTTCCTTTTCTTTGTAAAAAGGGGTTACTTATAGCAGGTGCACCCGCAAGCGGAAAAACAACGCTTCTGAGATATCTGGCAAAAAAACTTTCAAACGGTGCATTAGGGGAACATAAAAAAGTCACGGTGATAGACGAAAGAGGGGAAATATCGCTCGGTTCAACACTCGGTGCCTGCACGGATATATTAAAAGGAAAAACTAAAAGTGCTGCAATACTTCACGCATTAAGACTTTTGTCCCCTCAATATATAATCTGCGACGAAATAGGAAATGTTGATGAAACAAAAGCATTACTTGAAGGACTTAATGCCGGAGTCAGTTTTGTAGCTTCCATTCATGCATCCGACCTTTCGGAGCTGTTGCACAGGTTACAGTTCAGATTGCTGTTCGCCGAAAATGTTTTCGGTACAGTTGTTTTTTTATCATCCGAAAATCCGGGTGAAATAAAAAAAATATATTCCGCGGAGGAAATAAGAAATGAGATCGGCAGGACTTGCGGTAATATGCTTTACGATAGTTCTGACAGGTATTTATCTTATGTCGGCTCGTAAAAAAAATCTTGAATATATCAGAGCAGTTTCAGAATTTTTTTCGGAATTTGCATCAATTACAACACTTATGGAGCTTGATGCTGCAAGGTGTGTTGAAAAACTCAGTTCAATGCCGAGATTCAATATTCTGGGCTTTCTTGAATACATAAATACGGATTTTTATCCCGGATGTAATTTCAGAGAATTATGGATAAGCTCAGTCACAGAATGTAAAGAGTTGCCGTTTTATAATGAAAATGTGCAGGAGCTTTTACTTTCTTTTGCCGATGTTTTCGGAAAATACTCCATAGATGAATTTTCGGGAAAATGTACCGAATATTCGCTGAAAACAGCAGATTTATATAATTCCGAAAAAGAAAAGTGGGAAAAGAACCGTTCTCTTCATGCAGGGGCGGGTATTCTTGCTGCCGCTGCGGTTTTTATAATCTTTATATAAGATTTTGAATCTGTAATTATAAAGGAGAGATAAATACGGATATTGAAATAATTTTTAAGATAGCGGCAGTGGGACTTATCGTGGCCGTTCTCAATCAGGTGCTCAGCCGTTCGGGAAGGGAAGAATATACTATGATAACCACACTTGCGGGACTTGTAATAGTTATTATGATGGTTCTGCCTTATGTAGGATCTCTGTTTTCATATGTCAGGAGCGTGTTTGATTTGTGATGTTAAAAATTGCAGGTGTTGTGCTTTGTGAAATTACGGTTTATGTACTGCTTAAACAGTACAAACCCGAATTTGCCGTATTGTCCGAAGCAGCGGCGGTTGTAATTTTGCTGTTTATGCTGACGGATGAAATTAAAAATGCAATTGCATCTTTCTCTGTTTATTTCGGTTTTTTAGGCTCAGCTAATGAGTATATCACTGTGTTATTAAAAGTGTTGGGAATTGCTCTTATAACACAGTTTACCGCTGATATGTGCCGTGATTCCGGTGAAAGTGCATTGGCATCTAAGGTGGAATTTTCGGGAAAGATAATTATAACGGCGGCAAGCTTGCCTGTAATAGAAGCTTTTACGGGACTTATATCACAAATGGTGGAAAAGGTATGAAGTATATTGTAACCGGTATTTTAAGTGCCGTATTTTTTATGATGTTCTTTGTTTCAGCCGAGGCTTCCGAAGCGTATTATTCCGACTTGTTTGATGCTTTATCTCCCGAAGCCGAAAAACTGCTTGAAGATTTCGGAATAAGTGAGGATATCTATAAAAACTACGGTGAAATATCACCAAAGAAAGCTCTTGAAACCGTATCAGGAATGTTCAAAGGTGAGTTAGAATCTCCTGTTAAAACTGCGGGAATAAGTCTTGCCCTTATTTTTATTGCTTCAATTTTAACGGGCATTTTTCCTTCTTCCGATTCCGTATCTCAGCTCGGTAAAAGAGTAGCTCTTATGTGCATTATGTTTTATATAGTCAGTACAACGGGCGATGTTTTTTCAAGATGCAGTTCATCTCTTGCTCTTACCAAGGATTTTATGCTGGTACTTATTCCAGTTTTTGCAGGTATTGTTTCTTTTTCGGGGAACCCCGCACTTGCGCTGAGCTTTAATACGGTTGCATTTGCTTTTGCCGAAGCAGTTGCAGTGTTTTTTGAAACGGTTTTTCCTCTGTTGGGGGTTGTGCTTATTTCAATATCCTGTGCAGGTGCAATAAATCCTGTAGTAAAACTCGATTCTGTAGGCAGCACTGTTTCAAAGGCGGTAAATCTTATTATGGCATTTGTTGCAGGTATATTTGTAGCTGTATTATCAGTAAGAGGCGTTATTGCAGGGGCTGCCGATACGGTAACTATACGCGGTGTCCGTTTTCTAGTGGGAAACACTCTGCCGATTGTAGGTTCTGCCATAGGAGAAGCCTTGAATTCTATTGTTGCAGGATTGGGGCTTATGAAAAACACAGTGGGTATACTGGGTATAGCTGCTGTAGGTGTAATAAACCTGCCTGTACTTATTAAAGTTACTATATGGAAATTTGCCTTGTATTTTATCGGAACAGCCGCCGAGCTTATGGGACTTTCCGAAATTAAGAGCTTTTCAAATAATATGAACGGCGTGCTTGCTGTGATAATTGCCGCAGTGTGCTATGTTTCATTTGTTTTTATAATTTCGATTGCGATATTGCTTACAATCAGCAAAGGGTAATGCTATGGATGAAATAAAAAACTGGGGTCTTATGCTTGTTTTTGTTTCCGCAGGCTGTATGATTTATTATTTTCTGTTACCGTCGGGTTCTGTTTCTAAAACAGTAAAATCTGTTTTATCTGTAATAATTCTTGGGGTTATTTGTATGCCTGTGTTCAATGTACTGTTTTCATTGTCCGATTTTTCATTTGATTTTTCTGAAGCCCCCGAAATGGAAAATTTTGATGAGATGATTAAAGAATCTGCTGAAAAGGCAGTGGAAAACATAATACACGAAACAGTTACCAAATATACTTCTCAGGAGTATAAAACCGAAATAATTATTGATATAACGGAAGACGACAGCATAAATATTAAAAAGGTGAATATTATTTTTAATAAACGTCCCGCCCACGAAAAGGACATCAGAGAGGAGCTGAAAGAAAAACTCAATATAATGCCCGATATATCTACGGAGAAAGTGTATGAATAAAAATGTTGTTTCTTTCATAAACAGAATAAAGAAGGACAAAAAGCTTATCATTATTATGGCACTGGGATTTGCGGGAATGGTGCTTTTGCTGTTATCATCCCTTATTCCCGATAAAACGGAAGTGACAGTTAATGAACGCAGCGATATCGGAAGTGTGGAACAGAGGATAGAAAAACAACTGACCGAGCTGTTAAAAAGCGTGGACGGAGTGGGAAAAGTAAAAGTTATGGTAACGCTTGAATCTTTGGAAGAACGTATTGTAGCACAAAACAGTGAAAGTGAGAGTGATCAGGATGCAACCGATGAAAAAAATGAATATGTGCTTATAGAAAGTTCAGGAAATACCGACGGTCTTACACTTAAAATAATAACCCCGGTGGTAAGAGGCGTAGCAATCAGCTGTGAAGGTGCAGTTTCAAATGCAATGAGGCAGGAGATTACAAAGCTTGTCTGCGCAGGGCTCGGTATTTCAGCAAATAAGGTGTGGGTTACTAAAATGCAAGAATGAACGGAGGATAATTATGCATGTACTTTTAGGTAAAAAACAAATAATATTGGCGGCTTTGGTGGTGGCTCTGGGACTTGCCGTGTTTGTCAATTGGTATTATACCGATTCGGATACACAAATTTTCCCCGAGGGCAGTGTTGCAGAAGAAGATAAACAACGCACAGATAATTCCGACGGCGAAGCACAGTATGTTGCAAACACTGATGAGGATGAATATTTTTCATCTGTAAGACTTACAAGAGATTCCTCTCACGCTTCACGTCTTGAAGAGCTGAAAGCCGTACTTGCAAGTACCGACAGCGAAGGTGCAGCTGCCGCAGATACAGCATCTGCAATTGAAGAAATCAGCAACGTAATAAAAATGGAAACGGATATAGAAAGCCTTGTTACTGGCAAAACAGGCAGCGAATGTGTGGCAGTAATTTCAGATAACGCAGTTGATGTGGTAGTTCCCAATGCCGCATTAACCGATATGAACGTACTTACTATTTCCGATGTTATTAACGAAGTGTGCGCAGGTAAATATGAAAACATAAAAATCTCAGGCACCGCAACCAAAACCGCAGAAGAAACAACAACTGAATAAATTATAATTTATCAGGCTGATATCTGATAAATTATGATTTTATTGACAAAAACACTGCCTTCCGTTATGATTAAACATAAGGCGGTGTTTTTATTATGGAATATATAAATAAAGGAAAAAACGGAGAAATAATTTTAACCGACGGTAAAAATGAAGCCGCGTTTGATTTTCTCGAAATGTATGTCCTTAACGGACAGGAATATGCAGTGTTGCTCGAACTCGGTGACGATATGATAACCATAATGAAATTCACCGAATCCGACGGTAACTCTCCCGAAAAATACTCGGAAATAGAAGACGATGTGATTTTTGAAAAAATACTGAGTATGTACGCAGACGACAACGATGACTGAGTTCAGAACAATATATATTAGCTGAAATTAAAAAATCTACCCGGAAATTTTTTCTGTTATTTAATGATATAATTTAATCCGCAAGTCTGAATTTGCAGAGTGCAAAAATACATTTTTTAACAGGACCCTATAAAGGAGCATACTATGAAAACAAAGTTTGAATTGCATACTGATGTTTTGGTTCTCGGAAGCGGGCCTTCAGGGTTTGCGGCAGCGTATACGGCGGCAAAAAACGGAGTAAAGGTCATTCTCGTTGAGCAAAACGGTGACATAGGCGGAATTTCAACCTCGGGACTTATGAGCCATTGGACAGGAAGCTGTGACAGTCCGTTATTAAATGAGATATTAAAGCGCAGTGCCGAAAAAAACGAAGGTGAATTTGAAAATAAGATAACAAATATAATAGATCCCGAAAAGTTAAAAACGCTTTATCTTGAAATGCTTGATGAGGTCGGATGCCGTCTTATGCTTTATACCTTTGCAGAGGATGCAATCTGTGACGGAGACAAAATTCTGGGTGCATCTGTTATAAACAAATCAGGGAAAACGGATATTTATGCCCGAATTACTATAGATGCTACAGGTGACGGCGATATTGCCGCCCGAGCAGGTGCAGAATTTGTTCTGGGGCGTGAAAATGATAATAAAATGCAGCCTGCAACCCTTATGTTTAAGGTCGGCGGTGTTGATTACAGTAAAGCTGTATTTTTAGGTTCGTTTGAATCTACTTATGAAACACCAAACGGCGAGCTGCAGGCACTTGCAAAGCAGCATATCCCTTATCCCGCAGGACACATACTCACTTACAAAACAACGCTGCCGGGAATTGTTACATGTAATATGACAAACGCCATAGAAATTGACGGCACTTGTGCAGAAGATTTAACTAAAGCAACGCTTATCTGTCGCAGACAGATGCAGGATATAGTAAAATATTTAAGGGAATTTGTTCCCGGATATGAAAACAGTTTTATTATCAGCTCTGCATCGTTAATCGGTATACGCGAAACAAGACATTTTAAAGGTAAATACACCTTAACTGAGCAGGATATTCTTGAAGCAAGGGTATTTGACGATTATGTTGTAAAAGATGCTTACTTCAATTTTGATGTGCATAATATCACAGGTGCAGGACTTGATAAAACGGGAGCACAGAAATATTTTTCTCAGAAAAAAGGATACACGATTCCTTACCGCTGCCTCCTTCCTGAAATCAAAGAAAATCTTTTGCTTTGCGGCAGAAACATTTCGGGTACGCATATGGCACATTCAAATTTCAGAGCTATGCCTATCTGTTTGGGAATTGGTGAGGCTGCAGGTGCAGCAGCTTCTGTTGCGGTATTGCAAAACCGCAGTCTTAATGATATTACAGCAAAAGAAATCAGAGAAATTACAGGAATATAAAACATTTATTCCGCAGACCTTCAAAAAAATAATAAAAAATATCGGCGGTTGAATCCCTTTGTCATATAGTTTTTATACATAGGCGACAGTTTTAACGGTGATTTGAAATCATCTGCCGAAGGTTAAGTAAACAGCAAAACTCCGAGTGGCTCATCCCCCCGGAGTTTTTTACTTTTTCTAAATTACTTTATTATTTTTCATTAAGCATAGAAACTATTTCCTTGAATTCGGCACTTGATTTAAATTCATCGGAAAGGGGATATTTTTCTGTGAGAAGCTCTTTAATACGACTTTTTGCAATATAAGTACTGCCGAGAGTATGTTTATCAAACTCTTTACCTTCAAACATTGTTGAATGCATAATGCTTATTCTGTCCAAATCATCAAATTTAATTGCGAGTTCAGCAGATTTTCTGAAATTTAAATTTGCATTTTTATAATCGTTTAGTTTAAAATATCTTACTCCTAAATGACCGTACAGATTTATCATCATTCTCCACATCTTACCGTAATTTCCGTCATCATAAAAGAATTCAAGATATTCGATTTCCTTTTTGATTGATTTCGTTTGCCATTCATCGGAACATCTGTCGTTATAAAAATAATAATGAGAATAAAATGTTGTGCGAAGCAAAAAATTCTCTTCAATTGCATTTTGAATTTTAATATCGTGTTTAGGATGATTTTCAGGGTAAAATGTGCAGAACATTTCGCGGCTGTCACGCATATCAGGCATTTCACAGATGATTTTTTCGCATTTTTCAAACATGACATCCGTATTTTCATTGTCTAATTGTGAACGGTAAAACTCTATCATTGCCCGTTTTGCTTTTATTCTTATTCTATCATCTGTACAGTTTTGCTGGATATTATTGTAAATTGAAAATACTTCGGAAGAAACAACTGATAAATCTTTTGAAAATCTTACAAGACAACAAAGGTATCTGATCAACACTCTGAAATCATTGGGGAATTTTGCTTTTAAATCGTTTATGATTTCTTGCATCAGTTTATGGTCGGTCAGATTATCATATTCAGCTATTTTCGAATTTATTTCGTGTTCATTTTCAGCCTTGTTTATGCCGAGAATTTCATCAACGCTCACTTTAAAGAATCCTGCAATTTCAGGAAGCATTGTGATATCGGGATAGCTTTCACCACGTTCCCAATTGCTTACACTCTGAAAAGTAACACCTAAAAACTCTGCAAGAGTTTCTTGCGTGATGTTCTTTTCGCGTCTCAATTTTTTAATGTTTTCGTTTAAATAAATTGTCATAAGTTTCTCCTTTAGATTGAATTAACTGATCAGCTTAAGCTAATGATAACCTGTAAACCGATAAAAGACAATAAATCATCTTTTGAGTCTTATTCAAATATTGCTTGAATTTTTCAAGAGTGCTGAAAATTATTATATATTTCTTTATTGAAAACCTTATGATTTAACAGTATAATTGGCTTGGATAAAAGCAGTTTATACATTACATAATTGCAACACTTAGCTTTTAAATAGTTAACCATATCGGAGAATGTATTGATGTTATATAAAGATAAATTTAATTCGCCTGCAGGTATTATAACGGTAACTGCTGACGATAAAGCTGTTATCGGAATTGAATTTAATGATTTTTGTGAAGAACTTTGCCCTAATAATGTTACAGAAATTGCCATAACTCAGCTAAAGGAATATTTTGACGGTAAACGTAAAGCTTTCAGTGTACCGTTATATTTGAACGGGTCTGAATTTCAGATGAAAGTATGGCAGGTACTTATGAATATTCCATACGGGGAAGTCAGGACATACGGTGAAATTGCTTCAATTATAGGTTCTCCCAAAGCCGCGAGAGCAATCGGGGGAGCCAATAATAAAAATCCGATTCCGATAATCATTCCCTGTCACAGAGTTGTTGCACGTGGCGGTATCGGCGGGTTTGCTCCCGGTGTGAAATATAAAAAAATACTTCTCGATACAGAAAAAAGAAACAGCGGTTCAGCACAAAACTGAGCCGCTGTTAAAATTTATGCTATTCCGAAAAATCTGCGGAGCTTATCAAAGAAGTCAGCAATGATAGCCTTGATTTTTGCGAAGAAACCGAAAATACCGCCCTGCTGTATTTCTGTTTCGCCTTTATCGGGGATAATTGAATTTGAGTCAAAATCATAGACCATATATCTCGGGTACTGTTCATATGTGTCTACTGTGATTTCTTCGTCGCTGTAAAGGATTGCTTTTACAAGATCATTAAGATCGTTGTAGTTGGCAGAGTGCTTTGCTCCTTTGATAAACCAGGTTTTTTCAGGGAACAAGCAGGTTGAAGCATCAACTGTTTTGTCGGGTGAAATATATTCCGGTGCAGTATTGCTTATTATATCATCGCTGAGAGTAGCACCGTATAATGCGAATGTTGCACCGAAGGATGAGTTAGCGGAGTCAAGAACACCGTCACTTATTTGTTGCCACTGAGAGGTTGCCGGAATTGAAGAATAGCCGTAACGTGAGATGACACCGATTTTACAGTGTTCATCTGCTTCAAGTATTGTTTCGGTTTTATTCTTTCTTACAAGTTCATTATATCTTTCAATATTTGCTTTGAGTTCTTCTTTTCCTTCAGCACCGTCGGGAATAAAGTTTGTGAATGTATATTCCATTGCTTCATCAATTTTATCGTCGGGTACCATAGCCCATATAGTAAGCCATTTGCCGAACAGAGGAATAACAACTTCGGGGAGAAGGGTGTCAATGAGGTTATCAAGAATAGTGTTTCCCAGGTCAGCTATAAGCTCACCAAGTCCTGCGCATTCAAGAATATCAAAAATCTTTACAAGCAGCTCTTCATTTGCTGTTCCGTCTGAAACAAAGTCCATAAAAGACATAAGTGAGTCATTACTGATAGCTATGTCACCGCTTAACAGATATCCGGTGTAGCTCTCACCGTATATTGCTGTTGTATTGAATGCAATAGCATCTATTTTGTCAAAACCGTATAAAGACAGGTAAGACAAAGTTACAACACCGCCGAGACTGTGACATTCTATACTTACTTTTTCTGCACCTGTGGTTTCAAGGATATAATTTATGTAATCATTAAGTTTTTCCGCAGTTTCAAGGGGATCTGCACGCCAGTCATATTTAAAAGTTGAATCAGGATTATTCTGAAGAGCTTCTTCAGAAGGATATTCAAATATAACACCTGAACCGTTAGTTATCTTACCGTCGGGATCGGCAAGTGAAGCTTCAAAAAATTCATAAGCTATGGGGCTAATCTTCTGACCGAGTTTATCCCAGTCTTTTGTAAGGGAGAATTCAAGTAACGCAGGAATACAATTTGTTACAAGAGAAAGAATTGAATCTGTAGAAGGCGGCCACGCAATACCTGCATCGGGATTGTTAACATCTGTATATACTTCCGTATGCATAATACCGGGAACATGAACCGTAGGATAATATTCTGTTTCTGCGGCAGCTGCCACACAACTCATCATCGGAATAATGAGCATAAGTGCTGAAAGGAACAATGCAATAAAGCGTTTTGAAAATCTGTTTTTCATAATATAATCCTCTCCTGAAAAATATTCTATGTTTAATATAGCATCAATTTTTTACCATGTAAAGAAGTAATAAAAAATTTTACATTTATTTGACTTTATATGCTTTTAGTGATATCATAATCTGAGGATGTGATTAGATGAATCATTTATTATATTTTGATAGACCTGCAAAAAATTGGGAAGAAGCTCTTCCCATAGGTAACGGTCATCTGGGAGCAATGGTTTATTCAGGAACAAAAGACCTTGTTCTGCAGATGAATGAGATAACATTATGGAACGGAACGGCATACCCCGATGCGGATAAAGAAAATGCTTATAAGCATCTTCCAGAATTGAGAAAACTTATCTGCGAAAAGAATTACAAAAAAGCTGCTCAGCTGCTTGATAAAGAGTTTATTAATAACGGCGGCGGTTTTGAAGGTGCTTATTCAGGTTCTTATCAGACTTTCGGCGATATGAAAATAAGCTTTCCGAAAAGGCTTTGCAGAATAAACAGATACCGCAGATGTCTTGATATAGCCGATGCTGTGTGTTGCGATTCTTTTGAAACAAACGGCGTGCTGATAAAAAGGGAATATTTTTCTTCTGCAGTTCACGATGCTGTTTTTATAAAAATCGAAGCATCTCAGAAAGGCTTTCTGAATTTTGATATATCATATTCGCTTGATCATATAGAAGAATATGAAGTCAGTGAAAACGGCTTTGCATTCAGCGGACATTCAGACGGAAATAAAGACCATATGGCATTTGCCGCACAAGCAAAAGTATATATCAACGGCGGAAAAACCGAAAAGGATAACCGCTTGTTACGGATTAAATCAGCAGACAGTGTAATAATATGTTTTACTGCCGCAACAGATTATGTACTTGATGCATCAAAAAATTTCAGAGGTCAGGCACCTGAGGAAAAATGCAGTGAAATTATTTCCGCTATAGATTTAAGTAAATACGATACTATAAAAGAAGCTCACATTGCTGATTACAAAGCTTTATATGATGCTTCGTCCATATCTCTCGGAAGTGACAACAGCTACGAAGAAACTGCATTGCCGATGCGTCTGAGAAAATTCAATAAAACACATTCCGATACAGGTCTTGTTGAGCTGCTTTTTAATTACGGTAAATATCTGCTTATATGCTGCAGCCGTGAAAATAATACGCTTCCTGCCAATTTGCAGGGCTTGTGGTGTAAAGAATACAAAGCCCCATGGCACAGTGATTACCATACAAATATAAATGTTCAGATGAATTATTGGTGTGCAGGGCCTGCAAATATTGTTTCCTGCACAGAGCCTTTTGCAAAATTTATCTGTTCGCTTAAAGAAAACGGTACAAAAACCGCAAAGGCATATTATAATGCACCGGGCTGGACCTTGTATACCATTTCAAATCCGTGGCTTTGGACTTCACCCGGTTGGAGAGGGGCCTGGTCTCAGTATCCTTTGGGCGGCGCCTGGCTTTGTAAGCATCTTGTTGAGTATTACAATTTCACTGCAGATAAAAAACTGCTTGAAAGATTCTATGATGTGCTGAAAGAAAACTGTTTGTTCAATATCGGAATTCTGTTCCGGGATGAAAACGGTTATCTTATGACAAATCCCGCAACATCTCCCGAGAATAATTTCCGTGATGACGAGGGAAACGAAGGCTGGGTATGTAAGGGTACGGCTATGGATATTGAAATGCTGTATGAGAATTTTATCGATATGGCAGATATCTGTGGAATTCTTGACAGGGATAATGAATTAAGAGAAAAGCTTATATCTTTAAGGGAAAAACTTCTTCCGTTAAAAGTCGGAAAAGCAGGTCAGTTGTGCGAATGGGAAGGGGACTGGGATCTTAATGCCCCCGAACCTCATCACAGACACGTATCCCATTTATACGGACTTCACCCCGGCACTATGATTTCTCCTGAAAAAACACCCGATCTTGCAAAAGCCTGTGAAAAAACTCTTGAAATAAGAGGTGATGACGGAACAGGCTGGAGTCTTGCATGGAAAATCAATTTTTTTGCACGGCTTCTCGACGGTGACCATGCAGCAAAACTTATCTACAGACTCTTACGTCCTGTAAGAGACGGATTTGTTACCCGATACAGCGGCGGCGGTGGAGTATATCCTAATTTATTTGATGCACATCCGCCTTTCCAGATTGACGGTAATTTCGGTGCCGTTGCAGGTATTTGTGAAATGTTATTGCAAAGCCATGTAAAACTCGGAGACGGAACATTTCTGTTGCACCTTCTTCCCGCACTGCCTTCGGATTGGAAAAACGGACAGGCAAAAGGACTTCTTGCAAGAGGTAATACCGAAGTTTCGATTGACTGGCAAAGCGGCGGAATTTATAATGCTGTTATTAAAAGTAAAACAGGCGGCAGTGTTGCCGTTAAAGGTAAATTTAACGTATCGGCAGAAGGTTCTGTTATAGAGACAGATTACTGTGACGGAATCACACGGTTTAATGCAGAAAAAGATACGGAATATGTATTGATACCTGAAAGGAAATGATAATATGAGTGAACGCAGAATTGAAACAAAATGTGTACAGGGAGGCTATACTCCCGGAAACGGTGAACCAAGACAGATACCGATAATTCAGAGTACAACTTTCAAATATGATACAAGTGAAGATATGGGCAAACTTTTTGATCTTGAAGCAAGCGGATATTTTTATTCAAGACTTCAGAATCCCACCTGTGATACAGTTGCCGCAAAGATATGTGAAATGGAAGGCGGTACAGCCGCTATGCTTTTGTCATCAGGACAGGCTGCCAGCTTTTTTGCCACCTTTAATATCTGCGAAAACGGCGGTCATATGGTTTCTTCATCGGCGATATACGGCGGAACATATAATCTTTTTGCCGTTACTATGAAAAAAATGGGCATTTCCTGCACATTTGTTGATCCCGATTGCACACAAGAGGAGCTTGAGGCTGCTTTTACTCCCGAAACAAAGCTTGTTTTCGGTGAAACCATTGCCAATCCCGCACTTAAAGTTCTTGATATAGAAAAATTTGCAAATGCCGCACATAAGCACGGAGTGCCTCTTATTATTGACAATACATTTGCTACTCCCGTACATTGCCGTCCTATTGAATGGGGAGCAGATATCGTAACTCATTCAACAACAAAGTATATGGACGGTCACGGAGCTGCTGTAGGCGGTTGTATCGTTGATTCGGGTAATTTTGGCTGGATGAAGTATGCTGATAAATATCCCGGACTTTGCACTCCCGACGACAGCTATCACGGAATTACATATGCAGAAAAATTCGGCAAAGGCGGTGCGTTTATCACTAAAGCTACAGCTCAGCTTATGAGAGATCTCGGAACAACACCTGCTCCCCAGAGTGCATTTATACTTAATCTCGGACTTGAAAGCCTTCATGTAAGAATTAAAAGACATTATGAAAATGCACTTGCAGTTGCAACTTTCCTCAAGAATAACGATAAAATTTCCTGGGTAAGCTTCTCAGGTCTTGAAGGCGATAAATACTATGAGCTTGCAAAGAAATATATGCCCGACGGCACCTGCGGTGTTATCAGCTTCGGTGTAAAAGGCGGACGAAAGGCAGCTGAAAAGCTTATGAAGGCATTAAAGCTTATAGCCATTGAAACCCATGTTGCCGATGCAAGATCCTGTTGTCTTCATCCTGCAAACTCAACACACCGCCAGATGAGCGATGAAGAGCTTGTTGCTGCAGGTGTTCCTGCAGACCTTATCCGTCTTTCCTGCGGACTTGAAAACAGTGCCGATCTTATTGATGACATCAGACAGGCACTTGAAACTATAGATTAAGGAGTGATCAGATGCCCATTAAAATTCCTAATGAGCTTCCTGCTGTTAAAACTCTTACAGAAGAAAACATTTTTGTTATGACAGAAACCAGAGCTATTTCTCAGGATATCAGACCGCTTAAAATACTGGTTCTTAATCTGATGCCTAAGAAAATAGCTACAGAAACACAGCTGTCCCGTATTCTCGGTAATACTCCTCTTCAGATAGAGATAGAACTTATAATGACGGCAAGCCACGTGCCCACTCATATCTCAGCCGAACATCTTCTTGCTTTTTATAAGACTTTTGAGGATGTAAAAGACAGATATTTTGACGGTCTTATTATTACGGGCGCGCCTGTTGAACAGATGCCTTTTGAAAAGGTTGACTATTGGCAGGAGCTTTGTGAGATAATGGAGTGGAGTAAAACCCACGTGCACAGCACCTTCCACATCTGCTGGGGCGCACAGGCAGGACTTTATTATCACTACGGCATAGATAAATATGACCTGCCCGAAAAGATGTTCGGTGTTTTTTCTCATAAGGTTGACTATAAGCGTTCTATACTTTTCAGAGGATTTGACGATGAATTCTGGGTGCCTCATTCAAGACACACAAGTGTAAAGCGTGAAGATATTGAAAAGGTCCCCGCACTTAAAATACTTGCTTCCTCCGAAGAAGCAGGTGTGTACTGTGTTGTTACCGAAAGAGGTAAACAGGTATTTGTTATGGGACATTCAGAATATGATCCGCTTACGTTAAAAGAGGAATATGACAGGGATGTTAACAAAGGTCTTGAAATTAAAGTGCCCGTTAATTATTTTCCTGATAATGACCCTTCAAAAGATCCTGTTGTAAAATGGCGTGCACACGCAAATCTTCTGTATTGCAACTGGCTCAATTACTTTGTTTATCAGACAACCCCCTATGATCTTAATAGCATTCCCGACGAAGAATAAATTTAATTAAACTTAATACTTTCCAGGTTGATTAATGACGAAAAAGCGTATATAATAGCATTAAATGCTGTTATTGCGCTTTTTTTGAGGTGAATATGAAAAGGATAATAATTCTGTTTGTTTCAGTATCAATCATTTTATGCGGTTGTTCAATAATTCCCGGTTTTTCCGAACCTGAAACAACAACTGTTGAATACATATCTCCTTATGCCACAGATGTGAACGGTGAGCTTGTTCCGAAACACGAAGATGTAAGTGAGAGCAGTCTTGACCCTATGCTTTTTTCTTTTGATGAAAAGGGAAGGGCAGTGTATGCTGATGCTTCACAGAAGCTGGTTACCGGTATAGATGTTTCGGTATTTCAGGGAAATATCGACTGGCAGGCTGTTGCCGGTGACGGTATAGATTTTGTTATGCTGAGAATAGGGTACAGAGGTTACGGCTCCAAGGGTATAATGGGTATAGACGATAATTTTTATAAAAACTATCACGCTGCCGTTGAAGCAGGACTTCAGGTAGGTGCATATTTCTACTCTCAGGCTGTCAATGTAAACGAAGCCCGTGAAGAAGCCTTATATGTTCTTGAGGCGCTGGGTGACCTTGAACTCAGTTATCCTATCGCATATGACTGGGAATATGTCGAAAATGATGAAGCCAGAACAAAAGATATGACAAGCAGTGAAATTACCGAATGTGCCAAAGCATTTTGTGAAGAGATAGAGAAATCAGGCAGAACAGCCGTGATATATTTCAATTGCGAAATAGGTTATTTTGAATATGACCTTAAAGTTCTTGAAAACTATGATTTCTGGCTTGCCGAATATGAAAACTATCCCTCTTTTTTGTATGATTACAAAATGTGGCAGTATACAGATTCCGGAAGTGTAGACGGTATTGACGGTAATGTGGACCTCAATGTGAGTATTGTTGATTATTCCGCCGCTGAAAATTTCGGCTGAGTTTGTCCTCCGTGCATTCGGAGGATTTTTTTGTGCATTTTATTGTTATTAAATTAAAATAAATCTTGCATTTACAGATACATTTGTTATAATTATAACAAAGAGCATTTCCGTTATCTGGAATATGCATAAGAAAGGATGAGTTTTGTGGCTGATTACAAAATCGAACTTACTCCCGAGCAGTTAGATATACTTAACGGCAAAAAGGGAGATACAATGGCAAAAGTTATGAAAACGCTGGTTATGTACGGCGAAACTTTCGGAGCTACAAAGATGGTGCCTGTTACAAGCAAAAAAGGTCATCTTGTTACAAGTTTCGGTCTCGGCGTTATGAAACCCGTTTATGAATTAATGGAAAAACTTATTTCCGACGGTGTTATTTCAGGTCAGCAGTTTTCTGTTGACCCCAAACCAATAGACAAGAATGTTCCCGCAAGCTTTATTGAAAATCTTATTTTCAAAAAGTTTATGTATTCCGCACAGGATATGTATGACGGACAGCTTCAGAAAATGGGTCTTGTAAGCGATTCTGCATATACCTGTACATGTTACCTTGATGAAGTAGGCAACACTCCCAAAAAGGGCGAAGTTCTTTCATGGGCAGAATCAAGTGCAGTTGTTTATGCAAACTCAGTTCTCGGCGCTCGTTGCAACAGAAATTCAGGTATTATTGAACTTTTCGGTTCAATTGTAGGTTTTGTACCTTATTTTGGTCTTCTTACCGATGAAGGCAGAAAAGCTACCTGGATTATTGAAGTAAAAACCGATAAAATCCCCGAAGCTCAGGTTCTCGGTTCTGCTATCGGTATGAAGGTTATGGAAGATGTACCTTATGTAAAAGGTCTTGATAAATGGCTCGGTACTGAGCTTAACGATGATGTTAAAGCTTATCTTAAAGACTTCGGTGCAGCTACTGCTTCCAACGGTGCTGTAGGTCTTTATCATATAGACGGACTTACTCCCGAGGCTGTAGAATCAGGTGAAAAGCTTATTACAGAAAATGCTCAGGTTTATGTTATTGATGATGCTGAACTTGAAAGAGTAAAGAATAATTATCCTGTTATCTGGAAAGATCCCGATGCAGCTCCTAAGCTTTGCTTTATCGGTTGTCCTCATCTTACATATTCTCAGCTTGTTGAATGGACAGAAAAGGTTGAAGCAGGTCTTAAGGCAGCAGGTAACAGCAAGGTTGTTATCCCCACAGTATTCACTGCAGCTCCCACAGTTGTTGAAAAATTCAACAAAACTTCTTATGCGGCAAGACTTAAGAACACAGGTGTTATTTTAAGCTACATCTGTCCTCTTATGTATATGAACAATCCTCTTTGCGGCAAAAAACCTGTAATCACTAACTCTAATAAGCTCAGAACATACACAACTTCCCGCTATTACACAAGCGACGAAATTCTTGATTGCATTACTAAGGGGGTTAAATAATTATGAAGACTTTCAAAGGCCGTGTTGTTGTTCCCGGTTCTTGTGAAGCAGAAGCACTTGTAACCAAGAACGGTTTTAATACTCTTGCAAGTTTCCAGAAAAGCCTTATGTTCGGTGATAAGACTGCTAAATGCGGCGATCAGAACAATCCCGATCTTTACAACAAGCCTATGGCAGGAACAGCTCTTTGCCTTCCTCAGACTATAGGTTCAACCACAGGCGGTATGGTACTTTACTGTGCTACCGCTATGGGCAGAAATCCCGCTTGTCTTCTTTTCTCAAAGCCTATAGATTCTCTTGCTGCAGCAGGTGCTGTGCTTTCTGATGTATGGACAGAAAATTCAATGCCCACTATCGACAGCCTTGGTGATGAATTCCTTGAAGCTGTTAAAACAGGAGATAAAATCAAAGTTGAGGAGGACGGTACTGTTACCATTCTTTGATAACTCTACCTATTGGTTATGTCTAAGCTTACAGAAAATTATACAGGTATTTATTCTTTGATGCTTACCACTTATAATGATGACCTCAGTGTGGACTATGATGCATATGAAGAATATACAAAATGGCAGGTTGAGCAGGGAGTTGAACATCTTTTTGCAGTTTGCGGCAGTTCCGAAATGGCAAATCTCACTCTTGAAGAAAGAGTAAAGCTTGCTGAACTTACCGTAAAAAATAAAGGTAACACCACAGTTGTAGCAACTGCTAATATGGAACCTTCATGGTTCAGTCAGGTTGAAGAAGTTAAAAGAATAACTGCTACAGGTGTAGACGGTATTGTGTTTACAACAAAAGGTTTCGGTAAAGATCCCGAAAGACTTGTAAATTACGTCGGCGAACTCAAAGCTTTTACCGATTTGCCCGTATTTATGTATGAATTTCCCGGTCTTCAGCCCCACCTCATTTCAGGTGAATGCTATGGCAGACTTGTTAAAGAATGCGGCGTTTACGGAATCAAGGATACTACCTGCCTTGTAGAAGGCGGCATAAAAGAAAAGATTGATAATAAAGGAGAATCCTGCATTATCCAGGCAAATATGCCTTTCCTTTTCGAAGCATATAAGCTCGGTGCAAGAGGTGTTATGGCTACTCCTACAGCTTGCGGCGGCGCATTCTTCCAGCGTTTCCATGAAGCATTTATGAGCGGTGATATGGCTCTTGCCGAAAAGAGATATAATGAAATTATTCTTCTTGATAACGCAATTGACAGCGGCTTTAACTGTTCTGCAAAATATCTTGTAAACCTTCAGGGTGTCAAAGGTATGAAGGCAATCAACAGAGGCGGTCAGAAGCTTTCAGCCGCACGTATGCAAAGTCTTAAATCTTTCCACAACTGGTGCGTTGCTGAAGGGCTTATGAAATAATAAATTATATTTATTATATTAACTGAATACAAACAGACAAAAAGCTGTCCTCAGGGTGTTTTCCGTAAGCAGGTTACTCCAAGGACAGCTTTTACAGTAAAATCGGCTTCTCCCGGAAAGGCGGGAGATGATAAAAGCAAAGACAAACTAAAGTGTCAGCACATTATATATTCGGAGGTGTGAAATGGTTAAAAGTGACTTGAAACTGAATTTTAACACAATCAGCGGTGACTACGAAATTACTCACAATGGTTTTTCCTGGGTAAGTGACGGCAGAAAACCGTATATAACTATCCGCAGAAAGCTCGGAAATAAATATATCGGCATATCCTGTCCTTTTTGGTCGGCATTAAAAAAGAAAACGGAAATTTCGGAGAAAAAAATCGTTTCCCGTTATTCCGATTTTATTGCATTCGGTAAAAAGCTGCCCTTTACTCTTGTCTGCACTGTTGAGATTACAGGAGAAAACACTGTTGAATTCTTCTTAAAAGCGGAAAATGAAACGGGATATGACATTCAGGCTGTTTATTTCCCCGCGCCTTTTAATTCAAAAATAAAAGGCAAGAAGTCTTATCATATTGACCCTATGCGTCAGGGCTTTATCCTCCCCGACGGATATAAAAAGAATTTTACAGCAATATACGGATATACACATATAAAACGTATGATAAACACAGGTGATTGTTATATGCCTGTCTGGGGCAGAGTTTGCGACGGTCATACATTTACAGCTATTGTTG
Organism: Acutalibacteraceae bacterium; assembly: GCA_045538645.1. GTDB lineage: Bacteria > Bacillota > Clostridia > Oscillospirales > Acutalibacteraceae > RUG806. Next base: position 32,691 of record JAZSRT010000015.1, on the reverse strand, counting down.
ATACACCTTATGATGCTTCAATGTATTCATCTTTCGGAAAACACAGGGCATTTGTAAACTCGGTATATTGGCAGTCGTCGCTCGGAAAACTGTCATACGAAAGAAAAATCAGATTTGTTTTTCACGAAAACGGTGATTACAATACCGTCGCTAAGGACTACCGCAATTATCTTATTGAGAAAAATCAGTTTGTTACCATTGATGAAAAGATAAATAAAAATCCTAACATAAAAAAGATTATCGGTGCGCCTGTGCTTCATCATAAAATATTCTCAAAAATTAATGAGAAATCACAGTTTTACGATAAAAACGGTTCAAATGAAATTCTCTGCGCTACATTTTATGAGCGTGCCGGGCAAATTAAAAAGCTCAGCTCTCTCGGGCTTGAAAAACTCTATATCCACACTGACGGTTGGGGCAAGGACGGTTACGACAATAATCATCCCTATATTCTTCCGCCCTGTGAACAGGCAGGCGGCTGGGACGGCTTCAGAGAGTTTTCTCGTGTCAGTCGTGAGCTTGGTTATGTTTTTGCATTGCATGACCAATACAGAGATTACTATTACGACAGCCCTGTTTTTGACAAAGAAAAAGCCGTAACAAATATTGACGGCACAAATCCGTATTGCTCAATCTGGGACGGCGGTGAACACAGCTATCTCTGTTCTGCATTTGCTCTCGATGCCGTAAAAAGAACCTACACCGAGCTTGAAGAACACGGAATTGATGTTCAGGGTGCATATCTTGATGTATTTTCGATTATGCAGGGTGATGAGTGTTTCCATAAAGACCACAAAATCACAAGAGAGGAAAGTATGAAATTCCGTGCCGAATGCTTTGACTATCTTAACGAAAAAGGATTTGTTATGTCTTCTGAAGAACCCGGAATGCAGCTTCTTAATCACCTTGCGCTTGTGCATCACGGACCACATGCTCTTCGCCCTCAGGAAAACGGCGAAGCGGTGGGAATTCCCGTACCTCTCGGAAATCTTGTTTATCACGATTGTATTATGGTTCCGTGGAATTGGTTTAATAACTGGGGAATTCCAAAAGGTGAAGACGGCGATTTGTATGGTGCACTCAATGCCGGTATGCCGTATATTCATCCTTACGGAAACTCGCTGCGAAAAATCGGAACGGACAACCGAACCGCCGATGTTCAAATGATGAATGATGATGAACTGAAAAAAGAGCTTGAACGTATTGCCCCTCTTTGTAAACTTCAGGCAAAGCTTTATAATAAAGAAATGGTGAAGCATGAATTCATCGGAGGCTACCGCAGACAGAAAGCAACCTATTCTGACGGTACGGCTATAATCATTGACCTTGATAATAACACATACAATATAATATCAGAATAACAAAAGCGGCAGGGGAGAACCTTCTGCCGCCTTTGTATTGCCTGTAAACAATTCACAACCATCGGTGAACAGCTAATGTTGATGAGCAAAAACAAAAAAGAGAGCCGTAAGCTCTCTCTTGCTGTTAGATTTTTTACAAAATCTTATTCACCTGTTACTTCGGGAATAATTGTTGTTCCTTCTTCTTCACCTTTTATAGCAGCAACAAGGCCCTTGATGGTGTTAATAAGATAAAGAATGAAATCATAAATTTTCTGAATAATTTCCATTGTATTTTCCTCCGGTATTAATTATTGTCAGATTAGTCTTCTTCGTCGTTTTTAGCTCTGATAGAAGCAACGAGATCCTTAATTGTCTGGATAAAATTCTGGATAAATTCTACGATTTTGTTGATAAATTCCATTTTGTATGCCTCCTAAATAAAATTTTACAGGTAAATAATATCACAAATGAAAAGTAAAATCAATTATTTTTTTGGTTGTTCATAAAATTTTAACTGAAATTACGAATTTTAATCCCAATTGTAGTTCCTGAGCTGACCTGCCTCCTGAAGTTTCGGAAAATCCCATTGTCTGAGTATTTCATACACACCTATCGCTACTGAGTTTGACAGGTTAAGGCTTCTTGCATCGGATATCATCGGAATTCTTACGGTAGTTTCGGGGTTGTCGTGTAATAAAGATTCGGGAAGTCCTGCAGTTTCTTTGCCGAATATAATATAGGTTTTTTCGGGATAGCTTATATCCGTATATTTGTGCTTTGCCTTTGTTGAGAAATAATAGAAATTTCCGCCGTCATTTTTGCTGAAAAAATCTTCCGTAGAAGAATAATATGTGATATCCAAAAAATGCCAGTAGTCAAGACCTGCCCGTTTCAGTTTTTTGTCATCAATTCGGAATCCCATAGGTTCCACAAGATGCAGCCTTGCACCTGTTGCGGCACAGGTACGTGCGATATTACCTGTATTCTGCGGAATTTCAGGTTCTATAAGTACAATATTAAGTTCTTTCATTTCTGATGCCTCTTTGATTTTTTTTTAATTTTATCACATTTATTTGTTTTTGTAAAATAATATCAGATATTTTGTTAATACTATTTTCGGAGGTGCATTACAGATGAAATCAAATAAAAGCAGTATTATGAAGTATATCGGTGCCGCAACAGCTGTCGGCGGTACTATTATTCTCGGTTCAGGTCTTATGCAGGAAAATAAGAGTATGAAAAAGAAAATGAAAAAGACAGCAAATAAAGCACTTGACGCTGTAGACAGCGTTATTTCAGGTATGCAGAATATCGTAAAATAAGTCGTATTGCGGAATTATTATTTTGTAATATTCCGCAATTTTATGTTGTTATATATACTTAAATGTGTTAATATATATTCGGTGATTAAAATGAAAATAATTAAAAGCGTTATTGCAATTTTGCTTATTTCCGTTTTGCTTTGCTCATGCAGCCAGAATACGGCAAAGCAGCCTGAAGCGGATGATATTTCTTCATCTGAATTTTCCGACGAAGCAACAACAATACCTGATGCGCAGGGGCTTGAAAATGAAGAACAGACTCAGACGGCTGCCAATCCTATGAATTCAGACAGGAGTTTTTACGGAGAAAATACCGGAACCGTCAAAACTGCAACGGGACTTGAGCCTCTCGGAAAAATTGCATATTCTCTTGAAGATACGGATAACTCAGCAGGTTTATCAACTGAAATGATATCTCACAGCTACGGAGTGGCAAAAGATGAAAAACCGCATTCCATAAGTATAGATTTTCAGAATGTTTTTGATGAAAAAAACTATGATGCAATATGTTATGATTCTAAAACAACAGAAAAAGTTCTGTATCTAACCTTTGATTGCGGGTATGAAAACGGATATACGGCTAAAATACTTGATACACTGAAAGAAAAAGGTGTACCTGCAGCATTTTTCTGTACCCTGCCTCAGATGAGAGATAATCATGAGATAATTGCAAGAATGATAAACGAAGGGCACATTGTAGGCAATCATAGTGTTACACACCCTGATTTTTCAACTCTTACAAGACAGCAGATTATAGATGAAATTAAAGGTTTTGATGATTATATACGTGAAAATTTCGGTTATTCTTCTCTGTATTTCAGATACCCTCAGGGAAAGTACTCCGAAAATTCAATGGATGCTGTAAATCAACTGGGATTCAAATGTGTTTTCTGGTCTTTGGCTTATGCCGACTGGGATCTTGAAGCTCAGAAGGGTGCTGCATTCGCTTACGAAACTGTTATGGAGCGTATACATCCGGGAGCTGTAATACTGTTGCACGCAGTTTCGCCCGATAATGCAAATGCCCTTGCCGATATAATTGATTCCGCGCGTGAAAAAGGTTATGAGTTCAGATCTCTTGAAGATTTATAATTTAGCGGGAACTGTCCGTATGGGCAGTTCTCTTTTTAATTGGGTATTTACTTAAAAAATCGTTTGTGATAAAATAAATATATATTTATTATGATGCGGGTGATTTCATTGAGACTTGAAGAAATTGATAAAAACGGGACTTTGCAAGGTTTTGTTCTTGTAAAATCCTGTGACAGAAAAAGTGCAAAAAACGGTTCGAATTATCTTGATCTGATTATCAGTGACGGAGAAAGCGATGTTGTTGCAAAAATCTGGGATTTTAAGGGTGAAGCTGATGCTCAGCCTGCAATCGGTACGGTTATAAGAGTAAGAGGAACGCTCAGTTTGTATAATAATCAGCCTCAGTTTAAGATAGACCGCTTTCGTCCGTCGAATGAAGCAGATGATATAGATATAAATGATTTTGTTCCGTCAGCTTCTTTCAGCGGGGAAGAAATGTATGATGCTGTTGTTGAAATAGCAGATGCTTTTCAAGATGAAGAACTGAAAAGACTTACTCTTGCTGTTCTTAATGAATATAAAAATAAAATACTTAATCTTCCTGCCGCATTTAAGCTTCATCATGCAGTAAGAAGCGGATTACTTATGCATACGCTTACATTATGCAGATTGGCTCAGAGTGTGTGTGAAATATATCCTTCTGTTGACAGAGATTTGTTACTGTGCGGAGCTATCCTTCATGATATAGCAAAATCAGAAGAGTTTAATCTCGCGCCTACGGGACTTGTTGACGGATACACTGTCAGAGGTACTCTTGTAGGGCATCTGGTCGGCGGTGCAATGCTTGTTGATGAAATAGGGAAGAAAGAAAGTATTTCTGCCGATACTTTGATGCTTGTTGAACATATGCTTATTTCGCATCACGGTATTCCCGATTACGGTGCCGCTGTACGTCCGCTGTTCCTTGAAGCAGAAGTTTTATCTGCAATAGATACATTTGATGCTAATTTATATGAAATTGCAAATGCTGTGAAAGATGTTGAAGTCGGATCTTTTACAAACCGTATGTGGGCACTTGATGACAGAAAGTTTTACAATCACGGAAGAATTTCCGTCGGCACGGATGTATGTATAATTGATAAGAATGTTGAAACTGAAGAAAATGCTGATTGACAGGAGAAAAGATTATGAGCAACAGAAATCATGAAATTACAAAAATTCAGCGACTTCTTGATGATAACGGTTCTTTAAGAGAACCCGGTTGGTCCCGTAAACTTTATCAGATATATGACAGAAAAGATATAAAAGCCCCTGCGTTCAGGATAAAGGAATGGGATTATTATCTTATAATGTCTGATTCCTTCGGCGTTGCACTTACCGTGTCGGATGATGGTTACATAGGGCTTCAGTCGGCAAGTCTTTTGTTGTTTGGTGATACCCCGTGGGAGCACACTGAAACAATACTTAACTTTTTTCCTATGGGTAAGCTTAAAATGCCCGCTTCCACTGATGTGGGGGATGTTAAGTATCAGGATAAAAGATTAAGTATTTCTTATATAAAGTCATCCGATTCAAGGCATCTTGTCTGCGATTTTAAAAATTTCTGTGACGGTAAGGATTTTTATTGCGATATAGTGCTCAGTGAACCTGATATGGATTCTTTGGTTATAGCAACCCCTTGGAAAGAGGATAAAAAGGCTTTTTATTATAACAGAAAAATCAACTGTATGAGAGCTTCGGGAAAAGCTTGTTTTGACGGCAAAGAATATGTTTTTAATCCCGAAAAAGATTTCGGTACTCTTGATTGGGGCAGAGGTGTCTGGACTTACGATAACACTTGGTACTGGAGTTCGGGTAACGGTGTTATCAACGGTAAGCCATTCGGCTTTAATCTCGGTTACGGTTTCGGCGACACAACGGCTGCAAGTGAAAATATTATTTTTTATGACGGCAAAGGTCATAAATTTGATGATATTGCATTTAATATTCCTGTTGGAAGCGACGGTAAAAAAGAATATATGAAACCGTGGACTTTCACTTCTTCGGACGGCAGATTTGAAGCAGAATTTGTTCCTGTATTGGACCGTGCCGCAAAGATAGATGTTAAGTTTATTATCACAGACCAGCACCAGGTATTCGGCAGAATGAGCGGAAAAGCTGTTCTTGATAACGGAGAAGTAATCGAATTTAAAAATCTTCTTTGCTTTGCCGAAGATGTTCACAATAAATATTGATAGGAAGTTATTATGGAAAACTGGACAGAAATTAAAATTAACGTACCCGTTGAAAGGGTAGATGAAGCAGGTGCCGTAGCATCTATGACAGTGCCTTACGGTATCTATATTGAAGATTACAGCAACCTTGAAGAAGAGGCAATGGAAATTGCAAAAATTGATCTTATTGATGAAGAGCTGCTGGCTAAAGACAGAAATATCGGCATTGTTCATATCTATATTTCGCCTGAGGAAAACCCGCAGGAAGCAATATCATTTATTGAAGAACGGCTTGATGCTGAAAATATTGAATATACCATTGATGTGGGAAACTGTGCAAGAGAAGATTGGGAGAATAACTGGAAACAGTATTTTAAACCCATAAAAGTCGGTTCGAAGCTTCTGATCAGACCCATATGGGTTGATGACTATGATGCCGAGGGCAGAGTAGTGCTTAATCTTGAACCGGGTATTGCTTTCGGTACAGGTACCCATGAAACGACAAGACTGTGTCTTGAAGCGCTCGAAAATCATATTACAGAAGATACCCATATGCTTGATGTCGGATGCGGCAGCGGTATTCTCAGCGTTGCAGGAATGCTTCTCGGGGCTAAGGATGCAACGGGTGTTGATATAGATAAGCTTGCCGTAAAAGTTGCTGTTGAGAACGGAAAGTTTAACGGCTTGCAGTATCCTGCCTATAATATGATAGTAGGTAATCTTACAGACAGAATTTCCGGAAAATACTCGGTTGTTACCGCAAATATTGTTGCTGATGCAATTATAATGCTTACTCCCGATGTGAAGAAATTCCTTGATGAGGATGCGGTTTATATTGTGTCGGGTATTATTGATATCAGAGAAGATGAAGTTTTGTGTTGCCTTGCAGAAAACGGTTTTACTGTTACAAACCGTCGTGAGGAAGGCGGTTGGGTTTGTCTTGAATCTAAACTCAGCAAAGAGTAAATTTGCAGTTTCTTATAAATTTATTTTAGCAGGTGTGCCGGGAGCATACCTGTTATTATTTTGCCTGAATACCCTTTACGGCGCAGACAATTTTTTTGTTATTCTCATTAATCGACAAACTATTTGCGGAATCAGGTATATAATTGTTTAATGTGAGAGGGGAGAGACTTTTTGCAAACTGTTATTTATGCCGACATTCTTTTTTTTATGAATACCGTAATAACATTTCTTATACTTCTTACCACTGCTGATATTATAAAAGTCAGTTCTGCGAAATGCCGTTATGCTGCCGGAGCTTTTGCAGGCGGTGTTTTTTCTTTTATAATATTGGCTCCTCCCATGAATTTTTTACTTGTTCTTGCTTTACGCATCATAATAAGTATTCTTATAATTTTAATTACATTCAGAATAAGAAATGTTCGGCATTTCCTGAAATGTGTTTTCGGTTTTTTTCTGATAAGCTTTCTGTTTGCAGGTATAGTATATTTTATATCGGGATATCTTGATTTTCCCAATGTATATTATAATAACGGTTTTACATATTTCGATTTCAGTGCATTAAGCCTGATAATAATAACAGCATCTGTTTTTTTATCTGTACGGATTATTAATAAAAAGATTCTTAACAAGACAAAATCTGATATGCTGTTTAATGTTGAAATATTTTATAAAGGAAATAAGGCTCGGGTTTGTGCGTTATATGATACGGGTAATACCGTAAAGGATATATACAGCGGTAAACCCGTTATAATCGTCAGTATTTATCAGCTTGAAGACATTATTGATACAGACAGTTTTATTAAGCTTCAGAAAGTTTTTTGTGACAGCAGTTTTTTTGATTTGCCTCAGGGGATAAGACTGCTGCCTGTAAAAACCATAGGTGAAAAAAAATTGCTTCCGGCTTTTACTTCGGATAAAGCAGTAGTGTATGATGCTGAAACGAACAGAACAATTGACAAAGCCTGTATTGCTCTCACTGATGATACGTTCGGTAATAATGAATACAAAGCACTGATAAATGATGCGGTACTCGGAAAGGTGTTGTAAACAATGAATATAAAAGCATATTTCAGAGATATAAGATTCAGATTATTTTTATTGTTCAGAAAAAGCGATAAAAATTCAGACGGACGGCTGTATTTTATAAACGGAACACCTGCATTACCTCCGCCGCTCTCAAAAGAAGATGAGGAAAAGTGCTTTGAAGATATAAAGAGGGGCAACACAGATGCTGCAGATAAGCTTATCGTACATAATCTGCGACTTGTGGTGTATATAGCAAAAAAATTTGAAAATTCCGGTGTTGCCATTGATGATCTTGTATCAATAGGCACAATAGGACTGATAAAAGCTGTAAAAACCTTTTGCCCGGATAAAAAAATCAAGCTTGCAACCTATGCCAGCCGTTGTATTGAAAATGAAGTTTTAATGTATCTGAGAAAAATAGGTAATATGAAGAGTGAAGTTTCAATTGATGAGCCTTTGAATATAGACTGGGACGGAAATGAGCTGCTTCTCAGTGATATACTTGCTACTGAAGATGATGTTGTAAGTATCGGAATTGAAAGTGATGATGAAATAAGGATACTTATGGAGTGTATTGAAAAATTATCAGAAAGGGATAAAAAAATAATTTATCTCAGATTCGGTCTGAATTTCGGAAAAGAATATACACAGAAAGAAGTTGCCGATATGCTGGGAATATCACAAAGCTATATATCACGGATAGAAAAGAAAATCATAGAACAGTTGAAAAGCGAAATGAACAAAGTTAATCTGACAGAATAAAAATAATTCCGGAGAGTAAAAAATCCGGAATTATTTAATTTATTTTATAAAGTTTTATATATAGGTCTTGTAAAAAAAAATAAATATTGCTATAATAAAGCGATAATAGATAAATATTGACATTTTTAAGGTATTTTGTTTTGTCAGAGAATAAGGCAGAAGCTTTATTCAGATAAAACATATTAAGGTTGTGTATTATGATTTATATGTTTTTAGCTGACGGTTTTGAAGAAACCGAGGCATTGGTTACTCTTGATATGATGAGAAGAGCCGGAATTGAAATAAAAACCGTGGGAATAGGGACCGACCAACCGAAAGGAAGCCACGGTATATCTGTCCGTGCGGACATTACGGAAGATTCGTTTACCCTTAATGGTTGTGAAGGTATAGTTTTGCCGGGCGGAATGCCGGGAACAGAAAATCTTTACCTTTCAGATGCAGTGATGAATGCGGTGGAATACTGCCATGCAAATAAGCTTTTAACTGCAACCATTTGTGCCGCTCCCATTATACTCGGCCGTAAAGGTTATCTGAACGGAAAAAGAGCTGTTTGTTATCCCGGATTTGAAAGAGAATTAAAGGGTGCAGATGTTATTGCCGGGTATTGTGTTACTGACGGTGATATAATTACAGCCAAGGGTGCAGGCTGTGTTTTTGAGTTTTCATATGCCATAATTTCTCATTTGATAAATACTGATGCTGCTGATAAAGTTATATCTGAAGTACAGCACAAGGGTTTGAAATAAATATTGTTTTTTTGCGGAGGACAAAATGATGGACGATAAAACAATTAACGACAATAATGCATATGACGAATTACTTAAAAGTTTTTCTGCTACTAAAAAAACAGAAACAAAAAGTAATGAGGGTGAAGTAAAAAATCATGGGGAAATATATTTTTCTGCAAATTCACCCAGAGCAGCAGCTGGTAGACCCGTAATACAGCGGACCGGCTCACAGCAAACACCGCAGACAGCTTCTCAACCGGCTTCTGATAATGTACAGAAAAAAGGTGCTCAGAAAAAAGGTGTTTCAAAAGGCGGTTCAAAAAAAGCTTCTTCTGCAAAAAAAGCCGCAAAGAAGAGTAAGAAGAAAAAGAACGGAAGAAAAAGACTTGAGAGCTTCCTTATGGCAGTTGTTATCATAGCAATTTCCGTAATAGGTGCATTTTTAATCAGAACAGCTGCTATGGCTTGTATAAATGATATTCTTGCAATAGATGTTTCTTCTACCGAATTCCGTGTTGTGCTTGACCAGGATATGCCTGTAGATGATGTTATTGATATGCTTGCCGAAAAGAATCTTATCAAGAATAAATTATTCTGTAAGCTTTTTGCGAATATTGCAGGCCTTAAGAATAAAACTGATGACAGCGGCAATAAAAAAGAAATTATGTATCCTGCAGGAACATATCATCTCAGTGCAAGTCAGGGACTTGAAGGGATGTTGTATGAAATCCGAAATACCGGCGTAGATAATAATGTTATTAAAATCACATTCCCTGAAGGATATAATATAGAGCAGATAGCTGAAAAACTCGACAGCAATGATGTTTGCTCAGCCCAGTCTTTCTATGAAGCTTTAGTCAGCGAAGAAATATTTGCTAAATATGAATTCCTGTCATCAATTACAGAAAAAGATCTCAGATATCGTGTTCTTGAAGGCTATCTGTACCCCGATACTTATGAGTTCTACATCGGTGAATCTGCAACAAGTGTTGTTGAAAGATTCCTTAATAACTTCCAGAATAAATGGACTGAAACCTATGCAGCAAAGGCAAAAGAAATGGGTTATACTGTAGATGAAATACTCAGAGTTGCATCTATAATTGAAAAAGAAGCATATGATGCAGAGCAGATGCCTACAATAGCATCGGTACTTTATAACCGACTTGATTCATCTTCCTTCCCGTTCATTAACTGTGACTCTACCGCACAGTACATTGATAACTTCAAGGATAAACTTGAAGCTGAAGGAACCTATGCAAACTATATGAAGGTATACGATACCTATCAGAAAACAGGATTACCTGTTGGTGCAATTTGCTGTCCCGGTGCTGATGCCATATATGCAGCACTTTATCCCGATTCAACCGATTACTATTACTTCCTTCATGATAGCGAAGGAAATGTTTATCTTGCAGTTACTGCAGAAGAGCACGAAGCTAATATGCAGTATCTTGGCTAAGTTTTTTTACAATTTGTTGAAATATTGTTATTGTTTTAGCTATTATTATATAGTAGAATAAATATAATAAATTTAGAGAGAAGGTTTGTATATGAAGGTATTTATGATTGGCGGAACCGGTCTTCTCGGTTGCGAAGCAGCAAGAATTTTTATTGAAAGAGGACATCAGGTTAAGAGTGTTGCTCTGCCCCCGCTTCCCGAAGGTGCTCCTATCCCCGCAGAAATGGAACTCGAATTCTGCAATATCTATGAAAAGTCAGACGATGAAATCAAAGCAATGATGGAAGGCTATGATTGTTTTGTTTTCGCTGCAGGCATTGATGAAAGAGTTGAATTCCCCGCACCTGTTTATGATGCATATTACAAATATAATATTGCTCCTCTTAAAAGAATTCTTCCTCTTTGCAAAGAAGTCGGCATGAAGAATTCCGTAATTCTCGGTTCTTATTTTTCATATGCTGCAAAGCAGTATCCCGAAATGAAGCTTACAGAAAAGCATCCCTATATCAGAAGCCGTATCGATCAGGAAGAAGTTGCATTTTCTTTTGCTGACGAAAGCTTTGATGTTGCAGTACTTGAACTTCCTTATATTTTCGGTACTCAGCCCGGCAGAAAGCCCGTTTGGGTAATCCTTATCGAACAGATAAAAATGATGGACAAACTTCCTTGCACTCTTTATCCCGGCGGAGGTACAGCTATGCTTACAGTTCGTCAGGTTGGTGAAGTAATTGTTGGTGCAGCCGAAAAGTCAAAGGGTGCAACAGCATGGCCTATCAGTATGTATAATATGGACTGGAAAAAGTTCCTCAAGATTGTTTATGCAGCAAGAGGCATGGGCGAAAACAGAAAGATTATCAGCATTCCTCCCTGGATGATGCGTATGGGTCTTGGCGGTGTTAAGAAGGAATATGCCGAAAAAGGTATTGAAAGCGGTATTGATGTTGACGGACTTGCCGATATTATGGCTATTAATCTTTTTATCGACAGAAAGTACAGCATTGAACTCGGCGCTACAGAAGATGATATAGAATCTGCAATTGCCGATTCTATCAAGGTCAGCCAGGCTGTTTACGACGGAACTGCAAAGCTTCTTGAAATGAAGGGCGAATAATCCTGTTTGACATTACATAAAAATAATAATATAATTATTGCGGTAAGATTTCTCTTACCGCAATTTTTCTTGGAGTCAGATTTATGAAAGAAAACATTTTCCCTTGTCCTGTAGCTAAAAAATGCGGAGGCTGTCAGCTTACCAATATGACATATGAACAGCAGCTGAGTTATAAGCAATCAAAGGTTATAAAGCTTCTCGGCAGGTTTTGTCACGTTGATAATATCATAGGAATGAAAGAACCTTATCATTACAGAAATAAGGTTCAGTCTGCTTTCGGGCGCACCAAAAGCGGGATGATAATTTCAGGCGTATATCAGTCAAGCACACATAATATAGTTAAAGTTGATTCTTGTCTTATCGAAGATAAAAAAGCCGATGAAATAATAGTTACAGTTCGTGAACTTCTTAAATCTTTTCATCTTACTGTGTTTGATGACAGAACAGGAAAAGGCTTCTTGCGTCATGTGCTTGTAAAAAGAGCATTCGGAACAGGGGAGATAATGGTGGTTCTTGTTACGGGAACGCCCGTTTTTAAGTCAAAAAATGATTTTTGCCGTGTTTTGAGAGAAAAGCATCCTGAAATTACAACTATAGTGCAGAACGTCAACAATAATTTTACCAGTCTTGTTTTGGGCGAAAAAGAGATGGTATTGTATGGTGACGGTTATATTACCGATGAATTGCTCGGTTATAAGTTCAGAATATCGCCAAAATCTTTTTATCAGATAAATTATGCAGGCACACATATATTGTACTCAAAAGCAATGGAATTTGCGCATATTTCAAAGGATGATGTTGTAATAGATGCCTATGCAGGTGTGGGAACCATCGGTATAATTGCATCACAGTATGCAAAAGAGGTTATAAGTGTTGAATTAAATAAAGATGCAGTAAGAGATGCCAAAATAAATGCATCTATCAATAAGATAAAAAATATCAGATTTTTCTGCGCCGATGCAACTGAATTCCTGCTTTCCGCGGCAGATGAAAATGAAAAAATCGATGTGGTTTTAATGGACCCGCCAAGAGCAGGAAGCACTGTTCAGTTTATGAAAAGTGTATGCACCCTTGCACCCGAAAAGGTCGTGTATGTATCCTGCAATCCCGAAACTCTCGCAAGGGATCTGTTATACTTTGTAAAGCACGGATATAAAGCAAAAAAAATCCAACCCGTAGATATGTTCCCGCATACAAACCATGTGGAGACTGTTGTTTTGCTGGTGAAGAGTAAATTATAAATTTAACATTCTGAGTTTTTAAGCAAAGAAAATTTTTATAATAAGGAAATTGTTATGAAAACAATGAAAAATATTTTTGATCAGGCTGTAAGTAAAACTATTACATCTGCAATTGGTGTTCTATTTACTCATCCGCATATTAAAAACCTCGGTAGGGGTAAGGAGATAAAAACTCCTTCGGATTTCAAGCCAGCTATCCGTTTTGCTGTATGCAGCGATATTCATCTGAACGGTGAAACGAATCAGGTTGCTGCCGTGCGTTTCAGGCAGTTGTTTGATGATATGTATAAACTTTCAGAAAGTGATGAAGTTTATAATAAGTTTGATGCTGTTGTTATTGCCGGAGATTTTACAGGCGGCGGTGCAGAAAAAGAATACCTGATATTTAATGATATCGTGGAAAAATGCAGGAAAAATGAGACTCAGCTGCTGACAGTTCTCGGCAATCACGAGTTTATCAACTACCGTGATACGGATGCTTCTGTGGGATATGATGTTTATAAAAAATACATAAATGAACAGGTAGATACTCATACGGTTATTAACGGCTATCATTTTATCGGTGTGTCATATGATGATGACGGTAAAAAATTTGCGGGTAAACTTGAATGGCTTCGTGAACAGTTGAAACAGGCTGTTAAAGATACACCCGATAAACCTGTCTTTGTTTTTCAGCATCCCCATCCTTTTGCTACTGTTTACGGAAGTATCAATTGGGGAACTTATGAGGTACGTAAGGTTCTTGCTGATTTCCCTCAGGTGGTGGATTTTTCGGGACATTCCCATTATGCACCCTGTGACCCGAGATCCGTATGGCAGGGTTCTTTTACGGCAGTCGGTTGCGGTTCACTTTCTGCTTTTATGGGAAATCTTAACTATATCGACGGAGATAAAGATGCCCCCGGCGAATCAGGCGGGTATTGGATTGTGGAAGCAGATGCAGACGGGAATGTGCGGATGAGATTATTTGATTGTGTCGTTCATACCTTTTTTGATAAATCGGAATATTATTTTACAGATTTGACCTCCTCATCAAAACGTTCATATACCTGGCATAAAAACAAATCCCTTGATACAAAACCGGAATTTCCTGTTGATCCGGCTGTAAAAGCAGAGGAATGTGCTGACGGGTCTGTAAATTTGTATTTTCCTGAAGCACACGGTTATTATCCTGCAGAAAATTATAAAATTAAGTTATTTGCCGACAATAAAAAAACTGCAGTCTGCAATACATTTATTTCCGATTATGTGAGAGCAACAGGGGATACCGTAAAAATTAATCTCGGAAAGTTACCGAAGGGCAATTATAAAATAAATATAAAGGCTTATAGTCCTTATGCAAAATACGGTGATAAGCTTGAGGCAGTTATTTGTCTGAAATAGTTTTTATCTCAAAAATTTTCAGTTTTACGGAGGTTAAAATGAAACGTTGTATTTCAATTTTTATGGTAATTAATATTATGATATTGTCGTTTTTTGTACCGGCATATGCAGAAAACGGTAAGTCAGGCAGCGTTCCCGGGATAGCTTTGTCCTTTGAAAAGGCCTCAGGTATAATAGTTAATCTGTTTGCAGAACTGTTTGATAAGCTTATAAAAACGGATGAAGCAGATATTGAAACTGCAGAGCCGTTTCAATTTTCGTGGGAAGAATCAGACGGCAACGGATTTATTTCAGAGCCTGAAGAAGTTCTGACTGCACAGACTTGGGTGGCTTCAGAATTAACTTTTGTCAGCAATAAAGAATATGCCGATCCTTTTAATGATGTTGATATTGATCTTCAATTGTATTGTGACGGAAAATTATTTACAGTGCCCGGATTCTGGTGCGGAGCCAACATCTGGAAGATACGTTTTGTTTGCCCCTATGAAGGGGAATGGTTATATAAAACTGTGTGTACAGACACGGAAAATTCAGGTTTACACGGCAGAACAGGTAAAGTTGTTTGCTCGGAATATAACGGTGAACTTGATATTTATAAGCATGGTTTTGTAACAACCTCTTACGGAAAAAAATATTTTACATACAGTGACGGAACTCCGTTTTTTTACCTTGGTGACACTCATTGGAGCCTTGGGGATGAAACAGTAGATATGATAAAAATAATATGCGAAAAGAGAGCTGAGCAAGGTTTCACGGTTATGCAAAGTGAACCTATAGGCGCCGGATTTGATGTAAGTGACGGTGTAACGGAAGAGGATATGCAGGGCTTTTCGGTTTATGATGAAAAATTTGAAATTATCGCTGAAAACGGTTTTGTTCACGCAAATGCCCAGTTTTTCTTCCCGTATTATATGGAGGTGCTTATAAATAATTTCGGAGGTTATTCGCAATCTGCTGTTAAGGCGGAAAACGGAAGCCGGATGTATGATTTTTCGGATACGGTAAAGCATTACCTTGAAAAGCTTTCCCGTTATTGGGTTGCGCGATATGGTGCATATCCCGTTATGTGGACCCTCGGACAGGAAGTTGATAACGACTTTTATTGGTCTGATTCTTCACATCCCGATTGGAATTTTATTAATAATCCATACACACTTGTTGCTGAATATATTGATAAATATGATGCATATGACCAGCCGTTGACTGCACACCAGGAAAACGCAGCAGGTACGGTGGCTTACGGCAACGGTGAAAATACAGGTGAATGCAAAAAAATCTATAAAGACGGTGCACAGGCATCTGCATTCAGGAATGTGAAAGCTCACAGCTTTTATGCCGCACAGTTTTCACCCGATAAGACAGGGCAGAGTGATTTTTCTGTTGAGAAAGACTATTGGTACAATTCTCAGGGAAAGCCTTCTGTTAATTACGAAGGTCAATACTGTTATCTGTGGACAAAGAATTTCGGTGCACGAATGCAGGGCTGGACAGCATATCTCAATGGACTTTACGGCTACGGCTGGGGCGGTCACGATACCTGGAGTTATCTCAATATCTTTGATGAAGATACTGATTCTTCTGACGGTGTTGATACTGTAACTTCAGCTGAAAAGAAAGCTGCAACCTGGGAAGATTCGCTTGAATACGCAAGCTCTTATCAGGTAGGTTATATGAAAAACTTTTTTGAAACAAGTACAAGATGGTTTGAACTGATTCCGAGATTTGATAACAGAACATATTTTGTACCTTGTGCAAAAGTGTATTATACCTATGCCGGAAATCAGGATAACAGTGAAATTGTTATATATTTTTATTCGTTTTCAGATTCTTCCGTTGCTGAAAATGTGAATACAAAATTATACGGCGGTAAGCTTACGGGCACAGTAGGAAATCTTATTCCGAAAACGGAGTATTTTTATCAATGGTTTGATCCCGTAACAGGGGAGTATTCAGAAAAGCAGATATTTACGTCTTCTTGCTTCGGAACATATTTTATCGGTGAAAAGCCAACTGAAAAGGATATGGTTATACTGATAAAACTTTCAGCATAATTACTGTGTGTAATAATAAATAAATATAATTTACAGAATGTATATTGTTTGTTATAATCAGAAAAAAATCAGAGGTGATCAGAATGCAGGGAATGACAAGAAGAGAAAGACAAATTACGGATTTTGATGAAATAGTTAAAATCCTTGATAAATCAAAAGTACTTCATTTGGGTCTTGTTGACGGTGATGAGCCGTATGTTGTGCCTATGAATTACGGATATGAGTTTGTTGACAATAAGCTCGTTATATATTTGCACGGTGCCAGAAGAGGCAGAAAGCTTGATCTTATCAGGAAAAATCCGAAGGTTTTTCTTGAAATGGAATGTGACATAACACCGTTTGAAGGTGAGGTTGCCTGTAAATACGGCATTGCATATGCTTCAATTATGGGCAGAGGTGTTGCTTGTATAACGGAAGATGTGCAGGAGAAAATGCACGCTCTTTCGGTACTTATGAAAACACAGACCGGAAAAGATTTTTTGTTTGACGAAAAACTCGTAAGTGTGGTAAGTATTATAAGAATTGATGTTTCCGAATATACGGCAAAACACAGACCAATGCCTCATCATTAAAAATATTTCAATTTATAAGAACCGTCTGTTTCCATTACCCGGGACAGGCGGTTCTTGTTATATACATATTGGTAACTATTTTAAAATCAGTCATTTTACGGAAAATCCGTGGGGAGCAACAGTTCTGTATAATTAATATGTTCTTTTCTTTTTGTCATAAAACCCGTCCGTGATTCATACCAATTAACGAAACAGAAAAAATCGGAGGAATGATTATGACAAGCACAAGTATTTACAAAGATATTGCGCTGAGAACCGGCGGTGATATATATATAGGAGTTGTCGGGCCCGTCCGAACGGGGAAATCGACTTTTATTAAAAGATTCTGTGAAACACTTGTTATTCCCAATGTTCCTGCAGGCCATACAAGAGAACGCATGATAGATGAATTGCCGCAGTCCTCGGCAGGGCGGACCATAATGACAACGGAACCGAAATTTATACCTGAAAGGGGAATTAATGTTTCTCTTGAAGGAAATATAGAATTAAAAGTAAGACTTGTGGATTGCGTCGGTTACATAGTTCCGTCTTCTTTGGGATATATAGAAAATGAAGAACCGAGAATGGTAAAAACCCCCTGGTTTGAAGAGGAAATACCGTTTAATATGGCTGCGGAAATAGGTACAAAAAAGGTTATATCCGAGCACACCACTATTGGTCTTGTAATTACCACCGATGCAAGCATCAGCGAGATCCCGAGAGAAGAATATGAAGAAGCTGAAGAAAGAGTTATAAATGAACTTAAAGAGATTAATAAACCGTTTGTTGTTTTGCTTAACTGTATGTTCCCCGAAAGTCTTTCGTCCATAAGCCTTGCTCATGAACTGTCACAGAAATATGAAGTTCCCGTTATGCCTGTAAACTGCCTTGAAATGACCGAAGAGGAAGTCAGAAATATTCTTTCAAGTGTGTTATATGAATTTCCGTTAAAAAAGGTGGAAATAAGACTTCCTTTGTGGCTTAAAAATTCAGACGGTGAAACAGGTTTCGCCAACCGTCTTATTGACTATGTAAAAAATATCGGAAAGGATATTACAAAGCTGAGGGAGATCAATTCTTTTACCCAATCGCTTGCAGAATGTGAATATGTTACTTATACAGACACGGAACAGATACTTCCCGGGGACGGAAGTGTTTATATAAGGGCTGATATAGATAACAGCATATTCTATGATATTCTTTCAAAATTGTCTGATTCCGAAATATGTGACGATTCCGATCTTATTCTTGCAATGAAGAATTATTCGGATATAAAGAAAAAGTATAAAAAAATAGAAGATGCTCTTGAACAGGTGAATTCTACAGGTTACGGCATTGTGATGCCGACAATAGATGAAATGTCTTTGGAAGAACCTGAAATTATGAAGCAGGGAAGCCGATACGGAGTAAGACTCAAGGCAAGTGCACCGTCAATACATATGTTAAAGGCTGATATAAAAACAGAGGTTGCGCCTATTGTGGGCAGCGAAAAGCAAAGTGAGGATCTGATAAAATACCTTCTTGACGGATTTGAAGATGATCCTTCAAAAATATGGGAATCCAATATTTTCGGAAAATCTCTCGATGACCTTGTGAACGAGGGACTTAAAACAAAACTTATGCATATGCCCACAGATGCAAGAATGAAACTTCAGCAAACACTTGAAAGAGTTATAAATGAAGGTTGTAACGGCCTTATTTGTATTATTATCTGAAATAAGTCAGCCGTATTAAATAAGTATAAGTATCAACGATCTATTTGTATTAAAAAATTGTGCAATTAAAAATGCCGTCATTTCAAAGCTTTCTTTGAATGGCGGCTTAAAACTTACATTATCTTTTTATATTCACTGACTGCTATTTCATCGCATTTTTCATTAAAAGGATGTCCTGCATGTCCTTTTATCCATTGAAAAGTAACATTATGCTTACCCATAAGTGCGTAAAGCTCCTGCCACATTTCCGGATTGAGAACGGCTTTTCCGTCACTTTTTTTCCATCCTTTTTTGATCCAACTGTATATCCACTTCTGATTGACAGCATCACAAACGTATTTAGAATCTGAAACTACCGTTACGTCACAGCTGCGCTTAAGTGCTTTTAAGCCTTCAATAACGGCTCTCAGCTCCATTCTGTTGTTGGTTGTATGCTTTTCGGAGCCTGAAATGCATTTTGTGTGTTCACCTGCTTTCAGAATTGCACAATATCCGCCGGGGCCCGGATTGCCTGAACAGGCACCGTCGGTATATAACATTATCTTATCCATTATGATCTCCTGAAGAATTTTAATAAATTTATAGCCGTTGATTACGAGCTTAATTAAAAATATATTGAAGATATTTTAACATTATTTATAAAAGAATGCAATCTGAAATGACTAATTTTGCACTTGGGGGTTCATAATAATTTTGAAAAAATCAGAAAGGAAGATATGAATGAAAGCTGTAATAATGTGCGGAGGTATCGGCAGCAGACTGAAACCTTTGACAGAAAGTCAGCCTAAACCTCTGCTGAAACTTCTGAACAGACCTGTAATAGATATTATTATAGAAAAATTAATATCGGCAGGCATCAGAGAAATCTATATATCACTGGGATATATGGCAAATGAGATAATTTCATATTGTGAAAATAAAAATTATAATGCCGATATAGTTTTCAGAGAAGAAAATTCTCCGCTGGGTACTGCGGGCGGTGTAAAAAACTGCATAGCTGAAACTGATGATGATATTATTATTGTCAGCGGAGATAATGTGTTCGATTTCGATATCGAAAAAATATATAACTTCCATTTCGCCTGTGATTCCGATATTACAGTTTGTGGGGTGACTGTAACCGATCCGCGAGAATACGGAGTTATAATGAAGGATGACGACGGTTCCATAATTTCATTTATTGAAAAGCCAACATGGGAACAGGCGCAGAGTTTTCTTGCCAACACAGGGATTTATCTTATTAAAGGTGAAATTCTTGGTATGATTCCCCATAACCGATATTATGATTTTTCCGATGATCTTTTTCCTGAAGTATTCAAAAGCGATAAGCGATTTATGTGTTATCAGGCAGAAGGTTTCTGGGGCGATATGGGAGAATTTGCAGCCTACAGTGAGGTTACTGCAGACATACTTGACGGTAAGTATAAAGATTTCAGGTTTGATGGGAGATTGATACTTGAAGATACTTCTCTTGATAATGATGTGCTTATTAAAGCCCCTTGTTTGTTGGGTGATAATATTGTTCTTGAGGAAATGTCTGTTATCGGTCCCTATTGCGTTATCGGTAACAACAGCAGAATAGGAAAAAACTGTGCAGTTTCTCATTCGATTATCGGTGAAGAATGTACTGTTTCGGAGAATTGCGAAATAAAAAATGCAATATTGGGTGAATCGGTAAATATTGCCGATAATTGCTTGATTGATGAAAATGCCGTTCTGGGATATGGCTGCAGTGTGGGACGCTTTTCACGTATATTGAAAAACTGTATGATATGGCCCGGCAGAAGAATTCTCAAAGAATCCGTTATATCAAAAAATATATTATATGAAACTCCTCTTAAAATAGATTTTGACATTTTCGGCTTGTCGGGAAAAATTCATTCTCAGATAAGTGTTGCTGATGCATCTCAGCTTGGTCAGGCAATTGCAAGTATCGGAAAGGAAATGAAAATAGGGTTAAGCTGTGACGAAAAAAAATGCTCTGCCGTTTATAAAGAGCTTTGTGCTTCAGGAATCAGGACCTGTGGCGGACTTGTATATGATTTCGGCGAGTCTGCAAAGATACAGGCATATTTCTATTCGGCATACTGCAGTCTTGATGCATATATCTATATATCAACAAGCGGCGATGTGATAAACTTTTCATTTTACGGTAAAAACGGTATGCCCGTAAGCGGAAAAACGGCACGTAAAATAAATAACAACTTTAAGTTTTCCGCATATAATTATTGTTTACCCGATAAATATAAAGACAGTTTTAATATGTCGCTGTTTTCAACCGTATATAAGACATATTTTAATAAGCTTCTGGGAGACACCGTTCTGCCGTTCAATGTGATTATAGAGTCGGAAAATGATTTTCTGAAATCGCTTCTTACGGAAATTTTTTCAAAAAAATGCAGACAGAATTCACGGGATTTTGTTCAGTTGCTTGTAAACGGTGACGGAACGGATGTTTTTCTTGTAGAAAAAGAAAAATTTTATTCATCCGAACGAATACTGTTATTTTTATGCGAAATGGCTTTTGCAGGGAACAGGGATGTTATTATTCCGGAAGAAGCACCGAGTATAATTGAAGAAAAAGCTGAAATATATAAACGTCACGCCATAAGACAGTTTGCAGGTGCAAAAAGCGGATTATTATATTCCAATGATGTAATACTTGATAATATATGGTGCTTTGATCCTTTATTAATGTGCGCCCGGTTATTCAATGTTATGACACAATCAAAAGAAACTCTTGAACAACTCTTTGAATATCAGGGGGATTTTACTTTGAGAAAAAGCATTATAGAATACAACGGTGCTCCCGGAGATATCAGAAAAATGCTTGAAAAAAGCGGCGCTGAAAAATATGATGAAACTCACTATGTTATTTCAAACAGAAAGGGAAAAGCGCGTATAAGACAACTTGGCAACAGTTCACGTATAAGAGTGCTTACAGAGGCTGCCGATATGGAAACTGCAAAGGAATTGTCAGTTTTTGTTGTCGAAAAAATAAAAAACAGCGATATTGACAAAGTATGGTAAAAATAGTATTATAAAGTGATAACTTTTGCTGATTTGCAATTATCTTTCATCCGGATTTCCGGATGGTTTACATATAAAAAATAATTAAAGGAGAAATTATGCAGAATATTACACAAAAAGCCGGAAGAAAAAGTAATTCTTCCAAGGCATCTGCAAGTAAAAATGCTGCAAAATCAAAAAAAGACAGTAAAGCTAAAAATATTCAGTCCAATGAACAGAAAAGTGTAAAAAAGCATTCGGGACAAAAGTCTCACCACAAGAAGAATTTTTCAAAAAAGCCTTTTGAGATGAATTTGTATGAATCTATCTCACCTAAAAATATCAAAAAAACATCTTCAGTTAAAATTAAATTTCTCGGCGGTATAAATGAGATAGGAAAAAATCTTACACTGTTTGAGTTTGAAGATGAAATGATCATAGTTGATTGCGGTATGTCTTTTCCCGATGCTGATATGCCAGGCATTGATTATGTTTTACCTGATATAACCTATGTAGAAAGAAATAAAAGCAAGGTTAAAGCTGTTTTTATTACGCATGCCCATGAAGATCATATCGGCGGACTTCCTTATCTGTTAAAGTCCGTTAATGTGCCGGTGTATTGCACCTGTCTTACTGCAGGTCTTATTGAAGGTAAGCTTAAAGAACACAGAATGCTCAATAAATGCAGAATAGAAGTAATAAAACCCGGTGATTTTGTTAATGTGGGGGCATTCAGTGTTGAAGCTATACACGTAAATCATTCAATCCCCGATGCTCTCGCTTTTGCCATTAAGTGTGAAGCAGGTGTTATTATTCATACGGGGGATTTCAAGATTGATAACACCCCCATTGACGGCGGAGTTATAGATCTTCCCAAATTTGCTGAATTGGGAAATGAAGGCGTGTTATGCCTGTTATCCGATTCAACAAATTCAGAGCGTGCAGGGTATACCCCAAGTGAAAAAAATGTTGGTGAAACTCTTGAAACTCTGTTCAGACGTGCAGAGGGCAAACGTATAATCGTGGCTTCTTTTGCATCCAATATCCACCGTATACAGCAGATTATAGATTCATCTGCCAAGCTGAACAGAAAGATTTTTCTTTCAGGCAGAAGCCTTGAAAATGCCACAAAAATAAGCATTGATCTTGGTTATCTTTCTGTTCCCGACGGACTTATATTATCTATAGACAAACTTAAAAATTACCGTGATGAAGATGTTGTTATAATTACAACCGGCAGTCAGGGAGAGCCGATGTCTGCTTTATCAAGAATGTCTCTCGGGGATCATAAAAAGGTTTCCATAGACAGTAATGATTTCGTAATTATTTCCGCAAATCCCATTCCCGGCAATGAAAAAATGGTGGCAAATACCATAAATGAGCTGATGAAGCTCGGAGCGGAAGTTATATACGAAAAGAGTCTCGGCATTCATGTTTCCGGACATGCCGCTCAGGAAGAACAGAAGCTTATTCTTAATCTTGTACGTCCTAAATATTTTATTCCCGTACACGGTGAGCAAAAGCATTTAAGACGTCACGAGCTTACAGCATTAAGTGTGGGCATTCCGAAAGAAAATATTATTGTACCTGAATTGGGTTCCGTAATAGAGCTTTCCGATAAATTTATTGATGCCTCGGCAAGTGTTCCCGTAGGAAAAGTGTATGTTGACGGAACAGGTGTTTGCGATGTCGGAAAAACTGTCCTCAGAGACAGAAAGAACCTTTCTACCGACGGTATTGTGATTATTACAGCGGTTACAGATGCTTATTCAGGTGAACTTGTAGTACCGATAGAAGTTCAGTCAAAGGGCTTTGCTTTTGAAGGCAATACAAATGAATTGACTTCATTTATAAGCAGAACCTGTGAAAAAGTTTTTTATGATTATGTCAGAAGCGTAAATATGGATATTTACGCGTTGAAAACAAAGCTTAAGGACAGTATTTCAAAAGCAATATTCGATAAAACAAGGAGAAGTCCTATAATTATCGTTACTGTTATGGCTGTTTGATAACTATTTTTGTTTATAAGGGTGAGTTTAATGAAATTCAGAGATATTCTCAGGAATAATCCGTTTACGGTAGCATTGATTCTTATTGCTACACTTATAAGCGGCATTACTTTTGTTTACTCAAAAGCACTTGCCGTGGCGGAGCTTGCCCTTGTGCTGATAATTGTAATTATTGCATTAAAATGGATATCAAGAACTTCCGCTCGAAAAAAAGATTTTCTCAGATATGTGGAGGCAAGCTTAACCGAAAACGGTGATATCGGTAAGTATACTGTTTCGTTCCCGTTTCCTTTATTGCTTGTTGATAACAAAGGAAATGTGCAGTGGTTCAATTCAGCATTTCATTCTTTGATTGATGAGTTTGAAGAAAAATACAGCGATAATATTTTTTCTTTCTTGCCTTATTCACAGGAAGTTTTAAGCAATCCGGAATATGATTCGTTTGAAATAAAAACAGAAAAAAAAGAATACACAGTTTATCCCTCAAGAATCGAAGATAATCTTGTTGCTCTGTATTTTGTTGATGATTCCCGGTTAAAAGACATACGTACTCAATTTACATTAACAAGACCTGCAGTACTGTTAATTAACATCGATTCACTCGAACATACGGAAGAGGTATTTGACCACGCAGATTATCACTCTATTGTATCGGATGTAGAAAAAATAATTACAAAATGGCTTGTTGAAAATAAATGTGTTTTCAGGAAATTTGCAGACGGAAAGATTTTTGCTCTTACCGAAAGCAAAAATCTTGATGCTATGATCAAGAAAAATTTTGATGTTCTTGATAAAATAAGAAATTACAGATTCAATGAACAGGAAATTGATATTACATTATCTGTTGGTATCGGCAGAGATAAAATGTTTTCCGAATGTGAAGTAAGTGCAAGACAGGCTCTTGATATGGCACGAGGCCGCGGCGGTGATCAGGTTGCTCTGAAGATCGGTGAGAATTATGAATTTTTCGGCGGTCTTACAGGTCGTAAAGAAAAGCGCGGAAAAATTAAATCAAGAATTATTTCAACTGCATTATATGAATATATAGAAAAAAGCAGTTCTGTGTTTGTAATGGGTCATACATATTCGGATTTCGATGCAGTCGGTGCAGCCGTCGGTATTGCCGCAATTGCCCGTTCGTGTTCTAAAAATGCGTTTGTTATAGTTAACAGAAAGTTATCTTTGGCAAATCCGCTTATTGATCTTATTGCAAATAACGAAAATAATAAAATAAGATTTATTTCCCCCGAAAGGGCGGTTGAGCTTTTCGGTGAAGATTCGTTGTTGGTTGTGACCGATACTATGCGTTCTCATCTTGTTGAGGCTCCTGCACTGCTGGAAAAAGCAAAAAATATAATCCTGATAGATCACCACAGAAAAACTGTTGATTATATAGACAGTGCCGTGCTTGCATTCCACGAGCCGTACGCTTCATCTGCCTGTGAAATGGTAACAGAATTGGCTCAATATTCACCTGCGGGTGTAAAGCTTACTCAGTGTGAAGCTGAAGCATTGCTTTCAGGTATAATTCTTGATACAAAGAATTTTGCTTTACGTGTCGGTGTGCGAACCTTTGAAGCAGCCGCTTATCTGAAAGACTGTAAAGCAGATACTGTTACAGTTAAAAAATTGTTTGCAGGCACAGTTGAAGAAAATGTTAGCGTCAGCAAGCTTATTGCATCAGCTTCATTTTATGACCGCTATGCTGTTGCAGTGGCTGAACAGGGCGACAATATAACAAGGCTTATTTCATCAAAGACCGCTGATGAACTGTTGAACATTGACGGAGTTGATGCTTCATTTGTTGTTTCTACAAACGGAGAAACGGTGTTTATTTCTTCAAGAAGTCTGGGCCTTATAAACGTTCAGCTGATAATGGAAGAATTCGGCGGGGGCGGACATCAGAGCATGGCTGCCTGTCAGTTAAAGGATTGTACTGTTGAAAGTGCTGTTGAAAAATTGAATAGTGTTGTACGTAAATATATAGAAAAGAATTTATCATAATTCAAGGAGGATTTATTATGAAGGTTATTCTTAATAAAGATGTCAAAGATCTCGGTAAAAAAGGCGAACTTGTAAATGTATCCGACGGATATGCAAAAAACTTTCTTATTCCGAGAAAAATAGCTGTTATTGCCGATGCTACAGCTATGAATGAGCTTAAAAACAGAGAAATGGCAAAGGCACATCATCTTGCTGTTGAAAAAGCAAATGCGGAAGCAGCTGCAAAAACTCTTGAAGGACAGAGTATTAAAATATCAGCAAAAGCCGGTGCAAACGGCAGGCTTTTCGGTTCTGTAACTTCCAAAGAAATTGCCGAACAGATAAAGAATGTTTACGGAATTGAAATTGATAAGAAAAAAATTGTTGTTGATGATATCAGAAGTTTCGGTACCTTTGAATGTACTGTAAAGGTGTATACGGGGATTTCTGCTAAATTGTTTATAGTTGTCGGCGAATAATTGTTTTTGAGGTGCTCCGATGAAAAAAAATGATTCGGTTGCTGTTGATGCAGGTTCAAGTAAATCTTTTTCTCTCGAAGCTGAGCAGGCTATATTAGGTAGTGTGCTTATAGATCCGTCGTGCTTTTCTACGGTGTCTATGCTTGTCCGTCCCGATTATTTTTATATGCCTCAGCACAGAGCCATATATTCGGCAATGCTTTCAATTGATGCGGCGGGTTCAGGTGCTATAGATCCTTTGCTCATTCTTGAAATGCTGAGAGTTGAAAAAGTTTTTTCAAATGATGATGACGGAAAAACCTATCTGTTTCAATTGGCTGATATTGTACCGGCAACAGCTAATGTAGAAGCTTACTGTAAAATTATCAAGGACAAGTTTTACATACGTACACTTGTAAATGTTTCAAATGAAATAATAGATCTTGCCGAAAATTCAGGCGAAGATGCAGATGTTATTCTTGATAATGCAGAACAGCGGATTTATGATATCCGACAGGGCAAAACAGTTTCCGGTCCTGCAAAATTAAGTGATGTTATTGCTAATGTTTATGACACGCTTTATAAACTTAATTCAGAAGATAAGGAACAGTTCAAAGGTCTTCCCACAGGTTTTCCCGATTTTGATAAGATGGCAACAGGTCTTAACAGATCAGACCTTGTTCTTATAGGTGCCCGTCCTGCTATGGGTAAAACAAGTTTTGCATTAAATATGGCACGAAATGTTGCAGTTAAGTCTGGAAAACGTGTTTTGTTTTTCTCGTTGGAAATGTCAAAAGAGCAGTTAGCTCAGAGAGTTATTTCCACAGAAGCAAGAATTCCCAGTCAAAAAATGAGAACAGGTGAGCTTACGCCCAAAGAGTGGGAAAGTCTCAGCGCAGCCTGTGTTTTTCTTGCCGATGTTAATCTCTATTTTGATGATACGGCTAATATTACCGTTCCCGAAATGAAAGCAAGATGCAGGCGACTTAAAAATGTTGATGCTGTTTTTATAGACTACCTTCAGCTGATGCAATCTGCAAAAAAAACAGAAAACCGTGTACAGGAAGTTTCTGAAATTACACGAAGCCTGAAACTTATGGCAAAAGACCTTATGATTCCCGTTGTTGTTTGTGCGCAGCTGTCCCGAGGTACCGAGGGCAGAGGTTCTTCACATAAGCCTCAGCTTGCAGACTTAAGAGAATCAGGTTCAATTGAACAGGATGCCGATATCGTTGTAATGCTTTACAGAGAAGATTATTATAAAAATGAAAAGGATAATCCTGAAGATGTTGAAGTTAATACGGCAGAACTGCTTGTTCAGAAGAACAGACACGGACCTACAGGATCAGTAAAAATGGCTTGGAATCCGCAGTTTACGCTGTATACCTGTGTTGAGAATAATAAAACAGATGATAACTAAATTTATTGAAACAGTTGAAAAATACAATATGTTTTCACCCGGACAAAGAGTTATTGTAGGGCTTTCGGGCGGTGCCGATTCAATGTGCCTTGTTTCTTTACTGATTAAAAACAGGTCATTTTTAGGTATCACCGTAGAAGCAGCTCATGTCAATCACTGTATACGCGGCGAAGAAGCAATGCGTGATGAAAAGTTTGTTCGGGAATTCTGTTCGCGGGAAGGAATTAAAGTTCATGTTTTATCAGCAGATATTCCCGCGATTGCTGATAAGACAGGGGAGAGTATTGAACTTTGTGCCCGAAGAGTAAGATATGATTTTTTTGATTCGCTTAATGCAGATGTAATAGCTACCGCACATACAGGCAGTGACCGTATTGAAACGATGCTAATGAACCTGTCCCGCGGAGCTTCGCTTTCGGGGTTGTGTTCGATTCCGCCTGTAAGAGGCAATATTGTACGACCGCTTATAAGTATTCTTCGCAGTGAAATTGAGGAATACTGTAATACAGAAAAAATTGAATATATTACAGACAGCACAAATCTTACAAATGATTATACACGAAACAAATTCAGACACAATGTGGTTAATGAATTGTTGAGTATCAATCCGTCTTTTGAAAAAAACGCATTGAGATGTATTGAAAACATTAACGGCGATGAGATTTTTCTTGTATCGCAGGCAAATGCTGTTTATGAAAAACTTATAAATCCTGACGGAAGTCTTAATATTAAGGATATTCATCTGTCAGATGTAAGCATCAGACGCAGAATTATTAAGCGTTATATTGAAAAAAATATACACACCGATCTTTCAGCGAAGCATATTGAAAATATTTTGTCGGGGTTAGGCAAATCTTTTTCTGTTGTTCTTCCCGGAGGTGTACGTATATCCGGTAATTCTGAAAAACTTTTTTATGATGAATGTGTACCGGAAAGATTTATTTATGAAGATAAGTTTCTGAAAAAAGGTCAGTCGGCTGTTTTTGAGCGTGAGGGGACTGTTCTCAGTTTTGAATGGTCTGAAAAGTTCCCCCGAAATACCGAAAACTGTTATATTGCCGCTGCTGACAGAGTCGGTGAAGAGATTTGCATCAGAACAAGAAGACCGGGAGACATATTTCACTTGGGAAAGAGGAATTGTTCAAAATCATTAAAAAAACTGTTCAACGAAATGAAGATACCCGTGAAAGACAGAGATGCTTTATTTGTTATATCTGATGAAAACGGAATCATTTTTCTTGAAAAAGCAGGAATTGATGCAAAACGTGAAATTAATCAGCAAACATCTGAATTTTTGATTATAAAAACGGAGTGTGGCAAAAATAATGAATAACGATATAAAAAAAGTATTGATATCTGAAGAAGAGTTAGCAGATATTGTTGCAAAACTCGGAGCGCAGATAAGCGAAGATTATAAAGATAAAAATCTTCTGATGGTCAGTGTGCTTAAAGGCTCAGTGGTTTTTATGAGTGACCTTATGCGAGAAGTTACAATACCGTGTGAAATTGATTTTATGTCGGTTTCGAGCTACGGAGACAAAACAAAGTCCAGCGGTACCGTAAGAATTCTGAAGGATCTTGACAGAGATATTGTAGGATATGATGTTTTGCTTGTTGAGGATATTCTTGACAGCGGAAAAACTCTTAATTATCTTATGGATTTGCTTTATGCACGTAATCCTTCAAGTATCCGTATATGTACACTTTTCGATAAACCCGAGCGCAGGGAAGTTGATATTTTTGCCGATTATAAAGGTATTTCCGTTCCCGATGAATTTATCGTGGGCTACGGTCTTGATTATGCGGAAAAATACAGAAATCTTCCGTATATAGGTGTACTTAAGGATGATAAGCACTAATAGGAGGGCAAAGCATTGTCAAACAGCAGCAATTCAGGGAAGCTTAAACAAATTCTTCCTTATTTAATGTTACCCGTGATAATGATTCTTGTGATGTCTGTTTTTTCATTGAATTCAGCAGAAAAGAAAAAGATGACTTATTACGAAGTTGTTGAAATGTTCAACAATAATGAAGTAGAAGAATACACTCTCAACCTCGGAAGCGGTGTGCTCGAATATAAAAAACGTGAAGATTCACAGAAATATAAATATACTGTTCCGAATATAAATCTGTTTAATCAGGATGTCCATACATTTGTTATGGAATATAATGAAACACATGAAGATGATATAGTATATAACTATAAACCGAGTAGCTCAAATTCATGGCTCGTCAGTTTATTGCCTACACTGGTACTTTTCGGCGTAATCGGACTCGCAATGTACATTATGATGCGCAAGATGAATCAGAGCTTTATGAATGAGAATAACCGTACAATTTCATTCGGCAAAGCCCGTATAAAGATGCCCAAGGACGATAAGAGAAAAACAACCTTTGACGATGTGGCGGGTGCAGAAGAAGAAAAGGCTGAGCTTTCTGAAATTGTTGATTTTCTTAAAAATCCTCAGAAATATAATGAACTCGGTGCCAGAGTTCCTAAGGGTGTTTTGCTTGTGGGCCCTCCCGGTACAGGTAAAACATTACTTGCACGTGCTGTTGCGGGTGAAGCAAATGCTCCGTTTTTATCCATTTCAGGTTCTGATTTCCTTGAAATGTATGTCGGTGTAGGTGCTTCAAGAGTAAGAGATCTTTTTGAACAGGCTAAAAAGAACGCTCCTGCAATCATATTTATCGATGAAATAGATGCTGTAGGCAGACACAGAGGCGCAGGTATGGGCGGCGGTCATGACGAAAGAGAACAGACGCTTAATCAGATGCTCGTTGAAATGGATGGCTTTGTTGGTAATGAAAGTGTTATTGTTCTTGCCGCTACCAACCGACTTGACATACTTGATCCTGCTCTTTTACGTCCCGGCCGTTTTGACAGACAGATAACAATGGGTTATCCCGATATCAAGGGAAGATGGGATATTCTTAAAGTTCACGCTAAGAATAAACCTCTCGGACCTGATGTGGATCTGGAAAAAATTGCAAAATCAACTGTAGGATTTACAGGTGCGGATCTTGAGAATCTTCTTAATGAGGCAGCACTTCTTGCCGCACGTAAAGGCTTTAAGGCTATAACCTCGGCAGAAATTGATGAAGCTACCATAAAAACCGTTGTGGGTACCGAAAAGAAATCTCATAAGATAACAGATGAGGATAAAAAGCTTACAGCGTATCACGAAGCAGGTCATGCTGTTTCTGCTCATTTCCTCGGCGGACAGGATCCTGTTCATCAGGTATCAATTATTCCCACGGGTATGGCAGGCGGCTTTACAATGCACAGACCCACAGAGGATAAAATGTATCGCTCTAAAAAGAAAATGGAAGAAGAGATTATTACACTTCTCGGCGGCAGAGTTGCCGAAAAAATCGTTATCGGTGATATTTCAACGGGTGCCTCCAATGATATTCAGCGTGCAACTGAAATTGCCCGTAATATGGTAACAAAATACGGTATGAGTGAAAATCTCGGTCCCATTAATTTCGGCGCGGGCGAAACTGAAGTTTTCCTCGGAAAAGATTACAATACAGTTCGTAACTATTCTGAAGAAATAGCAAAAGATATTGACGAAGAAATCAGAAGAATTGTTACCTCCGGTTACGAACGCTGCGAAGTTATTCTCCGTGAGCATATTGATAAATTGCATGAGCTTGCTGATTATCTTATTAAAAACGAAAAAATCGACGGCGATGAGTTTATCAGGTTGATGAACGGTGAATTTGCTGTTTCCGATGAAGTTATTTCAGATACCGCCGAAGAACTTCCTGAAAATGAATCTGAAGAAAATAGTGAGGAATAAGTCATGAAAAAAATTATTTCTGCAGTTTTAGTTATTTGTCTTATCTGTGCAGGTTTTTGTGCTTGCGGTCAATCCGCCGATTCCGAAGGCGGTATGACAGTTGCTGCAGGAGATTATGCGGATAAACTTAAAAATCCGACAAACCCTGTTGCAACCGTAAAAATGAAAGACGGTAAAATAATGCTTATTGAGCTTTTTTACGATACAGCACCAAATACGGTAGAAAACTTTATTTCTCTTGCCAACAGCGGATTTTATGACGGCCTTACCTTCCACAGAGTTATTCCCGGTTTTATGATTCAGGGCGGTGACCCTGCAGGTAACGGAACAGGCGGCCCCGGATATAATATTTTCGGTGAGTTTTCCAATAACGGTTTTGAAAATGACCGTCCTCATCTCAGAGGCTATGTTTCAATGGCAAGAAAAGGAAATCCTTACAATCCTGCATCTGCATATAACACAGCAGGTTCTCAGTTCTTCATTGTTGTAGATAATTCCGCATCAGTCAGCCTTGACGGTGATTATGCAGTTTTCGGTTATTGCTTTGAAGGTATGGATGTTGCAGATGAAATAGTTTCTGTGAAAACAGACGGAAACGATAAACCTCTTAAGGATGTTGTTATTGAATCTGTCAGAGTTGATACAGGTGATAAGGTCTATGATGAACCTGAAACATTGATGTAATTTTGTTTCAAGTTTGTAAACAATTTGTGTCTTTACTAAAAACATCTTGAAATTGTCTTTTTATTATGATATAAATTTATTGTAAAATATTTTTGATAGGAGGCTATACAAATGAAGTGGATTTTTAAGAAGCTCATCGTTGTTCTCGTTCAGGTTCTCATTGTTATGGGACTTGTTGATGCTCTCGGTATCGACATTGAAGGTCTTCTCGGCGGTATTCTCGGTGAAGAAGAAGCAACCGGTGGCGAAGAAACAACAGGTACAGAAGAAGCAACAAATGAGGCTTAATTTTGTTTAAGATAAATGTCCGCGTTAAGCGGACATTTATTTTTTTGGTGTCTTTAGACGTGGAAATAAACCCCCGGTTCTACCGGGGGAAGATAAAATACTTTAGTATATGTATTAAAACCTCCATGATA
>JAZSRT010000016.1:0-54541 GCA_045538645.1 Acutalibacteraceae bacterium | reverse complement strand
CCCGTTATTAGTTCTGCGTGTCCTGTAATTTCCAGATTGATATCTCTCAGATTTCCGTATTTGAAAGATAATATATTACCGTTGCTTCCTCCTATGGAAATAGCAGCTATGGAGGCCAAAAAGAAGGCTAAAAAATTACATCCTGAGTTTTCGGATGACGAAATCGGTGTGTTCTTTATTTCTCCATGTGCTGCAAAGGTAAGTTATATCAGAAACGGATACGGACATTATAAGAGTAATGTTGATGTTGTAGTATCTTTAAGTGACATATATTTTATGCTTTTAAGTGCTATGAAAAAAGTTGAATCACCTCAGATTTCATCCGAATCGGGAATGATTGGTATCGGATGGGCTTCATCAGGCGGTGAATCATCAGCAATACTTAATGACAGTTACCTGTTTGCCGACGGAATTGAGAACTGTATTCAGGTTCTTGAATCTATTGAAAACGGTAACATACCGCAGATTGAATTTGTAGAGCTTAACGCTTGCATCGGCGGATGTGTCGGCGGCGTTATGACAATTGAGAATCCCTTTATTGCTAAAACACGTTTACAGACGGTCAGAAGATATATGCCTGTATCCAAGAATTTCTTGAGTTCCGATGTAAACTTTGTACCGGAAGCTTATATTACTGATTCGCTTCCCAATTATACTCCTATTTCCCGTTTAAGTGAGAGCTTATCGGAATCTATGCGTATGTTGGCAAAAATTCAGGAATTAAGGCAGGCTTTACCCGGCATTGATTGCGGAGCGTGCGGTGCACCAACTTGCAGAGCTTTTGCTGAAGATGTTGTGCGCGGTATCAATAATGACCGTAATTGTGTAGTAGCAGAACATATAAAGATGACAGAAAACAGTGAGGCAACACAAAATGACAGTTAATGAACTTGCCGTTAAATATTCTCTTGAAGTGCTATCAATGCCGTGTCCCGAACGTGAAGTAACGGGCGGTTATGTGGGCGATCTTCTCAGTTGGGTTATGGGAAGGGCTCAGGCTGACAATGCATGGATAACAATTATGACAAATGTTAATATTGCCGCTGTCGGTGCGCTTGCCGATGTGTCTGTTGTCATTATCGCAGAGGGTGCAAGACCCGATGCAAGTGTTATTGAAACAGCTGTTGAAAAAGGTGTAAATATTCTTCTTACGGATGAGACTGCGTTTACTGTTGCAGTAAAAATCAGTTCAGATATATGAATAAGTATTATTATGACCTTCATATACATTCGTGTTTATCGCCTTGCGGTGACGATGATATGACACCGAATAATATTGCCGGTATGGCATCTCTTGCAGGTCTTAATATTGTTGCTTTAACAGATCACAATACTGCAAGAAATTGTCCTGCTTTCTTTGAAGCGGCCAAGCGCAACGGAATTATACCCGTAGCAGGAATGGAGCTTACTACATCTGAAGATATTCATGTTGTATGCTTATTTGAAGATATTGACGATGCTCTGAAGTTTGATTCTTTTGTCAATAAGCACAGAATTCTCATTCCGAACAGAGTTGATATTTTCGGCGAACAGATGATTATGAACGGCTCGGATGAAGTAATCGGTACAGAGGAATTTTTGTTGTCAAATGCAACAGATATTTCCGTTGATAATGTAGCTGATATTGTTGAATCATTTGGCGGAATAAGCTATCCTGCACATATTGACAGAGAGGCTAACGGTATAATTTCTACTCTGGGCATTTTTCCCGATGTTGAAAAATTCAGATGTTGCGGTTTTCATAACGGTGATATGATTGATAAGTACTGTGAAGATTATCCTGTAATCAGAAACAGATTGCATCTGGTTTCTTCTGATGCACATTACTTATGGGATATCAGGGATAAGAAATATTTTCTTGAGCTTGATGATGAGCCTTATTCCGGCAATAAAGTCAGAAAAGAATTATTCAAAGTTTTACGGGGTGAAAACAGATGAAGGAGCTTTCACTTAATATTCTTGATATTGCACAGAACTCTGTTAAAGCCAAAGCAGACAGAATTTCTATTATTCTTGATGAAACTTCTGATGTTCTAACAATAAGAATATGTGATAACGGTTGCGGAATGAAAAAAGATTTTCTCAGTAATGTAACCAATCCTTTTACGACTACAAGAACAACACGCAAAGTCGGACTTGGTATTCCTTTATTTATGTTAGCAGCTCAGCAGACAGGCGGGGCTTTAACCATTGAATCCCGTCATGAAGATGAGTACCCTGAAAATCACGGTACGGAAGTAACTGCAGTTTTTTATAAAAATCATCTTGATTTTACACCTTTAGGTGATATAGTTTCTACAATAACTGTTTTAATACAAGGTCAACCGTCTATTCGATGGATTTTTGAGCATCACACAGAAAGAGGTTCGGTATCTCTTGATACTGATATGTTAAAGGATGTTCTCGGAGATGTTCCTTTGGATACTTTTGAGGTTATCGTATGGATAGGGGAGTATCTAAAAGAGCAATATAATGAATCAGGTTATAAATTTTAACAATAATATGCAAAATATGAAAGGAAAATTATTATGAAGTCATTAGCAGAACTTGCAGCAATTAAAGAAAAAATGCAAAACAAAGTTGTACTTCGTGAAGGCAGCTCTGATATCAGAGTTGTGGTAGGTATGGCTACTTGCGGTATTGCAGCAGGCGCAAGACCCGTACTCAATGCTTTTGTTGAAGAGGTAAATGCTCTTGAACTCAGCGACAAGGTTACTGTTACACAGACAGGTTGTATCGGTATTTGTCAGTTTGAACCTGTTGTTGAGATTTTTGAAGCCGGAAAAGAAAAAGTTACCTATGTTAAGATGACCCCCGAAAAGGCAAAAGAAGTTGCTGAAAAGCACCTTAAGGGCGGAGTTGTTTTGGCTGAATACACAATCAGCAATATCTGATATAGTTAAATCAAGAAGTGATATATTGGAGGTATAAATTATGATTCGCGCACAGGTATTGATCTGCGGCGGTACCGGTTGTACTTCATCCGGTAGTAATAAGCTTATCGCCGAATTTGAATCTCAGATCGAGAAAAACGGTCTTGTTGACGAAGTCAAAGTTGTAAGAACAGGTTGTTTCGGTCTTTGTGCTCTCGGTCCCGTTGTTATTGTTTATCCCGACGGAACATTCTACAGCCAGGTAGAAGATAAAGATGTTGAGGAAATAGTAACCGAGCATCTTCTTAAAGGTAGAGTTGTTGAGCGCCTTGTATATAATGAGGTTGCTGAAGGCACAGTTATTGAACACGGTAATGTTTCTCTTAACGATACTACTTTCTATGCAAAGCAGAAGAGAGTTGCTCTTCGTAACTGCGGTGTTATCAATCCCGAAAGTATTGATGAATACATCGCTATGGACGGTTATGCTGCTCTCGGTAAGTGTCTTACCGAAATGAAGCCTGAAGACGTTATCAAGGTTGTTATGGATTCAGGTCTTCGCGGCCGTGGCGGCGGCGGATTCCCCACAGGTCTTAAATGGAGCTTCACAGCAAAGAATCAGGCTGATCAGAAGTATGTTGTATGTAATGCTGACGAAGGTGACCCCGGAGCATTTATGGACCGTTCCGTTCTTGAAGGCGATCCCCATGCAATTGTTGAAGCAATGACAATCTGCGGTTATGCCACAGGTGCCACTGAAGGTTATGTATATGTTCGTGCTGAGTATCCTATTGCTGTTGCACGTCTTCAGAAAGCTATTGATGATGCAAGAGAATACGGTCTTTTAGGTAAGGATATTTTTGGCTCAGGCTTTGATTTTGACCTCTTCATCCGTCTTGGTGCAGGTGCATTTGTTTGCGGTGAAGAAACAGCTCTTATGACTTCTATTGAAGGTAACCGCGGTGAGCCTCGTCCCCGTCCTCCTTATCCTGCTGTTAAGGGTCTTTTCGGCAAGCCCACTACAGAAAACAATGTAGAAACATTTGCAAATATTCCTCAGATTCTTCTTCACGGTGCTGAATTCTTCAATACAATGGGTACTGAAAAATCCAAGGGTACTAAGGTATTTGCACTCGGCGGTAAGATAAATCATACAGGTCTTGTTGAAATTCCCATGGGAACAACTCTTCGTGAAGTTATTGAAGAAATCGGTGGCGGCATTCCTAACGGTAAGACATTTAAAGCTGCCCAGACAGGCGGTCCTTCCGGCGGATGTCTTCCTGCTTCTATGCTTGATATCGAAATCGACTATGATAACCTTGTAGCACAGGGTGCTATGATGGGTTCAGGCGGTCTTATTGTTATGGACGAAGACACCTGTATGGTTGATATTGCTAAGTTCTTCCTTGAATTTACAGTTGACGAGTCCTGCGGTAAGTGTACTCCTTGCCGTATCGGTACTAAGAGACTTTATGAAATCCTTGAAAAGATTACAAACGGTCAGGGAACTCTTGAAGATCTTGATGAAATGGAAGCTCTTTGTAACTATATCAAAGACAACTCCCTTTGCGGTCTCG
This sequence comes from Acutalibacteraceae bacterium, assembly GCA_045538645.1. Classification (GTDB taxonomy): domain Bacteria; phylum Bacillota; class Clostridia; order Oscillospirales; family Acutalibacteraceae; genus RUG806. Next base: position 50,091 of record JAZSRT010000016.1, on the reverse strand, counting down.
GACAGACAGCTCCCAACCCCGTTCTTTCTACATACAAGCGTCTCAAGGATGAATACATTGCTCACGTTGTTGACAAGAAGTGTCCTGCCGGCGTATGTAAGAGCCTTCTTTCAATTACCATTGTTGAAGATAAGTGTAAGGGTTGTACACTTTGTTCCAGAGTTTGTCCCGTTGGTGCAATCTCCGGCACAGTAAAGAATCCTCACGTTGTTGACCAGTCTAAGTGTATCAAGTGCGGTGCTTGTATTGAAAAATGTAAGTTCGGCGCAATTATCAAAAAATAAGGAGGAACGGAAAAATGGCTGATGTAAATATTAAAATTAACGGCAGAGACTATACCGTTCCGGCCGGCAGTACTATTCTTGAAGCTGCCCGTATGGCAGGAATAGAAATTCCTACTCTCTGCTTCCTTAAAGAAATCAATGAGATCGGTGCTTGCCGTATCTGTGTTGTTAAAGTTAAGGGTGCAAGAAGCCTTGTTGCTGCTTGCGTATTCCCCGTAAATGAAGGAATGGAGATTTATACAAATTCTCCCGAGGTTATCGAAGCAAGAAGAACAACTCTTAAGCTTATTCTTTCAAACCACAAAAAAGAATGTCTTTCATGTGTACGTTCAGGCTCCTGTGAGCTTCAAAAACTTTACCATAATTACGGCATCGATACTGAAACAGCTTTTGCCGGTGCAAAGACTTCTTCTGTTATTGATGCTTCTGCTTCTCATATGTACAGAGACAACGAAAAGTGCATCCTTTGCCGCCGTTGTGTAGCTGTATGTGAAAAGAATCAGGGTGTTGGCGTTATCGGTGCAAATGCAAGAGGTTTTGATACTCATATCGGATGCGCTTTTGAAAAGCCCCTAGGTGAAGTTTCCTGTATTTCCTGCGGTCAGTGTATCACAGTTTGTCCCACAGGTGCTATTGCTGAAAGAGACGACACACAGAAGGTTCTTGATGCTATCAATGATCCCGCAAAGCATGTTATTGTTCAGACAGCTCCCGCAGTAAGAGTTGGTCTTGGTGAAGAATTTGGCTATGAAATGGGTACTGTTGTTACAGGTAAGCTTGTTGCTGCTCTCAGAGCTCTCGGCTTTGATAAGGTATTTGATACCAATTTCTCCCCTGACCTTACAATTATGGAAGAAGCAACAGAATTCCTCGGCAGATATACTAAGTAGGAAAATCTTCCTCTTATTACATCCTGCTCACCCGGATGGATCAAGTTCTGTGAAACTTATTATCCTGAGTTTATTCCCAATCTTTCTTCCTGTAAGTCTCCTCAGGGAATGTTCGGTGCAGTAGCAAAGACATACTATGCAGAAAAAATGGGTATTGACCCCAAGGATATTTATGTTGTAAGTGTAATGCCTTGTACAGCTAAGAAATTTGAAGCTGAAAGACTTGAGCATACAGCAGTTGAAGGTCTCGCAGACATTGATGCCGTTATTACAGTTCGTGAGCTTGCAAGAATGATCAAAAAGGCCGGCATTCTCTTCAATCAGCTTCCTGATGAAGAATATGATGCTCCCTTCGGACTTGGTTCAGGTGCAGGTACAATCTTCGGAGCAACCGGCGGTGTTATGGAAGCTGCACTTCGTACAGCTTACGAAACTCTTACAGGCGAAGAACTTGAAAAGCTTGAGTTTAACGAAGTAAGAGGTGTTGAAGGTATTAAAGAAGCAACTTATACCATCGCAGGTAATGAGATCAGAGTTGCTGTTACTTCCGGTACAGCAAATGCAAAGAAGCTTCTTGAAATGATTAAGTCCGGTGAAAAGACATATGACTTTATTGAAGTTATGGCTTGTCCCGGCGGTTGTGTAAACGGTGGCGGTCAGCCCATTCAGCCCGCAGCTGTTCACAATAATGTTAATATCCGTGCCGCCCGTGCTGCAGGTCTTTATAATGACGACAAGAATCTTCCCGTAAGAAAGTCTCATCAGAATCCTGATGTTAAGGCTATTTATGAAGAATATTTCGGTGAACCCAATTCTCATAAGGCTCATGAGATTCTTCATACCGGCTACGTTGCTCGTCCTAAGTACTAATTAAATTCTGAGCTATCGGTTTTGCCGATAGCTCATTTTTCGTTATATAATCAAAACAACCTGATACACATATGTGTAAATCAGGTTGTTAATTATATATAGTGAATTTATTGAATTAATCAGCTGAAGATAATATGTTTTTGCGGACACGTTTTTCAATTCCTGCTATTTTCAGCAGTTCTATCATTGCCGCATAAATAAACAAACATGCAAAAAATCCCATAACCAATGCAAAAGTATTCATCAGATAATGTACTCTGTTAATAAAAATTATAATTCTGAAGAAAACTGCGAGAATAATAAGAACTAAACCGGCGATAACAATCATAACACCAAAAACGCGTAAAATTATTTCACTTATTTTCTTGAATTTACAAGTCGCGACAGAAATGCAAAAAAATATGTAAGGAATCATCTCAATCATTGTGACAAAAGGATAAGTGTCTTTAACACCCACTTCAACTGAAATAAGTTGATTTATGAGTAAAGATACAAAAAACACTGTAGGGGGACAAATAAGGATGATAGGCCTGTCCATTGCCATTGTAATTGCATAACAAGCGAAGCAAACTGCTGCTGTAAAGGGAATGATAATATCAAATACGACAACTATTGCATTTTTATCCATTAAAATCAGTTGAATAAAAAGGCAAACACAACAGGCTATGCAATAAAAAATGGCATTTTTAACATTCTTGTGGGACTTTATAAATGCCGGCATCTCTCTAATTGGCATATTATTAAGCTCCTTAATTCAGATTAACTTCTAAATGTTGATAAAAAAGTGCTTTATTTCAGCTATACCGCAAAAATACAATTAATTTATTAATAATTATAACTTATTTTTGAGCTAAATTCAATATCCTGAGAATGCTTTTAATTATTTGTAATAATTAGAAATAATTTAGAGATACTGAAATAAGGTGGTTGTTTTGCAAAATAAAAGTTTATTAAAAATAAGAACGATCAGAATATTTATAGTATTCATTCTGATTTATTCTGCTCTTATATCTAAAATATATACGATACAAAACAGTGAGCTTTCAAAAATGGCATCGATGCAATCTGATACTGAAATTTTATTGGGAAAAACAAGAGGGTGCATTTATGACAGGAATCTGCTTCCGCTTGTGAATGACACCTGTAATAATTTTATTGCTTTTATTTCGAATAATGATAATATGCCTGAGGCAGTTAAGTTCAGTAATAAAACAAATATAAAATTAAAAAACGGAATTTGCTACGCAGTAAAAAACAATAACATTATAAATGATGATGACGGTTATGTTAATTATTCGCTTGTAGACAGATACAGTGAAGAAGGCTTATGTGCTCACATTATCGGCTATACCGATTATGACGGTTATGGCGTTTCAGGCATAGAAAAGGCTTTTGATAAAATTCTTGATGATGCATCGGGGAGTTTGTCGTTAAGTTTTACAGTGGATGGAAACGGTAATGCCATTACCGGCAGCGGATTGAAGCTAATCAATAATAATTACGGTTCATATGCCGGTGTTGTATTGACGGTTGATAAAAATATTCAGAAAATAACTGAAAATGCATTAAAAAATTCTGAAATAATCAGCGGAGCCGCAGTTGTTTTAGATGTTAAAAGCTTTGAAGTAATAGCTTCCGCCAGTGTTCCTGTATATGAGCAGAACGATGTATCGGAATCATTGACTGCACCGAATCACCCGTTTGTTAATAAAGCTGTTACAGCTTATCCTGTCGGTTCTGTTTTTAAACCGTTTATTGCCGCTTCCGCCTTGGAAAACGGATTTAATATGACACATACCTATTTTTGTAACGGAACGATAAATGTTGATGCTAATGTATTTAATTGCTATAATACTACTTCACACGGAATAGTAGATCTTAATTCTGCCATAGAAAACTCCTGTAATTGTTACTTTATTGATCTGGGGATCGGATTGGGCGCAAAGAAAATTACGGACACTGTATCGGGCTTTGGATTTGGTAACAGCATAAAGTTTTGTTCAACAATAACCGGGGATGCAGGTAATTTCCCGTCTGCTGCAGAAATCACTTCAGACAGTCAATTGGCAAATCTTTGTTTCGGGCAGGGCGAATTGTTGGCGTCTCCAATGCAGATAGCTGCGGCATATTGTGTCCTTGCAAACGGCGGCTTATATAAAGAACCGAGTGTTCTTAAGGAACTTGTGGACAAAAATAAAGATGTGTACGGTTATTATAGAAATGATGATTCTAAAAAGGTTATCAGTGATGAAACCTGCGAAATTATAAATATTTGTCTGTATAACAATATGCTGAACGGTACAGGTATTAACGGTTTACCTGATAATGTTTCAGCCGCGGGAAAAACTGCAACTGCACAGACCGGAATTTTTGAAAATGGTAAGGAACGCTTATGTACATGGTTTGCAGGTTTTGTTCCGTATGAAAATCCGAAATATGTAATTGTTGTGTTTAATGAAAACGGAAGCACAGCCTCCTCTGACTGCGCTCCCGTATTTAAGGATATTGCGGATAAAATATATAAATCCGAGTAATATAAATTTATTTTATTCTGCAATGATAGGTTGTATCTGAATACCGTCAAGAGCTTTTTGCATGGCTTCAGGAGTTTTGCTGAAGTCGGCAACTATCGAATTCGGCTTATTAATGTAATCGTCCTGTTTATACGGAATAAAGAATATATTTTTATAGTTCTGCAATTTTCCGATATTTTTTGCTGCTCCTGACAATGAATCGTTTGAGGATATAGCAATCAGCACGGGACGGTTGTTTCTCAGATGAGACTTTGCCGCCAATGTTACCGGCGTATCAGCTATTCCTGTTGCAAGCTTTGCTAATGTATTTCCGGTACAAGGCTCAATAATCAGAATATCGAGTAATTTTTTCGGTCCGATCGGTTCTGCATCCTGAATGGTTGCTATGATTTTATTTGAGCAGATGTTTTCTATCTGCTCTCTGAAATATTCTGCTGACCCGAAGCGTGTATCTGTATTGTATGCATTGATACTCATTATAGGTATTATGTTGTGCCCGGCATGTTTCAGCTCTTTCATTGTTTCAATTGCTTTATCAAATGTGCAAAATGATCCGCACAATGCAAAACCAATATTATATTTTTTCATATTTACACCTCCTTGATCAGTTCATCTACGGTATCTGCAATAATAATACCTGCTGATTTCGGTGAAGTTTTGCCGGGCAAAGAGAATGCTTTAATCAGGTTCCGGTTGTAAAAAGTACAAGCAGCAAAATCTATGCCGTATGGTGCACTTGCAGTTTCAATCAGAATACAATCTTTAGAGGTGTTTTTTATGATATTTCCGTTAATTACCTGTTGAGGAACAGTGTTGACAATACAGTCAAAATGTCCAGCATTTTCTTCAAGTTCGCTCAGGTTCTTTTGCTTTAATCCTTCGAGTTCTGCTTTTGTGAGTTGAAGTTTGTTGCGTGCAAATATTGTTACATCTGCATTCAGACTTTTCAGCATTGCTGCAGTATATGCGGCAATTCTTCCGTAACCGGTAACAGCAACTCTCAGACCGCTTATTGTTACCGGTAATTTGTCGGAAATTATACTGATGATTCCTTCTGCGGTTAATAAGGCGTTTTTGTAAATCAGAGTTTCATAAGTAAAATAATCATATACTTTTGAAGTTTTTGCTTTGATTTGCTTTATAATACTTTGATTTCCCATTCCGAGAAATATGCTATGATCTTCATTTATTTCATCAATCAGTTCAGAAATAAAAATGCTGTTATTTGACAAAGGTGTATTTATAGTTTTATTGTTTTTTGTCAGCGGAAGCGGCAAAATTATATATTTACTTTTCAGTGCTTCCGATAAATTCCTGCTATAATAATTTTTATCCGTAATGTTTTCAAGCTCACATCCGAACAGGTTTGTCTGATATCCGAGTTTTATAAAATGTTCAGCTGCATATATCTGTCTTGAGTCTCCTCCGATCACTGACAGTTTTGGTTTGTTATTCATTAGGTTTCCTCCTCAGTTTATATTATGAGTTTGGTTTTCATTTTGTTACCTCGGCAAAAAATACTTGACAATTACTATATTATATTTTATTATATAGAAGATAAAAAACTATGATGAAGAGAGTAGTTAATGATTGAAAGTTTCAGAGAGCAGGGAACGGTGAAAACCTGTACGAGTAATCATTAATGAAAATCACTTCGGAGTTGCAGAACTGAACCACAGTAAGTTCTGACGGATGTCTGCCGTTATCAGGACAACATATGTACGTATGTTAATAGGTGGTATAACGAAGTTCCTTTGTCCTGTTAAGCGGCAAGGGATTATTTTTTTTAGGAGGTAATTTCCGATGTACGAAAAGGTTTCAACTAATCTTAATTTCGTAGAGCGAGAAAAAAAAGTCGAACAGTTTTGGAAAGATAATGATATTTTCAGAAAAAGTATGGCATCCCGTGCAGACGGTAAGTCATATGTTTTTTATGACGGCCCGCCCACTGCAAACGGTAAGCCGCATATCGGTCACGTTCTTACCCGTGTTATAAAAGATATGATTCCGAGATATCGTACAATGAAGGGCTGTATGGTTCCCCGTAAGGCAGGTTGGGATACTCACGGACTTCCTGTTGAGATTGAAGTAGAAAAGCTTCTCGGTCTTGACGGTAAAGAACAGATTGAAGAATTCGGTCTTGCGCCTTTTATTGATAAGTGTAAGGAAAGTGTATGGAAATATAAGGGAATGTGGGAAGATTTCTCAAGCACAGTCGGCTTCTGGGCTGATATGGATGATCCTTATGTAACATACGATAACAACTTTATTGAATCCGAATGGTGGGCTCTTAAGACAATCTGGGAAAAAGACCTCCTTTATAAAGGATTTAAGATAGTTCCTTATTGTCCTCGATGCGGAACACCTTTGTCTTCACACGAAGTTGCTCAGGGGTATAAGTGTGTAAAAGAACGTTCTGCTGTTGTTCGTTTTAAGGTTAAAGGTGAGGATGCATATTTCCTTGCATGGACTACAACTCCCTGGACTCTTCCTTCAAATGTGGGGCTTTGTGTAAATCCCGATAATGAATATTGCAAGGTAAAGGCTTGCGACGGTTATACATATTATATGGCAACCGCTCTTCTTGACAAAGTTCTTGGTTCTCTTAAAAGAGAAGAAGGGGAGAAGGCTTATGAAATCCTTGAAACCTTCCCCGGAACAGCTCTTGAAAGAAAAGAATATGAACCCTTATTTGAATGTACCGGAAAAGCTGTGGAAAAGCAGAAGATTAAAGGTCACTATGTAACATGCGATAATTATGTTACACTTACCGACGGTACAGGTATTGTTCATATTGCTCCCGCTTTTGGTGAAGATGACGCCAATGTCGGCAGAAGATACGGTCTTCCTTTTGTTCAGTTTGTTGATTCAAAAGGTGAAATGACAGAGGATACTCCTTATGCAGGACTTTTTGTAAAAGATGCGGATAAACCCATTCTGGTTGATCTTGAAAAGAACGGTTCGCTCTTTGATGCTCCTAAGTTTGAACACGATTATCCCCATTGCTGGAGATGTGACACTCCTCTTATTTATTATGCAAGAGAATCCTGGTTTATCAAGATGACAGCCGTTAAGGATGATCTTGTTAAAAATAACAATACTATTAATTGGATGCCTGAGAGTATCGGTAAAGGAAGATTTGGTAACTTTATTGAGAATGTTCAGGACTGGGGACTTTCAAGAAACCGTTATTGGGGTACACCTCTTAATATATGGGAATGTGAATGCGGACACAGACATTGTATCGGAAGTATTGAAGAATTAAAGTCAATGTCGGATAACTGTCCGGATGATATTGAACTTCACCGTCCTTATATTGATGCCGTAACTCTTAAATGTCCCGAATGCGGCAAGGAAATGAAGAGAGTGCCTGAAGTTATAGACTGCTGGTTTGATTCAGGTTCAATGCCCTTTGCTCAGCATCATTATCCCTTCGAAAATAAGGAACTTTTCGATTCTCAGTTCCCGGCAGACTTTATTTCCGAAGCAGTTGACCAGACAAGAGGATGGTTCTATTCTCTTCTTGCAATTTCAACACTTATTTTCGATAAGGCTCCTTATAAGAATGTTATCGTTCTCGGACACGTTCAGGATGAAAACGGACAGAAAATGTCAAAATCAAAGGGTAATGCAGTTGATCCTTTTGAAGCACTTGAAACATACGGTGCAGATGCTATCCGTTGGTATTTCTATACTAACTCCGCTCCCTGGCTTCCCAACAGATTCTACGGAAAAGCTGTTCAGGAAGGGCAGAGAAAGTTTATGGGTACCCTTTGGAATACATATGCTTTCTTTGTACTTTATGCTAATATTGATAAGTTTGATGCAACAAAGTATGAACTTAATTATGATAAACTTCCTGTAATGGACAAATGGCTTCTTTCAAGACTTAATTCAACAGTAAAAGAGGTTGATGAGCATCTTGAAAATTACCGTATTCCCGAATCTGCAAAGGCTCTTGAAAACTTTGTTGATGAGCTTTCCAACTGGTATGTAAGACGCGGCAGAGAGCGTTATTGGGTTCAGGGACTTCCTGAGGATAAGATAAATGCTTATATGACTCTCTATACCGCTCTTGTAACTATTGCAAAAGCTTCAGCACCTCTTATTCCTTTTATGGCTGAAGATATATACAGAAATCTTGTATGTTCAATCGACAAAGATGCTCCCGAGAGTATTCATCTTTGTGATTACCCCGATGTGGTTTCTGATTTTATTGATACCGCCCTTGAAAAGAATATGAAACAGGTTCTTAATATTGTTGTTCTCGGCCGTGCTGCAAGAAACGGTGCTAATATCAAGAACCGTCAGCCTCTCGGTGCTATAACTGTTGTTGCAGATGAAAAGCTCGATGAAATGTATACTGATATTATCCGTGATGAGCTTAATGTTAAGAATGTTGTATTTGCAGACAATGCTGACGGACTTGTTTCTTATACTTTTAAGCCTCAGTTAAAGACACTCGGGCCCAAATACGGTAAACAGCTTGGAGAAATCAGAACGCTTCTTGAAAATCTTGACGGTTCTGTCGCAAAGAGAGAGCTTGATACTGTAGGACATATCACACTTTCTGTTTCAATTGGCGATATAGAGCTTACTGCCGATGATCTTCTTATTTCTGCTCAGCAGATTGATGATGCATATTCTCTTTCTGATAACGGTGTTACTGTTTCTCTTGATACAAAGCTTACGGATGAACTTATTGCCGAAGGTTATGTAAGAGAACTTATTTCAAAGATTCAGACTATGAGAAAAGATTCTGATTTCAATGTTACCGATCATATTAAAGTTGGCATCACAGCTGGCGAAAAACTTGAAAAAATTGTTTCCGAGTACAGCATGACTATTGCAGGAGATGTTCTTGCTGACAGTGTAAGTGTTAACAGTACTTTTGCCATTTCAAAAGAATGGGATATTAACGGCGAAAAAGCTGTGATCAGTGTTGAAGTAGTAAAATAATTATATTAAAACAGGACTGTTCGATATCAGAGCAGTCCTGTAATTAAAGGAGAATCTTTATGCCTTATATTAATATAAAAACTACAAAAAAGCTTTTATTTGAAGATAAAGTTAATATTAAGTCCGAACTCGGAAAAGCAATTTGTATTTTTCCCGGAAAAAGCGAAAACTGGTTAATGTGTTCAGTTTCAGATGAAGAAAATATCTGGTTCAAAGGTGATGATTCAGCTGATTCTGTTTTTATGGAAGTAAAGCTGTTCGGAAGTGTTGATAAAACTGCTGCCAATGCGTTTACGGAAGAGATCAGCCGATATTTAAAAAATACTTTCAGTATTGAGCCTTCAAGGATATATATAAGATACGAAGGCGGCACCGATTGGGGCTGGAACGGTTCAAATTTCTGAATAAAAAAACTGTTGAGATGAAAAATTCTCAACAGTTTTTTTGTTCAGATATTAAGAATAAGTGTTGCAAAGTAGAAATATACAAGTAATGATACGGTATCAATAAGTGTTGTAATGAGAGGACTTGCCATGACCGCAGGGTCTAAACCAACTTTTTTTGCAAGCAATGGGAGTGCACAACCGATTATTTTTGCTGAAACAATTGTTGCAAAGAGAGTAAGTCCGACAACTAAAGCGACAAAAATAGTGACTTCAGGATTATTCATCATCAGATTATCAACAAGCATAACTTTGCCGATTGCGGCAATTGCAAGTATTATTCCGCAAAGCACAGAAACTCTGCACTCCTTCCAGATAACCTTAAAAAAGTCCCTGAATTCAACTTGCCCCAGTGAAATACCACGTATAACAGTAACTGATGCCTGACTGCCTGCATTACCGCCCGTTCCCATAAGCATTGGTATGAATGCGGTCAGAATGGGAAGAACTGCAAGTGCACTTTCAAATTTTGATATTATCATTCCTGTAAAAGTAGCAGAAATCATAAGAATCATAAGCCAGGGAATTCGCGATGCCCATAACTTAAAAACCGAAGTTTTAAGATATTCTGTATCATTCGGAGTGATAGCTGATATCTTGGAAAAGTCTTCTTCTGTTTCTTCCTGCATAACGTCAATAGCATCGTCAACGGTGATTATTCCGACAAGACGGTTCTCTTTATCCACAACAGGTAATGCCAAAAAGTCGTACTTACCAAACATTAACGCAATTTCTTCCGAATCTTCAAGAGTATTAACGGATATTACGTTTTCTTCCATTATTTCAGAAATTGATTCAGTAAGATCAGACAATAAAAGATCTTTTGCTGTAACAATACCGATAAGGTGGTTTTTATCGTCGGTTACATAACAAGTATAAATTGTTTCTTTGTTAACACCGACACTGCGGATATATTCTAAAGATTCTGAAACAGAAAAGGATTTTTTCAGTCTGACAAATTCAGTTGTCATAATACTGCCTGCACTGTCTTCAGGGTACTTCAGCAGCTCATTGACAACTTTTCGCATATCAGGCGAAACAACTTTTAATATACGTTTAACAACAGTTGCAGGCATTTCTTCAATAATATCAGCAGTGTCGTCATAATAAAGTTCATCGAAAACATCTTTCAACTGAGAATCACTGAAAAAATTGATAAGATATTCCTGTTTGTCTGTATCCATTTCAACAAAAACCTCTGCTGCCAATTCTTTTGGCAACAAACGGTAAATGAGAAAAGATTGCTGATCTGATAATTCATCAATAATATCATTTATATCTGCGGGATTCTGTTCTTCAAGGATCTCCCGCAGTTGAGAAAATTTTTTTTCTTTAAGAAGCTCTAATGCTTGTTCAACTAAATTAATTTCAATATTCTCTTCCATATGTATTCCTCCTTTTTAATTGGCGTTTGCCATAATTTACAGGAGCAACACAAAACCGAGAGGGGAAGTCCGAAGTGAAAAATCAGCTTCGGATGCAATTCGGTGAGTTTAATGTAATAAATTCATCAAAATAAAAGCACATACTTCGACCGCCCGAATTTGTGCTACTATCGCCTGTATCCATAAACTCACTTCCTTTTATTGTATAATAAAAAATCCGCAGACTCTGAACAGTCAGCGGAAAAGCATACATTGTTTTTCTATGACCGTCTGAGCTTTAGCTTTGCGGGGCGTGGTAATCAGGGCGATTACCTTGAAACTGCGTTGGAATATACCTTCTTTTTTCGATATATCCTGCTTAACCTGCGCACAGTGTCTCCACTGTTTTGCGGCCGCAGTCCATATCCCCGTAGTAGCCTCACCTATCGGATTGCTTATATATGTATTATACTATTTAAATTTTATCCCGTCAAGATTAAATCAGTAATCAAACAGAAGTTTAAAAGATTTGTATTGATTTTTGCTGATATATATGATAAAATTTATCAAAAATGTATTTGGAGTTGAAATTATGGGTAAATTAAATCAAATCGATAATATGGCAGAACAGAAGGGTAGTCTTCTTGTTACTGTATGGCAGTTTGTAAAATTTATCGTTGTTAGTCTTCTTGCAATGATTGTTCAGTTTGTATTGCTGAATACGCTTAACCATATTCCCGCAATTAAAGAGCTTTATACTGTAGAATTCAATTGGCTTTTCTTTGCTTATCCCGTTGCAATTGGCGGTCTCGGTTATTTTATTGTAAGTAATGGTGCTAATATTGTTGCTCAGATTGTTGCTTTCTTTGTTAATAAAGAAAAAACATTTAATTCCGGCGCAAATGTTGCTATAACACTTCCTATTTACATAGTATTTACAATTGCCCTCATCGTTTTTGCTGCATGGCTTAATCCTACTCTTAAAGATATTTTTGTGGGTTGGGAACTTTCTGCTGATCCTCAGATAAATGAAGATCTTGCTAAGAACATTGCGACAATGATATGTTCTGCTGTTCAGTTCTTCCTTTATTTCCCCGTTGACAAAATTCTTTTCCATAAGAAGAAGGAAGAAAAAAAAGAAGAAGTTTCGGCTAAATAATCGTATTAAATCAAAGTACCCGATTAATCAGGGGCTGTATCAAATTATCAGAAATGATATTTGTTACAGCCCCATTTTTATGGTGTTATTCTGTTTGTTGTAATAATTTTGATATCAAAAAGATTTAGAATGTCTGCTAACAAAGGTATATCTACTGTCCATGCTGCTGTTTCAAGTCCGTTTTCTTGTGCGGTCTTTAATGCATCAGTCATTTTAAATATGTTTCCGCCGTTGATATCTACGCCAATGTTACCGTTAGCTGCACAAGTTTTAACATCTTCTTCAGTAAGATCATTAGTAAGATACATTAGTTTTATTTGTGTGTCAAGCTCTCTTATTCCGAGAAGAGCTTCCATATCAAAAGAAATAATTACTGCTTTGTCTGATAAATTGTATGAGTCAATTATGTTTAACAGATTTTCAAAAGCAACAGGGTCATATCCTTTAATTTCAATGTAAGGAATTGTATTGCTTTTGCTTAATATTTCGAGTGCATCTTCCAATTTTGGTAATTTGAGATCTGTGAAATTCTTAATACCGTTTCCGTTGTCAATGTTATATTGTTGAAGATCGTTAAAAGTTAAATCAGCTATTTCGCCTGTTCCGTCTGTCATTTTGTCTATATCACTGTCGTGATTCAGAACCCAGATTCCGTCTTTTGTGGTATGAATATCAAACTCACAGCCGTAAAATCCCTTTTCAACAGCACCGTTGATAGCAGGTATTGTATTCTCAGGGTAAACTGATGAAAAACCGCGATGCGCAACGAGCTTTTGAGGTTCTGAAGTATGTGAAGCTAAAATAAAGCCTGATGACAAGGGAAATGATGATAGTTGTACTGCTGCAATTCCTGCAATAATAAGTATTATTGCTGTGATTATGATAATTTTCTTTTTCAATGCAATTACCTCCCGATTTTTATATTGATATTATAGATTAAAATGTAAAATTAAGCAATAATATCGTAATTTTTAATAGTTGTAATTTTTATTTTTTTATGGTAAATTATCAATGGCTTGAAAGGAGAGATTTTTGTGAAGGATTTTGAATTAAAAGCAACAAAAGTTGAGCATATAGAATTTATTAATAAGCTTCCGCCAAATGTCAAAATAGAATTAAGTAATAAGTATTCATATAATGTAGGTTATTCCAAAATTAATACGTGTACAGGTGAATTCAGGGCTGAAATTTTTGATAAAAATTCACCTGATCGTTTCAAGTTAATCGTAGTTATGAAGGGCATTTTTGTATATTCACCTGAAGTAGCAAAAGAAAAGCTTCATGTTCTTACGTATGATGCTTTGTTTCCTTATCTTAAAGCATTTGTAAGCAGTTTAACTGCAAATTCAAATATACCGCCCATATATATTCCTTATGTTGATATATCCGGGCAAAGCATTTACAGGGTAGAAATGCCCGGAAAAATAAAGCGCTCTGAGGAAGAAGAATGAAGAAAAAAGATATATTTTTAATTATTTTACGATGTGTTGTTGCTCTAACTCTTTTTGCTGTTGCAATTATTTATTATGATGAACTATCAACCATTGATGTCGCAGATATCGTTTCTTTTACAAGTAATGTAACTGTTATAATTGCAGTTGTTTTAGGTATCTATTTAGTTAAATCTTTAGTATTTGTAGTTCCGGCTTCTCTTGTATATGTTGCTGTTGGCGCTATACTTGATTCTCCGTTTGTCGCTGTGGCTGTTAACCTTATCGGAATTTTTATAGAAGTAAGTGTAACATATTATCTTGGACGTTTCCTCGGAAAAGAAGCTGTATATAAGCTTCTTTCAAAAAAAGAAGTCGGCAGAAAATTATTAAGTAAAGACATTCAGAGTAATATTGCTGTGTTGTTGTCAATCAGAGCAATCCCGGCTTTTCCTATTGATTTTGTAAGTCTGTTTTATGGGGCTTCGGGATGTAAATACTTTAAGTACGCTATATTTTCTTTAGTGGGTGTTTCCTGGCGGGTTATACTTTTTACCGTTCTTGGAGATGCGATATTCAGATGGATACCTATTGATAAAATTATATTTATTGCAATATGTCTTATTCCTGTCGGTGTAGTTTATTATTTATTCAAAAAGTTCAGAAAGATACCTGCTGATAAAAAGAATACTGAGTCCTGAAGAGGTGTGCACATATGAAATTGACTGTAATCGGCGGCGGAGGTGTCCGCTCTATGTTTCTCGCAAAATCCATAGCACAAAAAGCAGGGGCGCTCGGAATAACTGAACTTTGCTTTATGGATGACAATGCACGAAAGCTTGCAGTTTTCGGAGAAATGGCAAAGCACGTAGCATATTTGATTTGCCCTGAATTAAAGTTCATTCTGACTACAGATGCCGTTGAGGCTGTAACTGATGCAGATTATGTTATTACAACTATCCGTGTCGGCGCCGATTCAATGCGAGTTAAAGATGAGCGCATTGCGCTGGATTTAGGCGTTCTCGGGCAGGAAACAACCGGCGCGGCAGGCTTCAGTTTTGCTATGAGAAGCATTCCTATACTGGTTGAGTACTGTGAACTCATAAAAACATATGCAAAAGACAATGTCAAGGTGTTTAACTTTACAAATCCTGCAGGTATAGTATCTCAGGCCTTGAGTGACAAGGGATATGACTTTACATTTGGCATCTGTGATGCGCCAAGCGGTATGTTGAATTCTTTCGCTTCTCTGCTTGATGTGGCAGCTGACAGAGTATACGGAAATATCTACGGACTGAACCATTTATCTTTCTTTAATAAAATTACTGTAGACGGAAGAGATGTGCTTTGGCAGCTTATAAATACTCCCGATGCATATAAAGAAACCGATATGCGATATTTTTCTCCTGATATGCTTAAACAGCGCAGATTTGTACCGAATGAATATCTCTATTATTTTTTTAATCGCGAAAAAGCTGTTGCAAATATTCTGAATGCAGAAAAAACACGAGGAGAACTTATTGAGGAAGTTAATTCCCGGATGTTAGATGAACTCGAAAAATTGAATGTTTCGGAAGAATTTGATAAGGCGCTTTCGATCTTTGAAAAGTATTACGGAATGCGTGAAAATTCTTATATGTCGGGGGAAACAGGTATTACAAGAGATAAGTTGTGGCACTTTGATCCTTTTTCGGAAGATTTTGGCGGATACGCCGGTGTTGCTCTGCGTTATATTGAAATAGCAACCAGCGGATTCAGCAAAGAAATGATTCTTTGCACAAAAAACAATGGTGCAATTCCTTTTTTGAGAGACGATGATATTGTTGAAATTACATGCGATGTTACTTCCGAAAAGGTTGTTCCTCATAAATTCTCCGAAAATGAAATGGATTCATATGCCGTTGAACTTATCCGCCGTATGAAGTGTTATGAAAGGGAAGCTGCAGCTGCAATTCTCACTTCAGACAGAAATAAAGCTGTTGAGGCTTTGGCATTGCATCCGTTGATTGAATCGTATTCAATTGCAGAAAAACTTATAGAATCTTATATTACTCTTAATTCGGATTATTCATCCGGATGGTAAATCTGATGAAAAAAATACAACCGGAATTCATTTTAAGCTGAATTCCGGTTGGTTAATTTTATAATAATTTTGCGGCTTCTTTGTCAATTAAAAGAGTAACATCGGGATGATTCTGCAAAACAGATGCGGGACAAGCAGGTGTTACTTCCCCTTTCACTGTTGCTTTTATAGCTTCTGCTTTTGATTCGCCTGTTGCTATAAGAACAATTTTCTTTGCCTTCATTATAGAATTGATACCCATTGTGAGAGCATATCGGGGCATATCATTGTCAAAATAAATGCTGTTGGATTTAATTGTACTGTCGGTAAGTTTTACCTTAAATGTACCGTCGGAAAACTCTTCGCTGGGTTCATTAAAACCAATGTGACCGTTTGTTCCGATTCCGAGAAGCTGAATGTCTATTCCGCCTGCA
The DNA here is from genome assembly GCA_045538645.1 of Acutalibacteraceae bacterium. Lineage (GTDB taxonomy): Bacteria > Bacillota > Clostridia > Oscillospirales > Acutalibacteraceae > RUG806. The sequence goes on along the minus strand of JAZSRT010000016.1, from coordinate 33,662 downwards.
TTATCAATGGCATCATCAAAAGCTTTTGCTTCTGCGTCTGCATCAGCTGCATTACCGTCAAGAATATGAACATTTTCCTCTTTAATGTCAACGTGATTAAATAAATTTTCGTGCATAAATGTGTAGTAACTGTTTTTATCATCTTTGGGAAGATCACAGTATTCATCAAGATTGAAAGACTTTACATCGGCAAAAGATAATTCACCGTTTTTATATCTCTTTATTAATTCCGTGTATGTTTTTACGGGAGATGCCCCCGTTGCCAATCCTAAAACACTGTTGCTTTTGCTTGTAAGCTGAGAAGTAAAAATATCGGCACAAGCTACTGCAATTTCATCAGCTGAGTTAAAAATTTTTATATCCATCCTGATACCTCCTAAGTATTATGCTATAATTATACCATTCTTTGACCTAAAGTCAATATAAATAATACTTCGAATCTTGGAGAAAAATGCTTGTATTTATTATTATACTATGTTAAAATCACTATATAAATTCTTTGGAGGCTTATTATGTCTGAAAGTTATTCTTTTCGTTCTTCTATTAACGGTTTTAACAGGACTGATGTCCTTGCTTACATAGAAAGCATATTAAATGAAAAAGCTGGTCTTGCAGCTAAAATTTCTTCTCTTGAAGAAAGTATAGCAGAGATCAGGGCTGACAATGAAAAATTACTGAAAGAACTGGATGAAAAAAAGCAATTGGCTGATTCCGGTGATAAATGCACGGATTGTGATATTTCAAAGAAATACGAAGCCAGACTTGGTGCAGCTATGCTTGATGCAAAGCGTTTTTCTGAAATTCTTGTTAAGGAAGCTAATGATAAAGCATCTGAATTGTTCAAAGATGCATATGCTTCTGCTGATGTGACATCTGTAAAGGTTCAAAATCTTTCTCACGATATTGTTGATATAAACAATCAGTTTAATCAATCTTTCAAGCTGTTGCTTGATAATATGAATTCTTTGGCAAAGTCACTTGAATCATTCAAGAAAGATACAAAGGTATCGGGCAATAAATTTAATTTCAGCACTGATTTTTCAACAGATAATAATACAAAATATCCCGAAATCAGATTAAATGATAATGTTGGTGTTAATGTTGCAGGCCATAGGGATGTCAATTTTGATGATGCTGATGAATTTGATATAAGAGTAGATGTGTCTGATGTCTGAGTATTATATTTCAACCGACGAACTCAAAAATTTTAACAGAATTCTGATGTGCGGAGATAAGGTCTATCTTTCGGGCGTGATTTATACTGCAAGGGATGCTGCTCATCTTCGGCTTGTTGACTTGATAAATTCAGATAGTGAGTTACCTTTTGAGATAAGCGGTGCTGTTCTTTATTACGCAGGTCCCACTCCTACAAAGGATAACGGTCAGATCGGAAGCTACGGACCTACCACATCATCCAGAATGGATAAATTTACTCCTTCTTTGCTTGATAAAGGGCTTATTGCAATGATAGGCAAAGGCAACAGAAATGCTGAAGTAATTGATTCTGTCAAAAAAAACGGTGCTGTATACTTTTGTGCCGGTGGCGGACTCGGCGCTCTTATCAGTAAAAGCATAACGAAAGTAAGTGAAATAGCTTTTCCTGAATTGGGCTGTGAGAGCATAAAAGAACTGCATATTAAAGATATGCCTCTTATAACAGCAATAGACAGTGAAGGAAATTCAATTTTTGACAGATCAGACAGGTGAAAATTATGACTGATAATATTTTGTTACAGCTTAGAAAAAGAATTATTGAAAAAGATTTTTCCAGAATGAATGATATGCAGTTTAAAGCAGTGACCACTGTTAAGGGGCCGCTGCTTATTCTTGCCGGTGCAGGAAGCGGAAAAACTACTGTTATCGTTAACAGAATTATAAATTTGATAAAATACGGAAATGCGTATAATTCAGACAGGATTTTTACAGGATTTATCGAATCTCCTGAAGATAAACTCAATATGTATCTGAACGGTGATAATTCTGTGTTTGCAGAGATTCAACCAATGCTTAAGGTTGATTCTCCTGAACCCTGGCAGATACTTGCCATTACTTTTACCAATAAAGCGGCAGATGAATTAAAAGAACGCCTTGTAAATTCCCTCGGCAAGGACGGCGAGGATATATGGGCAAGTACTTTTCATTCTGCATGTGTTCGTATTCTCAGACGGTTCGGGGACAGAATAGGTTATACATCGCATTTTACAATTTATGATACGGATGATTCAAAGCGTGTTATCAAAGATTGCCAGCGGCAACTGAATATCGACGATAAATTTCTATCTCATAAAGCTATAATGGGTGAGATCAGCAGGGCGAAAGATTCACTCATCAAGCCTCAAGAATACGAAAAAGAAATTTATGGCGATATACGTAAAGAAGATATCGCTAAGGTTTATACTTTGTATCAGAAAACTCTTAAAAATGCTGATGCAATGGATTTTGATGATATTATATCAAATACTGTTGAATTGCTTAAAAGTGACAGAGAAGTACTCGAATACTATCAGAACAGATTCAGATATATAATGGTAGACGAGTATCAGGATACAAACCATGCTCAATATATACTTGTCAGCCTTCTTGCAGGTTCTCATAACAATCTTTGTGTTGTGGGTGATGATGATCAGAGTATTTACAGTTTCCGCGGTGCAACTATTGAAAATATTTTAAGCTTTGAAAACCGTTTTTATAATGCCGGAGTTATACGTCTTGAAGAGAATTACAGATCTACTCAGACAATTCTTGATGCGGCAAATGCGGTTATTGCAAATAACCGTGACAGAAAAGGGAAAAATCTCTGGACTTCTAACGGTGAAGGCGAGAAAATTACATATAAAATATGCTATGATGATATCGCCGAAGGAAATTTTGTTGCTGATTCAATTATGGATTCTTCTGAAAACAGTTCATTCTCTGATAACGCTGTTCTTTACAGAATGAATTCTCAGTCAAATATAATAGAGCGGGCATTGGTTAAATCTGGTATACCTTACCGCATTATCGGCGGACACAGGTTCTATGACAGAAAAGAAATTAAAGATGCTCTTGCGTATCTTGCTGTTATATCTAATCCGAATGATAATGTCAGATTAAGAAGAATAATCAATGAACCAAAGAGAGGTATCGGTGAAACTACAATCAATAACCTTTTTGAAATATCAAGCCGTCTCGGTGAAAGTATTTTTGAGGTTATGGAGCGTTCCGATGAATATACTGCTTTATCGAGAAGTTCTACAAAACTAAAGCTGTTTTCAAAAATGATCAAGTGTTTTATGTCATTACGTGAGCAAAACACTCTTGCGGAGCTGTTCAGGATTGTTATGAATGAATCGGGGTATATTAAATCACTTGAGACTGATGAAAAGCGTGATGAAAGAATTGAAAACCTTGATGAATTGTATTCCGCAATTGCAAGATATGAAGAAGAAAACGGTGATTACGCTACTTTAGAGGGATTTCTTGAAGAGGTTGCATTGCTTTCCGATATTGATAATTATAATGTCGATCTGGATACTGTTACTCTGATGACGTTACATTCTGCAAAGGGACTTGAATTTCCTAATGTATACATTATCGGAATGGAAAACGGAGTTTTTCCGTCAATGCAATCTATAAGCGAACCCTTTTTATTGGAAGAAGAACGTCGCTTGGCTTATGTGGGGATTACAAGAGCCAAAAAGAAATTATATATTTCAAGGGCATTGTCAAGAATGCAGTTCGGACGCACTTCCATGAATCCTCCGTCACGGTTTATCGGTGAAATTCCTGAAAATGTGATAGAAATTTCTGATGATACTGCGGCTAAATATAATAGATTCGGTTCCACTGGCTCAATATATAACAAAAATTCCGCTATGTATAACAATGAAGCTTACGGATATACTGCATCCAAGCGAGAAGCTTACGAAGTGAAATTACCTGACATCGGATTGACTCAGTCTTTGGCGGCAAATTCAGGCGAAAGTTCTGTTGAATTGAAAAAGGGTGATTGTGTTATGCATAAAAAATTCGGTAAAGGGCTTGTTATTGGTGTACAGCCCTTGGGAAATGATATACTTCTTGAAGTAGCATTTGATACTGTCGGCACTAAGAAGCTTATGCAAAAAATGGCACGACTGGAAAAAATATAAATCAGTGGATTTTTCTGTGTTTAATCAGTTTTATTGTTAAATAAAAAAGTGCCCTTTCGTTATAAGAAAGGGCAGGCTTTTATGAAGAAAAAACTGTGATATTATGCAGCCTGAAGTTTGTGACTTCAGTTTCTTTATCGAATCTGTAAATGCTAAGAATCAGACCGATACCGATATAGATACATAAATTTGATGATCCGCCGGCGCTGAAAAAGGGAAGTGTTATTCCTATAACAGGGAATATAACCAGACACATACCTATGTTGATTATAACCTGAGCGGCAATCATTGCTGCCATACCGTAGCACATCAGTGATGTCGCATCGCTTTTTGCATTTTTGCCGATATAGACTATGCGAATCATTATAGTAAGCAGAATTACCAAGGCAAGTACGCAACCGATAAGTCCTAATTCTTCGCCGATGCAAGTGAAGATCATATCATTTTCACTTTCGGGAACAATTTCATTCTGTGTGTAATATCCGTTGAATAAACCTTTACCTGTCAACCCTCCTGATGCGATAGCTTCAATACCTCGGTATTGCTGATACATAATGTCAGGATATCTGTCAGGGTATATAAGACCAAGAAAACGTTCCTTTTGTGTTTCGCTGAAAAAGAAATACCAGATAGCCGGTGTTGCTGCACAAACGGCGGCAAAGCCAATTGCAAAGTATCTCAGCTGAACACCTGCACAGAAAATCATTATTATGAAAATAACGATAAAAACAAGAGCACTTCCGAGGTCACCGCTGATAATAACAAGGCCTATGGGGACTAATGCATGAACACAGAGAAGAAATAAATGAGCAAGGCTTTTAAGTTTATCTCTTACATATTCAAGATGCATACCAAAGGTTATAATAAAACCGATTTTTACCAATTCCGAAGGCTGAAAATACAATCCCGATGAACCCAGAACGATCCAGGTTTTAGCATCAGGTCTTTCTTCAGGTCCTACGCCGAACAGTAAGGTTAGCACCATAAGTGCAATGCAGACGATACCGATAACAGGAAACATTTTTGTTATAATATGATAATCAATAAAAGAAATACAAATTGCAAGCAGAACTCCCACTGCAACTGCAAGTATCATCGTGCGGGTATCTCGTGAGATCAGTTGACCTTCTTCAATGCTGAACATTGTTGCGCTGTGAACCATTATTATTCCGAAAATCGATGCAGCAAGCGTAAGCAACAGAAGAAAGTTATCAGTTTCTTTTATAATTGTTTTTAACCATTTTATTGATTTTGACATTTCTTATTAGCTCCAAAAATTATTCTTTACTATTATAACTTTGTTTTTTATTTTTTTCAATAGAAACTTAAAGCAGGATGGTGATAATATGAAAGTATTTTATTCTTCATCTGAAAACGAAACATATAACATAGCAAATGAAATATGCCGCAGTATTGCCCCCGGAACTGTAATTGCTTTTACAGGCGGAATGGGAATGGGGAAGACGGCATTTGTAAGAGGGGCTTTGTCTGCATTTAATAATACTTCTTTTGTTAGCTCTCCGACTTTTGCATTAGTTCATGATTACGGCGGAGAACCGCACATATATCATTTTGATATGTACCGTGTTACTTCTTTTGAAGATCTGTATTCAACCGGATTTTTTGACTATATTGATGATAACAGTATTCTGTTTATTGAGTGGAGTGAGAATATCGTTGATGCATTACCGGAAAATACGGTTTATGTTAATATTGACGGCGGAAAAACTGAAAATGACAGAATTATTACTGTAACAGGAGGGAAGTTCTGATGCTGATACTTGGAATTGAAACTTCGGCTGTATCTGCAGGTGCAGCTATTGTTTCTGACGGCAAAGTAATCGGTGAGTCATACATCAACTCAGGTTTGACTCATTCGCAGACCATTATGTGTCTTATTGATTCTGTTCTCAAAAATACCGATGTTTCATTTGATGATGTTGATGCTGTAGCTGTTGCGGCAGGACCCGGTTCGTTTACAGGTATAAGAATAGGTGTATCTGCTGTAAAGGGACTTTGCTTTACAAATAATAAGCCTTGCTATCCTGTGTCAACACTTGAAGCTATGGCAAATTGCGTTGATCTTGAGGGATATGTAATCTGTCCCGTAATGGATGCCCGTTGTATGCAGGTTTATAATGCATTATTTACAAAAAAAGACGGAGCTATTGTCAGATTAACTGATGACAATCCCAAAACTTTACAGGAATTGTCGGAGGAGTTAAGTAAATATTCAGAGAAAATTATTCTGATTGGCGACGGCGCTGAAATTGCTTATAGATTTTTATCTGAAAAAGGCTTGAATGTAGAAAAATTTGCTGAAGTTTTTAAGTTTCAACGTGCTTCAGGTGTTGCAATTACAGCTTTCAGAAATTATAATAAAGGAGTGCCCTCTGTTTCAGCAGATAAGTTACAGCCTGTTTATCTCAGGTTGTCACAGGCAGAAAGAGAATTAAATAAGTCAGGAGTGAATAAAAATGATAGCATTAAGCAGTGATCATGCAGGATATCCTCTTAAAGAGGCAATTAAAGAATATTTTATTCAGAATAATATTGAGTTTGAAGATTGCGGTGCCTACAGCACAGACAGTGTTGATTATCCCTATCAGGCAAAAAAAGCCTGTGATCTTGTTATAGAAGGTAAATGCGACAAAGCTATTCTTTGTTGCGGTACCGGAATCGGCATTTCAATTTCCGCAAATAAAATCAAGGGAATTCGTGCGGCATGTTGTTCTGATTATTTCAGTGCAAAATATACACGTCTGCATAATGATGCAAATGCATTATGTTTAGGTGCAAGAGTTATTGGTGTCGGCGCAGCACTTGAACTCGTTGATGTGTTTATTAATACTGAGTTTGAAGGCGGCCGTCATCAGAGACGTGTTGATCAGATTACTGAAATTGAAAATATGCAATAAATAAAAGCGGGAGAAAATCCCGCTTTTATTTATTAATGATCTTTTTCTTGTACAAAAATGTCTGCAGAAACTTATTTATAACATCTGCTGAATTATACCAATTTTGTAAACATTTCGAGAATACGTTTTACGCATAATTCAAGTTCAGCTCTTGTAAGTTCACCTTTTTCATAGGCTTCTTTTAATTCATCAGGATATCCGCAATGCATTTTCATATCATTACCGGCTTTAACTTCAATTACCGGTCTGTTTTTAACACCCCAATCGGTAACAACCATTCCCTTGAAGCCCCATTCGTTTCTCAGAATTCCGGTAAGCAGTTCGTAGCTCTCACTTGTGTGTAATCCGTTTATGAGATTATATGATGACATCAACGTCCACGGATCGGCTTCTTTTACGGTGATTTCAAAGCCTTTAAGATAGATTTCTCTTAAAGCTCTTTCTGATAATCTTGAATCACAGGCAAAACGGTTTGCTTCTTTGTTGTTACAAGCGAAGTGCTTTATTGAAACAGCAACCTTATTTGACTGAATGCCTTTAACTGCTGCAGCCGCTGATTTTCCTGCTACAAGAGGATCTTCGGAATAATATTCAAAGTTTCTTCCGCACAAAGGATCTCTGTGAATATTAAGAGCAGGAGCTAACCATACACCAAGGTTATTTTCACGAAGTTCTGCTCCGCCTGCAGCGCCAACTTGTTCAATAAGCTCAGTGTCCCAAGTACATGCAAGTAATGTTGCGCAGGGCCAGGCTGTTGTCGGAATTCCTGTTTTTGGTTCAAGCCTTAATCCGGCGGGGCCGTCTGCAGTCGGTATAGCAGGAATTTCCAGCCTGCTTAAGCCGCCAAAGCAACCTGTGTTTGCAACGCCTGTAGGAGGTTGTCCGCCTACAAGAAAAGCAAGCTCGTCAATAGTTAGCTGAGCTATAAAAGAATCCATTGAGAGTTCATTAAGAACATCATCGAATTTTTTAATTTCGGACGGTGGCTCTGCGTTTGTCGGTGATACATTGCCATAATGGGATGTAACAGGTTCGCACGATAAATTTTCAAAAGAGCCGTCTGATAACATTCTCTTGCTGAGTTTTGAGGGGCTGCAACGGCTTTTGAGTTGCTGTGTTATTTTGTTTTCTGTGAGAATGTATTCGTACTCTGCTTTAGTATTTTGTCTTACAGAAGTGCCGACATAAAATGAATATGTGCCCTTTTCCAAAATATAAGCTGATTTGCTGATTTTTCCAAGGTCATCAAAAGATGCCATATCATCAATATCAAATACCAGGTGAATCGTTTCGGTTTCGTTCGGAGCTAAAAGCTTGGTTTTCTTATAAGCAGCAAGCTCGCGTGAGGGTTTGCCTAAAAGTCCGTTTGGCGCAGAGTAGTAAACCTGTACAACTTCTTTTCCGCAGAAATTACCCGTATTTTTTACGTTTACAACCGTATGAATCTTATTATTATGTTTAAAACAAAGGATATCTTCCAATGCAAAAGAAGTGTAGGAAAGTCCGAAACCAAAGGGATATCGCACATTTTCCTTTGCACCGGGAACAGTTTCAAAATATCTGTAGCCTACATAAATATCATCACTGTAATCAAGATGATCGAAGCATTCCCAAAAATCGTCCTTTGTGGGATAACAGTCATATGATACAGCAATTGTGTCGGTAAGCTTTCCCGAAGGTGACACATCACCGCATATGACGTCAGCAAGAGCACTTCCGCCTTCCATACCGCCTTGCCAGGCAATTAATACAGCTTCAATTTTTTCGTTATTTGCAAAGTATTCACAGTCGATGACAGCACCTGAATTAATTACGATTATGACTTTATTGAAAAGCTCACAGCATCTGTCGATGAGGTGCTTTTCCTGTTCGGATAAATAGTAGTCACCGGGGATGGGTCTTCTGTCAACACCTTCAGCTGAAAAACGGCTTAATGTTATGATTGCAGTGTCTGCATTTTGTGAAGCACCGATAATAAGTTCATCAGGAACTTCAGCTTCTTTTACATGCATTGCTGCAAATGTATCATATGTCATATCGTCACGTTCGGTACAGAACTCCATATTGTTTACTATATCCCAGCGGGCATTTATCTGTTCCTGAGTGAGTACATTGACACTTTCTTTTTTTACATAATCTTTATAATAGTCAGAGAGTGGCTTATATATATTGACTTGACCGCTCGTTTCTTTAGACAAAAAGCCGTCAAATATATTTCTGATATACGGACAGTGTACATCACCGCTGCCGCCTCCGCCTTTAATATATTCGATTGAAGCTTTACCGAAAAGTGCAATAGTTTCACCTGATGCCAGAGGTAAAGCATTGCTAATATTTTTAAGTAATACAATTCCCTCTGTTGCAGCCTTTTTAGACAGCTCAATATGTTCTTTTGATGCTGTGACCCGTTTACCGTCTTTACCCAGAGGTAAACAAGGCTGATATCTGAATCTTGCAAATTTATCTGTCATATCAAAACTCCTTAAATTAATTATTATAATAATAGCAAAAAATGTCAATAAAGTAAATAACGGGCAGTACTTTAACTGCCCGTAAAAATTTATCTGATTTTTTCGAGGATCATTTTTGCACAATCGATCTGGTTAGGAATGTTGCCTTCTGTATCTTTAACTCTCCAGATGTCAGGTGTAATTTCGTCAGCAACAAAAATCTTTCCGCTTTCATCATAACCTACTTCAATTTTGAAATCGATAAGTGTAAGATTCATTGTTGCAAGTTCGTTTTTAAGAACTTCACCGACTTTAAGAACAACGTTCTGGGCTTCTTCATACTGTCCTTCTTTAAGGATGCCTTTCATAAGGCAGATTCTTTCACTGATAAGGGGATCGCCCTGAATATCATCTTTAAGAGTAACTTCTGCATAAGGGGGATCAAAAGGAATTCCTTCTTCAAGAGTAAAGCGACGGCACATACTGCCTGCAGTGAAATAACGAACAATGAATTCAAGTCTGGGAACTGTGAGATTACGTACCTTCATAAGGCCCTGTTCAATATCAGCACCAAGATAATGAGTGGGGATATCGTTCTTTTCCATAAGTTCAAAGAAATACTTTGATACTTCAAGTCCAACCTTACCTTTACCTTCTACACTGCCGCCGACAGAATTTGAACCCGGGTCAAAAACACCGTTTTCGCCTGTAGCACTGTCTTTGAAGAAAAGATGGACAATACCGGTTTCTTCATCAAGCATAACATTTTTTGTTTTACCTTCATAAAGCTTTTTCATAATAATGACACTCCAATCTGATGTCAATCTTTTTAGTAAAGGTTGACTAAAATAATACTGTTAAATTATAGCACAGACAAGTATTTTTTTGCAATAAAAAAATTATGTCGAATTTTATAACTTTTTAATATCATTAATTACAATTTTTATTTAATTTTGAAAGTTACAGTGTTGACAGCATTTGTGCAAAGAGTGAATTTGCCCAAGCAAACCATTTTCTTGTAAAATCAGATGCGTCGTCTTTGTTAAAGGATTCGTGCATGAAATTAGTTCCTGCATGAGTTGCTGCAAGCATTTCAAGGCACTCAATTTTTTCATTTTCATCCACGGAAGTCAAAATCTGCATCACTAATGCTATATGCCATATCATATCTTTACCTGTATGCGGACTTCCGATTCCTTTAGCTGCCTTGCCTTCAAAGTAATAAGGGTTGTGTTTAGATAAAATAAAACGCCTTGTATTCTGATAAATTTCATCATTTACATCGCAGAAACCGATATACGGAGCAGAAAGAAGGCTGGGGGAGTTGGCGTCATCCATTAAAAGGTAATTGCCGAGTCCGTCGGTTTCATAAGCGTATATTTTTCCGAATTCCTCATGATTAAAAATACCGTAGTTTTCAATACCTTGTTTAACTTCATTTGCAAGCTTAAGACAAGCTTCGGACATTTTGTTATCGTCATATCCTATTTTTAACAACTCTGCAGCTTTATTCATAGCAACATAGCACATCATATTGGCAGGTATAAGATAATTGTATTTACATCTGTCATCAGAAGGTCTGAAGCCTGACCAGGTCATACCTGTATATCCGGTGGGATTACCTTTTCCGTCATTTGGCATAGTGTCGGTTTCGGGACAGTCACTGCGTCTGAAATAATAGCTTGACAGCTCAGAGTGTTTCTGTTCTTTTACAAAGGTTTCCAAAATTTTGCCGAACATAGAGTGCAGCTCAGGCGTAAAAATACTTCTGTCTTGAGTTACATTATAATAATCCGAAACAAGATAAACGGAGGCACATAAAGAATCTACTTCATATTTACGTTCCCATATGTACGGTGAAGAAAAATCGGTGTCATCATTGTGTGATTCATCGTGTTTTACTTCATTGAAAGCATTAGAATATGGGTCAAGGTTTATATAAAAGCTGTGACGTCTGATAACACCTTTGAATATTTCAGAAAGTTCCGGGCTGTTACTGCAGTGCACGGCATACGGTCTTAACTGAGCAGAACTGTCGCGTAGCCATAATGCAGGAATATCACCCGTTATAACAAAATAATCACCGTTATCGCATTCTTTAACAGTGGTTTCTATAGTATTAAGATAACATTGGCGGGCTAAAGGTGCCAATGCAGGAAAAGCCATACTGACTTTTTTTTCAAGCTCTGATGAATAATCTAAAAGAATCTGAGGAGTTTTCATTATTTAGTCCTTTCTTTTCGGTAAGCAAGTCTTTCATCACCGTTCAGCAAGTGAATTATTCCGCAATATTTAAAACCGTTTTTTCTTAATGAATTTTGCATAGGAATATTGTCTTTGTGTGTATCTATTCTTATAACATCAGCTTTTTTCATACATTCGTCAAAGACAAAAGATGCAACACCTTTACGGTGAACATTAACCGCGATTCTGTGAATAACAAAGTAATCCTCATCTTCGGGCCAGTAACCGTCGTAGATTTCAGAATAAGTAATATCAGGTCCCTTTAAAAAAGCAAACACACAAAGTATTCCGTCTTTTTTACTGTCAACAACATATAAATAACCGTTTCTGATATCTTCCTGAAGCAGCTCCTTGGAAGGATAGCCATCGCTCCACTGATGCATATTGCCGTTTTCTCTCATATATTTTCGGGCATTGTCGTAAATATCAAGTATTATATTTAGGTCTTCGAGTTTTGCATTTCGTATAAACATAGTTTCTCCCACTGTTAATAGTGAATATTAGTTATTTTTTATTGTTAATGAATTTCCATAAAAAAGCAGCGAGGGCAGCGCCGACCACAGGTGCTGAAACAAAAATCCAGAGATCGGCAATGTAATCAATTCCGGCGAACAGCGCAGGACCGATACTTCTTGCAGGGTTAACCGAGGTCCCGGTGAAACCGATACCGACAATGTGAACCAATGTGAGAGCACCACCGATAATAACGCCGGAAACAGAAGAGTTTTCCTTTTTTGATGTAGCACCAAAAATAGCAAGTACAAAAGTGAATGTCAGTATACATTCAAGCACAAGACTGAGAAGTATACCGTCGGATGCAGCCGCATTCGCACCGAGTCCGTATGCAGGCTTAAAAATAAGACTAAGTATAAGACCGCCTGCAACAGCACCCAATATTTGAGAAATAATATAAATTATTGTATTTCTCAAGTCAATCTTTTTGTTGATAAACATTGCAATTGTGACAGCAGGATTGACATGACAACCCGAAACCGGTCCGATAATATAGCATAAAACTGTAAGTATGAGACCGAATGATAACGCAGTCATTAAGTAACCGCCGTCAACATTTGTGCCTACAGTACAAGCTGTTGCACAACCGAAGAATGTAAGAAGCAGAGTTCCCGTAAATTCACAAACATAAGATTTAAGATTTAAATTTTTCATATCTATTCCTCCTTGTATTTAAGTATATTGTTATTTAACCGAATAATCAAGTTATTTGTTAAATTTTATCTTATCAGATTTTATCATTGAATTATTAACTAAAATATATTATAATGTCATAAAATACGATTGTTTGACAATTTTATAAACAGGTGAATGAATTGTTTTATGTAATAATGGATCTTGAATGGAATAATTCTTATAATAAAATCAAAAAGTGTTTTGTTAATGAAATACTTGAGATCGGTGCTGTTATGGTAGATGAGGATCTTGAGGTTATCGATACTTTTTCCGTAATTATCCGTTCTCAATTAATAAAAAAACTCAGTGGCAGGGTCAAGAATCTTACACACATATCTAATGAGGATATGTGTTCAGGTGTTTCGTTCCAACGTGCGGTATCGGATTTTGCAAGATGGATCGGCGGCAGAAATTGTGTGTTTATGTCATGGGGAAATTCTGATATCAGAGTTCTTGTTGACAATTTTTCTATGTTCTGCGGAATGAATTCTGTGCCTTTCCTTACGCAATACGTTGATCTGCAAAAATACTGTCAGGAGTTTATTGTCGGAGCAGGTAATCAGCAGATAGGCTTGCTGAATGCTGCAGTTCATATGGGTATAGATGTTTCACAGTGTTGTTTCCATCGTGCTCTTGAAGATAGCTTGCTTGGACTTCGCTGTCTTAAAAAATGTTTTTCAAGAGATCATCTTCTTAATACTGCGGTTATTTGCGATTCGGCTTTCTATCAGAAGCTTTTATTTAAGTCAACAGTTATTACAAACATAAACAGTCCTAAAATTGATAAAAGTAAAATGAAATGTGACTGTTCTGTCTGCAAACAACCTATGAAGCGTCTCAGTGACTGGAAGGTTGTTAATCAATCATTTTCTGCTATGTTTTATTGCAAAAATTGTGAAAGACTGATTAATTTTTCAATTAGATTTAAAGAATATTACGATAAAATAGAAACTCGCACGAATATTGTTGAAATGAAAAAAGATAAAGATTCTGATGATAAAGATTGAAAGGGAAGAGAGTTCATAACTAATGCATAAATTTAAAAACATTATACTTACGGTTTTGTTTCTTGTTCTGACCTCTGCAATTTTGATAGCCGGATTTTCCTTTTCGGGTGTTTTGCCAGAGATCAGATTTCCAGAAACAGACCTACCTGCAGTAAATGAGGTTGTTGATACTTCTGCAGACGGCGTTACAGTTAAATCAAATTCTGAACTTATTGAAGAATTATGTTTTGACCTAATAAATAACGGCGAACGCAAAAATTCGTTGTCCTCGGATATGATTGCATTATGGGTCAACATAAATGAGGATTTTGTTTTTGATGATAAATCTGATACTGAAAAAATCAAATATACTATATACTCCGATTTTGATTATTATCGGAATTTTATACCGAACACCATTTTTATCCGACCCGATACAAAGGGTGAATTTGTTGGTTTAAAAGAAAACAGCGGGGTGGATTTTGATATTCTCAGTTATGTTTTATATTTTACTGATGAGCTGAAATGCGATGCGGTTCTTATTGCAGATGAAAGCATCCTGATAAATTCAAACGGTGAGTTTTCAGTTGAATTACTGAATGATTATCTTGAAAAATATTCTTTTGACGGTGTTTTGTTATCCTGTGAAACACTTTTCAGCAAAAATGAATTATTAGACTTAACTAAACTGATATCTTCTTTTATTATTGCTGATTTCCCTGAGATTTCTTTCGGTGTTGAAGTTAAGTCGGATTCGGCATATTTTTTTGCTGATCAGACAACAATTGATATTTTTGAAAACGGATTATGTGATTTCGGTTATGTTGATTGCAATTATTCAACTGCTGACAAAAACTATCCGTTTGGTTCCGTAGCTTACTGGTGGAATACTTTTTCAGAGTATTACGGTGTTCCGTTCTACTGTGAGCACAGGGCTGACAAGATATTTTCTGATGCAGAAGAGTGGGGCCTCAGCACTGAAATCAATGAGCAGATTAAAGCTTTATATAATTGCCCGACGTTTGACGGAAGCTGTTTTTACAGCATTTCTGCATTAAAAAATAAAAAGCTGCTTGCTCGTGATCTTTCTATCTTTCTTAATGATGTTTCGGAAACCCGTCAGGATGCAATGAGTGTAGACAGTCTCGTTCTGGATTCTGTCAATAATGAAGTTGCATTTACGGGTAAAGCAGAAAAACAGGCTGCTGTTTATTGTTCACAGCAGCTCATAAAGAATGAAGACGGTGCTTTCAGTGTTAAATATCCTTTGGAGCAACCGGTTAATGTGTTTGATTTTAAGAGTAATGGTGCTCAATATACATATGTAATTGAAAATAATATGAATCTCTTTTCTTCGTATTATCCTACTGAAAGCGTTGTTATTAATAAAAAATCTGTTTTGCGCACATATGCTGTAAGTCCTGCTGATTCACAGTTGTTTGCGATAATTAACGGGAATATTTTCAGTATGGCCCCTGCATCTGCGCCTGATGAAATTTATATTCCTTCAGGTTATGCTTATTATTTTTGTGATATTGCCTTTAACAATATTGATTTTGATGCTGCAGAACTTTCTTTATTCTGTTTTTATGACGGTAAATATTTTACGGTAGACTGCGGATTTGTGAGTTGTGCGCAGAATGGCGCAAATATTAACCAAAATGATAATGTACCTTCAAATACGAATAATTCCGTTTCACCTTATTTTGATAACGGATTCGGTACTTCTGTTCTGTGTAAAATTGACAGTGATAACACAGCACAGATCGGCAAGGCCAATGACTATGACACTTACCGTCCGTATAATTCTTATCTGTTGAAAGGTACTATTGATTATCTTGAAAAAATTGATGTTACACCTGAAGGTTATCTTGTGTATGAACTTAAAAGCGGGATTAATGTTTACGGTGTGAATTGTGTACTTATAAATAACGGTTATAATCTGCCGCTTAATAATGTTTCCTTATCATCTTTTGACGATACGAAGCCTGATTCCACAGTTTTTACCTTTAATCTTGATTGGCTTTCTCCAATAACCGTATCTCCGCAGACACAGGATTATAAGGTAGGGTATAAAGATTTTTCATACAATATATCTGAGTTCAATGCGAAATATATTGATATTAATTTTTATTATTCAAATCCTGTCGTTATAAACAGTCAACTCAGTTTTGCGCAGAATTCAGTATTTTCATCATATGAATTATTTACTACCGATAACAATTCTTGTATTATGCGTATGTATCTGAGAAATCCCGGCAGATTCTACGGATTTGATATTATTCAGAATACAGACGGAACTGTCAATGTTGTTTTCAAAAAGCGCGTCGATAATTCTTTAAGCGGCAAAACTGTTATGCTTGACCCCGGTCACGGCGGAATTTCTATGGTTGGCACAGCTGTTGCTGATAATAGTGTGAGTGAATCAAAAGTAACATTAAATATCGCTTTGTATGCAAAAAAATATCTTGAAGATATGGGTGCAACAGTAATACTGACCCGAACAGCGGATACAAGCTTGCCGCTATATGATCGAACTTTTATGTGTGAAACACAAAATCCCGATATCTTTGTAAGTATTCATTGCGACGGGTCAGAATCACTGGCGGAAAGCGGAACTCATACGTTTTATTTCACTCCTTTTTCTCAGCCCTTAGCTAGCTGGATACATACCAATCTTGTTAAAGCCTACTCGGAAAAGATTTATACCGAAAGTGATGATAATTTTAATAAAATTGACAGAAAGATTAAATATTATCCGTTCCGCGTAACGAGAGTAGATAATTGTCCGTCTGTACTTATAGAAACTGGCTTTATGACTAATTATGTTGAAGGTAATGTTCTTATAAATCCTGCCAATCAGGATATTTTAGCAAGTGCAATTGCTCAGGGAATTAAAGACTATTTTTATAATTCATAATTTTGTAAGGAGATTTTTATATGGCGGGTAGTGCCAAGCAGAAAAGAAGTATTGATAATGCGGTTAATGCTGTTGAGAATGCAGATTTTAAGGTTAAGGACACTGCAAAGAAAAAGAATGCAAAAAAGGGACTTCATGACGAACACAGAAAACGTGTGAAGGAAAAATTCCGTGAAACAGGATTATCGGGCTTTCATGAGCATAATGTTCTTGAGTTTCTTTTGTTTTACTCAATTCCACGTCGCGATACCAATGAAATAGCACACGAATTGATTAATGAGTTCGGTTCTTTTTCTGATGTTCTGAATGCTCCCATTGAAGATCTGACAAAAATAGACGGTGTAGGACTTGAATCTGCAACTTTTATTAAACTTATTCCTGAAGTTTGCCGCTATTATATGGCAAACAAAGTAAAGGACAGAAGATTAATTGATTCTACTGAAGCTGCCGTTGAAATTCTTAAGTCTTACTATGTTAACGCTACTGAAGAAAAGTTTGTGATTATGTATCTTGACGGAAGAAGCTGTCTTATTAAGTGCAAAGAAATTTCACAGGGCGACAGAAATATGGTTTTTACCGATTTCAGGAATCTTATTAAAGATGCTATATCTTTAGGTGCTGACGGAATAGTAATTTCCCATTGTCATACAAACGGATTTTTAAATCCTTCTGCGAATGATAAGGAAATGACAGAAGCTTTTTATAAAGCCTGTAAAACATTCAATATTCATTTGTGTGATCATATTATTTTCTGTGACGGCAATGTTTTCTCCATGTCAAAAATGAAGGGGCTGAAAGGTGTTAAATTTACTTTCTGACTTTTGTATAATAAGAAGCAATTTAAGTATTATATGATTTAGATGATATTTGCAATTTAATTTATTATATTTTAAATTAAAAAAACTCTATGATAATTACAGTAATGTGTTCACCGGGCATATACTGTTATATCATAGAGTTTTTGTTTCATATTACCTTCCGTTAAAACCGAGGGATTGTTTCACTTTAAAGGAAAAATCGATTCATCAATCAATTTACAACGCACAGTAATTCTTGTAGCACCTCCGTACGTACAGGTGAATAAAGTAAGATCCCAGTCTCCCGCACTCATCTCATCAACCGCTTCATTGTCGAGAATCTCAGTATACAGAACTTCATAGGTGAATGTGTTTCCGTCCATGTCATTAAATAATATATTATCGCCTTGTTTGAGATTTATCAGAGAACCGAAATGCTTTCTGTAATTATGTGCGCATACAATAAAATTATTTAAATAAGGAGTACCCTCATATACGCAAGGGGAAATCTTAAAATTATCATAACTCCAGTGGTCAATCACCGGCAGATTCAATTCAAGCACAGGTACAGTTAACGTACCTACATAATTAATACCGTCTATCTCTTTAGCAGGAAGATCCATATCAGGATTAATTACATAATCAGGTACTTCAGGCAAATCTTCAAAAACAACTGAATCCAATAAAGAGAAAATCTTTTCTGAAATATTTGCAGCTCTTGTTTCTGTAGCATAATTATAAGCAGCAAGAGAAAATGAAGCGAAAACCAGGATTAATCCGACTGACATTATGATTTTACCTGCCCGTTTACCCTTGTTCATAGTTAATTTCACTCTTTCTGTATTTGACATAACCTATAATAAAAATAAGTACACCGAGTAATGCAAGATAAGGTATAGGCCATTTTAATGCACCTGTAACCGGAAGTTCATCTTCTTTATCAGGGGTTGTATTTCCGGATTCCGTGGTAGTATATTCTGAATCTGTAACAATTTCATCAGGCAAAGTTGTATTGTCAGGTGATGTTCCCGGAACATCTGATGTAGGTTCCTCCGGAGCAGTACTTTCTTCATCAGGTTCGGCGCTTCCTGCATTTGTTAAAAGGAATGCCATTTCCTGACTTGTAAGTGAAACAACATAGTCTCCTGCAACATACTTTTCTGTTACAGTCCAATGGTTATGAACAGAAAGATTTCTCCATGTATATCTCCATTCATTATCAGCGCTCAGAGTTACAGTATCGTAAATTTCTCCATCGCAAAGAAGCTGTACCTGTATTTCAACGGGTCTTATTCCTCCCGTATCTTTAGTCCACGCTTTCAATACTCTGTAAGACACATTAATATCCTTCGTTTCTTCAGGAACAGTTTCAAATTTAGGTGCGATAATAAGCTTATCAGCTGAAGTGTAAGGGATAACAATTATTGTCGGTTTGAAAAAGTAGTACATGCCGTTGCTGTAATGCTTGCCTGCAGCAACAAGATAAGCACCGTCTTCAAGAATAACACCGCCAAAATCAGCTTTTCCCTCTGTATCTGTTCGGTCGGTATAATCAGCAATAATATCATCTCGTAGCACATATGCCCATATTGTCTCAGCAAGAATTGCATTGTTTTCACTGTCTGAAATGTCAAAGGATACCTTATATGAAGAAAATTCAGAAGCAGGTACAACAGTTTTACCGCTGACACTGCCGAGGTAGTACAACGAAAATTCAGCATCGGAAATTAATTCTCCGTTATGAGCAAACAGAATTTCAAGCTGACGACCCTCAGCTGCCGAAGCGCAAGGGGATAACATTGCCAGACATAATATAAATATACTCAACAAAAGTGTGATTCTCTTCATATCCGTTTTCCTTTCTTATTATTTCTTTTTTCTGTATTTAATCAAAACATACACAAGCAGTGCAAAGAGTATGGGCGCTGCAAGAACAGGAGCAACAATAAGCGGATCAACAAGACCTGCTTCAGAAATAACATTAATAACAGGTTTATCCTCAATGTTTTCTATTCTGTGTCCTCTTACAAGCAAGCGATGAGAATTTATACCGTACGGTGTGCAGGTAACAAGAGTACAAAGATCTTTTCCGTCAATAATTCCAAGAGAAGAAACATCGTCAGGCTTAACTATAAGTATCTGTTCAACCTGATAAGTCAGGGTGATATCAAGAATGTGAAGCATAAAAATATCACCTTCTGCAATCTTGTCAAGATTGGTAAAAAGCTTGGAAGAGGGTAATCCGCGGTGGCCGGATAAAACACTGTGAGTGCTGACACCGCCAACAGGTAAGCTCGACCATTCAAGATGACCTACCGCTATCTGAAGCACCTCATCAGCAACACCGTGGTATACAGGCAAAGATACATTAATAGCAGGAATTTCAACATAAGCCATTATTCCGGTGCCTGTAATATCAAGAGTGGTATTGTATATTTCCATTTCATTATCATACAAGTGCTGAAAGCCTTTTTTAGATCTTATGAGCTCATTGAAACTTTTTGCAGAGGTCAGATATTCAGCAATTTTATCATCGTCCAGGTCTTTAACGGCTTCAGTGTATGTCGCTATTGCTCTGGATTGATGCTGATTGTTCCACCAGTTACTCAAAGTAGGATAAAGCAAAAGACCAAGACCGACAATAAAAACAAAAATTAAAAGAACCGTTATGGCATTACTGTTTCTCTTTTTCATAAAAGTTCTCCTTTAAATCGGGGATAAACCGGGCTTGTCAAAAAGTCGGACTGGTCCGGCTTTTTGACAAGCCGATGGGGCAAATGCCCCATCAGCTGAAAAAATAATTCAGATTATGCTTCGGCAGCCATTCTTCTTTTAGTGATAAGAAGGATAGCAGCTCCAACAACAAGAAGAGCGCCTACGATATAGAATATTGTAGTACCGATACCACCTGTTTCGGGGAGAAGTCCGCCTGTGCTGTTAACGATGGTTGTCTCTAATGCACCTGCGTTTACAGTTACGGAATCATCAGCAACGGACCATGTTGCTGTGTCTGTTTCAGCGGTCACTGTTTCGGGTACTGCGCACGAAACTTTAAATTCAACATCATCAGCTTTGTTGTAGCCTGCAGGAACAGTTGTTTCAACGATCTTGTAAGAACCTTCATCAAGTCCTTCCCATACGAATGTTGTTACACCTGTGATTTCTGTGCCGACTGCAACCCAGTCTGTGCCGTTAAACTCAAAGAGAGTAAAACCTGCACCCTCAAGAGGATTTGTTCCGTCAGTTTTATCAACACTTATCTTGGTAGTATAAGAAATAACGATATCATCAGGAGTTGTTTTTACCGTATCGCCTGTGTAATATTCGAGCTTGGCTTTATTGGGATTACCTGTTTCACCGATAGCTGCATTTTCGTTAACTTCGGCAGTATAGGTTACAACGATTTCTGTACCTCTTGTAAGTCCAGAAGTGTAATTGTCAGCGAAAGCAATTTCAAATGTGCAGCCATCTTTAAGGTCAGTTGTGGATATTGTGTAATTATTTGTATCAACAGCAGCACCTGCAACCTTAATACTTTCTATATTTTGGAATGTAAGACCTGCACTCATTGTATCGTGCATTTCATAAGCACTTACACCCTCACCGATTGTGATTGTTGCCTGATATGTAACAATATCACCGATTGCAACTGTGTTTGCATCAACAAGGTTGTTGTCTTCAACAATCTTCTTTTCAAGAGAGGGGCCTTCGTTCTTTTCGATGGCTGTAACACTTGAATTTGTGTTAGTAAGAGCACAGATTGTGCCGAGTGATGTGTCAACAACATAGTAACCGAGGGGAAGATTATCAAGTACAACTGTTGAGCTTTCTGCAATAGCTGAGACTGTTGCTTCTATATTTGCAGCATAAGTGATTGCTTCTGCTGCAAGAGCAGTGAGATCTGCATCTTCTTTAAGTGTTACAGCGCCGTCGTTTTCTGCTACATCAAAATAAGTTGCACCGGCACCGCCGAAGAAATCTGCCCAACCTTCAGCAACTTTATAAATACCGGTATCGGTAGCACCTGCAACCGGTGTAAAAGTAAGCATCTGGTATGCTGAATAAGTTTCACCGTTTTCTGCGTTTGTAATTGTGATTTTTCCGTTTTCTGCAGCAAATGCAGAAATTGCCAGGGCGAAAACAAATACTAACGTAAGGATAACGCTGAAAATTTTGTTAATCTTTTTCATAACTTTTTCCTTTCTTTTTTCTCCCGCAGGAGTAATTAATGAATATAGTTTATACAATCGGATTTTATCTCACTACCAAAAGCCACTTCGCCTCCTTCCCCTGTCTTTTTTATATAAACAGAGCAGAAAGACAGCGCTCAAGGTACTGAGCAGTCCTCCGATTATATACAAGTAATAGGTACCTGTGCCACCGGTTTCGGGCAGAAGATAGTATACTTTTATGTTAGTTACGGTTATTGAGTAAGAGGGATAATAGGCTACGGTAATATATTTGGTAGTTGTGTCCCAAATATATGTGGTCGGGACAGTACCGCTATTCTGTGTCAGAGAAACACCACTTGAAGTGAAGGTAATATATCTGTTAGTATTACCGCTTGTGATTCTGAGACCGTTTGTTCTCAGAGAAACTGTAGAACTGTTTGTATCCAGCCTTACCGTTCTGTTAGTGCTGCTTCCTGTCATATACAGATAATAGCCCGATTTGCCGACATTCTGAAGTGTATTATTTGAAGTGTAGATCCATTGCTGATATTTGTCTGTTGGAGAAGCTTTTGCAACTGATAAATTTGTGTTGTTGCTGTTGGCAGTAAGTGCGACATCTCCGTTAATAAACCTGTAGGTTTTACCGGCAGTAAGGGTAGATGTTACAACCCAATCTTCAACGGTTATTTCTTCCTGTCTGGTTCCGCCTTCAATTACGGTAATTGCAGAATATTCGGGATGATAACCGTCGAAAGCTGATTCTTCTACGGTGTATCTGATCAGGTTTCCGGAATCATCTTCATACAGAAGTCCTTCAAAAGTACCGTACCAGTTGTTCGAGTGATTCAGTGTCAGCGTTCGGCCGGTGTCAGTACCGTTAGCATAAAGCTTAAGCGTAATGTTATCATTGATATGGTTTGCGGCACCGTCTTCCCACTCTTTTTTGACACTGAAGGAGGTGCTTTTTTCATCGTCAATAGGTATATTGGTAACATTGTATACTGTTACAATAATTTCGCCGTCATTATTAAGTTCACCGTCTTCAAAAACTTCATCATCTTTTCCTTCTTCCTCGTGAACAAGAATATCCATATTGATATATAGTTCAAGTTTAAGCTGATCGTTTTTGGACGCTGAGAAGTTATTGTTCAGATAATAATATTCATTGTTGTAACGGGCGGCAAGATTGAATCTGTCGTAATAAAGTATTCGGTTGCCGTTTTTCTGCGGAACAAATCTGGTTGTTTCGTTAAGAATTATATGATATCCTTCTTTATTGATTACATGGAATCCCATTCCATCAGCGTTTACGACCCAGTGAGTTGAAGGATCATTCTTTGCCGTTTCAAAATCGACCCATTCAAAATTACCGGATCTGTTTACGGAAAGTGCTTTACCTTTTGAATTTTCCGTAGCGCTTGCTCTGTCAACAATCAGGAAAGTACCTCCGTCATAGAATGCATCTGTCTGAACCCAGGCATTTATATACATTAAACCGTCACTTACTTCTACATCGGCGTAAAAGCCTTCTGCCTGCTCTTCATAAACACTGTATTCTATGGTATTGCCGTTGCTGTCATATATCGGAAGATCTATCCAGACATAACTCCAGTCATTGATTTCGCTGAGAATTGCTGATCTTCCTGTGTTCAAGCCGTTAGCCCTGAGATATACGGTTACGCTTTCAGGAATAAGACTTTCATCATCCACTTTCCAATCTTTATATACTGCTACATTTCTTTTAGCAGCAGCATCTGCCTGATTTGCAATTTTCATAGCTATCTGTTGGAAAGCTTCATTGGCAGTGCTCTGAATAATTTCGAAACCATCGGTATGCATTCCGTCTTTACCGCGCAGTGTATCTGCTGTACATATGGAATTACCGAGATTATTCATTGAGATACGTATGATATCGTCCGTAACCGGATAACCCGGAGGGGCCTGAAGTTCTTTTACGTAGTAAACCTTACCCGCCGAAATTCCCCAGAAAGGAATTTTTCCGTTTACCGAGCTAAAAGTGTTAGTCGGAGCTTCGTTGTTTTTATATGCTGCTTCAGATGTCCAGAGTTCAGCAGGCTTTGTGCAATCAATATCGGTATATACACCAAAAACAGCACCGCTGAGATCTTTACCTGAAATTGCATCCTGTTTTACAAGTTCTATGCCGTAACGCGGAGTGATATTAAAGTAAATAGCACAGTTTGACTGAGAACCGCCTCGCTCCATATAATAAATAGTAAGAGTGTGATCGCCGGCTTTAAGGGGAGGGAGGAAAGTTTTTTCCACCGGAGATGCTGTACCTGTTTCCAGAACATCGTTTGCGGTGCTGGTAGTTATTACTCCGGTAGAGAAGTCAATCTTACCATTCATAATACCGTGAAGTCCGCCGATATCCATAACAAGTTCACCGTCAATAAATACCCACAAGTCATCGTCGCCGCTGAATTCAAAGGTCATATGTTGACCGTGCGATGAGATATTACCGTAATTTTTGTAAGCATCAACGGTACCTGTATCATCAGGCAGATAGAACTTAATTTCGGATTTCATACCGAACCAGTAATTTGTGCCTGCATTTGCTGCAGCACTTCCTTGGTTTGTTGCTTTTGCATCATATTGGTAATTGCCTGTATTACCCTTGCTGTCTGTATAAGAGGTTATGGTTTTGTTGTTATGGTTATTTTTATAAGGAGAGTTAAAAGGCAAAAAGTCGGAATATGCGCCTGCTGCAGTGGGATTTCCGTTTGAATCAAAACTGTCCTTAAGCGAGTCGGATGTACGTTCGAGATAATTATAAATATAGAATCGTTGTGCCGACTGATTGTAAGAAGCCGCATTAAGTGTAGCATCATAGTAGTAATAGCCGTTATGTATGCCGTCATAGTTTTCACTTCCGGTTTCCATAAACTGATAAAGGTAGTTAGCCTGTCCGACATAATTTTTACCGATTACCTCAGTTGCAGGGTTAAAAAGCATATCAACAATGTTTTTTTCAGATACATCAGAAACATAATCAATAATTCCCGATGTGATTTGCGTACCCTGGTTGTTATTGAGTCTAATAAGATTTGCAGGGTATGATATATCGGATCCGCCGCTGTCCCAATCACGGAAAATAAATTCCAGAGAATCAGTGCTGTTATAGGGTACTGTATTATTTCGTACAACAGACCAGGTTTCACTGTGTGATGTAGCACTTACGGAGCCTGTATGAGTCACAGCCTGCATATTAAATACAGCACTGTAGTCAAACATATCCGTTCTTATAAATGAGTTTGTGTCAAGACTTGGTGCAATATAGTTTATGTTGGTATCATCGACTATACCTACATCATAGGTGGTTGCAACCCAGTCAGCATAGAAAACGGTATCTTTAGAAATGGTCACAGTTTCACCGGGTTTGTAATACTTGTGATTCTTTATGTCGTACCAGCCATTCAGTGTGTAAGAGTATTTACTCGGTGATTGCCATTCTGTCGGGAGAATAATAGTATTATTGTCAGCAGAAACTGCCCTGTATGTATCGGGAGATTCATATAAACTCATCAAACCGCCGCACGTACCGTCAAACCACACATGATAAGTATTTTTTGGTATATACACTTCAGCAAGATAGAATCGTGCAGCTGAATTCACATTTGTGGTAGTCTGAAAAACTGCACTGTTACCTGATGCAACAATGCGCGAGTAGTTTGAATTACTTTTAACTGCAAAGGTTTTGTTATTCCCGTTACCCGTAGTCTCAAGATTGGAAGTATAATTGCCTGAGGTTGTAACACCGTAGTCAGTTGAACTGTTGTTATATGAATGCATATAACGGGAAGTGCCTACATTACGGATTGTATATGTTGAACCGCTCTGCAAAGAGAAGGTCCAATAAAGATTATTCCCCATTGAGTTTGATGTAACAGTTCCTGCACTGTTTACTGTAATTGCAACAGCTTTACCGTTGCCGTCAATGGCGTAATAATTGTTGTTCAGAACAGTAAAAACCACATAATATGTACTTCCTGAGCCATCCAGCTCGTCAAAGTTAATTCTTGTTACGGGATTAGCCGCATCGGCTAACGGTGAAACGGCGTAATCATCATCAGCAAGAAGATTTACGTTAAACATCTCATTATCAAAAGATATACCTTCAATAAAACAGATGTCTTCGTGTGAATGTTCCTCTAAAGTACATATGATTGATTTTTGATTTTCGTAGCACTCCGATGTGTGCGTGTGAACAATTTCAGATGTTTCTGTAGGTTCAGTGGTTGAATCTACAATTAGAGAGCCTGATAAAGAAGATTCTTCAGCAATAGATTTTTCGGCAGTAGTTGATTCTTCAGTTGTTCCTTCAGCAAGGGAGTTTTCTGTTGAGACTTCTTCAGGATAAGAAGTTAAAGTTTCGATTTCATTATTAGGAAAATATTCATAACCGCAAATAAGATTAGCTTCAATGATATAACAATTTTCATTGTGTGAATGTTCATCAAGTCCGCAATAAGTATCATTCTCGATGGTTATTGCAGGAAGAATAAGCATATATGTAGTCCAGAAAACAACAAAAACAGCAAGAGCTTTGGCAATTTTTCGCCAGCGTTTTTCAAGTTTTGACAGGAACAGAACTTCTGCAATTCTTTTCCAAAATGCTTCCACTATGCTTATCCTCCTTTCAACGGTTTTAATAATTGTTTATGTTAATGAACCGAATTTTTCTATCGGCCAGACTCTGAAAACAATTTTGCCTACAATTTCTTCCTCTGAAATACAGCCTATTATGCTGTTTCTTGAATCAAGCGAGACACTTCTGTGGTCACCCATAACAAAAATTCTGTTTTCAGGCACCTGATACGGAAACTCAATATCACAGTTGCCAAAGGACTTTTCTGAAATATACGGTTCTATAAGCTCAGTGTTGTCAATAAAAACAGTACCGTCCTCTTTTATATCTATCCAGCTTCCGGACGTGGCTATCACTCTTTTAACAAGAACTTTATTATTGTAGTAAAAAGCAACTATATCTCCTGTGTTAAATTCTCTTAATTTGGCTGAAACAACAATTTCACCGTCTTCCAAAGAAGGAGACATCGAACTTCCGTAAATCTGCAGAACAGGAAGCCATAGGGTTGCAACAAGCACTGCAATTGCCGCAACTGCAATCAATGTGAAAAATGTACTTTTCAGTGATGTTCTGTACTTCTTTTTATAGCGCTCTCTTTTTAATTCTTTTTCGATATCTTCAGATTTAATTAAGAGTGTTTTGTTTCTTTGCATCGAGAATACCTCTTAGTCTTGTTTTTATATTATTTTGTATATTTTGTGGAAGAATTCTCAGAGCTGTCTCATTTGTTAAATAATAATTTAAAATATCAACATACAGCTTTTTATCAGATATATTATTAATAGTATCATTGCTTTTTTCGGATAAGTTTTCTTTTGAGGGGTCAGGAAAAGCAACTTTATCAGATTGTTCTTTGATGATATTTGTTATTGTCATCTGAGGACTTGTCTCAGATATAT
This sequence comes from Acutalibacteraceae bacterium, assembly GCA_045538645.1. GTDB lineage: Bacteria > Bacillota > Clostridia > Oscillospirales > Acutalibacteraceae > RUG806. The sequence goes on along the minus strand of JAZSRT010000016.1, from coordinate 6,349 downwards.
TTTCAGTTAGTTGTTGAAGTGTGTCTGTAAAATCCTGTGCATGATTCAGTGTAGTATCCATCTTACAGATTAAATCTGAAAGTATATTTGCATTTTTTATAATATTGTTTGCCGTTTTTAATTCAGCCTTCAGTCTTTCATTTTCTTTAGTTTCTTCAAGAAGAATTTCAAGAAGCTCTAATCGGCTTAGCTTTTTCAGTTCTTTAGCTGTCATTGCGTAATACTTCCCTAAATGTAAATATTGTATTAAAATACTATTAATAATAATATACAACATAATATATTATTTTTCAACAAAAAAATAAAAAATAATATAATTAAACAACAAAACAGCATTGCATAAAAACTATCATAGAGCTTCAATTTATGATAACTGTTCAACACAGCTTTTTTCGGATAAAAAATAATACCACTACCGATACAAATGTATCAACAGCGGTACAAATTAAGGAAGGGGAGCAAAAATCCGGACATCTTTGAATATTTATCAGCGAAGCGTTTACCATACGTAATTCATTGAAAATCCTGTCGAATGAATGATGAATATTGAATAATGAAAAATGAACAATACAAAAACAAAAATCCTGCCGAAAATAATCGACAGGATTTTCGTTTTGCGAAAGACTACCTGAACGGAGCAGAATAGGGGTAAGAAAGCCTAAAAGTACACTATTCTGATTCTTTCTTCGACAAGAAGGTTTCAAGATTCATTGCGTGATGATACTTGATTGATGCTTTTTTGTCTTTTTCAATCATGAGTGTCGTAAGATCAATATCATTAATTGCGGCAATAGCAACAATGTAGTGTATCATATCCGCAAGCTCAATACCTAATTGCTCCTGAAGATCTTTTTCGTCAGAGGCTTTACGGCCGGCTCGTATGTTCAACACTTCGGCGACCTCACCAATTTCCTCTACCAACTTCATGAACATGCTTTGTTCAGTGGCCCAGCCGCAGTAACGGTCTGCCAGATATGCCTGCAGTTCATCAATAGAAATTTTCATTTCGCGTTCTCCTTTGCGGTTTTGCAGGATGCGATCAACAGTCTGCGGATGTTGCCGCAAAGCTTCTCTGCGTATTGAAAAGTTGTATGATCTATCCTTTTGGTTTCAAACATCAGTTTTAACCAGTAGCTTGTTTCGTTGGATTCTTTGAGGCAATTTCCAGCTTTGCGACAAAGTCCTTTTTGCTCTGTGCGTATTGTGCTTCATGAATATTTGCCCCAACGGATGTACCTGCCCTCGCAAGCTGATCGGTCATATAAGAACTTTTGGGTGCAGTTACGCCGTCCACAAGATTAACAATAGCAACTGCAAATTCAAAAGATAAGTCAAGTAATTTGTTTTCTGACATAAAAGCACCTTCTTTCATCGGTATTATATCATTAAATGTTGTGTTTTTCAATAATATATCGCTTACGCGATATGATATACGGCTTGCGCCGTATGATATATTTGCGGGCGCAAATATGATATAATATCCGTTCCGTCATATGCCAAAGGCATATATCACCGCACGAAGTGCGATATCATATCGAAGATATATCACCCGTTCCGCGAGGAACGGATATCATTGTAAAAAGCCTCTTTTGTCCGGTAGACAAAAGAGGCTTTTTACATGGCGGAGAGTAAGGGATTCGAACCCTTGATACGCTTATGACGTATACACGATTTCCAATCGTGCGTCAGATTTTTCTCAGTCCTTAAACAAAGTCTAGGGAATATTCAAGCAAAAGTTACAATATATTGTGTATTCAAGTCCTTATAATTCCAATAGGATAGAAAACTAGAAACACGATTTGCCGTTTTCTAAATGATAACACATTCCATAGAGTTTTGTCAATACTTAATCTTAATTACTTAATCTAAAGACTTTTACTAAAGATATCTTCAAGACATTGTTCAAGAGTTTTATCTAGCTTTTGCTCAAGCTCTTTATCAAGCTATTTCTATAGTTCTTTTATCTAATATTCCTATAATATAATCTATCTAGCATTATCAAGTCTTTGATATGGTGTTGATGATTTATCGTTATAATATCTTAATAAGCCGTTATAATTGCTTTTATTACTTCGATAATTATTATAACTTTCCTATAGTGTCATTCTTCTATACTCCTTTCTAATTAGATAAAACTCTGCGTTAGCAGAGTTTTATCTAACATTATATCATTTAATATTATTGTTATATTTCTATATTCATTCTGATAGAGTTAGTGTATTCAAAATGAATATAGGGTATATTCATTTTGATATTAGCAAAAATGTGTCTAATTAGTCTTTTCTAGGTTTTTCGATGAAATCATATACATCTTTCTAAACTTCCTATAAATAGCCTTTTTTGACCAATTCCGCAACTGCTCTATTATAGGAGCTTATACTTCCGATACCAAAGTTTATGGCATCAACTTTGCTTAAATTAAAACTATAATTATCCTAGTTTTTACTAAAATATATCCATAGCTTAAAACTTTCTCCTTTTAAGTCCTATACAGCACTTGTTAATGCTTCTATGTTAATTTTTGCGTATAAGTTTTTTGTATCACAATATTCCTTTTTAATTTTAATTGTTTTCTAGTTCGGAACTTTAGCCATTTTGTTCTCTCTTTCTTCTTCTTTTGGAATTATCAGACCTTGATAACCAACATAAATTGTTAACATAATTGTGCTAGACCTAAAAGTCTAAATGGTCTACTGTATCTTTGCTGATATCGTTGTTTTCTATAAATGCTATTGCTACTAATCTATGAATATAATAAGCTTTCTTTTTGCCGTTTTCTTCGGATAAATATACTCTTAAATAGCCTTTTTTATTCTATGAAGGCTTTAATATTCTAGCATTTATTCCCTGATAACTTTTCACTCTTCCATAGTTAGAAATATAATACTTTCCCTAAGTGTCGATTTCTTTCCATATTTCCCCCTTTAAGCTCTTTATATTGTCCTTTGCGTATTCTCTATTATAAGCCTATCTATATAACTTTTTAATGCTGATATACTCAATATTTCCTTTATTATTGAGAAGCTTATACTAGTTCTTTTTGTTTAGTTTGAGAGGCTCTGATTTATCTAAGTCTATTATTTCTCCTTGTTCCGTTAATCCGAACTTTTTATCGAAGCCTAATTTATAAAGCGGATAATATTCCATAGTATTAATTCTCCTTTAATGTTTCAATTATTTCAGTTAGTCTGTTTTGTGTATCTGTTCCAAAGTCATAATAACCTTTTAACCAACAGTAAAAACTGTCAGGTCTAATCTCTAGATAACTAGAGAGTTCCTTATAGGTAATACCCTATAAAGCCTTTAATAGTTTACACTCTTTTCTTAATAAATCATTCATTCTCGTATAACTCCTTTTTTATTTACTACGGAAATCTATTGTAGATAGTCAAAAAAACAAAGACACCGATACAATATGATGCTCGATGTCCTAGTTTTTATTATCTTAATATTATCCGCTACTATAAATAAAAATTGTGTCTATAGAATTTTATAGATTTGCCCTAAAATTTTTAATCTTTTTTTTAATTTTTGAAAAAAGAGAGATGCTCTCTTCCACAGATATATTATTATTTTCAATAGCGAGCTGCTTTATACGATACGGTTTTGCGTTTTGTTTAGCAAATTTTAATAAACTATATGTTCCTCTGCTTTCTCCGTCCCAAAATACTATAACATAATCAGCATTTTTTATCATTTCTTCATTCCTTAACACTCCATTTATCAATGTAATTATATAACAATAGGGGGGGTAGTGTTTAGGGAAAAAATATATTTTTATTTAATACAGCAAATAGACGTGGTCTTGTCTACGTCCAAAAGCTGAAACAATTCCGCACTACGAAAAAATAGAGTTAAGCTTATAAGCCTAACTCTTTAATTCTTCTATAAAATGTATTCTTTTTAAGTCCTACTATCTCCATAGCCTCGACCGCTTTTAGCTCTCCGTTTCTCCATTTAATCGCAACATCTCGGAGCTTTTCTTCATCAATAGACATTTTCGGCTTTCCTTTATAAGCTCCGTTCTCTTTAGCTATCTGAATACCTTCTCTCTGTCTTTCTAGAATACTTTCTCTCTCTAGAGTTGCCATAGCTCCAAAAACTGTTAACATAAACTTTCCTTGAGGTGTTGATGTATCTATATTTTCTTTTAAGCTGATAAAAATTGCTCCTTTGTCTGTGATTTGAGCAACTATATTTAATAAGTCTGTTGTGTTTCTTGCTATTCTGCTGATACTTTCTGTAATAATAATATCGTCCTCTCGGCAGAAACTTAACATATCTTTCAAACCTTTTCTATCTGCGGTCTTTCCACTCTGTTTATCGATGTAAAGATATTTGTCTAAAACTCCTCTTTCTTTTAATGCTCTAATCTGTCTTTCTTCATTCTGTTCTTGAGTTGATACTCTAACATAACCTAATAACATTTTCTATAACACCCTTTCTAGAATTAAGTCCTATAAATATTCCCTTGAATATTCCGCAGACTTTGTTTACTGTGTCATTATAATACCATATTTATTGGGACGTGTCAATAGGTTTGAAACAATTTTATTGAAACGTTTTTAATAAAGTTTTTTTTGTTGCTTTTGGGTATACCTAAAAGGGACAATAAAAAAACTATTAGCTATTGACTTATTTTTCTAATTGCTTTATAATGATTAATAGTTAAAAGAGTTATTTAACTAATAAAAATTAAAGGAGCTTATGGTTATGGCTAAAAACAAATTAGACCCTAGAACAGACAAACCGATGAATAAAATCGAAATTACAAAAGAGTTTATGTATAATTATATGAAAACAGTAGCAACTGAAGAAGATAAAGCATGGTTCAAGTCTATTGTTTCTAACAAAGATTATCAGAAAGAATACAAAAACTCACTTAATGGCACTACATACACAGATATTGATATTGCTAAAGTCAGAGAGTTATTTATTGAGCGTTTTTATTCCTACATTGGAAAAAAGAAAAAGACTAAGATTTCATTTATTGACTCAATTATGGATTTATAAACAAAGAAAGAGAGCAGAGTTGTTTCTGCTCTCTTTTGTTATGTTTCTTCGTTCTTCTTTTGTGTCTTAATTGTTTCTCCGCTATTGGTTCTAATTTGCGATAGTGGAGAGTGTTCTAGAATCTTATCTTTAATATCTGCTCCGTAAAGATTTGCGTATCTCTTAACCATATCCAACTCTGAATGAGTTAATACTTGAGCTAGTGAAATAATATCTCCGCCATTTGTAATCCACATTTTAGCAAACGTATGTCTGAATAAGTGTATTCCCGTTTTGTTAACCCCTCGACTTTTATTATATCTTTCAATGGCTTTATAAAGCCCGTGTCTTGTAAGCGGTTCTCCGTAGATATTACAAAATAAATAATCCGTAGGTTCAGTATCTCCGCCACTCCGCCAATAGTGAATATATTCTTTAAGAGAGATTAAAGCCCTTCTATGTAAACCTATTCTAACAACCTTATGTGCCTTTGTTGTATTAAAGTTTATATATCCGTCATCTAAATCAACGTCTTTAATTCGCAGATTAACAATAGTGTTAGTTCTCGCACCTGTGGAAAGTAAAAGATTTATAATTGTAAAGGTTCTAAAAACCTCGAAATCTTCTACGGGGGGCTTGACTAATAATTTCTTTAATTCTGCCTCTGTGTATACCTCTTTGACCTCAGGAGCCGTTTCTTTTATCGGACATTTAAAACTGTCTAAAAAGCCCTCTTTTACTGCGAAATTACCTAAAGCCCTATATCCTCTTAAATAAGAATTAACAGTTTGGTTGTTAACATCACCCAAAGATTTTATAAAAGCCAATCTAAAATAATCTTCTTTTATCATATTTATAGGACAGTTCTCTATTCCGCCAGCCTCTCCGAATGTGCTATTACAGAATGCGGACAATTTCTTATAAAATCTTTCATAAAAATCAATAGTTGCTTTACTATTGCCGTTAGAGTGTTGAAATAAAATAAACCTTGTATACACTAAATCTATTTTATCTTCGTCCCCCGTAAATATGTTCGCAGACTCTTTATATCTCTGCTCTTGGTTCTTAAACTGTTCTTTCTTTTTTGTGATAAGTGTCTTTTTCTGTGCCATTAAATGACCCCCTCAATTTGATTATAACATAAGTTAACACGATTATCAATAAACGATTGCCTAAAAGTAGGCACACGATTTATTGATAATTAAGTATAAAAACATCAAATCGTTTCTAGGTCTATGGAATAGAAAAAAGCCCGTAAAGTCTAGACTTTACGGGCTTTTTAACGTGGCGGAGAGTAAGGGATTCGAACCCTTGATACGCTTATGACGTATACACGATTTCCAATCGTGCTCCTTCG
>JAZSRT010000105.1:0-58283 GCA_045538645.1 Acutalibacteraceae bacterium | reverse complement strand
AATCCTTTTCAGATGGTGTTATTTTAATTTACAGGAAATTCCTTCCTATAGAGTAAAAAAGATTATATGTCCCTCCGAACGCTCTGCTACGCTTCGCTCGGAGATGGACTATCCGAAAACGTTTCGCCGCAGGCGTACGGCGAAACCGTTTTCTTGTATATTTATTTCAGTTTTTCAAGTCCGACAGAGGCTCGGAGAATAAGTCTTGCATCTGCAGCTGAAACTTTACCGTCTTTATCCGCATCTGCAGTCTTAGTCTGAATTTCGGTAAATTTTTCAAGTCCGACAGAAGCACGAAGCGCAAGTCTTGCATCCGCCGCAGAAACTTTACCGTCATTATCAACATCGCCGAGAACATCTACGGGTTCGGGCTTTTTATTAATGATATAGGGGAATGTTTTTTCACCGCTGTATTGTCCCATAAAAGTAACAGTTACAGAATATTCACCTGCCTCCAAGCTTTCTGCACTATATGTTATGTTATAGTCTGTGCCCTCCTTAAGAGGATTGCCTTTGCTGTCTTTAACAGTAACCGAAGGCTTTTGTACTTTTCCGTTACCGACAAATGTATCAGCTGACAGTGTTATTTCTTTCGGAGAATAAATCGGAGTTGATTCTTCTGTAAAACATTCAACACAGACAGATGCAACTTTTCCGTCTTCCGTAAGTGTGGCAGGAGTAATTACTTCCTTATATTCATGTTCGTGAGTATAAAGCCCTATCGTAAACTGACTGAGCTCAGAACCGTAACAATCTTTCTCAACGGAATAATAACGTACTGTAAGAGTTTTTCCGTCATTTGAGAAATAGAGCATAGCAACCATTGAGGTTGAACCTATATCACGGTCCATATACTGAGGATCAATAAGCATCTGCGTTACGGTATTTCCTTTTTCACCAACATCCTGACGGTATACAATATGCTGCCACGGGTCGTGTCCTGACAACACAAGAACAACATTTTCGTGCTTCGAAAAACATTTGCTCCACATATCGTCACCGTTCTGAGGATCGTTATAGCCTTCATAATATGTGGGGGGATAACAGTCTTCTGAAGATATTGTTGTTCCGTCACGGTACATATATGCGTGTGTCACTATAATTACCTTATGATCGGGATTTGCTTCAATTACCGAATCAGCCCACTTAAGTGTTTCCTCATCAGGTGCAAAGTCAAGTGTCATAATAAGATAGTCTGTACCCTGGATGCTGAAATAGCGGTAGGAGTTGGTAAGATCCCCCTCTACATCGCCGCCTTCGGGAATGTCACCTTCACGGGTTACATAAATTATGCTTCCGTCCTCTTGCTCCTGAGGTACAAGTCCCGGTTGGGCAGGATCTGTAAGAGAAACTGTTCCGGCGTCCATCATTCCGTCAACTGTTGTTTCGTAATAGCCGTTATGAAGAAGGCGGTTGAAATCATCCCAGTCATCGTGATTTCCGCGTGAAAGAACATAAGGAATTTTGCCGTTAAGCTTGCTGATATATTCAGTTGCGACAGTCCATTCTTCATCAGTGCTGTCATCAGTGATATCACCGAGACCTATAACATATTCAATCTTCTGTGATTCTTTATTTTCAAGCAGCCAATCATAAATGGCCTCCATAGCTTCAGGGTCTTGCTCACACATGGTCTGCGTATCACCTATTACCGCAAAGGAATACTCGAAATTACCGACCGGGACAACATCTTCTTTATCCTGCCACAAAACAATGTGATTAAGATCATTGTCATTCTGAGAAAGGTCATTCATAAAATGCTTCGGGCATTTTTTAAAGTTGTATGCGGCAAGAAGCCCGTCATCGGAAGTATTGATTCCGTTCTTATAATCTGCTGCTATTTCACTCGCAGTACGTATATCCGACCACACTGCAACAGATTCAATAATTCCCGTAAAATATGTGACATTGCCGTTTCTGTGGTCACCGCCTATAACCTGATTATGCTTTTCTTCAAAGGGAGTAATTTCAGCAATTCCCTTAAGCGTCTGCTTAAGCTCGCCGTTTACATAGCAATACATTTCTTTTTTGCCGAAATCCATAGCTATGCCGAGATGTACTTTTTCGCCTGTTGCTACATTTACATTTTTGAAGGTATATACACTCTGCTGGGAATAATCAGCCACATCTCTTATAGCAACTCTCGGCTGACCGCTTTTATTAAGTGAAAATACAATAGCAGGGTCAAACCGTCCGTCACTGCCGAGAATAGCTGTTGTTCCTGTTAAAGTATTTGCATCAACTGAAAATACAGCTTCAAAGGTAAGGGGCATTGATTTATGCTTTTTACTTAGAACATACTGTTCATTCTGATTGCAGACAATTCCTTTTGCATTGTAGCAGCCAATGCACTCAACAACAGTAACCTTCACGGTATCCTTTTTTGCTCCGCACACTGCAGTAATCGTGGCACTGCCCGCTTTTTTTGCGGTAAGCTTTCCGTTGATAACACTTACTGTCCCGGGAGCAGAGGATGTCCAGGAAACTGCATTTCCGCCACAATTCTGAGCTTCAAGCTCATATACTGCGCCCGCTTCAAGAACAAGCTCCGGAGGGTATACCGAAAAATCTGTGGTAATGGCGCCGTAGGAGAATTTATTTGCAAATATCTCATAAAAGCCGGGCTCTTCGGTGTCAATCTCGTTTATTACAAGCATTGAGTTTGTGCGGTAGTAATAAGCGGCAGGATAGAAGTTACAGGACGAAAGAAGGCTGACATTATGTCGTACTCCGTTTTCGGAATAGCTCATTATAATGTCCTTGGAATGAATTCCCGAGCTTGATTTCACACTTAAGTAGCCGATTTCCGAGCCCACTTTAAGTTTTTTTATTTCATCACAGGGAAAATCCGTTGCTTTGATTGAAAAAATATTACGAGGATCGGGACGTGAACAGTAAACATCGGCAAGCTTTCTTGACATAGTGTCACCAAGCGTACAAGCACCGTAACCGTAGGTATTCCAGATAAATTCTATATAGCTGTCTGAGGTCTGAAGCTTATCAACATATTTACTTATGGGATTGAATTCGGGCTCCCATGCATCGGTAGCACCGCCGAAAGGAGTGAAATAAAGCTCAAATACGGGGTCAGTCTCACTTCCGAGATAAAGTATTTTTTCATCCTCAGGGATCTGGTCTTCCTGACCGCTTTTTATGAGTGCATATTGCTCATTATTCATATCACGTACAAGATCTCTCAGAAGATATAATTCTTCCTGACCGCTGTAGCGTGCCATAAGCTGAGTATAGTTATATGTTGCCAGCCACAATTCATCGTGGTCGGAAACAATAACACCTGACTGTGAACTGTTGTTTCCGTTTGCACCGTTATAGAAATTATCGTCAAGATTGGAGCTTGAGAAAAATACTGATTTTCCGTGCTCTGTTCCGTCGGTGGCAATATAATTTGTTACGCTCAGGCTCTTAAGGTGCTGCATATCTACGGTAATATCATTTACCTTCCAGCCAACTTTAATATAATTAAAGAAGTCAGAGACCTTTTTTCCCTTTGCATAAGAGTCGTAGCACTTTACAGAGAGAGAATTCTTAAAATATGTATCATAGCTAAGCTCTGTTCTGTTTCTCAGCTTCTGCTGGACGGGGTCCCACTGATTTCTGCCGTAGGAATTAAGCTGATTTACCGTTGTGACCTCAATTCCCATACGTGCAGCTTCAACAAGCATAAATGATATTCTTACAAATCCCTGCTCATCATAGTTTGTTGTGAAAAGCGAACGCATATAGCCGTAGTATTTGCTTTCGGGAATAACACACACTGAGGCACTGGCTGAAGTTCTGTATGATGAAAATGTGATTTTTACATCCTCTTCGGGATGGGCTCTCTTATACTGAATACACTGGTATAAGAGAATTCCCAAGCCGTAGTTGGGGTCATTAAGTCCTTCATTGGGAACTCTGTAAAAAGCCTCTGCCGTTACGGTCTTTCCGTTAATATTTGCATAGGTCGTATGTCCCAATCCCTGGAAATTTTCGGGATTATTCGCAAGAGGAAACTTATCATAATAGGGAGTTACCGTATGAGTGTTGTTTTCTTTGATATTCTTTTCTATTTCGGGAAGTATTTCATCAAAAAAGTTCTTTTCGGGAGCCACATAATAGGTTGTTTTTGAAAAAGCATCGGTCTCCGCGGGAAATTTCGTTGTTTCAGCCGAGAAAACAGTGCTTACGGGAATCATTCCCATAACCATTATGACGGCAAGTATTGATGATATTATTTTTTTCATATCTGTTTACCCCGCATTCATTAAGGCATAGAAGTTACATCAAAGGTTATTGATGTAGTATTACCGCCCACATCGCTTATCCACGATGCGGTATTGCTGTGAGAAGTATAGATTCTCGGAGGATTGCTGTAGCTGCTGTTATAAAGATAAGCAAACTTTCCTGTTGAAGCAGCAGCGTTGCCGCTTTGTGTCACAGTTCCTGTAAGATAAAGCCTTGAATGATTGGATGTGACGTAGAATACGCCGCCGTTCTGTTTTCCGCTGCCTGCGGAATTGCCTGTAGCTTCAATACCGTCGAATTTTGCACAGGAGCTTGTTCTTATCTCCACTGCCGCACCTGTGGTCTTTGAAGTATTCTGAGTAAATTTACAGTTCGTGAAAACAAGCTTATTCACTGTCGGTCCGTCTGCAGAGGTACAGTTTCCGTTCTGAATTTCAACAGCACCGCCGCCTGCGCCGAGGGTTTTATTTCCTTTGAATTCGCATAAAACCGCATTTATAACAAGATTGGGGCTTGCGGTATCCGTCGAAATTGCACCGCCCTTTGAAGAAGCAGTATTACCGTCAAATTTTACATTATTCGCATTAAGGCTCGTTGCGGCTTTTCCTTCTTCGGAGGAATCGGAAACAAGTATCGCGCCGCCGTCACCGCCTGTTGCGGTGTTTGCTTCAAATGAAGAATCTGAAATATTTGCCTTTGCACCGCTGTCAAGGTGTACTGCACCCGCTGTGGGGGCAGTATTTCCCTTGAACAAGGTATCCTCGCTTATTTTCACGTCTGCACTTTCCGTAATAAAGAGTGCACCACCCGAAACGCTTGCAGCATTGCTTTCAAATGTACTGCTCTTTATTTCAACCTTACCCGCACCTGCAAGATTCATCGCACCGCCGTTTTTAGCGGTATTTGAAGTAAAGTCTGTACCGCTTACAGTAAGCTTTCCGCTTGAACGGTGATCAACAACACCGCCGATTCCCTTGGCTTCATTACCCGTAAACTCGGAATCTGTAATACTTGCGACAGCCGAACCGCTGATATAAATTACACCGCCGTTAGTATTTACGTTTCCTGAAGCAGTAAGAGCGTTGATATCGATTGAACCTGAACCGGTGATATAAACATTGCCGCTTCCCTTTTCGTTTATGTTGTCCCTTACGGTCACTTTATCAAGAGAAACTATTGAGCTTCCGCGGAAATTAAATACCGCACCTGTAATACCCTTATTGCCGCTGAACAAGCTGTCATTATTGACGGTTATCTCGGCATTAAGCCCTGTAACCGCACCGCCGTAGTAGCCCGTGGAGTTGCCTGTAACAGTGACACCTGAAAGAGTAAGCTTGTTATCGTTGGTGTATACGGCACCTCCGCCGCCGTCAGAAGATGAGCTTGATGCGGAATTGTTCTTAAATTCCGTACCCGTAAACTCGGTAATACATGAAGTTCTTGAAGATACGGCACCGCCCGAAACAGCCTCGTTGCTCTCAAAGAGACCGCCGTTCATATAAAGCTCACCGGGAGTCTTGGTGCCGTCATCATTATTTCCGTATGAAACATATACGGCACCGCCGTGATTCTCAGCGGAATTTCCATTAAAAATCACATTTTCGGAAGCTGTAACCTTACCTGCGGCAATTGAAACCGCACCGCCGTTACCGTTTTTGCCGTCTTCGGTCAGAACAGCACTGTTATTTATAAATTCAACGTTATCAGCCGTAATTTCACCTCTTACGACATAGACGGCACCGCCGAGCTTTGAGCTGTTACCGCTGAATTCGGCTGAGCTTATATTTGCTTTTGCCGCATTGACCACCAGCGCACCGCCCTGATTTGCGGTGTTTCCGCTAAATACACCGCCTGAAATTTCAGCCGTAGCTGAAGCACTGCTCACATAAAGCACACCGCCGCTTACTGCAGTATTACCCGATGCATTGACATTCTTTAAGGTGATGTTTCCGCTGCTGATATAAATTACGCCGTTATATGAGGAGGTATTATCCTTAAGGCTTACGTTTTCAAGCAGAGCTTCGCTGCTGTCCTTAAAGTACAGAGCAGCTCCCGTAGCACCGCTTACATTCTTTATTTCGGAATTGCCGTTTACCGTAACGGTCGAATTGACAGAATGTACGGCACCGCCGTAATAATTTGACTTATCCCCGTCAATGCTTACACCCGTAAGTGTAATTTCAGCCTTCTTGCTTCTTACGGTACCGCCGCCGAAGTCCGAATTGAGAGGTGATGAAGCATTTGCCGTGGAGGTGTTGCCCTTGAATGAAGCAGAATCGACCTTAAGCGAATTGCCCTGTACATTGAAAGCACCGCCGACACCTGCCGTATTATTTTCAAATGTACCGCCCGTTACATTGACAGTTGAATTATAGGAATCCACCGCACCGCCGAAGCCGTAATTTACAGTACCTTCTTCGCCGGGTGCACTGACTTCGGCAGTATTGCCGCTTGCAGTTACGTTATTAAGATTAAGTGTACCGAAGCCGACGTAAATTGCACCGCCGCCTTCGCCGTCACCGTCAGCCTTATCGCTGAAGCCGTCTACGGTGTTGCCGTTAAAGACAGTACCGGTAAATGTTGCTTCACAGCCGCTTCTGATGCTGACAGCACCGCCGCCGAGAGCCGTATTATCCGTAAATGTACCGTTCTCCATATTAAGCACGGAGAAGACACGGTTCGTTGAGCCGTCGGCTTGCTCAGCATCATAGTATACTACATAAACCGCACCGCCGTGATTCTTTGCAGAGTTTGAAGTAAAGGTATTATCTCCGCTTGCCGTAAGGACTGCGCCTGCAAGATAAACAGCTCCGCCGTGATTGGATGTGCTGTTTTCACTGAACGCCGTGTCCGTAAGAGAAAGCGTACCATCGCCGGCATATACCGCACCGCCCGAGGAGGTTGAGGAATTTTCTTTTACAAGAGAATCCGAGAAGCTGACCTTACCGCCGAGAGAATATACCGCACCGCCGTTTTTGGCAGTATTTGAAACGATTTCGCTTCCCGTAAAGGCTACCGTTGCATTTTCGGTATATACCGCACCACCTGAAGCAGTTGCAGTATTTGCGCTGAATTTACTGTCTTTTATTTCAATAACGGTATTCTTGTTGCTTGTGTATATGACACCGCCGTTTTTAGACTCATTTCCGGAGGCTTCAAGTCCCGTTATATCAAGTATACAGTTATTTACATATATTACACCGTTGGCAGATGCAGTATTATTCTGAACCTTTGCACCGTTTACGGTTACGTCAGAGCTGCCCTTGAAGTAAAGCGCCGCACCCGTACCGCCTTCGGAAGACTCAATTACACTGTTGCCCTTTATCTCAGCAATAGTACCGGACATAAGAACAGCACCACCGTAATAATCGGTCTTGTTGCCCTTAAGTGTTGTTCCGTCAAGAATGACACTGCCGCCCGCTGCATTTATTGCACCGCCGCCGACATTACTGTCATAATCTGTATTCTGATATACGGATTCATTATTTTCAAGCGTTGCGCCTGAAACAGTAAGCCGGGATTTTGATGTCTGATAGAACGCACCGCCGCTTGATGCACTGTTTCCGCTGAATGTACCGCCTGTCACGACAACCTCAGAATCCTTTGAATCTACCGCACCGCCGAAGCTCTTTATTACGGAGTTATCTGCCGTATTTATTCCTTCGACAGCCGTATTACCGCTTGCAGTTACGTTGTTAAGTTTGAGCTTTCCGAAGCCGACGTAAATTGCACCGCCGCCTTCGCCGTCGCCGTCTGCTTCACCTGCGAAGCCTGTTACGGAGTTTTCTGTAAAGACAGTATCGGTGAATGTGGCTTCACAGTTGCTTCTGATGCTGACAGCACCGCCGCCGAGAGCCGTATTTTCCGTAAACGTACCGCCGTTCATTGTCATTACACCGGGGATTCGGTTGGTTGAGCCGTCTTCATTCTCAGCATCAAAGTATACAACATATGCGGCACCGCCGTGGTTATCTGCAGTATTTGAAGTAAAGCTGTTGTTTCCGTTTGCATTAAGCAATGAACCTGCAAGATAAACGGCTCCGCCGTGATTTGCTGCAGTATTTGAGATAAATTCGGCATCGGTGATTTCTGCTTCTGATTGGCTTACATAAACCGCACCGCCGTTGCGTGATGCTGAATTTTCATTGAATAAAGTATCATTTATATTTACAGCCGCATTTTCAAGTCCGTAAACCGCACCGCCGTTTGAGGCTGTATTTGAAGAAACCGTACCGCCGTTGAAATTTATTTTACCGCCGTTTGAATATACCGCACCGCCTGAGCTTGCCGTGTTTTCCGAAATTGTGCTCGTATTAAAGAAAACCGTCGCATTTTCGGTATAGGCGACACCGCCCTTTGATGCATTATTCTGATACATCGTACTGTTATTGGCATTTACAACAGTATTTGCGTTACTTACAAAGATGACACCGCCGTTTGCTGCATCGTTACCTGTTGCGGTTACTCTTTCAAGGGTCACAGTGCTGTTGTTTGCATAAAGCACGCCGTTATAGGCAGAAGTATTATTCTTTATTTCCGTATCCGTCAGCGTGACTTCGGATTTACTCTTGAAATGCAAAGCCGCACCCGTTGAGCCTTCATTATTTTCAATTACACTGTTATTGAAAATATCGACCTTTGCTCCCGCAGCCATAAGCGCACCGCCGTAATAGCCCGACTTATTTCCCGTGAAGGTCACCTTGTCAAGTGAAAGTGTTCCGCCGTTCATATTTACGGCACCGCCGCCCACGGTATTGTCATAATCCTTATTGACATAAACGGATTCATTGTTTTGGAATACAGTTCCCGTAAATGCTGCATCGGACTTGTCAATGATATTGAAAGCACCGCCGACGGAGGCTTTATTGCCTTCGTATGAACCTTCAGTTACACTCACCTGTGATTTTACTGCATTGATTGCACCGCCGAAGCTCTTTACGACCGTGTTATCCTCTGCCGAAACACTTTCGTAAGCTTCATTTTCCAGAGCAGTTACGTTATTGAGAGTAAGCTTTCCGTAGCCGACATAAACAGCACCGCCGCCCTCGGCATTTCCGTCGGGGCTTCCCGTACCGTCAGCTTTTACTTCATAACCCGTAACGGTATTTTTCTTAAATACGGTACCGTTAAATTCGGCTTCACAGTCACTTCTTATGCTTACCGCACCGCCGCCGACAGCGCAGTTTTCTTCAAATATACCGTCAGTTACGGTGAATTTACCGAATCTTGCCTCAGTATCGCCCTCGGCAGAGATATAAGTTACATATACGGCACCGCCGTGGCCGGAGGCTTCATTACCGTTAAATTCATTTTCACCGCTTGCGATAACGGTTGAGCCTACGATATCCAGAGCTCCGCCGTTGGAAGAAGCCGTATTATTTATAAACTTTGTCTTACCAATAGTAAGCTCGTTTGTTGAACGGTGATATACCGCACCACCGTTGGAAGCAGTATTTTCCGTAAATACGCAGTCGGTAATATCCACGTCGGCAGCTCCGCTTACATAGATAACACCGCCGTTAAGCTCAGCACTATTGTTCTTTGCGGTAACACCGCTGAAGGTGAATGTCTTACCGCTGACATAGAATATGCCGTTTGCCGTTGAAGTGTTATTTTCCACGGTAATATTCTCAGCTACGAGAGAGCTTCCCGAGGTAAGATACATTGCCGCACCCGTTCCGCCGTTATTTCCGCTGATAACACTGCCGTTATTTATTGTAACCTCGGCAACCTCGGTAAATACCGCACCGCCGTAATAACCCGATGAGTTGCCCGTTATATTGACCGCGGAAAGATTCAGAACGGAATTATTTGTATATATTGCACCGCCGCCCGCTTTGTTCTCAGATGTGGCATCGGGAGCGGAGTTACCCGAAAGGGTAAGATTCTGAAGATTGATAACGCTGTTTGTGCGTCCGCTTACAGCACCGCCGTAAAGTGCCTTGTTATCCGTAAGTGAAACGCCGTCAATATTGAGAACACCGCCTGTTTTTGATGAATCTGCTTCTGTAACATAAGAAAGATATATGGCACCGCCGTGATTTGCAGCTTCGTTATTTCTGATAACGGTATTTTTTCCGCTGATATTCAGTGTACAACCTGTTGCGTATAATGCACCGCCGTTGGAAGCCGCACTGTTTCTTTCAATGACAGCACCCTTTATATCAAACAAGGGAGCTTTAGTTGCATATACAGCACCGCCGTGATTAGCCTTATTATCGGTAAAGACTATATTTTCTTTTGTAAGATCTACCTTACACTTGTTTGCGTAGATAACACCGCCTTCTGCCGTAGCTTCATTGCCTGTTGCGGTAATATGAGAGAATTCAACCTCACTGTTGGTGTAAATTGCAACCGCACCGCCGCGAAGAGCAGTATTACCCGTAAATGTAACATCCGAAATCTTACCTGTTGTGCCGGTGTTATAAACAGCACCGCCGCCGTAGCTTTCATTGGTTGCGGTATTTTTTGTAAAGCTGCTGTTATTAACAGTATATTCGGTATCATTGAAATATACGGCACCGCCTGATGAACCTGTGTTTTCATCAAATGTACACTTATCAATAGTTATATATGAGTATGTTTTAACGGTAATAGGTTCTGAAGAGCCTCCGGGAGCTTCTGTTGTGCTTTCCTCAGTTTTTGCGGTTGTGCTTTCCTCAGTCTTTGCGGTTGTGCTTTCTTCAGCTGCTGCATTGACAAGTACGGGTGTGATTTCAGAAGAGTCTTCAGAAGCTTCATCAGTGCTTTCTTCGGGGAAATCATCGGGATCTTCGGGGTTATCCTCAGGAATATCACCTGAACCGGGCTCAATGACGTCCTCCGAAGAATCCTCAGGTTTATCTTCAGGCTTATCCTCGGGAACAGGCTCAGGAATTACTTCAGAAACAACATCCTGTGAGCTTATTGCACCGCCGTGTCCGGTTGCCGTATTACCCGTGAAGGAAGAACCGTTAACCGCATCAAAGCTTGCACCGCTTACATATACAGCACCGCCCTGTCCGTTTTCTGCCTTATTATCGGAAAATTCGCAGTTATCCGCTGTTACATCGGATTCTGCCGTGATATAGAAAACACCACCGTGCTTTGCAGTATTTGACGATAATACGGAATCGGTAACTTCTACCTGTGTTTTTCTGCCTGCGTAAAGTACACCGCCATTGACACCGGTATTCTCTGTTGCCTCAAGAGAAGTGAACACGGCTTCTTGGTTGGCAATATACATAACACCGTTAAGTGTTGAAGAATTTCCTTTAAGTGTAAGATTTTGAGCATCGAAAGTTTCACCGGATGCATATATTGCACCGCCTGTGCCGCCGCTGCTGTTGATGACCTGTGTATTTTTTATAGTGGTAACACAGGCATCCAGACGCAAAGCACCGCCGTAGTAACCTGAGAAGTTGCCGTCAAATAATGTATCGGTAATTTTAACATCTGAGTTATTTGAGTAAACGGCACCGCCGCCCGTAGTTGTGCTCACTTTTGCTTCGGGTGTTGAATTTTCTATAAACTTTACTTTGTTTAATGTTATATCTGTTGCTGTTCTTCCGCTGACGGCACCGCCTGCAAGAGCGGAATTATTTTTAAATGTAACATTCTGAGCATTAAGAACAGAGCCTGTTTTTGTGCCGTCTTCATTGCTTGTATAAGTAAGGTATAAAGCACCGCCGTGGTTGCCTGCCTTATTTCCGATAAAATCACATGTGCTATCAAGCTTCAGTGTTGATGCATTCTGATATATAGCACCTGCATTATTATCAGCTGTATTGTTGTAGAAATCAACATTGTTTAACGTAAGATTTGCTTTTGCATAGTATACGGCACCGCCGTTACCGCCGCTGAGATTTTCATCCATAACGGCAGAATTTTCATTAAAGCCTACATTTTTCATAGTAACAACACTGTCTGACGATGTATAAACCGCACCGCCGAGAGCAGCTGTATTTTTATTAAAAACAATGTCGGTCATGGTAACTGTTGCACCTGAATGAATTGCAACAGCACCTGCATTTTTTACGGAAGTATTTTCATTGAAGCTGCAATTTTTTATCACAGCATCGCTGTTTCTTGTGATATAAAGTGCACCGCCGTTACCGGGGTTAATTTCGGTAACAATACCTTCGTTCTTTGTAAAGGTACAGTCTGTGATTTCGGCATATGTTCCTTCATTTTCGACGCTTCCGGAAGCACTGAGTATGACAGCACCGCCGAGTCCTGCTTTGTTTGAATCAAAAGTACAGTTATCAAGCTGTATATATTTACGCTTAAATTCTGCCTTTGTATAATGATGATAAATTGCACCGCCCGAGTATTCGCAGGTGTTATTTATAAATTTTGCACCGTCAATAACAAGAGGTCCTGCTGTGTAGACAGCACCGCCCGAGGTATCACTGCGGTTTCCTTCAAATACAGCATTTGAATAAATAACAATGGGACTGGATGTATTTGAATACATTGAACCGCCGGCTCTGTAAGAACGGTTGTCTTTTATAAGCATCTGCTTATCTGTTGCCACACGGCTTCCTACAAAGGTATCTGCACTTGAAGATGAGGATGAAGAAAGCGCACCGCCGTAAACAGTAGCTAAGTTGCCTGTTATTTCACCCGAATAAAGATAGCAGAACTTATCATTATAGATACCGCCGCCTCTGAGTGCAGTGTTATTGCTTATAACACCGCCGTACATATTGAAGGTTCCGCGGTTAAACACAGCACCGCCGCAGCCGTTGTCTTCGGCTTTGGTTACAGTGCCGTCACCGTTATCGGTTTCAGTGTATTCGGTTGCTGTTTCATTATTATCAATAATACCGCCATACATATTAACCGTGGATGTGATATTTATAATGGCAGCACCACCTGCACGGAAGCGGGAGGCTTCTGTCATAATAATGTTATATCTGTTTATACGCTCATTGCTTGTCTTATAGTTATTAACGATTTTTACACCGTCATAAAGATTAAGCTCAGAGCTGTCGGCAACAAATATACATGAACCGTTGACATCTACGGTTATGTTGTCTCTGTTACCGTCAATTGTAAGTGTACCTTCACCACCGCCAAGAGTAAGAACTGCCTTTTCACCCTTGTCAACAGAGGGATATCCGTATTTATCGGAGCCTACAACAAAAATATCTCCCGTGTAATCGGGGGCACGTGTAATTGAAAAATCTCCGTCTGAATAAATAACTGTTTCATAAGGTACGTATATAGGCTCATTAACTGTAATATTATCTGTAATTACTATTTTATCGGTACCCGCATTTGCTCTTTTTACAAGCTTTATGAGCGTGTCGGTTCCGTCAAGCTCCCAAACAGCAGTACAAGCTGCATCTGCCTTTATTACACCGGAAGATGCAAAATCATTACCTTCACCGTCAACCCAACCCTTGAAGATATAACCTTCTCTGTTTGGCACGGGTAATGTATATTTGCCGTCTGCTGCAACGCGCAATTCGGAAACAGAGTCAACACCTGTATCAACACTAATCACATAGGCAGCTTCCTTTTTCGGCACTGCCCTGTCTGTATAATAACTGCAATTTTTACATTGACTGCGCTCATATCCCTCTTTATCAACGGTTGAATCAAGAATAACGATCCATTCACCTTTTTCATGTCCCGTTGCATTAAGGATTTCAACTTTTTTATATGAACACAGCTTACAGGTTGTTGTCTGCTCGCCTTGCTTTGTACAGGTGGGCGCTTTTGTCACTACCGTTTCATACTCGTGGGTATGAGACTGGCCCGGATCTTCTATTTGTTCAAGACCTACCGAAGCTCTCAGAACAAGTCTTGCATCCGCCGCAGAAATTTTTCCGTCAAAATCTGCGTCTGCAAGTATTTTCTGTTCTTCGGACAGATTCTCAAGACCGACAGATGCCCTTAAAATTACTCGCGCATCTGCAGCCGATAAGCTGCCGTTCTGATCCATGTCGCCGACACTTGCCGCCGCTGCGGCAAAAGCAAAAGACATAGCCATAAGCACTGTTACTATAGCAAACAGTATCCTTTTTCTTTTCATTCTCATAACAAATTTCTCCTATAGATATTTTTCGTTTTAGCCGAAGAAAAAGCTAAAACCGGCTGTCAAAAAAACTGTTGTCGTTTTTAAACAACCTAATGATAAAACGAGATATTATCAGAAAATATATTATCTCTCATACTATACTAACAAAAATCAATAAAAAATACAATACCCTTATATAATTCTTAACTGCCAGATATTGAAAATTAAAACTGCTGTTTTTACGCTTTTACATAGAAATAACATAATTACTAAATATTTTTAATTATTTTCTTTGAAGAATTGACATTTTTTCTTTGTTTGATATACTTGAGTTAACTAATCTTTGAGGTGATCGGTATGGCTGATATAAAAAAACAGAATTTCTTTGTCGGCAACGATGCTGATTGGACGGATATATATTCCGGAAATGAAAAAGCTCAGTTTTATAAAGACAGCGGAACTGATTTTGTTGTCTGCAATTATACACCTGAAAAAAGCAGTGAAGGTGAATGTGAGTTTATTTCAACGTTTCCCGAAAAATTCAAAAAATTCAGTCTTCAATATGTAATAAACAACGAATTTGCAAACTGGCACGCTTCTCGGGTAACAGAGGACGGTCACGACTGGTGTAACACCGATGACGGCTGTCACAGAATGAATCTTACACCTGAGTTTATTCAGACACTTTCCAAGGATGAAAATTGCATCGGAATTATGTATGACGAAATGGAGCATTCCATAATAAACCGCAATCTTTCTCTTACCATTAACAAGAAAGGAAAGCATCTGCCCGTCTTTCCTCTTGCACTTGCAAATGATTTGGTAATCCAAGGTGAATTATTGCGCCTGCAGTTAAAGGAATTTGCCGATTATCACAAAAATAACGGTGCTGAAAGATTTATCGGTGAGCATGTTTTCCCCGTTCTTTTCCATTCCTTTGCCGCCTCGGGAATAATTCCGAACTTCAAGTCACAAAAAGAAAGCTATTCCGTAGTTCAGTATGTAAATGCTGCAGGTGCGGCTTTGCAGTATAACACGGAGCTCTGGAACTGCGTTGATTTATGGAATTATAACACTTTCCCCGGTCATTCCCCGAAAGAAATGTATTATAATCTGTGGTTTTCATATCTTGTGGGGACATCAAGAGTTTATGTTGAAGGTGCAAGTCAGTTTTTCAAAGACGGTAAGCCCACTAAATATGCTGACGAATATAAAAAATTTGCGGCGGATGTAAGAAGAAAATACAGAGATTATTCCGTTCAGGATTATAAACCCGAAATCGGACTTATAAGATACGATGATTCTTATTGGGGACAGTGCGATCCCTTTATGTGGAGAAAAATTCTTCTCGGTAATAAAAATCTCAAGGTTACAAAAACAGCAAGAGAATTTACCCGTGCTTTCCACGTTGTAACTCACGGTGAAACCTGCAGAAACGGTATTGCCTGGGACAGAATTTCACCCTGGTCACTTCGTCCCCATAAATCCTTCTGTTCTATGAATGGGGTTGCTGTTTTTGATGACAGAGTTACAAAAGAAAAACTTGAAACATTAAAGCTTTGCTTCCTTTGCGGGTATTATATCAGTGATGAAACCATAGGTGCAGTAATTGACCTTGTTAAGAATAACGGTCTTACCGTGGTAACCCCCAAACGCTTTGCACCTGAACATATAAAACAGCAGAGCAAAGGTTCATTCAGTGAAATAAAAGACGGTAAGGGTAAATGGATTATTACAAATAACGTCCTTTCATCAAAAACAAAAAAGAAAGTTAAAAAATTCATCGGTAATAAAGGCGAAATGAAATTTACATACAGTGACAAGACAATCACAATGAAAATTTCAAAAGACGGAAATTCGTTTGAAATTATTTGAGGTACATATTTATGAAAAACTATAAAAGAACAAAACTCTCGTGTTATTATTCCTATCTTTCAATGGCATCAATTTTCAGTCTGCCGCCGCTTTTATTCAATACCTTCCACGATATGTACGGCGTGTCTTATACACTCCTCGGAACTTTAGTAGCGGTAAACTTCTGTACACAGCTTGGAATTGACCTTGTATTTACATTCTTTACCAAGTACTTTAACATAAAAAAGACTGTAACGGTTATGCCGCTGATAACATCCGTAGGTATGCTTATATATGCACTTGTTCCGTGGTTTTTCCCAAACTACGCATATATAGGTCTTGTTGCGGGAACCTTTATTTTCTCAATATCGGCAGGCCTCAGTGAGGTTTTATTAAGCCCAGTTGTAGCGGCTATCCCTTCTGAAACTCCAGACAGGGACATGAGTCTTTTGCATTCTCTTTATGCATACGGTGTTGTGACGGTAGTTGTGGTAAGTACCGTATTTTTAAGAGTATTCGGAACACACAACTGGATATATCTCACACTTTTCTGGGCAGCAGCTCCAATTATTGCATTTATTATGTTCAGCACTTCACCTATGCCGGAAGTCAACGTTTCAAATCCTGATAACGGTAAAAATGCAGGCAAAAAGCAGCTGATAATGACTCTTTGTGTGCTTTGCATATTCTTCGGCAGTGCGGCTGAAAATTCAATGACAAACTGGATTTCAAGCTATATCGAAAGTGCATTGCATCTTCCCAAGGTTCTCGGTGATATTTTAGGTATGGCAGCATTCGGTATATGTCTGGGACTTACAAGAACCTGGTATGCAAAAAAAGGAAAAAACATATATAAGGTTTTATTCTTCGGTATGTCAGGCGCCGTTATATGTTATCTTGTTGCAGGTCTCTCCCCCGTTCCTGCGTTGTCTTTAATCGCTTGTATAATTATGGGAATATGTACATCTATGCTGTGGCCCGGCTCGCTTATACTTATGGAAGAAAAGCTTCCTCACGTGGGTGTTGCGGCTTATGCCCTTATGGCAGCAGGCGGAGATTTCGGAGCATCCATAGCCCCTCAGATGATTGGAATTGTTGTGGATAAGGTTTCGGCAAGTAATCTTGCAATCACATTAAGTGAAAGCCTTTCTCTTACAACAGAGCAGATAGGAATGAAGGCAGGTATGCTTGTTGCGGCAGTATTCCCTGTTTTGGGTGTTATTATTTTACTTATCATAAAGAAAAAACTGAACATAAAAACAAAGTCTTAAATGACAAAAAACGGTTACATCATAAATATTGAGATGCAACCGTTTTTGTAATAAATATACAGTTTTAAATATTAACCACAGGAATTATGGGTATTCGGGCAAAATTAACCTACATAAAATAATTTTTATTGATTTGTAGGTTAATTTATGTTATAATACACATAAGATATACGGAGGTGTTTTTATGTTATCAGCAATTACAAACGAATATACGGAACTTCTCTCAAGAAAGGCGTTGATACTTAGAGAACTTCCGAAGTTGCCGATTGGATATATTTCAAAAAAAAACATTAAGGGAAAAGAATACTGTTATCTTCAAACCAGAGTTCACGGCAAAATAACCAGCACATATCTGAAAACTGATGAAGCAAAAACAGCTGTCTACGAATTAAATCTTCGAAAAAAATATGAATCAGAATTACCCGATATCGAAAAACGCATTTCGAAAATTAAGAATGCCGTTAAACTTTTAGACGGTTCTTTTGCCCGCAAGCTTGATATGTTAGAACTCTGTGTTGGTATGGATGAAATGTCAGCTGCAATAAAAAGCAAGTGCCTGAGTTTTGCTGATGCTATGACTTCAATTGAAGGTGTTCCCATCAGCGATTCAGCAAAAAATGAACTTGATAAATGGATGAACGGCACCGCAACATTTCTTTCAGTGTTTGAAAGCACTTTGAAAAGATACGGTTTTCCTGTGGAGTACAGTAAATGAGAGATCCATATTTATATGATGATGCCGATGTGCTGAAAAACCGTGCAGATATAAAAAATGCAGAGATTTTAAGACAAGCAGAAGCAGATATAACCAATGTGGCGATGATGGGCTTATACAACTTAAAATATGAAAAATTTGATACCGAAACACTGCAGGATATTCACAAAAAAATATTCGGACAGATTTACTCCTGGGCAGGAGATTTCCGTACAATACAGATAATAAAATCTGAAGATATTCTTGGCGGCGACACGGTCAGATACGCTTATCCGAAAGAAATAAAAAAAGAGTTAAACTCAACAGTAAAAGAAATTAAAAAGTTAAAGCGAACCGGCAAAAATGATGAAGATGTTGTCTTTCGTCTTGTCAGGATCATTGCCAAAATATGGCAGATTCATCCGTTCAGAGAAGGTAATACAAGAAGTGTAATCGTTTTTGCGGTATTGCTTGCTGACTCGCTCGGATTTGATGTTAAACATGAATTGTTTAAAATAAATTCAAATTATGTACGAAATGCTTTGGTCTGGTGTTCGCAAGGTATTTATTCAAAGTATGAATATCTTGAAAGAATATTCTATGATGCTGTTTTACACAAAGATAAAGATACTATTCCCACTGAATCTGTAAAAGAAAATAAATATGACACTATAGGTGATTACAAAGTCAAAGAATACAAAGAAAAACCACATGAATACAGTGAAAATCAAGATTAGAACAAAGGATTAAAAAAGAAAACGGCTTCGCCGTACACTTGCGGCGAAACGTTTTCGGCTAGTCCGTATCCGAGCGAAGCGTAGCTGAGCGTTCACAGGGGCATATAATCTTTTTAATTTATATGAAGGAATTTCCTATAAATAAAAAAAGGCAGAAGTTTTTGCACTTCTGCTCTTTTTTTGTTACGCCTGTCAGGCAATTATACTATTAAGCTAATTATTCATTTACTGCATTTATCATTAGTTCTTTATGATACTGTCTGCAATTTCAATCAGTTCTCTTTCTGATTGGATATCTGAAGGATACGGATATTTAATGGCTGTTTTTTCAAACAAGTTTTTTATTCCGTCTGCCTTCGGGATATTGTTTTCAAAAATAAGAGATATAACATACTCTGTACGTATAACCGAAGGAAAAGCTTTCATTGCCTTCATAAATCTTTTCTGTTCTTTGGTAAGCAAAGACAAAATTTCTTCCCGGGGAGAAAAGGTGATGAGTTTTATAAAAATAAGATCGCATATCAGAAGTCTGCGGTATAAATCTATTATAGCATTATCA
This sequence comes from Acutalibacteraceae bacterium, assembly GCA_045538645.1. Classification (GTDB taxonomy): domain Bacteria; phylum Bacillota; class Clostridia; order Oscillospirales; family Acutalibacteraceae; genus RUG806. The sequence continues at coordinate 38,917 of JAZSRT010000105.1, read as the reverse complement.
GTATTAAGAAGATGTAATATCAGTGATTTTGCCTCTGCGAAATTATGCATATCGGTAATTCTGTTACATACAAAAACACCCTTGGCAGCAAACATATTATTCTGCATTTCTTCATCCGATGGTAAAGCGAACCATTCATCTGGCATATCCTTTAATCTGTACCCTTTGGAAACAAGCTCGTTTACTTTCATCTGAAAAAAGAATGCCTTTACCGAATCGGGATTTTTACACATTGAATATGCGTTATACCCGTCATTATCAATCTTTCCGATGCGAAGCGGAAGAATATTTGTAATACCGAGAAAAAAACCGAATATTGAAAACACCAGCATTACTATTGAAACATATGCATTATTAAATACAAAAAACAAAACCAGGGTAACTGAAGAAACAATAAAATTCATAAATGAACCGCCGAGATTATAAAGCACAAACGGAATTTTTCCTTCATCCCCGTCGGGCGGTATCATAAGACACTGCCCTGCGGTTCCCGCCAGGCTCAGTTTTCTTATTCTGATTTTTCCGTTTTCGAGTAAAAACATAAAGCTGAAAACTCTGAAAGAACTGAACTTATATCCCGACAAAAGTCCGAATATAAGGTGACCCGCTTCGTGAACAATGGTATGGAAAAACAATCCTGCATACATTGAAAGCAGAAATACAAGAATAGCACCCATCTGCTGCAGACTGCTGTTTTCATCTGAAAAAAACTCACCGATATACCATATCATAAAGCAACCGATGGCAACACCGATAGTAAGACTTATTGCAAGGATAATAATCTGCTGAATCTTTATTTTTTGCTTTTTCATACCGTTAATTATTTATTCCCTGTCATTTTTTCCTGTTTAACCTTATGGTCAATTATATGACGGGATGCAAGTTCTTTCTGAATATCCTCCACGGATATTCCCATATTGACCATAAGCACCATTGTGTGATACATAAGGTCGGCAATTTCATACACGGTTTCCGCTTTGTCGTCGGCTTTACCTGCAATAATAACTTCTGTGCATTCTTCACCTATCTTTTTAAGAATTTTATCTGTCCCCTTTGAGAAAAGATAGGTTGTGTATGAGCCTTCGGGCATATCATTTTTTCTGCCCTCTAAAAGCTCATATAAGCCGTTTACGGTAAATTCGTGTTTATCTTCACTTTTGTATACCTCTTTTGTAAAACAGGAATCCGTTCCTGTATGGCAGGCAGGTCCGTCTTTTTCAACAACAACCACAAGTGCATCATTGTCGCAGTCAGCCGTAATTGAAACTATATGCTGATAATTTCCGCTTGTTTCCCCCTTAAGCCAGAGTTCTTCACGGGAGCGGCTGTAAAAACAGGTAAGTCCTTTTTCTATGGAAATTTCAAGACTTTCTTTGTTCATATATGCAACGGTAAGCACTTTTTTGCTCCATGCATCAACCACTACAGCAGGGATAAGCCCTTTGTCATCAAATTTAAGTTGGTTTATATCAAGCATTTTTATATCCTCACTTTTATATCATTCTTTTTGAGTTCTGCTTTAAGGTCGGGAATTGCGATTTCTCCGAAATGGAATACCGAGGCGGCAAGTCCTGCATCAACTCTCGGAACACGTTTAAAAAGGTCAATAAAGTCTTTGACACATCCGGCTCCTCCGGAAGCAATAACAGGAACATTAACGGCATTACATACGGCATCAAGCATTTCTATATCAAAGCCTTTTTTTACACCGTCGGTATCAATGGAATTAAGAACAACTTCACCTGCACCCATATCCACGCAGCGTTTTATCCATTCTATTGCTTCAAGGTCAGTCTGTTCTCTTCCGCCTTTTGAAAATACACGGAAAACACCGTCAACTCTTTTTACATCGGCTGAAATTACAACACACTGACTGCCGTAAAGACGGGCTGCCTCACGGATAAGCTCGGGATTTCTGATGGCACCCGAATTAACACTTACTTTATCGGCACCGGATTTTAATACTCTGTCAAAGTCAGCAACAGTATTGATACCGCCGCCGACGGTAAGAGGAATAAATACAGTAGATGCAACCTTCTGAAGTATATCGGTAAACAACTGCCTGCCCTCGGCTGATGCCGTTATATCATAAAAAACAAGCTCGTCCGCGCCGTTATCACTGTAATAGGAAGCAAGTCCAACAGGGTCATTAACATCGGCAAGAGATTTGAAATTTACTCCCTTGACTACCCTGCCGTCTTTAACATCAAGGCAGGGAATTATTCTTTTTGTTATCATAAATTCTCCTTATTTATAGGGCAATTTTTATTGCTTCTTTAAGATCAATGGCATTAAGATAATATGCCTTGCCCACAATTGCTCCGTAAAGATTCATTTCACGAAGAGCCTTTATATCTTCAATACTGCTTACCCCACCCGATGCTACTATATCTATGCTGAACTTTTCGGAAAGGTCTTTATATAATTCTCTGTTAGTGCCCTGCATTGCTCCGTCTTTTGAAATATCGGTACAGATAATTGTTTTAACCCCGATATTCTGCATATCACTGAAAAAGTCAAAGCAACTGATTTCAGACTTTTCTACCCAGCCTTTAATAGCAACAAAACCGTCTTTTATATCTGCACCTACTGCAATTTTATCACCGTATTTTTCTACTGCCCACAAAAGAAATTCTTTGTCTGTTACAGCGGCAGTGCCTAAAATCACGCGGGAAACACCGATGGTAAGATACTTTTCCAACACTTCTTTGCTTCTGATGCCGCCGCCTATTTCAGCCTTAAGTCCTGTTTCTTTAATAATTTTTTCTACAACATCTATATTTGGGGTAGTGCCGTCCTTTGCGCCTTCAAGGTCTACCAGATGAATAAACTGAGCTCCCGCATTTTTAAAATCGAATGCAATTTCAACAGGGTTATCTGAATAAACCGTCATCTGTGAATAATCACCTTTGTAAAGGCGGACAGCTTTTTTATCAAACATATCAATGGCGGGTAAAATTATCATAACGAAAAACCTGCCTCACAGAAATTTTTAAGTATCCTGAGTCCCACCTTACCGCTCTTTTCAGGGTGGAACTGACAGCCGAATACATTTTCATATTCAACCGATGCGGGAAATTCAATGTCGTATTCGGAAAAAGCCGACACATATTTACTGTCACAATCAGCAAAATAGGAGTGAACAAAGTAAACGAATTCACCGCCATTAAAACCTTTATAAAGCAAGGATTCTTTATTGAGTTTTAATTCATTCCATCCTATTTCGGGAATTTTAAGTTCTTTATTTATTTTACCTTCAAAAGAAACAATATTTCCCGGAATCAGCCCCAGACCGTCGTGACAGCCGAATTCGAAGCTACGTTCAAACAAAAGCTGCATTCCGAGACAAATGCCTAAAAGCGGTTTTCCGTTTTTTACTTCGGAAACCACCACTTCTCCGAGACCTGTATTTCTTAATTTATTTGCTGCATCCTCGAATGCACCTACTCCGGGAAGCAAAATTTTATCTGCATCTCTGATGATTTTTTCATCCGAGGTAAAAACAGCTTCCGCGCCTATAGCTTTGAAGGATGAACGAAGAGAAAACAGATTTCCAACTCCGTAATCTACTATTGCTATCATAAATCAAAAAAACCTTTCGTTAAACTAACATTCCTTTAGTTGAGGGAATTTCATCCTTATATTTTTCGTCTATTGAACAAGCTTCGCTCATTACTCTGCCGAATGCCTTAAAAATACCTTCGATTATATGGTGGCTGTTTTTGCCCGCAAGCATTTTTATATGAAGGGTAACACCTGCTTTTCTTGTAAAACCAAGAAAAAATTCTTCTGTAAGCTCTGTGTCAAAGTCTCCGACCTTCTGTGTGGGAATTTCCGCATCAAACTGTAAATAACTTCTGCCCGATACATCAATTGCCTCTAAAATAAGAGCCTCATCCATAGGAAGAATTATGTCTGCATATCTTTTTATGCCTTTCATATCGGAAAGTGCTTCGGAAAATACACTGCCTAAAGCAATTCCGATATCTTCAACAGTGTGATGATAATCAACTTCGGTGTCTCCGACACATTTTACCGTAAGGTCAAACCTTCCGTGTTTTGCAAAGAGAGTGAGCATATGGTCAAGAAAACCGCAGCCTGTGTTAATTTCACTTTTTCCTGTTCCATCAATATTAAGTGACAGCTCAATATCTGTTTCTACGGTTTTTCTTTTTATTTCTGCCGTTCTCATTATTCTTCCTCCCCTATTATTTCAATAAGCTTGTCAATCAGCACCTGCATCTGTTCTTTTGTGCCGATGGTGATACGGTTATGGTCTTTTATTCTTTCACTTGTAAAGTGTCTGATAAGAACACCTTTATCCTTTAGTTTCAGATAAATTTTTTCACCGCTTAATTTTTCGTGCTTTGCAAATATAAAATTCGCTTTTGAAGGAATAACAGTAAAACCTGTTTTTTCAAGTTCTTTTACGGTAAACTCTCTGTTTTCGGCTATTGTTTTACAATTGTTATCATAGTATTCCTGTTCCTCCAAAGCTTTTACACCCATAAGCTGGGTAAGGCGATTGAGATTATAGGGATTGGTAGAATATTTTATTTTTTCAAGGTCTTTTATAATCTCAGCAGAAGCAAAGGCAAACCCGAGTCTTGCACCTGCCATTGAACGGGATTTGGAAAAAGTCTGAACAACAAGAAGGTTGTCATATTTATTCACAAGCTCAACTACCGATTCTGCACCGAAATCAACATAAGCTTCATCTATAAGAACAACATTATCAGGATTTGTTTTTATTATTTCTTCTATTTCACATTTTGATAAAACCTTGCCTGTGGGGGCATTGGGGTTTGCAATAACAACCATTTTTCCGCAATTAAGATACTTCTTGTAGTCTATGGAAAAATCTTCTTCAAGGGGAATTATATTTGCATCAATGTTATACAAATCTGCAAAAACAGGATAAAATCCGTATGAGATATCGGGAAATGCCGCGCCGTTTTCGCGGGCAAATGCCATAAATGCAAAATTCAATATATCATCCGAACCGTTTGCAACAAAAACATTTTCACTCTTAAGAGAATAATTTTCGGCAAGCTTTGCTTTAAGAAACTTGCTTTCGGGATCGGAATAAAGACACAGGTTTTTAACTTCTTCTGCCGTTACTGCCGCTACAACACCGGGAGACGGCGGAAAGGGTGATTCGTTGGTATTGAGTTTTACATATTTTTTGTCCCGTGGCTGTTCTCCGGGGACATATTCTTCAAGTGAAGCGTATAAACCGCTTAAAAATCTGCTCATTTTATCTCCTCAAATCTGACAGTGGCACTCTTTGCGTGTGCGCCCAGTCCCTCTTTTTCTGCAAAGTATGCAATATCTTTATAAACCTCCGAAAGTGCATCCTTTGTGTAATATGTAAACTGTGTTTTCTTAACAAAATCGTCAACTGACAAAGGGCTTGAAAATCTTGCAGTTCCGCTTGTGGGAAGTGTGTGGTTGGGACCTGCAAAATAATCGCCCAATGCTTCGGGGCAATATCTTCCCATAAAAATACTGCCTGCATTCTTTATCGAATCAAGGTATTCGAAGGGGTCATCAAGACAAAGCTCAAGATGCTCGGGTGCAATTTCGTTTGCAATTTTAATACCTGCTTCAATATCGGGGGCAACTATTATTTTGCCGTTATTGTCAATTGAAGTTCTTGCAATTTCTTCCCTTTCGAGTAAGGGTATCTGTCTTTCGAGTTCTTTTGAAACAGCCTCAGCCAGTTCTTTTGATTCTGTTACAAGCACCGCACTTGCATTTTTGTCGTGCTCTGCCTGAGAAAGAAGGTCGGCGGCAACAAAAACGGGATCTGAATTTTTATCGGCAATAACAAGAATTTCACTGGGACCTGCTATCATATCAATTGATACCATTCCGTATACCTGTCTTTTTGCTTCTGCAACGAAGGCATTGCCGGGACCTACTATCTTGTCCACCTTTGAAACGGTTTCGGTTCCGTATGCTAACGCAGCAACAGCCTGTGCACCGCCGACTTTAAAAATACGGTCAACACCTGCAATTTTTGCGGCGGCTAAGATAACGGGATTTACTTTGCCGTCGGCAGAAGGCGGTGTACATATGCATATTTCTTTACATCCTGCAATTTTTGCGGGAATAGAGTCCATAAGCACGGTTGACGGATATGCCGCCGTGCCCCCGGGCACATAAAGCCCTGCTTTTTCAATGGGAATTACCTTCTGACCTATAACAACACCCGTTTTATTTGTATCAACAACAAAGCTGTTTCTTTTTTGCGCAATATGAAATTCTCTTATATTCTCTGCGGCTTTTTCGAGTATACGTAAAAACTCAGGCTCAACGGAAGAAAAAGCCTCATCAATTTCTCCGGATGATACTTCAAGAGAAGAAAGCTTTGCTTTATCGAACTTTTCGCAGTATTTATATAAAGCAGCATCGCCGTTATTTTTTACATCTTCAATTATGTCGGCAACAATCCCTGAAACATCACCCGTGGGATTATTACGGTCGAATATTTCTTCATTATTAAGTGCCGAATATTCATATATTTTAATCATTCTGATTCCTCACATATTCTTCCATTGCATTTTTTATCTGATTGATTTTATCTGTCTTAAAGCTGAAACTTGCCTTATTTGCAATAAGTCTTGCACTTATGGGAACAATTGTTTCAAAAGGAACAAGCCCGTTTTCTTTAAGGGTTTTTCCCGTTTCAACAATATCCACAATAACATCGGAAAGCCCCAATATGGGCGCCAGTTCAATTGAACCGTTAAGATGTATAATATCAATATCACGGCAAAGGGATGCATAATATTTTGAAGCGATATTTGAAAACTTGGTTGCGACCTTAAGAGTTCTTGACTTATCGTCCCGGAAGTTTTCGGGAGCGGCAACAGCCATACGGCACACACCCATATGAAGGTCGGAAAGCTCGTATACGTCGGGTTCATATTCAAGAAGGATATCCTTTCCTGCAACACCGATATCGGCGGCTCCCCTTTCAACGTATATTGCAACATCAGAGGGCTTTACCCAGAAATACCTTATCCCCTTTTCGGGATTTTCAAAGGTAAGCTTACGGTTATTTTCTTTGATAGCGGGACATTCAAAGCCTGCTTTTTCAAAAATATCATATACCTTTTCGCCCAGTCTGCCTTTTGGAAGGGCAACATTTATAAAATCCATATTTTTAACCCTCCCATTCTATTATGCGGCGGTATCTTATATTTTCGGGTTTCTTGGTTGTAACAGACACCTTTACACCTGCAGAAATAAGTTTTTCTGCAGTTTCGAGAACTTTTTTCTTATCGTCGCCGTCTTTTATCAGAAGCACCGTATCAACATCATATTCGGGACTTTGTGTTTTGAAGCGTTCAAAGCTGTCAAGATATACTGCAAAGCCGACAGCCCCTGCATCTTCACCGAATTTTTTCATAAGCTTATCATACTGACCGCCTGAAAGAACACTTACGGGAATACCGTTTATATAGCCCTTGAACACAATGCCGCTGTAATAACCCGCATCACTTGCAAGGGAGAAATTAACGGTAAGTCTGCCGGGAGAATCTTCGGAGTAAACACTTTCGAGAATTTCAATAAATTCATTGAAATACTTTTCAGAATCGAAAGAAACTGCAAAAGATTCAATTGCTTTCTTCAGTTCAGAAACATCACTGTAATTTACATTAAGTGCATTTATAAGTGCATACTGATTTTCGGTTATATTGCCGTTTTTATAAAGCTCTTCAATAAGTCCCGAGCTTTTGATTTTTATTGCCTGAAGCACTTCACCGAGAACATCTGAAGTTACCTCTGCATCTTTTATAAGAGAAGCAAGCAATGCCGCGTGAGAAAGCTCAAGGCTGAAATCTTCATCAATAAGCTTTAAGCTTTTTATTGCAAGATAAAGAACTTCGGTTATTTCGTAAAGACCTGTTTTGCCTATGCATTCAAGCCCGGTCTGCATAATTTCTTTGAATCTGCCGCCTGCGCCTGAAACTCGGTATACATTTTCGTTATAATACATTTTTTGTACACTGCCGCTTTTACCCGCGTAATTATTTATAATTGAAAGCGTAACGTCGGGCTTCAGTGCAAGAAGCTTTCCGTTGGTATCGGTAAAGGTAATTATTCTGTCGGAAATAAGAAAATCCTTATTTCTCACATAAAGGTCATATTCTTCAAACTTGCTCATTTTATACTGGGAATATCCGAAGGATGAATAAAGTTCCCTGAGCTTAAAAACAGCAAGCTCTTCATTTTTAAGTAAATTTTTGTTAAGCATTATTTTTCCTCTTCGTTAAGTCTTGATATTACGGTTTTGTAACCGCCGTCGCCGTATTTTACGCATTTACCTACACGGCATATGGTTGCTGTGCTTGCTCCTATTTCTTTACAGATATCCGCATAATTTTTACCGTCAAGAAGACATTTTGCAACTTCAAGACGCTGTGATAAGGCTTCAAGCTCCTGAATGGTGCAGATGTCACTGAAAAAAGCCTCGCACTCTTCTACCGTTTTTAGTGTGAGTATAGCTTTATATAATTCATTTGCGTGAAGATGATGATCGTTATTCATATGCATTCACTCTCATAATAAAAATTTTCATCATTTTAGCATACTAAAGCGATAAAGTCAACACTAATTCTTTAATAAAATGTATAATAATATTTGATTATCAGATTTTTTATGTTAAAATTAATTTATTATAATTCGGAGTTATATTATGGATAATTTTTTTATGGGACATATTGAAGATTTGTCCGAACGCTCAGCAAATAAAAATATATATACTTATTCAAATTTTCTCAATGAAGAGGAACAGAATGAAATAATTCTGCATAAAAACAGACTGACGGAATTTACATTTTTCGGCGGAAGCAGCGGCACACAGAGAAAAATGGTGCGTTTCGGCAGTGAAGACGAGCTTTATTATTCTGAAGACTTCCCTATTGACTGCATAAAAGCGGAGCCCCTTAACAAAAAATTTGCCGACAGACTCTCTCACAGAGATATTCTCGGAGCAGTTATGAATCTGTCCGTTGAAAGAGAGCATATCGGCGATATAATTGTAAAAGAAGACTGTTCTTTTATTTTTGTTACAAAGAAAATGAGTTCATTTATATGCGAAAACTTAAAAAAAATAAAGCATACGGATATAAAATGTTCGCTGTGTACATTTACGGATTCTGACGGTTTGTTTAATCTTGAAGACAGAACCGTAATTACAAGTTCGCTGAGAGCAGACTGTGTTATATGTGCCGTGTATAACCTTTCCCGGAGCACTGCTTCTGACTTATTCAATGCAAAAAAGGTATTTATAAACTCAAAACAGTGCGAAAACACATCAAAAATGCTGAATGAAAATGATACCGTATCACTGAGAGGTTACGGCAAATTTATATACACAGGCAGCTTATCACGCACAAAAAAAGACAGAATTAAAATTGCCGTTAAAATTTATATTTAAGAAAGAAAAGTATCAAGAAGCATCATAACGGTAAATCCGACGCTGAAAACAAAAAGAGCAATATTTCTGTGTTTTCCTTCTGAAAAATCGGAACTTAATTCACTCATAACCACAAAAAACATAGCACCTGCGGCAAAACAGAGAGAAAAAGGCAGAATGTTATTTATAAAAGAGGATAAAAACAATGTAATTATCCCTGCAATAAGTTCCGCAAAGCCCGACACAGTACCGTAAAAAAAGGCTTTAAGTTTATTTACACCCCTGGCTTTAAGCGGCATTGAAATTATTGCTCCCTCCGGAATATTCTGTAAAGCTATACCGATTGAAAGCGAAAGTGCGCCTGCAATGCTTACATTGCCCGTAACGCTTAATATCCCCGCGTATACAACACCTACCGCCATTCCTTCGGGAATGTTATGCAATGACACAGCCCACATAAGCATTTTACCCGAATAGTCTTCAGCCGAAGAAAAAAGTCTTTTCAACATTTTATCCGAAATTATAAAAACCGACATACCCGTAAAGAAGCCTGCACTGCACAAAAAAAGCGCAAATCCGCCTTTTTCGGATGCTGATGATAAAGCCGGAGATATAAGACTGAAAAAAGATGCGGCACACATTATCCCCGCCGCAAGAGAGTCAAGCACAGCCATCATTTTTTTACCCGGAGAGTGTTTCATAAAAAATACAAAAGCACTTCCCGCCAATGTTCCTATAAAAGGATAGCTGAGCCCCAATATAACATGTTTAAGCATAATATCACCCCCACGGTTTATTCCTCATTTCATTCTATTGAAATAAACACGGAAGGTGACAAAAAATCCTGATTTGCCGATAGCAAGTCAGGATTTTTAATTCTGAAATCAAAAAATACGCTTTTCAGTTTATAAAGCTTAAAGGTTGTTTTCGTAAAGGGTTTTGAGTTTTTTTGCTATTTTGTATACGTCGCCGCATCCGAGAGTGATTACAAGATCCCCTGATTTTACATTATCGTAAAGGTACTGTGCAATGGTATCAAAGGAATCGAACCATACACTGTCGGGAATTTTTGCGGCAAGCTGTTCAGTATGGATATCATAGGTATTCACTTCACGTGAACCCATAATTTCGGTAAGAACAACTTTATCGGCTATTTGAAGAACTTCGGCAAAATCGTCAAGAAGCATATATGTTCTTGAGAAGGTAAAGGGCTGGAATACTGCCCAGACGTTGTTGTATTCCATTTTTGCGGCAGCTTCGAGGGTAACTTTAAGTTCTGCAGGATGATGTGCATAGTCGTCGGCAATTGTGATATTGTTATATTCACCGAGAATTTCAAAACGTCTGCCGGCACCGCCGAAGGTTCCCACAGCTTCTATTGCCTTTTTGCTGTCTGCTCCGCAATAAGATGCGGCAGCAAGGGCGGCAAGTGCATTTATGATATTATGTTCGCCGGGCACATTAAGATTTACTCTGCCGATGTTTTCACCGTTACATATAACGTCAAAACAAGGGAAAGCACCACGGTTATAACCGATATTTGCGGGATGCCAGTCATTTTTATCGGAAAGACCGAATGTTATATGCTTTTTATCCCCCGCCTGACTTACGGCTATGAGAGATTTCTCATCGTCACCGTTATAAATTATGCAATCTCTTGCAAGGGAGCAGAATTTACCGAAGGCGGCAATAAGATTATCCATTGTTTTGAAAAATTCAAGATGGTCTGCATCGATATTCAGAAGCAGTGCGCAGGAGGGAGAAAGGTCAAGGAATGTGTTTGCAAATTCGCAGGCTTCACACACAAGAAGGTCTTCCGTTCCCACTCTGCCGTTGGCACCGATAAGGGGAAGCTTTCCGCCGATAACGGCAGAAGTATCTATATCGCATTTAAGAAGAATCTGAGTAAGCATTGATGTGGCTGTGGTTTTTCCGTGAGTGCCGCACACACCGACACAGGAGCCGAATTTACGGGTTACGGCACCGAAAAGCTTTGAGCGTTCAAATGTGGGAACACCCATTTCACGGGCTGCTACAAGCTCGGGATTATCGGGCAGAAGTGCCGCCGTAAAAACAACCATTTCCGCATCCCCTATGTTTTCAGCCTTCTGACCGAGAACCACGGGAATACCTAAGTTTCTTATTCTCTGCAAAGTATCGGTTTCATTATTATCAGAACCCGAAAGCTGATAGCCTTTTGAATGTAAAATTTCGGCAAGCGGACACATACCCGCTCCGCCTATACCGATAAAATGAATTCTTTTAACGGTTTCAAGTAATTTATCTATATCGAACAAAGTTGTCACCTTTTCTTAAATAAAGTTAAAATATCTCCTATAACCTATATATAATATTAATTTTCAATTAAAATGTCAATAGATTTTGCCCCATATACTTAAATAATTCCCGGAATGAAAAGTAAAATTCCGGGAATTATTCTTTTTAAGATTTAATTAACTTTTTTGCCTTTGCCGAGAGTTTCAAGACCTACGGATGCACGAAGAATAAGGCGGGCATCTGCGGCGGTAATATTGCCGTTATTGTCAACATCGGCACTGAGTTTCTGAGAATCCGAGAGATTTTCAAGTCCTACGGATGCACGAAGGGCAATTCTTGCATCGGCTGCGGTAATATTGCCGTTTCCGTCAAGGTCACCTACATTGAAGCTGAGTTTGTCTGTTGAGCGGGTTTCTGTCTTTTTACAAAGTGAACAGCTTCTTTCTTCTTTCCCGTTTGCAGTGAATGTAGGTGCAAGCACTTCCTTCCAAGCACCCCATTTGTGTCCCGTTGCCTTTACATTTGTGTCGGTGTAGGAATCCTTACATCTTGTGCAGGTGTGGGTTGTGTAGCCTTCACTTGTGCAGGTGGGAGCGGTCACAGTGTCTTTATAAGAATGTCCCAGTTCAGGTATTTCTTTATGACCTGAAAGAAACTTCTGACAGTCGTTACAGTATACACCAGCTGTATAACCGATTGCTGTACACTTCGCCGCTGACTCAGGAATGTTCTTTATGTTTACGTGATTGGTTGCATCGGCAGCGAGCTTCTCTGTTTTCTTATGGTCGGAATTATGCTGACAGGTGTAGGTCTTTACACCCTCCACCTTACAGGTTGCAGTTGTTGTAATCACACCGCTGTTCCACTTATGACCGTCTTTATTGATAGCGCCATAGGGCTGAGAGCAAATCTGACAAACAGCAGATGCATTGCAGGTAGCAGTGCCGCCCGTATGAATATGCTTCATCTCAACGATATCGGATTTTTCCGTTGTTCCGTCCTTAAAGGTTACCTCACAGAAGAATTTACCCTTTTCGTTAAGTGTCAGTTTTTTGTCTGTCTGTCCATTTACGGCATCAATTCGGATATTGTCGATATAAGCTTCAAGTGTTGCCGTACTTTCGGCACATATTGCATAATATCCGTCCGCCTGTGCAGTTAGGGTACCCGAATATACATAAAACTCATCTTCAATATCATTTTCCACAGAAGAGTAGAGACAGTATATTTCTAAAGGTATTTCAGCAAAATTAAGCGTCAGAACCTGTCCCTGATTCAGCCATACAACAAAATAATAACCGTATTCGTCAGGTGTCCAGCCGTCGACCTCATTATATGTGCCGCCAATTTCAGGAGGTGCGCCGAGAATTTCAAAGCTAACAGAATTTTCATCCGTGATATATTCGTTTTCACCTGTAACACGATACCATTGATATGATGCACCTGTCGGGTCATTCAGCTCTACATAAGTTTCTGTTTCGGTTGGCTGGTGAGTTATTTTGTAAGAATAATCAAGAATGAAGCTTGTTAATAACGTACCGTCATTTGCCGTTACTTCACAGATATAATAACTGCCGTATTGGGGATTGTTTATTCTTGCACCGGTTTCATCGGTGATAATAGTTTTTTCACTGTTTACTACATAAGCCTTTACAGTAGGCTCTGAGCCATCAGTTACAGCACAAAGACCGTAAATTCCTGCATTTTCTGCAATACCGTTTGCAGTATTTCCGATAACTTCAAAATCAATATAATCTTCATCCGAAAACATTTCAGCATAAAGCACAGGAGAGGAAAATTCCAGCATAATTTTTTCACCTGCGTTGATGTGTCTTACAAAGTAATATATATACTGCTCTTCATACTCCTCTTCATAACCGTATGTAATTCCTGTCCAACCGTCTTTTTTATTGTAGGAATAACTGTCGGGGAAGGGCGCTCCGAGATACTGCCACGAAAGAATGTCGCTTTCATCGGTAATTTCCGATATACCATTAAGCTTATACCACTGATAAGAAGCGTTTGCACCGTCATTGAGTGTCACAAAGGGCTCTGTTTCGGTTGGATGATGAATTATCTTATAGATATACTTTCCGCATATTCCGCAAATGCCGCCATCAGTATCGTGCTCACATATAAATCCGCAGTAGCAAATACCGTTTTCGCAAATATGTGCATGATCAACAACCTTAATTTCAAAATAACTTTTCCCTGCAAGTGCGTTATTGTCATCATTCAGATAAACAAAATCTGAGCTGTTATCAAATCTCACAAACATACAATCATCAGTTGCCGCATCATCTGCAAGACCGATAAGTCCGGAAACAAGATAAGGTGTGTTCGGTACAGACACCTTCAATGAAACACCATTTTTAAGTTTTACGTCACCAATAAAAACTGCTCCGCTTGATGCTCTTTTGTTTATGACTTCCAGACTGCCACCATTAAGCTGCACATCATACAAAAAGGATTCTGAATAATCTTCTTCAATGACCGTAACATTTCCTCCGTTTTGAATATAATTTGTCTGAAACGGTGCTCCGCCCCCGAAGGATCGGAATGTTATATTTCCGCCCTCTACTTTTAAGACACCGAGATCATGACTTGAGCTGTATGCGGTAACGGCTTTTGAGTTTGCATAAAGGCTGTCATTTTCCCCGCCGCTTATGGTAACATTTGAACTGTAAATTTCCAAAGCACCCTGACTTGCCCAGTTATATTGGTCAATAGTGTTTTCACCGCTAAGGGTTATATTTATATCATAAGAATCAGTATAATCCACATATAGGCGTCTGAATGTTGCGTTCTGCAAGGTAATATTACAACTGCCCCACACAATAATTTCCGCCTCAGGATTATTACCTGTTATAATATAATTTATTCTGTTATGAGATGTAGGATTAACTGTGCACTGATTACCTCCCGAATTTAAATCAATAACAAAAGGTTCTGTGTTGACCGTAGCAAAAGATACTACGGACATTGAAACAAAAATTAACAAAAGTGCCGCCATAAGTAAAAAGAATTTTTTAAAGTTGTTTTTCATTAGAATGCCTCCCTCTTATTTTTATTTTGCATTGTGTCTGTTCAGTCTTTTTTGAAAGCGTCAAGTTTTTCAAGTCCGACAGATGCACGAAGAATAAGTCTTGCATCTGCTGCAGAAAGTTTATCATTACTTCCTACATTTGCCGCTTTATAATAGCAGGAATCATCTTCATATTTTTCAAGTCCGACTGATGCACGAAGTGCAAGTCGGGCATCAGCAGCCGATTGTTTTCCGTCGCCGTCAACATCACCGAAAACTATTATTACCTGTTCTTTTCCGTCAGGGAAAACGATAATCATACCTGTTCCGACAAGCACATTCTCATCAACAGGATTGCCATTTTTGTCTTTTATTACAGCCCCTTTTGAAGCTAAAGAAAGGAGTTGAGCCTGTGTAAGCCCTGCGTTCATTATGATGTTCACACCGTCACTCTTTGCATTATCCGAACCCGTAAACATCGGCTGCAGTTTCGGAATTTCCTTATGTCCTTCTATGTACTTTTTACAATCGTTACAGTAAACCCCGGCAGTATATCCTGCACTTTCGGTTGTTGCAGGAACCTCTGCAACGTTCTTTGTGCTCTTGTGATTTGAAGCATTGAGAGCGAGATTTTCTGTGTAAGTATGCTTGGAATTATGCTGACAGGTATAGGTTTTTACACCCTTTACCTTGCAGGTTGCGGTTGTGGTAATTTTACCGCTATCCCACTTGTGGGCATCGGCATCAATACTTCCGTACCGCATACCGCAGTTTACACACTCTGCCTTTTCCTTGCAGGTTGCCGTTCCGCCAGTATGCTCACAGTCAAAGGTAAGAAGCACCAGGAATTCACCCTCACACAAGGCAGTTATAATGAAATGATAGGTTTTACCCTTTTCGAGTGTACAGGTGAGACTGAAATCATAGTTGTCGTTATTATAATCGTCATCCTGCTCATCGTTTCCGTCAATACTTACATATTCGGAATCGACCAGGTCTACATAAGGATCAATAACACCCTCACTGAAGGAGGTGATGGTATATTTACCTGTGGCAGGTGCTACAAATGTGAGATCATCCTCAAAGTCACCGCTTCCCACTGTTTTGTATTCATCAATGACAATATCGGAAACAACTGCCTGACAGTCATCGCAGACCGCATCACCGTCGTTGTCCTTGTGAGACATTGCAAGCTGTCTGTGTCCCTTTAACCATTCGCCGCAGTCGTTACAGTAAATACCCTCGGTATAGCCGTAGGTATAACAGCCGGGAGCTACAGCCTCTTTATTTTCTGTGTTTGCGTGTGGGCATACATAGTAATTGAATTCTATTTCATAGGCAGAAAAATCATTGTTGCCCTTTAAGATATCATTCCACTCAGCCTCGGTACCCGTAAAGCCGATTTTTGTAAGATTCGGGCAGTCATTGAAAATGTCATCGGCCATACTTACAAGTCCCTTATGAATTACAACTGCTTCAAGTGAATGCTGATTTGAAAAGGCATACTGTGCAATGGATTTTGTACCCTTTCTCACGATATACTTCGCAGGCATATTATAATAGCCTGCGTTGATGAGATGATTGCCTATATAAAGCATATCCTCGCAATAATCATAATCTTCGTCATAGGGAGTGTAATATATAATTCCGCTTTTGATGCTTGTAATACTGTCGGGAAGATTGATTTCACGAAGGCTTTCGCACTGATAGAACAAACCTGAGCCTATGTGTGTAACACCGTCGGGAATTGCGATTGAAGTCAGAGTGGTGCACCCACTGAAAGCATAGTTGCCTAAAGTTTTTATTATAGCTCCCATAAAGGTTATCGTCTCGGCAGAGGTACAGCCACTGAAAGCATTGTCACCGACAGAAACTACCTTTTCGGGAATTACTATTTCGGGAAGTAACGGGCAGTAAGCGAAGGCATTGTTTCCGATTGTCTCCAGCTTTTCCGGCAGTTTAAGCTCCCTGAGATTTGAGCAAAAGTAAAAAGCTTTGTTGCCTATTGCCGTAATATTATCGCCGAGTATGGCTTTTTCGAGCTTTGAATAATATGCAAACTGATTATCGGCTATAGAGGTAATACCGTCACCGATAACGATTTCCTTTAAGATGGTCCCGTCAAGAACCTCTGTAGGCAAGGCTGTGATGCCGTCACCCGTGTCGAGCCTTTCAAGCTTTATCCATTTATCCTTTGTGTCGTCAACATGCTCATAGATTTTAAAGAACTTATCAGAAAGCTCAGTGAGACCGTCACCGAGAGTAACATTTTTAAGGTTATAGCATTCATTAAACATCCAGTCGCCGGCTTGAGTAAGTCCGTCACCGATAACTACGGTTTCAAGCTTTTCGCTGCCGTAAAAAAGATGGTTTCCGAGAGACTTAACATTATCCGGAATTATAAACTCCGTGGCAGCTATATTCTCAAATGCCTCCTGACCGATTACTTCCACCCCTGAACCGATATTTACCTCGGCAAGAGCCTCACAATAGCTGAAGGTACCTAAGGGAATTTCTCTGACCTTATCGGGAATAGTGACTTCTGTCATTGCATAATTGCCGCTGAAGGCCCACTCACCGATAGTCAGAAGGCTGTCGGGCAGAGTAAAATTACCGAGGCTTTCACAAGCTTCAAAGGCACCCTCGTATATGTGTTCAAGGCTGTCGCCAAAGCTTACGCTTTCAAGATTTTCACATTCATAAAAGGCTTCTTCGCCGATTTCTGTCAGCGTATCAGGGAGAACAACCGATTTGAGAAAGCTGTTATTATTAAAAGCATAAGCTCCAATTCTTTCAATACCCTCCGGGATGACAATATCCGTCACAGTTTCAGCGCTGTCTCCGATATAAAGCTTCTTTTCATATTCTTCCCCCCAATATTCAAAGCCGTCTTCATCATCATAGCAGAAAGGATGAGAAAAAGCATTTTCATATTCTATCTGTGAATAGGAAGCGATGTCGGGAATATGAAGCTCATAAACGTAGCAGTTATCAAATGCCCAATCACCAACATACTTAAGTGTGGAGGGCAGCCAGAGTTTTTCAAGATAACAGCAATCATCAAAGCAGTTTTCACCGATAGTCTCTACACCCTCGGGAATTACAAGAGAGGTAATATTATATTTATCCTCAAAGACATAGTCACCGAGAGCCTTTACAGGATAACCGCCGAGTGTATCGGGAATGACAACATCACCCGTTACGATTGCTTCGTCTATGTCCGTAATGGTTGCTCCGCCGTCATTTATGCTAAAATAATACCCGTTTTCATTAAGTGTTTGCGCATTTACGGAAAAGCACAAAACTAAAGAAAATACTATAATAAGGGCAGCCGAAAATAAAATTTTTCTCATTATATTCATACTGATTTCTCCTTTTTTGCTTTATTATATAAAGATAACATATTTTTTTATCATTTTCAACATATTTTATACAAATATAACTAAATTTAATGTTATATGCTGAAATTTTCAGTGTTGACATATATTTTTCAGAATGATATAATATTGAAGTTAAAAACTGTGACGGAATTACGGTTATTGTGAAACTTCAAGAGAGGCAGCGGTTGGTGCGAGCTGTCAGGAAAGCAATGATCGGTCTCACTCCTGAGTTGATTTTCTGAACAGCCGATATTTTTTCGGTTTCATAGGAAAATACGGTTCTCACCGTTAAAAGAGAAAGAGCGGTCAGAGATATTCTGACAAACAGGGTGGTACCGCGGTATTTTTATCGTCCCTGAGGAAGAAAAAATTCCTCAGGGCGTTTTTTATTGTAAAATTATGTTCCGCCTTATTATCAGCCGAAGGCTGTATATCATCACACGAAGTGTGTATATCATCAGCCGCAAGGCTGTATATCATCAATCTGAACAGATTGCATATATCGGAGGTTATCTCAATGAATTACGATTTTAAGAATACCGAGCTTAAGTGGCAGCGCAAGTGGGAAGACGCAGGCGTGTTCCACGCAGTTGACGGTTCGGAAAAGAAGAAATTTTATGCTCTTGTAGAGTTCCCCTACCCCAGCGGTGCGGGTATGCACGTTGGTCACATCAAGGCTTATTCCGGCCTTGAAGTAGTATCACGTAAAAGAAGAATGGAAGGCTATAATGTACTGTTCCCCATAGGCTTTGATGCTTACGGTCTTCCTACAGAAAACTATGCTATAAAAACAGGCATTCACCCGAGAAAGGTTACGGATATCAACATTGAAAAATTCTCTTCTCAGTTAAAGAGAGTCGGCTTCTCCTTTGACTGGAACAGAGTTATTGATACCACAGAAGAAGGCTATTACAAGTGGACACAGTGGATATTCTTAAAGATGTTTGAAAAAGGTCTTGCTTTCAGAGATAAGACACTTGTTAACTACTGCCCCTCATGTAAGGTTGTTCTTTCAAACGAAGACTCACAGGGCGGCAAGTGCGATATCTGCCACAGCGATATCGTTCAGAAATCAAAGGACGTATGGTATTTAAGAATTACAAAGTATGCTGACAAGCTTCTGGAAGGTCTTGATACTGTTGACTACCTTCCCAATGTACGCCTTCAGCAGGAAAACTGGATAGGTAAATCAACAGGTGCATTCGTTAATTTCTCCGTAAAAGATACTGACGAAACCCTTCGCATTTACACAACACGTCCCGATACACTTTTCGGTGTAACCTTTATGGTTATGGCTCCCGAGCATCCTATGCTTGATAAATACAAGGATAAGATTACTAACTTCGCAGATGTAGAAGCCTACAGAACGGAGTGTGCAAAGAAAACAGAATTTGAAAGAACTCAGCTTGTAAAAGAAAAGACAGGCGTGAAGCTTTCGGGCTTCTCTGCCATTAACCCCGTAAACGGTAAGGAAATACCCATTTTTATTTCCGACTACGTTATGATGGGTTACGGCACGGGTGCAATTATGGCTGTTCCCGCACACGACCAGAGAGACTGGGAATTTGCTACAAAGTTCGGTGTTGATATCATTGAAGTCATCAAAGGTGGAGATATCACAAAAGAAGCATATGCCGGCGACGGTGAAATGGTAAACTCCGATTTCTTAAACGGGCTTTGCGACAAGAAGTCTTCTATTGCAAAAATGCTCGAAGCTCTCAAAGAAAAGGGCATCGGTGAAGCAGGTGTTCAGTTCAAAATGAAGGACTGGGCATTCAACCGTCAGAGATACTGGGGCGAACCTATTCCCATCGTTCATTGCGAAAAGTGCGGAATGGTAGCAGTTCCCTATGAAGAGCTTCCCCTTCGTCTTCCCACGGTAGAAAACTTTGAACCCGGAACAGACGGTGAAAGCCCCCTTGCAAAGATTGAAAGCTTTGTTAACTGCAGCTGTCCCAAGTGCGGCGGCAAGGCAAAGAGAGAAACCGACACAATGCCTCAGTGGGCAGGCTCCTCATGGTATTTCTTAAGATATATTGACCCCAACAACGACAAGTGCTTTGCCGATAAAGACAAATTGGCATATTGGGGACAGGTTGACTGGTACAACGGCGGTATGGAGCACGTTACCCGTCACATGATTTACTCACGTTTCTGGCACAAGTTCCTTTATGACCTCGGTGAAGTTCCCTTCGATGAACCCTATGCAAAGAGAACGGCACAGGGCTTAATCCTCGGTCCCGACGGCGATAAGATGTCAAAGTCAAAGGGCAACGTTGTTGACCCCAACGATGTTGTTGATATCTACGGTGCAGACGTTCTTCGAAGCTATGTTCTGTTTATGGGTGACTACGAAAAAGCAGCTCCCTGGTCACAGAATTCACTTAAAGGCTGTAAGAGATTTATTGACCGTGTATGGAATCTTCAGGAAATCGTAACAGAGGGCGAAGGATATTCAAAGAAGCTTGAAACCTCCTTCCATAAGACAATCAAGAAGGTTTCGGAAGATATTGAAAATCTTAAGTACAACACAGCAATTGCCGCACTTATGACACTTATCAATGAAATATATGATGCGGGTGCTGTTACAAAGAAAGAGCTTAAGACATTTATCACTCTTCTTAATCCCTTTGCACCTCACGTAACAGAAGAAATCAACGAAGCACAGAATTTCGGCGGAATGCTGGCAAGCGGTGAGTGGCCCTCATACGATGAAGCAAAGTGCGTTGATGACGAAATTGAAATTGCTGTTCAGGTTAACGGCAAAATCAAGGCAAGAATTATGGTAGCTACAGAAATTTCTCAGGAAGACGCAGTAGTGGCAGCTAAAGAAAACGCAGATGTTAAAGCAGCAATTGACGGAAAGTCTGTTATAAAAGAACTCTACGTTAAGGGCAGACTTGTAAACATCGTTGTGAAATAATACTGATCAACATAAAAACACCTTAAAGGTCCGGAACAAACGGAACTTTAAGGTGTTTTGTATTATACTGTCTACATTTACTGTGTTTTTAATTCGCCTTCGGTATAAAACTCTTCGGTATCTTTAGTAAAAGCATTGATTTTTTCAATAAGGTCAGGAGAATCGATATCAGCAGCCGGGAAACCCGAAATACCGAGGCTTTCACCGCGCACATAACCTTCATCGGTTTTGTTCGGGAACAGCATTAATTCAACTGCATTAAAACCAATATCTGCAGCATCAAGCATCTGTTTTGCAGTTCTGAGAATTTCTGCAGCCTTTTCAACGGTAACATCATCATCCCACACGTGAATAATGATTATTCCTGCCCTTTGTCCGAGGCTTTTAAGATCATAGATTTTATTAAGTTCAAGCTCAGAAGTTGGAATCACACCGGCATCAGCGGCAAGCAAATCAAAAGTCCCTTCAAAATTTATGACTCCTGAAGCTAATCCTATGTTATAAGGGAATACCCCTGATTCAAGAACGGAAGCAACCTTCTGCATATATTCACGGTTTATTCTGTCTTCGGTATTCCTTTTTGAGGCAACTCTGCTTTTATAATCATCGTGCATAAATTCACCGAAAAAATCAAATGTCATTGAAAATTTGCTGTCAATACTTGTAGGTGATACTATGCCTACTGTATAACATGTATCTATGGGAAAATATGAAATACTATCTATCTTATAATCTGTATCGGGGTAATTTTCTTCAAGAATCTTTTCAGCCGAATTTTCAACAATCAGATACGATATGGGGTTTCCGAGAAAAACACTTGCAAAAAATAATACGACACCAATCATTATAAAAGCAGCAACAGCAGCAAATATTTTCAGAATTTTCTTCTTTCTATTCATTTTTATCATCCTTTCTGAATGCAAAATGCAATAATCCTGCTATTACTATTCCCACAAGAACAATAGCACTGTAAATAAGAGAAAGCAGTAATATCATAGAAAAATCATACGCCGCAGAATCAAAAAACATTGCATTTAATAGTAAAAATACCCCAATAAGCACAGGAGGAATATAAAAAATTGCCTTCCACCTGAAAACAATAAAGCCGAGAACACCCACTATCGGCATCAGAATAACATTCAGCAATATTTCCATTGTGCCTTCCATTCCTGCTGATATTCCGATAAAAATCCCTATTGTCATTATAAGAGTGCAGAATATCTGCAGCCTTTTTTTGAATTTATCAAAAAATCCGTTTACCGATGTATCGGAAATCTGCACACCGGAAAACATCCGGGCACATTTTTCACAGCTTGCAATATGTTTTTTTACCGTTTCGGCACTTTCATTACTTGCAATCCCATCCTGTACAATGGGAATAAGATCCTTACATATATCACAGCTGATTTCATTCATATGTATAGCCCTCCTTTTTCAGTTTGTTTTTTATCTTTTCCTTTGCACGGAAAAACAATACCCTTGCGGAATTTTCCGAAATACCGTATTTTTTAGCTATCTCGTAGAATGAATATCCTTCAGAGCGCATCAGCACAACACCTTCAGTTTTTTCGTCTTCAAGAGAAAGAAGATATTTAACTTTTTCATATAATTCTTTTGAGATTACACTGTCTTCCGGAGAAATAATATTGTCGTTTTCAATAAGCTGTGTAAACACCCGGGTCTTAATATCGGTTTTGTTTTTTCTCAGATACGAAAAATATTTATTTCTTGCTATGGAAAAAAGCCAGGTCTTTACATCCGAGTCCCCGCGGAATCTTCCCAATGAAATTATCACAGAAAGAAAGACCTCGGAAGTAAGCTCCTCTGAAAGGGCGGCATCGTGTGATAAACTCAGAAGATATCTGTAAACATCATTATAATAATCACGGAATAACTGATTCAGAAGTTTATTCATATTCTGCCTCCTTTCACTTAATTAGTCGCAAAAGAAAAATTTTTGTTACAAAAAAAATAATACGCAGCAAAAAAATTTACTGAGTATTATTTTATACCTGTTTCGTCATCCTTGAAATAGCCGAATTTAATGGCAGATGAACCGAATTTTTTTCGGATATCGTCAAGGGTGTTTTCTATTTTTTCCTGTTTTTCGTGTTTTTTGTCAGAAGAAGCAAAAAGGTCCAGCTGTAAAAATTCTTCATCCTCGTTTATAAGCCCCGATGCAGTAACAGACAAAAGGCGGACTTTCTGAGTCATACTCCAGTTGCCTTTTATAAGGGACATTGCGGTTTCGGTAATCTCCTTCTGAAGATTTGTTGCTCTTTTAAGAGTAGTCTGTCTTTGCATTGTTCTGAATTCCGTATCTTTTATACCTATCTGAACAACGGTGCATTTTTTGTTATCTTTACGAAGACGGCAGGCTACAGAATCGGACAAAAAGGCGATACCCGATTTTATATCTTCATAACCCACAAGGTCACGTTTGAATGTCATTGAATTGCCTACAGATTTCACTTCCTGTTTTTCGTAATAGGAAGCCACGGTAGAAAGGTCGTTTCCGTTGGCGTTATCCCACAACAAAAGCCCATGTTTTCCGAATATGTCCCCAAGCTTTTCTCTGTTATACGAAGCTAAATCCCCTATGGTATTTATACCGAGAATGCGAAGTTTTTCAACTGTCTTTTTTCCTGCAAGAAACAATTCGCTTACATCTGCAGCATGAAAAATTTCAGCCATATTCTCTCTCATAATAACGGTGGTGGCATCGGGCTTTTTATAGTCACTGCCGAATTTTGCAACCACTTTACAAAAGCTTACACCGACGGAAATCGTAATGCCTATTTCTTCTTTTATTCGCTGTCTTATACTGTCAGCAAGGGCTTTCGGGTCATTGCCGAAAAGATGAAGCGTATTTGTTACATCAAGATATGATTCATCAATACTTGCTTTTTCAACAAGGTCTGTATATTCAACATAAATATTATTAATCTTTTCGCATATTTCTCTGTACATGTCGTGATGCGAAAGAGTGCATACAAGTGAGGGACATTTGCGCTTTGCCTGAATTACGGGTTCACCTGTTACAATACCGTATTTTTTTGCCTTCTGATTTTTTGCAAGTATAACTCCGTGACGGCATTCGGGATCTCCTGTTACTGCCATAGGCACATCCTTAAGTGTCGGGTCAAGCAGCTCTTCACAGGAGGCAAAAAATGAATTACAGTCACAATGAAATATTATTCTGTCCATATCTGCCCTCCTGTGTTTTCTTCTAATATAATTGTATCATATACTATAAAATCACACAAGAATAAAATATCATTTTAACAGCATTAAAAATGCATTTGCGGCGGCAAGCAAACCTGCTGTGCGTTGACATACAGATTAAAATTGGATATAATAAATATACAGAATAATCGTAAGGATGTGATTTTATGTGTACAAGAAATCAGCTGTTTATTATAACAGATAGTATTGCTAAAGAAGCAAAGGCTGTTTTTAGTAATAAACTTGATGCCGTTATCCTTTACGGTTCATATGCCCGAGGAGAAGAAACAAGCGAATCAGATATTGACATTATGGTTTTAGCTGATGTACCAAAAGAAGCATTATCCGATTACAAAAAAACATTTATTGCTCTTTCTTCCGAACTGGGACTTATGTATGATATTGTTATTACTGTCACATTAAAGGATACAGAAACATTCAACCGTTATATCGATGCAGTTCCGTTTTACAGTAATGTAAATAAGGAGGGAATAAGAATTGCTGTCTGAGGAAAAAATCATTTTATCAAAAACAAGATTAAGTATAGCAAAAGAAAGAATCACTTTTGCAGACGGCATTTTTGAATTGGGTGATTATAAAACAGTAGCAAACCGTTCTTATTACGCTGTATTTTCCGCAATGCGCGCAGTTCTGGCATTAGACGGTTTTGATTCAAAAAAACATTCAGGAATAATTGCAGAATTCAGAAAAAACTATATCAAAACTGATGTGTTGCCGAAAGAATTATCACTTATAATTGATGCACTTGTTGAAATTCGGCAAGGCAGTGACTATGATGACTTTTATATCGTATCAAAAGCAGAAGTTCGGAAGCAATTAGAAAATGCAAAAGCATTTGTAAAAATTGTTGAAAATTTTTTACAGTCAAAATATTGAGTTACAACGGTGTACAAAAAATGTATGCCGTTGTTTTCTTTATATAAGTGTATACACGAACTGTATTTACCGACATTTATTATCGGTTTGTTTGTAAACCGACAAAAATACGGAAATTAACTTTTATTGTCAGAATTTTTTCATACATTTTGACTTGAAAACAACTTAACGGAATGGTATTATATACTTTGTATTATAAAATTTTAATATTCAAAAAAATTGTTGGAGGAGTACATATGCTTAAAATCAACACTTCGTTATGTAAGGGTTGTTCTTATTGCATCAAGTTCTGTCCCAAAAAGATTCTTGAGCTTGGCACGGAACGCAATAATCACGGACACTTTTTCCCTCTTATCACTAACGAATCAGATTGTATCGCATGCGCTATGTGTGCAACGATATGTCCCGAAGGTGCTATTGAAATAACAAAGGAGGAAACGAATAATGGCTAAAGTGCTTATGAAGGGCTGTGAAGCTATTGCAGAAGCTGCCGTAAGAGCAGGCTGCCGTTTCTTTGCAGGTTATCCCATTACACCTCAGAATGAAATTCCCGAGTATCTTTCCTGGAGACTTCCCGAAGTCGGCGGTGTATTTGTTCAGGGCGAAAGTGAAGTTGCTTCCGTTAATATGGTATACGGTGCAGCTGCATCAGGCTGCAGAGCTATGACAAGCTCTTCCGGCCCCGGTATCAGCCTTAAGGCAGAAGGCATTTCTTACCTTGCAGGCACAGGTCTTCCCGCAGTTATCGTAAACATCAGCCGCGGCGGCCCCGGACTCGGTTCAATACAGCCTGCACAGCAGGACTATCTTCAGGCAACAAAGGCTCTCGGCCACGGCGGTTTCAGAGCAATGGTATTTGCTCCCGCAACACTTCAGGAAGCTGTTGATCTTACATATAATGCATGGGAATATGCCGAAAGAGACCGTAACCCCGTTATGATTCTTATGGACGGTTGTCTTGGTGCTATTATGGAGCTTGTTGAGTTCCCCGAAATGAAAGAACCCGACAGACTCGGCACAAAGGCATGGAACCTTAACAGAGCTGAAGGCGACAACAGAAATGCACGTCTTCTTACTCCCTATTTCCCCGAAGCTATTCTTGAACTTAAAAATACTTCCCAGAAAAAGATGATTGAACGCTGGGCTCAGAATGATGTTCAGGTTGAAGAATTTATGGTGGAAGATGCAGAATATATTATTGTTGCATACGGTATTTCTGCACGTGTTTCAAAAGAGGCTATTTTAAGACTCCGCGAGGAAGGCTACAAGGTTGGTATGATAAGACCCATTACATTATATCCCTTCCCCAAAGAAAGCTTCGGTAAGCTTAATTACGAGCAGGTTAAGGGCTTTATTGATGTTGAGCTTGCAATTCCCGCTCAGATGCACGATGATATCGAGCTTGAAGTAAAGGGACGTGCTCCCATTTATGAATACTGCCGTTCGGGCGGACTTCTCTTTGATGATGACGGTGTTTATGCCGCTGTCAGAAAAATTCTTGACGGAGGTGCAAAATAATGGCTGAATACAAAAGACCCGAATCTTTAAAGAAAACTCCCAGTGGCTTCTGCCCCGGCTGTATGCACTCTCTTGCAACAAAGCTTATTGCTGAAGTTGTCGGCGAAATGGGACAGGTGCAGAACTGTGTTCATATTGTTCCCGTTGGCTGTTCAACACTTAATCTTGCTTATTGGCAGGGTGACGTTTTAGGTGCTGCACACGGACGTGCTCCCGCAGTTGCAACAGGCTTTAAGAGAAGCAATCCCGACAGACTTGTATTTGCTTATCAGGGTGACGGTGACCTTGCTGCTATAGGTCTTGCAGAAATTATGGGTGCTGCCAACAGAGGCGAAAACTTTACTGTTATTTTCTTCAACAATCAGACCTACGGTATGACAGGCGGTCAGATGGCTCCCACAACTCTTATCGGTCAGAAGACAACAACTACAAGATACGGACGTGACCCCGAAACCACAGGTTATCCCATGAAGATGTGTGAACTCATTTCCACTCTTGAAGCACCTGCTTTTGTTGCACGTTATGCTCTCAACACTCCCAAGGGTTGCAGAGATGCAAAAAAGGCTATCAGAAAAGCTTTTGAAATTCAGATGGCAGGTAAGGGCTTTACATTTATCGAGCTTCTCGGTAACTGTCCCACAAACTGGGGTCTTTCACCCTTACAGACACTTGAATATATGGAAACCAACACCATTCCTTATTTTGTACCCGGTGTTTATAAAGATAAATATAAGGATGAGGTGAAGTAATATGAAAAAATCATTGGTTATATCAGGCTCAGGCGGACAGGGCGTTATGAGTGCAGGTATCATGATTGCACAGACTGCTGTTTCCGCTGACAAATACGCAACATTTCTTCCCGAATACGGCCCCGAACAACGCGGCGGTAGTGCAAAATGTACTGTTGTTGTTAATGATGAAGAAATCATCTCCCCTCTTATGGCTAAGTGTGACACTCTTATCACCATGAATGAACAGTCATTCAAAAAATTCGGTGCTTCACTTAAGGCAGGTGGTATTCTTATCGCAAACACAAGCCGTGTGCTTTCAGAAATCACAAGAGAAGATATTACTGTTGTAAGAGTTCCCGCTGACGATATTGCAGTTGAGCTCGGCAGCATCAAGTGCGCAAATATAATTCTTATAGGTGCATTAATAGGTGCCGATGCCGGTATTATCACAGAAGAAGCTATGCTTAATTCACTTGAAGCAAAGTTTGGTTCTAAGAAAAAAGAAGTTCTTGAACTTAACAAGGTAGCTCTTGCAAAGGGTATTGAATACGGCAAAAACGCATTAGCATAAAAAATAAAGACCGTTGTTTTTACAGCGGTCTTTTTGACTTACGGAGAAAATTATGTACAGAATCAGAAGATATGAAGAATATGACAAAGCAAGGCTTCAGTTTATCTGCCGCGAAACCACGGGAGCCGAAAACAAGACAAGTGAAGCAAAGCTTAACAGTATCCCGATTATATTCAACGATTATTTTACGGAAAATGAGTCCCATAATGCTTTTGTTGCAGTGAATGAAGCAAATGAGCCTGTAGGCTATGTTATATGCTCGACAAACATCAGGAAATTCAGAAAAAAGATGCTGACCAAATATGCTTTAAGGGTACTTAAAACATATCCTCTTTCCCTGCCCCTTCATATTGCATCGGTTATTGCCGTTTTTATCACAAAAAAAAGATACCGTGTGCATCTGCATATTGATTTGCTTCCTGAAGCACAGCGAAAGGGACTTGGTACAAAGCTTATTAATGCACTTTGCGAACATCTTAAAGGTCAGGGCATAAAAAATGTAAGTGTTCTGACGATAGATAAAAACTCCATGGGATATCCTTTTTATAAAAAGTACGGTTTCAGGATAGTCGGAAAGATTCCCGGAAAAAGATATACTATGACCTATGATATAAAATGAGGACTTATGAACATCAAAGCAATTCTTATTGATATAGACAACACACTTCTTGACTTTAACCGCAGTGCCAATAAAGCTTCTGAAAATGTTGCAAGGCTTCACAACATATCACTGCCTGAGAATTACACAGAGGTTTTTCATAAGGTCAACGACGAATTATGGACAGAGCTTGAATGCG
The DNA here is from genome assembly GCA_045538645.1 of Acutalibacteraceae bacterium. Classification (GTDB taxonomy): domain Bacteria; phylum Bacillota; class Clostridia; order Oscillospirales; family Acutalibacteraceae; genus RUG806. The sequence continues at coordinate 10,143 of JAZSRT010000105.1, read as the reverse complement.
GCAAAATAGACAAAACGGATATTTACCGCCGGCGTTTCAGAAGGATTTTTGAAATTCTGGAAATTTCAGTAAACTCCGATGCGTTTGAGGAGGATTTCAGAAAAGAAATGCGCTCTACAGCCGTTATGGTGGAGGGAGCCAAAGACATATTACGGTATCTTTCGGAAAAATATCCCGTATATACGGCAAGTAATGCTTCACGGCTGCAGCAGGAAATACGGCTTAAAGAATCAGATCTGTGGCAATATTTATCAGGAATGTTTACTTCTGAAGAAATCGGCTTTCAGAAGCCTGCAAAAGAGTTCTTTTATGCTTGCTGCAGTGAACTCTACCCTATTCGCCCAAATGAAATTATAATGATCGGAGATTCAATTTCTGCCGATATAATCGGAGCGAAGAATTTCGGACTTAAAAGCATATGGTTTAATTTTTACAGAAGTACTTATGCCGATTACAGTTTTACCGATTTCCATGTAAACAAATTGGAAGAGATAAAAAATATTTTGTAAAAAATTAAATTTAATTCGAATATATCCGTATAAAAAATCCGCACTGACCTGCAGTACGGATTTTTTATTATATATCAGATAGAATATATGATTATCAGAGAGTACCGAAAAGTTCTTTGAACCAATTGATTATTGACTTGAAAAATGCAATTATTTTTGCGAAGAAGCCTGTTATGGGGCCATCTTTGACTTCTTCATACCAGCTTTCTGTATGACAGTTTTCTTCTGTCATAGGTGAAACAAGTCCTGTTGCATAATCGTGTACTACAAACTGTGTACAGTCAAAATCATCAACTGTATACTGTTTATCGGCAGTTATCACATTGAACATAAGGCAGGTTTCAAAATCATGCCAGTAAGAATGAGAAATATTCTTTGTAAACCAGGTATAATCGGGGAAACGGCAGGTGGATGCATCCACAAGCTTATCAGGGGAAATATACTTTCCCTTGCCCTCTGATTCTCTCGCTGCAATGTATTCATCTGAAAGAGTTTCATAAATTGAGGGGGCTGTTGTAGCACCGAAAGATGCTCTTGTAAGTGTTGCATACTGATCAGATATCTGATCGCCCGATTCACAAATAGGTGTAAGCTGTAAGCCGTATTTGCCGATAACTGCAATTTTTGCGCCTGAGTTTTCTATTTCATTATAGATATTATCAAGTTCCTGTCTTACTTCAGTGTTATATCCTTCTATCTTTTCAATAAGGCCTGCATATTCTTCACGTTTTGCACTGCCTTCATTACCGAATACGTATTCAAGGGCATTATCATAATCCTCTTCAGCAACGCAAGCCCAATAGCCCGGCCATGTAAAGAATGTGGAAAGAGCAAGAGCAGATGTAACACCCTTAACAAGCTTATCATAAATGGTTGCTTTTACTGTACCTGTAAGAGTACCTATAAGACCGCTTTTTGTTGCAAGGTCAATACTTGCTGTAATGAAGCTGTCGATACTTGCAGCACCTGTAGCGTTCATATCGTTGAGCAGTCTGTTAATAGCATCACCGTCAATTGTAAATTTACCGCTGATAGATTCGCTGATGATTTCTGCGCCTTCAACAACACTTCCGTCAAGGGCAATACCGTAAATAGAATCTGTTCCGTATTTTGCGATGTAAGCCATTACTACAGTTGAACCGAGGCAATAAGAAAGAATTGCAACCTTATCCTGCCCTGTTGTCTTTTTAATACCTTCAATATATGCGTGGAACTCATCTGCTGTTTCACGGGGATCCTGACGCCAGTCATACCAGAACTGATAATCGTATACATAATATGAACCGTTGATTGCTTTATAGTCCGTGTTCATTTTTTGGTCCATTATTGCTCTGAGATTCTTAGAAATATCGGTATTGTTGGGACAGTCACCGTTTTTATCATATCTTACTTCTGTAAAAAGGTCACCGATTTCTTTTTCAAGTGCGGCATAATAATTATCCCATTTATCCATTAATATACCTTCAATAAGAAAGGGCTGTAGAACTGCCATAACCGCATCCATAACAGAACTGTCTTCTTCACCGTCATCCGAATTTAATATATTGAGAAGCTCAGAAAACTTAAAAACTATATTATCTTCTTCATCGCGGATTGCTTCACCGTCACCAAAAAGAGAAACAACAGGAATATTGCTTCCGTCTTTTTTGGTGGGAGTTTCAATTGCAAATGCGGGAAGTGAAAGTGTCATAATAAGGGTAAGTGCTAAAATAACCGAGAGAATTTTTTTCATTGTATTTCACCTTTCATCAGATTAATTTCCGCATTTAGCATAAAAAAAAAAGGTTATTTACAGAATTCACAAAAATTAACTTTTTATTAATTTTATTTCCAAAATAAAATTAATCTGACAAAAATATCACAAAATATCAATTTTTTGTTCATAGATTATTAATAATATTGACCTTAAAGAATAAATTTGATATAACATTTATATACAATAAAAAATGACGGTGATATTTATGAAATTAAAAAATACTTTGCTGCTTTCGCTTGGAGTAGCATCAGCCGTTACTGCTGCGGCTGCCATTATTTCAAAAAATCCTTTACTTCCTCCCGGTTTTACACTTACTGCTCACACAGGCTGTGAGGGTACAAAAATGAATTCTCTTGATTCCATAACAGTAGGTTACGTGTCCGGGGCAAACATTGTTGAATTTGACCTTAATTTTAACGCCGAAGGCAAAGCCGTACTGTCTCACGATGAGCCGCAAGGTGGCGAAGTTACACTTGATGAAGCTTTTGCTCATATTAAGCAATTCAGGTCACTTAAAGTGAACGTGGACGTAAAAAGAACTGATGACCTGAAGCAAATAACCGAATGTGCCGAAAAACACGGAATACTCGACAGAATTTTCTATACAGGCATAAACGAGGAGGACATTGAAGCTGTTCTTTCTTCAACTCCGAATGTGCCTTATTACCTCAATTATAATGTTGAAATAAACAAAAAAAATGATGCCGCCTATATAGACAGCATTGTTGAAAAAGTCCTTTCTTCCGGAGCTGTCGGCATCAATATGAAGTATACGGGCTGTTCAAAGAATCTTGTTGATAAATTCCGCGAAAAAGGTCTGCTTGTCTCCGTCTGGACTGTAAGCAACAGATTTGATATGAAAAGAGTGTTATCCTACGGCGCTGATAATATCACAACAAAAAAACCTGCACTGTATTCTGAAATTATCTCTGATATAACAGGTGAAACACCTGTAGGGCAAACGGCAGAGTATTTCTGATATTATGACACGAAAAGAAAAAAAATCAGCTCCTTCAAAAGGAAGGCTTAAAAAGATACTTGCAGTTTTTCTTGTGATTGTGATAATTATAACTGCACTGGGAATAAGCGGTGCAGTACCGGAACTGAGTATTATTCCCGATATGGTAAAAGTAGGTGTCGATTATATATCACTCAGTATCAACAAAGATGCAGTAACAAGCGAACAGCTTAATACTGAACTTAATAAAGTCAGTGAAAAACACCCGTTTATACTTGCAGACGAAGAAGATTTTTCACGGATAAAAAAGAGCAACTCGGAAGGTTTTTCGGACGAATACAGCCAAAAGCTTTATAACTTTACGGTAGCAAATGCCGATGCACTGCTGAATACCGATAATTATCCCGTTTTAGAATATGTGCTTGATGAGGAAGACAGTATTCTTCCCATTTCCCGTGAATGTATAAACCGTATTGTAATACTCTGTTTTGCTTACAATGTAACAGGTGAAGACAAATACGCAAAAAGAGCAGTTGAAGAACTTATGAATGTTTGTGCTTATCCCGATTGGTGCCCCTCGCATTTTCTTGCAACTGCAGAAATGGCACTTGCCGTGTCTATAGGTTATGACTGGCTTTATGATTATCTTTCGGATGAACAAAAAGCTCTGCTCAGGGATAAAACCTGGGAATATGCCATTACACCTGCGCTTTCAAAAAATTATCTTAAAAACTGGTTTACCTGGTCAAAAAACAACTGGAACAGCATATGCTACAGCGGTATAGGAATTGCGGCAATGACCTTTTATGAGAAAGACAGTTATAGAGCCGCAGAATTTCTTAATATGTGCTATAAAAATATGCCCATTGCCTTTGACAGCTTTACCCCCGACGGAGTATATGTCGAGGGTCCCGGTTACTGTCAGTCAGGTATGAATGCCATTGCTTATTTTATTGCAACCTCACAAAATCTCTTCGGAACAGATTTCGGAATGTCAGAAATTGACGGAGTAAAACAGCTGGGATTTTTCCCCGTACATATTACGGGCAGTGCGGGAATGTTCAATTTTGGTGATAATAAAAACAGAATGTGTTATTCACCCGTGTTGCATTGGTATGCAAGCGAATTTTCAAGTTCCCTGCTTTCTCTTTATCAGAAAAATAATATGCCCGACACATTCTCCCCTGATTTATCCGATAATACCGAAAGAAACGGAAACGGTAAAGAAAACGTACTCTCTTTGCTATGGTACAATCCGGATATCGCTTCGGCTGATGCTGATTTTTCTTCTGAACCATTATCGGTGCATCTTAAGTCTGATGCAGGGCAGGATATTGTTATAATGAGAAGTGCATATTGTGACAGCAGTGCCACATATGCGGCAATAAAGGGCGGATATAATTACATAAATCACGGTGATCTTGATATCGGCACATTTGTGTTTGATTCTCAGGGTGAACGTTGGGCAGAGGAGCTGGGCCCCGGTGCTTACGATGCACCCGGTTATTTTATGGGGCTGCCTTTTGGCGGCAGATGGAAGAATTACAGCAAACGTGCAGAAGGGCAAAATACTCTTGTTATCAATCCTTCCGATACTGCAGAAGACCAATATGCTCTTGCAGATGCAGAAGTTATATCGTTTGAAGAAACCGAAGACGGTGCAGTAACCCTTATCGATATGAGCAATGCCTACAAAATGAACAAGGCAAAAACCGTCACCCGTGAATTCAGCCTATATAATAACAGAACATCTCTCAGAATTACCGACAGTATAGAATGCAAAAAAGAAAGCGAAATATATTGGTTTATGCATACAAAGGCTGATATTGAAATATCAAAAGACGGCAAAAGTGCAATTCTTACCAAAAACGGCAAACAGTTAAAAGCTACGCTTTCGGCTGACGGAAGTTTTTCTGTAATGAATGCAGAAAAACTTGAAGGCAGGTATGAATATGATGACACTTATGAGGAATTCAAAAAGCTTACCGTTCATCTGTCCGACATTACCTCTGCCGTTATTACAGTTAATCTTGAACCGATAAATTAACAAACAGCGTTGACATCACATTTTTACGCACATAAGCAAAAAACCTTGCACACAGCTACTGCTGAAGCAAGGTTTTTGTTATTATTCGTACAAAAACGGATATTCCGTTAAAGGCTCAGAAACGGTATTTGCAAGATTTTTCAGAGCAGGTAAGATTCCGCTGTCAAAATCAAGATACCAATCCACTGTATCTTTTATATATCTTTTGCGGAAGGCTTCTTCGGCATCAACTGCGCACAGGCAGTTATGCAATCGGTCGGCTGCCTTTACAGCAGAGGCTATGGGATTACTTTTGATTCTTTCAATATAATCCTTCTGACAATAATTTTCTTCTTTTGTAACAAGCCTTACCGCTTGGAGAACATCGGAAGAACAAAACATCAAAAGCTCTTCCTCGGTTGCATCCGTATCTTCAAGCAAGTCATGAAAAAGTGCCGCTATAAGATAATCTTCACCAAAACCTTTATTTTCAAGAATCTCAGCTACTGCAACGGGATGGGTTATATACTCTTCTCTCCGCCCTTACGGTATTGCCCTTTATGCTTTTTTGTTGCAAAATCCAAAGCTTTAAGATACTTTTCTGAATGTTCTATAATTGACATTATTAATCCTTAAACTCATTATGGGCAATTGCTGCGATTTCTTCTGCAGATGCATTCTGCATAAGATTTGCCTTTGCACTTCTGCGTTCGTAAAGCTCTGTATACATCTGTGTACGCTTTGAAGCAGAAAGCGGATAGAAGAACTTGGGAATAATTCCGAGGCTTGATGAAATTATGGGAATACCTGTACCGAGCGCAAATATCCACCATTTTGTTGCGTCTGTCTGAGTACCGATTTCCTTACCCTGAACATAACCTATCTTTTTCATAACAATACTGTTTATGCTACCCATTATTGCCTGCTGAAGCTTTGAGATAATCGAAGTAGTAACACCTGTCATAGCTTCGGAACGGTAACCGTTTTTCCATTCGCAATAGTCCATAGATTCGTTACTGATTTCTGCAGGGATAACACGTCTCAAACCGTAAACACACATCTCAAATATTTCTTCTAAGCCCATAAGAGGAAGAATAATGTGTTTTTTCTGGAAATTATTGTTTATGGAGCCGATACCGAAAACAATCATCCACAGCATATCGGTCCAGGCATCTTCAAGTATCCAGAGTGCCTTGGTTGAAAACCTCTTTCTTAAGGGCTTAACAAAGCTGTAGCTTATAAACTTTACAGGGAAAGCGGGAATGCCGACAATTGTTTTCCAAGTAATGGAACCGATAACATCTATGTAGAAATTTGTTCTGCTCTGACCGATTGAGAAGCCCGCAAGGAAAGACGAAATAAGGCTTATCAGCATCGGCTTATTATTGATAACAGACTTGATACTGTGTCTTACCCTGGGTTTCGATATTGTCTGAGCAACACGTTCCTTTGATGTCCAGAAGAAATAAACGGCAAGACCTGCAGAAACCAATGCACAGCTCATACCGAAAACAGAGAAAAGATACGGAAGCTTTATATTGATTTTCTTACTTATTACAAGGTCGTAGATAACACCGAATACCTGTTTCGGGATATCTTCAAAAATATGAGTAACCACATTTGCAAGGGCAATTAGCCTTGATCTTTCCATAGGAGACGGGGTTATCGTTGACAAAAAGCCCGATTTTGCGATTGCGGTAAATGTTCCTGCTGTTTCTGCAATTATTGACATCAGGAAATACATAACCAGCTTAGGAATATGATTATCGGGAGTGTCGGGGAAAATAAACGGAATAAGCCAATACCACATTCCGAAAATTGTAAGAGGAAATTCACCGAGCAGAAGATAGGGTCTGAATTTACCCCAACGGGTTCTTGTTTTCTCAACAACAACACCGATAAATGTATCATTGATTGTGTCCCATACAGTTGCAATAAGGTTCTGTGCGGCTAAGAAATCGAAATTAATCTTAACAACATCATAAATATAGCGATCCTTAAAATCGTTGATATTGAGGCTGTATGAAGCATCATTGAGAACATATGCTATTGTTTCTTTTTTTCCGACAAAGCGTCTTTCACTGAAGCCGTTATCGGAAAATGTGTTTATTTCAGCAACATTTTTTTGTTTGGTTGCCATTATTTCACCCCTGAACCAAAATTTTATTTTTCAATTGCTTCAAAATGAACGGCATAGCTTTCGCCGTCGCCGACAGGGAAATGATACATTGAGATCCCTGCTTTCATAAGAAGCGCACCTGAATAAATTTCTCCGTTAGCATCACACTTGTAATACTTATCGGGATCAAGTCCTTTAAGCTTTATAAAGAAGTTTCTTGCTTCCTTAAAGAATTTAACAACAACTGTAAGCATTGCTTCATTCTTGTCTTCACTTACAAATTCCCAGGCTACTTTATAAGGATCATCCCAGGGATTTATAAGTCTGTAAAGCTCACCGTAGTGAATAAGATTATAATACTTATGGTAATCAGCTATCTGTGTTTTTATTTCTTCTCTTGCTTCTTCGCTTATCTTTGCAGGGTCAAGCTCATATCCGAAGCTTCCCCACATAGCAACGTTTCTCTTTGTTTCGTAGCCTGAACGGCGTGAAGCAGAAACGTGTGCACCCTGTACGGATGCGGGATAGCAAAGCGAAGAACCGAACTGAATATCAACACGGGAAAGAGCATCTGTATTATCAGAGCACCATATCTGAGGTGAATAGTACATCATACCGGGATCATATCTTCCGCCACCGCCGGAACAGTTTTCGAGCAGAAGATGAGGATAAGCTTCAAGAAGTCTTCCCATAAGCTCATATGTACCGAGGATAAAACGGTGGAAGAATTCCTTTTGTCTTTCGGGGGGAAGAAGAGCTGAACCGGCTTCTGTTATATTACGGTTGAAGTCCCATTTCACATAATCAATATCGTTATTTGCAAGAACCTCGCTCATTTTATTGAACAGATAATCTCTTACATCCTGTCTTGTCATATCCATAACATACTGATTTCTGCCGAGGGAGCTTTCGCGGTTGGGAACGTGGATATGCCAGTCGGGATGTGCTCTGAAAAGGTCAGAATCGGGAGATATCATTTCAGGCTCATACCAGATACCGAACTTAAGCCCAAGTCCTTTAATTCTTGAAACAAGACTTCCGATACCGCCTCTGAGTTTATTTTCATTTACTTCCCAGTCACCGAGGGCGCAGGTATCGTCATTTCTCTTACCGAACCAACCGTCGTCCATAACAAGCATTTCGATGCCTGTTTCCTTTGCCCATTTTGCGATATCATAAAGTTTGTCATCGTCAAAATCAAAATATGTGCCTTCCCAGTTATTGATAAGAAGTGGACGTTTTGCCTTTTTCCAGGGGCCTCTTACAAGATTGTTGTTATAGAGCTTATGGAAAGTACGGCTCATACCGCCAAGACCTTCTTCGGAATAAACAAGAACTGCTTCGGGTGAATAGAATTCTTCACCGGGAGACAAAAGCCAACCGAAATCCGAAGGGTCGATACCCATCATAACTCTTGAAGAATTATTGAAATCAACTTCAATTTCACAAAGGTGATTACAGGAATATACAAGGTTAAAACCATATGCATCTCCGTATTCTTCGGTTGCACCGTGCTGCAGAAGTGCCATAAAAGGATTCTGCTGTGCTGAAGAAGAGCCTCTTCTTGAGCCTATACCCTGCCTGCCGTGACAAAGAGGTCTCTTTTCAAAGTTTCTTTCGTTATTATGTCTGCCGTAAAGGGTAATCAGGTCAAAATCCTTGCTGTTCATATCAAGGTTGAAGCTCATAACTTTTTCGATTGTAAAGGGCTTTTCTGAGGTGTTCTTTATAATTACACTTCTTGTAAGAGCAGAATATTTTTCAAAAACCGTGTAAAGAAGGACAGCCTCTGCACCTGTTACACAGTCTCTTGTTGTAATTTCAAGTGTTTCGCACTCCCCTGCTTCATTCTCATAAAGTGCGGGAAGTCCTTTGAGAGCAGGTTTTCCTTCATATATTTTATGGGAAACATATCGCATATCGGTGGATGCGTTTCCGTCGGAATTTCTTATCTGCAAAGATGATATTCTCATATCCCCGCAACCGTTACAACCTATTTCAAGGGGGAAAACGTCTGCAGAAAATTCAGAATTATTCATTCTGGCATTTGAAGCAGAGAAGGACGCATACATTCTTCTGTTACGAAAATCCGTAAGATTGTAATCGGGAATTTTTGCTCCGTAATAAAGATGCACAAGATAATTTTCGGGATATATTCTGAAAATATAGCTTGAACCTGCAGTATCGAGCTTGAATATCTTTTTTTCACTGTCAAAAAAAATGGACATATAAAATCTACCTCCGTATATAAATCAAAAAACAGCAAACCGTCATCTCGAATGAGTACATATAACGTACCCTTTTTTCGGGATGACGGCTTTTTTACATAGCTTATGCGTTAGCTTCTTTTTCTTTCTTCTTAGCTATTGTAGAAGGTCTTTCGTTATAAGGAAGAAGGAATTCGGATACATCTTTGTATTTAACCTGAATATTCTTATTCTTATAAACAATATTTACAACAATCATAGCTACGAAAATAAGAACTGCTACAATATAAGCGGCAGGATTTACCGTTCCGGAGAAGATACCGGGAAGTGCTTCGGTAAGGTTGCTTATCATTAAGTTGTAGCAAACAAATGAAGCGGTTGCAAGAACAATTCCTATTGAAGGAATAGTAATATTTCTTACGATACCTTTCTTTGCGGCAGAGAGTGTGAGAAGGAAGAAACCTACAAGAGTAAGAACTACCATCAACACAAGAAATACAAGTGAAGCTGCCCAAAGAATCATTCCTGTTCCGACAAGATCTGAGCCGAAAAGTTTTGTGATAAGGTC
>JAZSRT010000022.1:0-62675 GCA_045538645.1 Acutalibacteraceae bacterium | reverse complement strand
AGCTATCGACAAGATGCACTTCATAGTTGAAGACTATGCAGCAATCTTCAACGGAGCAAATATTTACTGGTCAGACAATTACTCAATCCGTTTCAGAGTTCATACATATCAGAACTTCCCGTTTGAAACATACATCGTATATATCAACGGTCAGGCTGTAGAACCCGATGAAAACGGATATTACACAGTACCCGCAAATGCAGGTAATATCATAGTAACTGTCTCCGGTGCAGTTTATGACGATGACGGAAGCGGCAATACAAGTAAGTTCAACTTCTGGGAGTGGCTGTTGGCACTTCTCAGAAAGATTGTTAACTTCTTTAAAAACCTTTTCGGAGTAGCATAATATCAGCATAATCAAAACACCCCTTCGGTATCCGAAGGGGTGTTTTGCTGTAACAGCTAAATGTCAATATGGTAAACAGTATGTGAAGAATTGACTGTAGGTTTTTAACTATGATATTATAAAATTGAAAGAACCAAAGCTTTATAATTCAGCTATTTCAGGTGGTGATTAAATGAACAGACTGTACACTTTTCATCCTGATAATTTTGCTTTTGATGCAATCGGAAACTACTATTCATATATGGCTTCAAAAGGTTGGATACTTGAAAAAAGAGGAACGCATCTCAGCCGTTTTGTGAAGGGTGATAATGAAGCGCTTGATTATCTTGCACAGTTTTTGCCCCAACGTATGAATAATTATAATACATCAGAGGAGAAGCTCATTTCATTTTACGCTGAACACGGTTGGACATATGTTACAAGTAGCGGTGATGTTTATATTTTCAGTGCCCCCGAGGAAAGAAAAATTCCTGAAATGCCTGAAGAACTGTTTCAGCAAAAGAAAGCCCTGAACCGCTTAAAAAAACAGAATATTATATCGGCAGCTATGGTGCTGATTCTTATGATTGTGTTTGCTTCCATTTTGTTCTTCTCTGAAAAAGCAATGGATATTACGGTAATTGCAAAACTGTATAAAAAGTTTATTGAAGAAACTGCATTTTTTATCGCTTGCAGTGCTGTGGTAATATTTGACATTATAGCAAGTATAAGGAGAATTATTCTTATAAATTCAGCGTATAAAAAAATCGGAACACAAAAGTTTTGTGAATGCAGACCGAAATCATATAAAATGCTTTTTGCGTTAAAAGCTGCTTTTGCAGTATTTGCAATTTTTATGATTATATTGGTTTTTGCAGATTATCTGAATGTCAACCGTTATACTATGCCTGATATGCCGGAATATCCGTATATTCAGATTTCTGAATTTTCCGTATCGGGTCAGAGGTTGAAAAATCCCTTGAACAATGAAGAAAGCACGGTAACTGAAAACAAATCATTACTGAGCCAACACTGGCATACCCAAGAATTTACAGAGGATGAAAACGGGGATTGGGTATGGTTTTATCAGGATGTTTATATCTTAAATCACGAAAAGCTGACACAAAATCTGGTTAAAGTACTTATGAGAGATGCCGTTTTTGTGAAATCTGAAGATGCTTTTATTCCTGTTGAAGTGCCGGGGCTTGACAGCGCATATATAACAGACGGTTGTGAATGTGTTGCGGTAAAAGGGAATATAACGGCAATTCTGGAATATCCCTTTGAATCACGGACAGAAATGATAAACGCACTTGCGGTATTTGCTGAAAAGTGGAAGTAGGTTTTACTTTATAGGTCTTTCCTATAAAGCAAAATGCAACTTATCATTGCGAAAGCGTAATACAGCCTACGGCTGATGATATACACCTTCGGTGATGAGATACACGCGTGCCGCGTGATGATATACCATTGCTTTCGCAATGGATAAAAAAAACGACAGGTCGAAACCTGTCGTTTTTTTGGCGGAGCAGGAGAGACTCGAACTCTCGCGCCGGGGTTTAGCCGACCTACGCCCTTAGCAGGGGCGCCTCGTCACCAACTTGAGTACTGCTCCAAATTGATAATCGGATTAAACCTGTTAAATTAAAAAAATGGCGGAGAGAGTGGGATTCGAACCCACGGTACCCGTAAGAGTACGACGGTTTTCAAGACCGTTCCGTTATGACCACTTCGGTATCTCTCCGTTTAGCATTTGATATGATATCATAAGAATATGCAGTTGTCAAGTCTTTTATAAAGTTTATTTTTGAAATATCCGGATAATATTTCAGTAAATCTTGTATAAACTTCAAAAATATGCTAATATACAGAAGCTATACAAAAGCTGAAAGGAAATTGTTATGGAATTTTTACAGTCAATTGTTTCTTTTTTTATGGCAATAATTGCTTTTATTGCCTCTCTTTTCGGTATTGATACCAATATCGGTAAAGAGCCTGAAAAAATCGATATGTCTAAGTTTGAGCTTGTTTGGTCTGATGAATTTGAGGGCGATACGCTTGATCTGACAAAATGGAATCCTCAGGGTGACTCATCAGTACGCCGCGGCGGATATTGGAACAAAAATATGCAGGAAATAAAAGACGGAAATCTTGTTATATTTTCTGAATATTATGAAAACGGATATAATGAGGGTGATCCCGCAGGTTGGTATACAACTGCAGTCTCTACCCGGGATAAGTTTGATCAGACCTTCGGCTATTTTGAAACAAGATGCATTCTTCCCGCAGGTGTGGGCCAGTGGTCAGCTTTCTGGATGAACAGTTCTGTTTATCCTCCCGACGGTGCAGACGGTTCTTTTGGCGGTGAGCTTGATATTTTTGAAGGTCCCTATTACAACTATGATGATCCCGACAGAGTGTTCGGTGCAATTCACTGGGGCGGTTACGGTGACGGACATCAGTCCATTTCCGTAACATATCAGATAGACCCTGTTGACCCTTACCATTCATATAATACTTACGGCTTTGAGTGGAACGAAAACGAATACATTTACTATGTAAACGGTGAAGTAACCGCTGTTGTGAAAAAAGACAGAGTTGTGCATTCCCTTGTTCCTCATTACATTATTCTCTCAACAGAGTTTTCAGGCGCTGACGGAGATGCATATACCACACACGGTATTGGCGATATGGACGATAACGGTAAGGACTACAGAGGCGAATTTATTATTGACTACGTAAGAGTTTATCAATATAAACCTCAGGCATGATAACTTTTTTGTGTTATAAACAAATATCTGTCCTGTAATTTTTGCAATATGCCGTATTTTGCTTGAATATTAATAATATGTTGACATTATATGTCTGAATTGTTACAATATAAGCAAAGAATAAAAAGGAAAGGTGTTTACCGGGAATGAAAAAGTTTGTTTCATTTTTACTTGTTTTTACTCTCATTTTTTCAATTATGGCACCTGTAGCATTTGCATCAGGGACTGAAAGACTTCCTATAGTTTATATCCGCGGCAACGGTGAGCCTCTTTATGATGCACAAGGAAACGAGCTTGTTTCCGATTTTTCGGGAATAAGCTTTGATGAAGAGCCCGAAGAGGGCACTGTCGGAATGGACGCAATTGCAGATTCCGTTGTAAATATCCTTAAGCCCTTTGTGCTTGAAGGTATGCTTTTTGATGAATGGGATAACTACGGTAAGGCAGTGTATGAAGAAATTTCTCCGTTGTTTGCAGATACAGGTCTTGATGAAAACGGAAATCCGAAAAACGGCACGGGTGTTTCACCTGAAAGACTTGCAAAATCCGAGGCAGACGCAAAAAGCTCATGGCTTTATGATGTAAATATTGAATATGAGTTTTGTTTTGACTGGCGTCTTTCACCCTATGACCATGTAGACAGGCTTCACGAATATGTCAAGGATGTTATGGAGGCAACAGGAAAAACACAGATAAATATGTATGCAAGATGCTTAGGTGGCGGTCTTATGATGGCATATCTTGAAAGATACGGACATCTTGGACATATCAAAAATGTTATGTTTGTTGATGTTCTTTCAAACGGCTCGGATGTTGTTTCAAAGGCATTCAGCGGAAAGCTTGAATTTGATTCCGATTATCTTGAGAATTTCCTCGGTCAGCTTGATTATTGCGGAAGAATTGAAAAAGGAATCGGCTTTGTTTTCGGTGAGCTTCTGAAGGAAATTGTTTTTAAGACAATGGATTATTTCAATCAGATTTATGTAACCGATACGCTTCTTTACGGAATAGATATGCTGTATTCAAAGCTTTATCAGGCTCTTGTGCCTGCCCTTTTGCACGCAATGGGATATGCCACACAGGTAAATTTCTGGACTTGCGTATATGAGGAGGATATGGATGATGCATTGAATCTTCTTTTCGGAGAGGAAGGCTCGGAAATACGCACAAGGTATGCAGGTCTTATTGATAAGATACTTTATTACAGAGAGCATATTTCTTCTGATCTTGAGGGCTTTTATGACAGTCTTACCGAAAACGGAATATATTTCGGCTTTACCGCAAAATACGGCTTCCTTTCAATGCTGCCCATTGTTGAAAATGAAAGAACCCCCGGAGATTCACTGGTAAATATTGAATCCGCTGCCTTTGGCGCTACTGCCGCAGATATCGGTTCTGTGCTTTCGGATGAGTACATAAGCGAACGCATTGCCGAGGGTAAAGGAAAATATATTTCACCTGATAAAGTCATTGATTTGTCAACTGCATACTGTCCTGACAGAATATGGGTTCTGAAAAATGCTCATCACGACGAATTTCAGCCTGTTTTCCCCATTATATATGAATTCCTTAACGGAACAAGGCAGACAGTCGATACGGTGACCTCCGGTACACAGTTTATGATTTTTGATGCAGAAACAAGAATTGCTGCTGAAATGACAGAGGATAATTGTGCGGATCTTGAATTTATGTCCATAGCAGAAGAAAATCCCACAATCATAACAGCTTTCAGAGCGTTTATTGACTTTTATAAGATGCTGTTCAGTCTTATAGCAAAGCTTTTTTCGGGTGAATTGGCTTCAGGCGGTCTCAGCCTGTAATATAAAGCTGTCACAATTTTTATATTAAATTAAAACAAGGGATTCTTACAGGCCTTCAGTCCTGCAGAATCCCTTTTTATATGGGTATGATATTTATAAGCCTGTTAAAGGCTTTCGGTAAAGAGTCGGATTTTTTTATATGGAGAGTGCGGCTGAATAGGCTGACTTGGTTGCATCTGCGATTTTTCCGACCTTGTCCGCATCACCTGTGACGATTACATCAAGGCCTTCTGCGATAAGCTCTTTTGCGAGCTTGTTTTCACTGTGTGAGCCGAGTGCAAGAACGACTTTGTCACAGGGAACTGTTTTTTGTCGGTTTGTTTCAACATTTTCCGTCACGATATAGCCCTTGTTTATCTGAGCAAGCCTCTCACCTGTAAGAATCTCAGCCCCCGCATTTTTAAGCTTGGGTACAATATCATCCTTATGTTGCATCCAGGTGCCGGGAGCGATTTCATCTGCCATTTCTATGACTGTAACCTTGCAGCCTTTTTCGGTAAGATAATGGGCTGTTTCAAGTCCCGTAAGTCCTGAGCCGATAACACAGACTTCTTTATTGTCGATAACCGTGCTGCCCGAAAGAATATCCCTGAAGGTAAGTACATTTGCGGTGTCCTCGTTGCCGGGGAATCTCGGCTTTACAGGGTTGCTGCCTGTTGCGACAACTACCTTGCAGGGCTTCAGCTCCTTAAGCTTTTCAGCGGTAACCTCTGTGTCGAGCATTATCTTTACTCCCTTTTCTTTGCAGGTTTTTACCGCATCCTCAATAAACCAGGCTGTTTTTGCTTTTTCGGGCGGTGCTGAGGCAAGATTAATCTGACCGCCTGCATTTTTTTCCTTTTCAAATAATGTCACATCAAAGCCTCTGTCGGCAAGTATTTCGGCAGCCGTAAGTCCTGCGGGGCCTGCACCGATAACTGCAATTTTTCTGCCGTTGCCGTTTTTTACAAGAATTTCACCCTCGTGACCGACAAAGGGATTTACTGAGCATTCACCGTGCGAACCTAAGTATGCATTGGTTTGCATTGATTCAATACAGTTAAGACAGCATATGCATCTTTTTACAGTGCCTTTACCTGAAAGCACTTTTTCAGTCCAGTGAGGGTCGGCTATGTGAGGTCTGCCCAGCGATACAAAATCCTGAATACCGTCTCTCAACTGTTCTTCAGCCTGTTCCGGACTTCTTATAAGATTAGCTGCAAGCACAGGGATGCTTATATTTTCTTTTATAGCCTTTGCAAAATGTTTTCTCCAACCGGGTTCAAAGGAAACGGGTTCAAGCCAGTAATTGAATGTATCATAACCCGCAGAGGAAACGTCTATTGCATCGGCACCGTACTTTTCAAGATGCTTTGCTGCTTTTATACCTGTATTCAAGTCATATCCTTTTTCGGGTTTTCCTATGTATGAATAACATTCATCGGCAGTAAGTCTTACAATGACAGGGAAGTCCTTACCGCACTGTTCTTTGATGCCTTTCAGAATATTTGTTATGAACCTCATACGGTTTTCAAAGCTTCCGCCGTATTCGTCTGTTCTGCAGTTTGTAACGGGACTTAAGAACTGCTGAAAAAGATATCCGTGAGCCGCGTGAAGCTGAACACCGTCACATCCGGCTCTTTTAACTCTTACTGCAGCTTCAATAAACTGCTGTTCAAGCTCCTTAATTTCTTCAACAGAAAGACCTCTTACTTTACCGCCTGCAAAATATGCAGGCTCACAAGCTGACGGGGCAACCGATGAAGGGGAGATATTGTTTTTTATAAGAGTAGGACCTACTGCGGGGGTTAGCTTATAAAGAAGTTTTCCGTACAAACCTTTGGTGAGTTCTTCGAATTTTATGCTGAGAGGAACGGTTCCCACAAGAAGACCGATATTCTGCCTGCCCGGATGGTGGAGCTGAATAAAGATTTTTGCGCCGTGTTTATGTATTCTTTCGGCAAGTTCACTTAAAGGCTTTATGTGGTAATCGTGGCTTGCAGCTAACTGTGCGAACGCGGCTGAACCGGTTTTATCGTTCACTCTCGTAATTTCGGTAATTATAAGCCCCGTACCGCCTTTGGCACGTTCTTCATAATAATCCATAAGCTTTTCGGTGGGTCTGCCGTCAAACTGACCGAACCCCATAAGCATTGGTGCCATTACTACTCTGTTTTTGATTTCACAACTGCCGATTTTTATGGGTGAAGACAGTAATTTGTATTTCATTTACCTGCCGCCTCCTTAACCTTTTTTTTGAAATCTTTGAATTTTCTCTTTTCAAGATACAGATAAGCGGTTTTTACGGGAGGGACAAATTTCATAAGCTGTTTGGCAAAAACAAAGAGGGAAGAGGGATTTATATTATTTTTGCCGTTTTCAATTCCCTCTACCATTTTTCTTGCAACAATAACAGGTGACTGAACGGGGAAGGGGCGTTTGTAATCAATTTCGTTTGAACGCTTGAAAAAGCCCGTGTCGGTTGCTATGGGATAAAGGCAGGTAAGTTGAACATTGTCGGGAATTTCAAATCTTATTCCTTCCTGAAAGCCGTTAAGAGCAAATTTTGATGCACTGTAAAGAGTAAAGCCCGGCATAGCCATTGTGCCTATTGCTGAAATTGTTACGGCAAATATGCCTTTTCTGCCGTCAAGATAGCGGACATATTTCTGATAGGAATATATGGGAGAAAAAACATTGGTTTCAAATATTTTCTGCACTCTTTCCCAGTCGGTATAATTCATTTCTTCGTAATATGCATAGCCTGCATTGGCATAAAAGATATCGATTGAACCGAGTGCTTCAAGAGCCTTATCAAAAATTTCATCTACAGCTTCTTTTGACGATACGTCTTTTTTGAAAACGATTATATTTTCGCTTTCTATTTTTTCAAGCTTATCTGTATTTTCATCAACGCAGAATATTTTATTGTCGCCGGGAATAAGCAGTTTTAACACTTCAAGCCCGATACCGCTGTTGCAGCCTGTAAGAACTATATTTTTTTTCGTAATCATTATAATTGCCCCCTGAGTTCATTTTAATTGAATTTTATCATAAACTGAAAAATTTTTCAATCAGAATGACATACAGAAAGGCAGCTTTTGATTTGTTATTAATGCTGATTTTAATACTGATGAGTGTTTTTTAATTCATTTACTTTTATTCTGAACTGTCTGAATTTTCTGTTTTCGGATAAAAGATAAAGTGTTTTTAAGGGCGGGATTGTTCTCATTGCAGGCTTCATTAAATTGAACATAATGCTGGTGTTTATGTTCTTTTTTCCTTTTTCTACTCCTTTTACGGCTTTTTTAGCTACTGTTTCGGGACTTTGTACGGGAAATGGTTTTTTGTAATCGATTTTATTTGCTCTTTTGAAAAATTCAGTATCTGTTGCAACGGGATATATGCAGGTAAATTGTAAATTATCGGGTTTTTCAAATCTTATTGCCCTTGAAAAGCCGTCAAGCGCAAACTTTGTGGAGCTGTACATAGCAAAACCGGGTATTGCAATAAGACCTATAACGGAACCTGTAAGCACAAAAATTCCTTCTTTATCGCCGATGTGCTTTAAGTATTTCTGGTATGAATAAATGGGGGAAAATACATTCGTTTGAAATATTCTCTCAACCCTGTCCCAGCTTACATAGTCTATTTCTTCATAATATCCGAAGCCTGCATTGGCGAAAAAAATATCTATTGTTCCGAAAAGCTCTTCTGCTTTACTGAAAATTTCATCTACGGCTTCTTTTGAAGAGACATCTTTTTGGAAAACAGTTATGTTTCCTGAGCTTAAGCTTTTAAGGTTTTCCGTTCCTGTATCCACGCACAGTATACTGTTGCTGTTTTTCAGAAGCTTTAATATTTCAAGACCTATGCCGTTGTTGCAGCCTGTTATAACAATATTTTTTCCTGTAATCATAATATCTCTCCTTTTTTCTGTAACATTATTTTATCCCGTATCATATGAAATATTTGTTTGCGAAAAAATTGACATAAATTTGTCAAACTCACTTAAATAACTTGACAGAGACTGACCTTTTTTATATACTGAATATAATGGAAATTATGTGTTTTCTAAGATGAAAGGAAGGATTGTTTATGGATAAAAAATATGAAGCACTGTTTACCCCTTGGAAAATAGGCAATTGTGAGATTAAGAACAGAATTGTTATGTGTCCTATGGGCGGCACATCCCTTTTTGGTTGGTTTGAACTCGGAGGCTGTCATTTTGACAAGGAAGCAGCAAAACTTTTTATTGAAAGAGCAAACAACAATGTAGGTCTTATTATTCCCGGTATTGCACCTCTTCGCGATACCTTCTGGGGAAAGTGGCTGTGGCAGAATCCTAAGATGTTTGAAGAACTCAAGGAATTTATGGATGAAATTCACAAGACCGGAGCAAAGCTTTTTATACAGCTTACTGCAGGTATGGGCAGAAGCTGGGCAATTACAGACCTTATTGCGCCTCTTCACAAGAATAAATTTACAAGAACTCTTATTAAACCTCTTCTTGATACTTCCCATGAACTTGCTTCTCCCAGTGAACAGCCTTCCCGTTGGGCACATGATATTACCTGCCCTGCAATGACTAAGGAACAGATTCACGAAATTATTGAGGCTTTTGCAAAAACAGCAAAGCTCTGCCGTGACGCAGGTGTTGACGGTGTTGAGGTTCACGCTGTTCACGAAGGCTACCTTCTTGACCAGTTCTCAATGGAATTTTTCAATAAGAGAACCGATGAATACGGAGGAAGCTTTGAAAACAGATATCGTTTTGCTGCAGAGGTTGTAAAGGCAATAAAGGCATCCTGCGGTGACGATTATCCCGTGTCACTTCGTTACTCTGTTGAATCAAAAATGAAGGGCTTCTGCGAAGGTGCAATGCCCGGTGAAGAATATACAGAAGTCGGCAGAAATATGGTTGAGTCCGAAAAGGCAGCTAAATATCTTCAGGATATGGGTTACGATATGCTTAATGCCGATAACGGTACATACGATTCATGGTATTGGGCTCATCCTCCGATGTATATGCCTGAAAACTGCAATCTTGAAGATGTTTCTCATATAAAGAAGTTCGTTGATATTCCGGTTGTATGTGCAGGACGTATGGATGCTGCTGTTGCATCTGAGGCTATAAAGGAAGGCAAGATTGACGGTGTCGGTGTTGCACGTCAGTTCCTCGTCGATCCCGAATGGATTACAAAGATTATCGAAGACAGAATTGAGGATATCAAGCCCTGTATCTGCTGTCACAGCGGCTGCTTTAACTTCTCATCCTCAAAGGGCCATGCAAATACTCAGGACCTTTTCGATACCATGGGTCTTGCCCGCTGCGCCCTTAACCCCAAGACTATGCAGTCGAAGAAGTATAAGATTGAAAAGGCAAAGAAAAAGAAAAATATTGCAATTATCGGCGGCGGCATAGGCGGTATGGAAGCTGCTTTAGTTGCAGCTCAGCGCGGGCATAAGGTTACTATCTACGAAAAGAGCGATAAGCTCGGCGGTGTATTCATTGCCGCTGCAGCTCCTTCATTCAAGGAAAAGGACCGTGATCTTATCTCCTGGTACAGAAGAGAAATTACAAGATATCCCATTGAAGTAAAGCTTAATACTGAAGTTAACAATGTGGAAGCACTTGAGGCTGATGAGGTTATTGTTGCTACAGGCTCTGTTGCAAACAAAATTCCCGTACCCGGCGCAGAAAAGGGTATTCAGGCTGTTGAATATCTACTCGGTGAAAAGCAGGTCGGTGAAAATGTTGTTATCGTCGGCGGCGGTCTTACAGGCTGTGAAATTGCTTATGACCTTTTCTTACAGGGTAAAAAGCCTGTAATTATTGAAATGTGTGATGATCTTATCACAACCCCCGGTGTCGCACTCGCTAACACAAGCTATCTGCGTGACTGCTTCAAGACAAACAATGTTCCCGTTTATCTTGAAACAAAGACAACCGAAATCCGTGATGACGGTGTTACCGTTATGGATAAAAACGGTAAGAAGACAGACATTCCCTGTGATAATGTTATTCTTTCCGTTGGTTACAAGCCTGCTCCCGTTGCGCCTAAAGCAAAGCATGTTCATATTGTCGGCGATGCTTCAAAGGTAGGTAATCTCCGTACTGTTATATGGCAGGCATGGGACGTTGCAATGAAATTATAATAAGATAATGTACATATTCTGTCCCGTATCATAAAACTGATACGGGACAAAATTGTTCGGATAATAAAAGGATAATAACAGGATTTCATATTATTTGGTGGGAAGAGAAAATAATGAAACGTTTTACAGTAGTTATTGTTGTCCTGATTCTGATGTTTTCGCTTGTTCCCGTAAGTGCGTCTGCTGCATCGCCTGTAATAAGTATAGGCTCTGCCGAAGTATATGCAGGGGAAACGGCGGGCCTGAATGTCAGTATACAGGGCAACCCCGGAATTACAGCCTTATATCTTAATATAAGGTATGACAGCCGTCTTAAGCTTACGGCTGTAAAAGATAACGGAATTTTCAAAGGAAAAAGCTTTTCGGAAAATATATCGGCTGTCCCCTTTGTGCTTTCGTGGGATGATTCTTTAAGTCAGGCTGATAACACCGCAAACGGAACTGCGGCACAGCTTGTTTTCAGTGTGCCGCAAGGAACACCTGCAGGGACATATAAAGTGAGTGTTTCATACGATAAGGACGAAATATTCAACAGTAAGCTTGAAAATATAAATTTTGCAACAGCAGACGGAGAGATAACCGTTAAGCAAAATAAGGTACTTGAAGACAGTGACGATGTTTACCGTTCGGGAGAATACTTGCATTTTGTGTCGGGAAAAACTGTTTCCGATATTAAAAATATGTCACAAAGAGGGACTTATGTCAGCAATCAGAACGGTAAAATGAGTGATTCTATGCTTCTTTGCAGCGGAAATACCGTATATTTCCCCGACAAAAGTGCATATGTTTGTTTGCTTTTCGGGGATATGAACGGTGACGGTAATATCAATGCCGCAGATGCCAGACTTACTCTTCGGGGCAGTGTGGGGCTTGAAGTATTCAGTCCCTGGCAGAATAAGGCAGCGGATGTTGATTTCAGTGAAGCAATAACCGCTTCCGATGCAAGACTTATATTAAGAGCCTCGGTGGGGCTTGAAGATGCCGACAGGTGGGTAAAGGGATTTTCTGAGGATATTATTTATATTACCGAAGACCTTGCTCCGGCAGACAAAAATACGGTAACCTCCGAAGCAAATTATAATGCTGCAGGAAGCCTTATCACTTCTCAGCTTAAAGCATTTAATACTAAAGTTGAGCTCGGGCAGTTTTCTGTGCATCTTGATGATGCCACGCTTCTTATAAAAGAGTTTGTAAATGTTGTTCCCGAATTGTTTTATGTTATCAATTCCGTAACGGTAATGTCAAGAGACGGTATTATCGAAAATATGGAGTTTTCTTTTATTGACAATGCAAAGGAAAAATCAGCTGAGTATAAGAAGCTTATTGCTTCAGTTGCTTTACAGGCCGATAAAAATTGGAGCACTGTTCAGAAGATTGTATATTTTCACGATTACATCTGCAGTAATTACAAATATGATGATTCACTTTCAATTTATGATGCTTATTCATTGCTGAAACAGGGAAAGGGTGTTTGTCAGGCTTATACTCTTTTATTGAAAGCTCTTCTGAATTATCACGGTATAGAGTCGAAATATGTTTCAAGTGAAAAAATGAAGCACGGATGGAATATTGTAAAAATAGGCTCAGATTGGTATCACGTTGATGCTACCTGGGATGATCCGCAGGATGACAGATACGGGCTTGCATTGCACGAAAATCTGTTATTGAGCGATAAGGCAATGGAGAAAAACGGTCATAAAGACTGGTATTGCTTCGGAGGAAACGAAATCTGCAGCAATACTTATTATGATGAATTTTTCTGGCAGGATATAACAAGCCCCTTTGTTAATCTTAATGATAAATGGTATTATATTGACACTTACTCTTCCGGCTACGGTATTTTTGAATGGAGAGACGACAGTAACGGTATTGTTGAAAAATCATTTTCGGCAAAATGGACGGGATTTTTAGGCATAGTAAGGTCCGGTTGCTTCAGCTGTCTTGGTGTGTATGAAAACAAGCTTGTATATAATACGGCAGATTCCGTAGTATCCTATGACCCGCATACGGGAAAACAAAACCTCCTTTATAAAGAGAATACATCAGATCAGATTTTTGGTTTGAATGTAAAAGACAGGATATATATTAATCTTGATTCATCTCCCGATTCATCAACGCCCGATATCAGAGCTGTTGATAGAATGTCGGCAGGCGACTGTGACGGAAACGGAAAAATCAATGGGAGAGATTATACTGTTTTATTGAGATATCTTTCGGGTTATAACACGGAATGTATAACATCAAACGGTGATTTTGACCTGAACGGTAAATTAAACACAAAGGATGCCGATGCAATAAGAAGGTTTATTGTTGACGGGGAAACATAATTTATCAAAAATAAAAAAAGCTCTTTACGGAAAATCGCGGGATTTTGTAATCCGACTTTAATTACATTGTGCTTTGCACTAAGAGTCTTACGGACCCGTTCCCCTTTTGTCACTTTGTGACATTCCCCCCCCCCGCACTGTGGGAGAATCTTCCCTCGGCGAGGGCGAATCAGTATGACGCTGTCGGTGGCAGATGAAGTCTTGCGGATGAGTTGAGGAAATACAGAGCATTGCGACTGCTCCAAAGGAGCAAGGCGACAGTATTTTTGAGGCAACGAAAGCTTTAATCCGCCACTCCCGTGACGAGTGAATCCACGAACTTTCCGTGATGAACCAATAAAAAAAGTTATCAGGCTGATGTATGTGAGCCTGATAACTTTTTTATTGTTCGTTGTTCATTATTGCGGCATAGCGCAACAGTTCTTTACGGGAAGTGACACCCAATTTGCTGTATATGTTTTTATTATGGTATTTCAGTGTGTTTTCTTTTATGCACATAATTTCCATAATTTCGCGTGCGTGCTTTCCTTCGATGTACAAGTTAAAAACTGTTCTTTCCGTAGGAGTCAGCGTGCCGAGATTGTTGAGAAACTGTCGGTATAACAAGGGATCTGTTTCCTGTTTTCTTGAATATGCAAGACGTGAAAGCTCAAGCTGCGTTTTTTCATATTCAGATTGCAGCTTCTGACTGTCTTCTTCTTTCTGTTTTATGTCTTCTTCGTATTTTTTATCTTTTTCTGCGAGAAAATCAAACAAGTCGCTTATTTCAAGATAGTTTGTTGTGTTTCTTTCCTCGTGTGACTGATGCTTGATTGAGTGGAATGCTTCGGAAATGGGTCGAAGATAGCGCTTGCTTATAAAATATGAAATAATAATACTTAATAAAATAAGTGCAACAGCGGTTATTATAAAGTAAATTTGATTGCCGTTGATTGCAGAGTTGAGCTCCTTCATTTCAAATAAAACAGCTACAGCCCACCTGTTGGAGTCCTTATATGGGGAATTGGAGGGGTAAAGAACTATTTCTTCGGTCAGTCCTCCGAAATCTTCGTTTTTCCCCGAAAAATATATAAAGCCGTTATTTTCTTCGCTAAACTCCAGATTATAATCCCAACGTGTGCCCGTGAGATAGAAATTTCCTGCTATCAATCCTTCCGATGTAATTAAAGCTGAATTACTTCTCGGTGCCATTACGGTAAAGATATTATTGTATGTACCGCCTTCGGGGGAATATGTTTCCTTAAACAGACGGTCGCTTATTTCAATTCCGCAGATTCCGAAAACCGTACCGTCACGGCTTATCATAGGTACACATAATAGAAATCCCGATTCACTGTTTCCCTTAAGAGTAACTCTTCCGCTCCAATAATACAGTCTTGACACAGGAAGGTCGGGATTGTTTTTTGCGGTGGTAATAACCTTATCAAAAAAATCCTGATCGGTGATATCAAATTCCATTTTCCATTGACCGAGCAGCATAATACCGTTTTCTCTTGCAAGGTTTGCAGGTCCTCTTAAATAGTGAAGATCTACACCAACGGATTGAGTGGAGGTTGGCTGTGTCTTTTTTATGAATATGCCTGATTTCAGATTTTTGTTTTCGCTTTTATTTGCTGAAACACTTGCATCAAGGATAACGAATACCCCGCCGCAGTATTTGTTTTTGACAGTATTTACAAGCGTGGGCATAAAACAGGAAAGCAAGGGTTCTATCATTTCGGGGTGGCTTGTGAGCTCATCAGGCGAAATATTGTTGCTTTGAAAAAATTCTTCGCTAAGTTTTTGTGTATCTTCTGCGATTTCAATTCCGCTGAGTGATATAAGTCCGAAGCTTTTATTGATTTCTTCAGATATTATGGATAATTCTGTTGAAATATGATTTTTTACGGAGTTTTCTTCCGCACCGTTTATCCCGAAAAGTGAAAGGGTAAGAGAGAAGGAAATTATGAGAAAAACCGAAATTGAAAGAAAAAACAGAAGAAGCCTGCGGTGAAGCGTGGTTTTTCTTAGTTTTTTTTCAGTCGGTATGTTATTTTTTTTCATAGCTTATCCTCCTTTCTTAAAAATTATTCCGTGTGCAGATATAAACTGAAAAAGTGCGATAAACCGTGTTTACGGTGAAAATTCGTCAATTAATTCTGCAAGAGCGGCATCTGAAGATACAGTATTTCCGCTAATAAAGCCGTCTGTGCTTTTATTTATAATGTCAGTAAACTTTTCTTCAAATGCTGATGAATCGTCGTCAAAAGCCGAATAAGTAGGGGCGGTGAAAAAATCATATTCCGAATACATCGAAAGTACACTTGTCAGCATCTTTTTTATGCGATTGTCGCTTAATGATTCAAGCTGTGCGGGTAAATCCTTTTCGAATGCCTGTTTTGTAACGGGCAAATATCCCGTTTGTGCAATAAATTTAATGTTTTGTTCAGGAGCGGTGAGCCACTTGATAAAGGTGCAAGCCGCTTTTTCTTTTTCTTCTGTTGTTTTTGCAAGCATAAGACCGCCGCCTCGCTGAAGCGCGGTTTTGTTTCCGCCGTCAAATACAGGATAGGGCAGAATATCATATGATACATCTTCTACAGTACCGTCGGAATATGTTATAGTATCACCGTAGAAGAGTATTCCTGCAGATGAGCCTGTGGAACAAACAATATCACCTGTTTTTGAAAGATCAGAGGAGTAACCGTCATAGATGGCAAAACCGCCTTGTACCGAGGGGGTATATACTGTGTTGAATATATGACCGAATTCATCACCTTTAAGCGAAATGGTGTTATTTTCAAAGATGCTTGCGCCCAATTGGACTGCTCCTACCTGTGCAAGATTAAACCATGAGTCTGCGGAAAAGAACTGTTTGTTTCCGCTGTAAGAATAATATTCTGTTGCAAGCCTTGCTATTCCCTCAAAGGTAGCAAGGTCTTTTTCATCTGCACCGGTTGCTGCCGCAAATTTATCAAATAATGTTCTGTTAAGATATAATACCTCTGTGGATTTTGCTATGGGGAAAACATAAAGATTTCCGTCATCAAGTCTGCCTTCTTCAATAAACGCATCAACATATAAGGCAAGCTCTTCATCTGAAAAATACTTATCCAGATTTACCAACATATCATTTTCGGCAAATTTGATTGCAGTTTTCGGATATCCCGTAAAAATGTCGGGAATTTCAGGTGCGCCGGGGTCGCCGTTTGCTATCATATCAAGACTTCCGTTCAGCTCGGAGCTTGAAGATATAGCTGTAACATTAATTACAATACCGTTGTCTTTTCCTACGGTAGTATTAAATTCGTCAATAAGAAGATCCATAGTCTGCTGCATATCACCGCCGTAGTTGTGCCACATTGTCAGTGTGACGGTGTTATTGTTTTTATCCTGTGAAAGGCTGCAGCTGCTCAGAATTACAGCAAATAAACTTAGTACGAGTATAAGGGATAAAAATTTCTTCATACAGATTTCCTCCATAGCATTTTTTTGATTTTTTACCTGAAAAAGTAAAAAAAATCTCATTTTCCCACCCATTCGGGGGTTTTGGGTGGGGACAAAAACACTGAAAAACGATAAAATCCTAACTGTAAACAGACACAATATTCCGAATCGGGAGTATTGATAACAGTAAAAATGAAATCAAAATACTGTTATTCATAATATGTACAGACAAATAAAATTGTAATTCTATTTGTCTTATTATACCAAATGCTTCTGTTGTTCGTCAATATTGTGTTAAAAATTAACAATAATATCCAAACAAGGAGGTTTAATTATGGGTTTTTTAGAAAGAGCCATCAGAAGAGGAATAAGTGAAGGAATAGGAAAAGCTGTGGGGAATGCCATAAATCAGGCGGTAGAACCCAAGGCAACTGAGTTTGCAAACAAAGCTGCCGAACGGCTTAATAATGCCACAGGCAACATTAACCAGGCTTCAAAATCATCAGGTTTTGAAGGTGCCTTTTCAAATCTTGAAAGAGCTGCTCAGGATTTTGCAACGAAGCAGGCTGAGAATCTGAAAATCTGTCCTTCTTGCGGAAATACTGCCTCAAAAGAACAAAAATTCTGTCCTTCTTGCGGAGGTGCATTGCCCGAACAGACCGTGGCACAGTCGTCAGTATGTACTTCCTGCGGTAAGCAGAACAGCATAGGAACAAAATTTTGTACCGATTGCGGTGCAAAGCTTCCTTCGGCAATAATGGAAGAAGAAAACAATGCCCGTAAGAATGCCGAAGTAATGCAGCAATGGACTGAAAAATTGCCTCAGTTCCCCTTATGGGAATTCGGCGGAGAAAACCTGTATATTGATGAATATGACGGATATTTTGCTTTTGGTGCAAGCTTCAGAAATAATCCCTCAGCCGCAAGAAATGCTGTGGCTCAGTATAAGGCACTTCTTATGCAGAACGGTTTTCGTAAGGCGGGACAGTATCCGTCCGACGAGCATCTTTACAATATGATAAACGGAATCTGTTATCACGCAGACCTTGAACACTGCTTTGAAGGCGGAAGCGATTGTCTTCAGATAGCTTTTCTGACAGGTGAACCTGCAGGCGGATTTAACTATGTAAAACCCGAACCTAAAAAGCCGATAGGCTTAAAGGATATATTTAATTTCTGATATAAAAAAAGGAGGAAACAACAATGACTAATTGCGTAAAATGCTCAACCGGTATAGGAGACGGTATCAAATTCTGCCCCACTTGCGGCGAAGCAGTCGAAATGTCGCCTGCTGCTTCCCCCGAAGTAAATCAAGCTCCCAAGGAAGATGTTATAGGAGAAAGATTAAGACAGTTTAATGATACAAAAGATGAAACGGAAGGTTTTGAAAAAACGGATATAGAGAGCAATAAGGTTATGGCAGTTTTTGCATATCTGGGACTGTGCGCTTTGATTCCTTTGTTTGCCGCAAAAAAATCTCCCTATGCAAGATACCATACAAACCAGGGACTTGTTCTTTTTCTTGCAGAGATAGCCTACAGTATTGCTTACGGCATTCTTAATTCCATACTTCTTGCAATTTCATGGAGACTTGCATTTATATCAAGTATATTAGGTGTAGTCGGTATTGTATTTCTTGTGCTTTGCCTTATCGGAATTATAAATGCATTAAACGGAAAAGCAAAAGAACTTCCCGTTATAGGAAAAATCAGACTGCTTAAATAAGACGCAAAAGAAAATACAGAAAGGAAACGAAGTTATGAAAAAAACATTAGCTTTTCTGATTGCAACAATAATGCTCATTGCGGCACTTCCGATAACTTCATTTGCCGATTATACTCTGGATCCCGCAACGAGTTTACCAAAGCTTACCGAGAGCCCCGAAATATTTTATATTTCAAATGATGCTACCGATTCGGGTGACTATATAAGAGCGCATTATATAAATTCAGAAGAAATCATTGAAATGCAAAGAGAAATTTCCGCACTTGGCGAAGAAGCTTATCTTAAAAAACACGGCTTTGATATAAGTACAGAAGAAAATACTTATGATTATGCTTCAATTGATTTTTATGTGCAGTTCGCTTATTCCTTTGATAATATCAACTGGATAAATGACAGTGATTATGAAGAAGAGAATGATACATACTGGCTTCCCGACAGCATTAGAAACCCTGAAAACACATCACAGTATCAGTATATCCAGCTCCCCAACAGTTCGGACACTACTGAATGGTTTGAATATATAAGAATATTTGACCTTAGATCCCTGACCGAATGGTATTACAGCGGTTATCACGCACAGCTTGCAAGTAATATGACTCAGGGCAATGCTTTCAGAATCAATGCAAATGACGAGGATACGGGCTACAGTGTAAACTTCAATAATAAAACATTATATGTAAAGGCAAGATACCGTGCATGGTATAATACTTATGTCGGCGGACAAAGAACATACAATGTTTTCTATTCTCCTTGGTCAAACACAGTTTCTTACAATAATTCATCCAAGGGTCTGACTTTCACAATGCCGATTGAGGGTAATCTTACAGTTGCTCCCGAAATCAAGCATTTCAGAACAACAAAATCAGGAGATACTTCTTACTATTATGTAAGTGTGGATTATCCCGACTCTCTTAAAAAAGCCGGAGCAGCCGCACATGCCGCATATTATAATCTTGATGATACCTATGATATTTTCCTTGATGACGATCATTACTGGTACAGGAATACCCAGTTTGAATTCAGAGTAAATGACGGTCAGTGGCACGAATATTCCTCTCAGGGCCCCACATATTCGCAAGAGGACTTTTCAAATGTATGGCTGACGGAATTTTTTGAGGATGAAGGAATCGAATACCAACAGGGCGATACCGTTTATCTTCGTGCAAGAGTGATGATTGGTAATTACAGTTCCGGTGAATACGGAAAAGTCCCCAATGATGAAACCTACTGGGTATCAGCATATTCCGACCCCATTGTAATTCCCCTCGACGGTTATTACAGAATCAACTATTATACGAACAGCGGTGATTTCAGCTACGGCGCAGATATATTAAGACAGTTTACGGAAGAATCTACAGTTGTAATTGACCTTACAAGTGAAGATTATCTTCCCACCCGCTACGGCTATAAGTTTGAAGGCTGGTACACAACTTCAGATTTTGCAGAGGGAACAAAGGTAACAAGCATTGATACTTCAGCCGAAAAGAATCACACTGTTTATGCGAAATGGTCCGCAACAGAATATGATATCACTTATGTTGCAGGAACAAAGAGATATGTCTATAATCCCAACCGCACTCTTGTTACCACTTATATGGATGACGAAACATTAAGAGATCCTTCCTGCACGGGACTTACCTTCCTCGGCTGGTATACCACCCCTGATTTTAAGGAAGGAACCGAAATCACAACAATAAAATGCGCTGAGCTTACTTCCGATATCACTCTTTATATGAAATGGGATATCCCCACATATACCATTACTTATGAGCTTGACGGCGGAACTAATGCCGCAGGTAATCCCACAAGCTTTACTGTTGATATTGATGATGAGGATAATTACATCAATATAAAGGCTCCGACAAAAACGGGAATGCTTTTTGACGGCTGGTATTATTATGATGATTTTACAGGTGCTCTTACAAAGACCGATAATGACTATAATATGCACCGCTACGGACACGATATCACCCTTTATGCAAAGTGGATTAAGGGCAGATATGCCATAAATTACATTCAGCCGGATGCGCTTAAAAATGTATATAATCCCAATCCTGCACAGTATACCTACGGTGATACAGTAGCGCTTCGGGAGCTTTCAAGCACGGGCTATGTATTTAACGGCTGGTATCTTGATTCGGCATTTAAGACTAAGGCAGAAAATATAACCGCGACAGATGAAGGTGAAAAGACCTTCTATGCAAAGTGGACGGAAAATGTGTATAATATTACCTATATACACGATACCATAGCAGCGCTGGCACCGCCTGCAGATAAAATTAATAACTCAAATCCCGCAACAAAACTGTATTCTCAGAAGGTCACTCTCACCGATCCTTATACAGGTGACGGTATATTTGAGTTTATGGGTTGGTATAACAATGTGAATTTCCAGGGCGAAAAGGTAACTGAAATAGCCGCCAATAAGGCTGAACATACCACCCTTTATGCTAAATGGTTTGTTTATCAGTGGGGAGATGTTAATCTTGACGGAAATGTAACAGCCGCTGATGCAAGAATAGCTCTCAGACATTCTGTCGCTCTTGAAGAGATAAAAGGCACGGCATTCCATTGGGGAAATGTTGATATCAACAGTGAAAAAATAACTGCTGCAGATGCAAGACTTATTCTAAGAATGTCTGTTGACCTTGAATCTGTTGAGTCTCTGAAGCTTCCCGAAATTCCTCCCGCACTTAAAAAATGATGTGCTTGTTTTGTAATAATTAAAGAATAAACTGAAGCCGGCTGTAAAATAAATAAAGCTATATAACTTAAGGCGAAAGAGTATCAAAGATAAATACTCTTTCGCCTTTCGGTTTTATTAAGTATGATTTATCGGTAAAAATATCGAAGTGCCAATTGTATGGGAGGGGTTCCCACCCTTTTCTTGCGGTGAAGAAGGCAACAGTCTGAAAAATTGTGATTCGTTTTTTTGTGTCTTAAGCTTTATTGTCTTATTTTACTTATCTCAGATTCTGAAGGTTAATTATCATACCGAGTATCTGAGATGCGTTTTTCTGCATTTCGCCTGTTTTAATACCGCCTTCTTTTCCGAGAGAGGCGAGAAGTGTTCCGTCGGGGGTTTTTTTGCCTGTTCTGTCGCCGCCGGGCATTAAAACATTAACACCTGCTCTTACTCTGTAGCCCTGATTTGTTACTTCGGGGAACTCGGGAGAAGCTGAGGGTTGCATCCACCAGTCGGTCATAACCGAGCCTTCAAAGCCCCATTCATTTCTTAATATGCCTGTTACAAGGTCATAATTATAATGTCCCCATACACCGTTTATTTTGTTGTATGAAGTCATTATATTAAGGGGTTTTGCCGTTTTTACGCATATTTCAAAGCCTTTAAGATATATTTCTCTCAGGGCTCTTTCGGAAAGAACCGAATTGTTTTTAGTTCGTCTTACCTCCTGATTGTTACAGGCAAAGTGCTTGGGACAGGCACTGACACCTGATGACTGCAGACCTGTAGTAACTGCGGCTGCCATATTGCCTGCAATCAGCGGATCTTCAGAAAAATACTCAAAGTTTCTTCCGCAAAGGGGATTGCGGTGTATGTTCATACCGGGGGCTAAGAGTATATCTGAGCCTCTTTCTCTCATTTCTGTACCTAAAAGCGAATAAAGCTCTGTTACAAGAGATGTATTCCACGTGCAGGCAAGTGCCGTGCCGCAGGGGAGAAGTGCACTGTAAGCGGCAAGACGTATACCCGAAGGTCCGTCGGTTGTGGTTATAGGGGGCACTCCCTTTTCTCTTAATGATTCGAGAACTCCGCCGAACACACCAGCATTACCTTTGGCACCCAGAGGAGAATTCATTACATAGTCGCCTCTTGAAATAGCTTCAAGCTCTGTGTAAGAGAGGGTTGAAACAAAATCATCCATTGTGATTCTGCCGTCTTTTACATCCTCAAGAGTGTATTTAAGTCCCACATTCATATTGAGAGTTTCGGGGAGATTATCGGTAATGGTCTTTTTTAATGAAACTGTTCTTACGGGAGCAGGTTCATATGTCTTTGAAATTTTTCCGTTACAGTAAAGAGGACGAAGACGCATAAATGAATTTTCTTTTTCGGTGGCGGATATTTCAGTAAGCTGTTGAATAACAACGGTTTCTTCACGTGTCATAACACCTGCTTCAACGGTATCGCGCACACAAAAGCCCAATGAGAATCGGTATAAGCCGCGGCTTAAAACATATGCACTCTTAAAGCCTGTGATTCCCGAATCGTCATAAGAGGATAAGTCATAGAAGGATACGGAGAAGCTGAGAGCTTCTTCTTCATCGGGGGCGAGAAGCTTTGATTTTGTAAAGCCTTTAAGTACTTTTTCGGGGACTGCTATATCTGAGTTTTCTTGCTGTACATAAAGCTGAACAGCCTTTTTACCTGCGGCTTTTCCTGTGTTTTTAATTACGGCACTGATGTTTACTGCCTGTTCTTTTACGGAAAATGTGATGTCTTTGAGTATAAAATCCGTATAAGAAAGACCGAAGCCGAAGGGGAACATTACTTTATCTTTTTCAAAGGTCTCAAAATATCTGTAGCCTACAAAAATATCTTCGGTGTAGGTATTTTTATCCTTTCCGCCAAAGTCTCCCGCTGAGGGAATGTCTTCGTAATTCTCTGCTACGGTATCGGTAAGTGCACCTGAAGGGGATGTTTTGCCCGTAAGCACGTCTGCCAGGGCATTTCCTGCTTCCATACCGCCCTGCCAGACAATAAGTGCAGCGGGCACATCGTATTTTTTTATCCACGAAAAATCGATAATATTACCGATATTAAGTATAACTGCCCACTTTGAAAAATGTTCTTTTACAAGAGAGAGCATATTTTCTTCTTCATCCGTAAGATAAAAGCTTCCCTTTGTAAGTGTGTTTTCTCTGTCTTCGCCTGCGGCTCTGCCGATAAAAACAAGGGCAGTATCGCTTTCAAGGGAGGCATTTTTTACGGCTTCACCGCTGAGGGGCATTTCTTCGTAATGCATAGGCCAGTTGCCCCAGAAACCGTCATCGGGCTTGTTCTTTTTTCTCCATTTGTCATATGTTTTAAGAAGGGTTTTATTGATTTTTACATCGGCATTTTTGAGCCCTTCGGTAAAGCTTATTTTGTAATGAGCGTTTACATCACCGCCCGAGCCGTAGCCCACATAAAAGGTATCGCTTGCCACTCTGCCGAAGAGAGAAACGGTGGTTTCTTCGCTTATGGGCAGTACATCTTCGTTTTTTAATAAAACGATACTTTCAGCGGCGGCTTCTCTTGAAACAGCATCAATATTTTGCGCCATGGAAAAGCCTTCTGCAATGTCTTTATTTGAGGTCTGTGATACTGAATTTACAACCTTACTCACGATTTTATTTACGGGTTTTGGAAGATTCATACAGATGCTCCTTTATATTCTTTCTTTGATTTTTATGGAAACGGGGCCTATAAGTCCCGATTTTGCATCCTTGGGGAAGTTTGAATATTTTGAGGGTATAGTTGAATAATGATTGCAAAGAGTGTTTGAAACAGTTATTTTTATGTGATTAGTGCCGTTAATTACATAATCGGTTATATCTGTGGCAAAAGGACGGTATGTGAAAACAGCGGCAGCAGCTCCGTTGATATCTATATTCAGCGTTGCAGCAGCGTCTTCTATATCAAGAATAAATCTTTCATCGGGATAAAGCTTTTCGAGTGATATATCTTTTTCGTAACACATTTTACCCGAATAATTCTTTAATGCTCCCATGGCTGATGTGTCGCCTGTTTTGATTTTGCCTGTTTTACACTTTATATCAATGGGACAGGGGATAATATCCGCATATTCATATCCGTTTTCTGCTTCAATATAAAAAATACAGTCGGTGATAAAGTCCTGAGGTTTTTTATTTGTTACAGTATAACGCTTTGAACCGAAATTACCTTCGCCTATATATTCAATTTCCATTTCACTGTCATCGGAAAAAGCAGAATGAAGCTTTCCGAAAGCATCAACCGTAAAACCGTAAAAGCCCGGGACTGTTTCAAAACGGAAACAGAAATAAGGAATAATTTCTTCTGTGGAAGAAAATCTGAAATAATCGGGATTAGCAAAGGATTCAACCGAAAGGGGATAAGTAGCGCTTTCAGGTGAAGGCTTTGTTATATAAAGGGAGGTTCTCTTTGTTTTTCCGTTGTTTCTGTAATTTACAACAGTGTTTTCATTGTAACGGTAAGAAAAGCAAAGAAGGTTTTTACCTTTTTTCAGGCTGATATCCTCAGATTTTATTTCTTTTCCGTTAAGAAAAACTATATCGGGGGCAATATCGCCTGTTTTTATTTTTGCTTCACTGTCTTTTTCCGAATAAACATAGGTAAAATATACACAGTCTTCTTCAAAAAAGATGTTGTCATCATAAAGCTTTCCCTTAAGACCGTGGTGCCCCTGTTCGTAAAGAGAAACAGTGTAGTCATCTGTACATATATAGCCGTAGCGGGAATAGAAATCCTGTGTGGTAATTCTGTATTCTTTTCCGCAGAATTTCACACTGTCACATCTCAGCATTTCTGGGTGAAGGCTTATTTCTTTGCAAAGAGAAAAGCTGTCTTCGGGGCAGATAATCTTTTTTATTGCAGTATTTCTGCCAAAGGGAATATCTTTTAATTCGAAGTCTGTGCTGCTGTCGTTATCGCTTACTTTTGTTATATCAAAAAAACGTGCCTGGGCGCCGATAATGCCGCCTGCGGGGATATAATAGTCACCGTAGGTGTTGTCGAGAGTGGGAATAAGCGAAAAGTCCCAGTTGCCGTCAAGCATCAGCTCTTGCTTTGTTATAAACTGTCTGTTATCCGATGTATCTGTGATGTCATCATATTCAATTTCTTCATCGGTAAATAAAATCAGTGTATCGTCATTTTTTTCGAGAGGCATTTTTATAAAGGTAAAGCCGCCGTTTTGCACGGTGCCTTCCAGCTTTATTATTTTACCTGTATCGGAATCCAGTAAATAGGGGACACCCTGTGCTTCAAATCTGCATACACTGTCCTTTTCTGCGTATCTTACAAAGCATAAAGTCACGTCACCGTGTTTTCTTGTGTGTATGTATGTTTTATCTTCCGAATAAATATCCTCAGGGAGAAAGCTTCTTGTGACAGAAGAATTTATAAAGGCAAGTGTTTCTGCCGCAGTTGCGGTAAGCGAAGCCTTGGGACAGGATAAAATATCTTTGATATCATTAAGTAAAACAGGGTCATTAAGTCCCATTCTGTCTGAAGCATAGGGGGTAATTCCGCAGAATACCACACAGCCGCCGCTTTCAAGCAGTTCTTTTGCCTTTTTTATTGCGGAATATCTTATACAGTCAACACCTGCAAAAATAAGAACCTTGTATTCTTCATTTTGTGTTTTAAGCCTTCCGTTTTCGCATTCGGCATTTTCTATTGACTGAAAATCAATAAAATCAAAATCAAGACCCTTTGAAAAAAGATATTCGGCACATTCAAATGTCTGCTGAGTACAGGAATTATGATTCTCTCCGTAATCACAGGATGAAACGGGATAATATATTGCCGCATCGCACTTGTGCTTGCCTGTAGTGAGTATTGCAGACATACGCTTGAATTTTTCAAGCCAGTGCTTTTCATCATCCCAATAGGGCATTCTGAAATGGAAATCGGGCGGTGCCCATTCAAAAAATCCGCCGTTGGTGGAATAATAAAGTCCGTGAAGATTAAGAAGGTTTGCACCGAAAATAAAATTATCGCTTGTGGGTGCAGTTATGCTTTCAAGGGTTGTTCCCCAGCCTGAGCTGTGATAGCCTTCAAGCCATACTCTCGGGCGGTTGTATAAATGTGCTATGGAGCTGTTTACTTTTACCTTTATCAGATCTGCGGCTCTGCCGGGGGTGTCGTTTCCGGGAGCAGTAAACCAACGGACGGTTCTGAAATAATCGGAAAATTCGTCGGGTTCTTTTCCTCTCGAAGACTGATCGCAACCGTATGTAAGCCCTCTTGAAGCGTGGAATTCATATATGGGCTTAAAATAACAGTTTTCCATAATTTCGGTTTTCACATCCGCTGTGTCAAGGCGGATTTTCGGTGTAATGTCACCGAGAGAATAAAAAAGGTGGGGAATAAAGCCCAGAATATCATAACCGTATTTATTTTTTATTTCTTTTCTTAATGAATCGCTCCATAATGTTTTTATATCAGCTCCGAACATCAGCTCATCCTGAAAAAAGTAATTGAGCGTTCCGGGCTTTACATCGGGCACACGTCTTAAAAACTCATTAAAATAAATTTCTGTTAGAATTTTTCCGCACTCCTGATTTAACGGATCGATTGAATTATCTGTTTCGTGAACCGAAATAATATATCCTTCACATATACCGGGCACAGGGGAGATTACACCTTTATCCTTTTCGTATATTATAACAGGCTCTTCATTTTTTACGTCTTTATAATATACAGCGGCAAGTACATCCTCAGAAAAAGTGTTTTCGTCACCCGAAAACAGCATCTTTTTTTCTATGCTGAGATTTTTTGCGTGCATATCGGGCATAGCAGCTAATTTGTCCGTATAATAGCCGTTGCCTATCCAGGCAATTGTATAATCGCCCATTCCGATGCTCATACCGTATTTTTCACATTCTTTTGCGGCAAAAGAGAAAAAATCCCACCACTCATCCGAAAACTGTTCGGGAGAACCGGGAATGCTTTTGCCGTGACCGCCAAAGGGAAGATTATCTTCTCCGCCTTTGTTTATGTGGGCATAATTTATCTGAACACCTGCAAGACCCTTGTCTGCAAGCATTTTTATCTGCTCTTTTAATCTGTCTTTATTGAGCTCAGAGCCGTTCCACCAATAAAAAGGCACCTCGCCGTAACGGCGGTCGGGCGAGGTGAGTGAGTTAATAAAATCAGCAGTGTGATTCATTTATATTTCCTTTACGATATAATAGCTTATTTGTTTTCGGTTTTTTTCTTGCTTGTTCTTTTTTTAGGAGCAGGCTTTTCTTCTTTTACTTCTTCGGATTTTACTTCTGCTTCTGCAGCTTTAGGGGTATCTGCCTTTTTCTTGCAATTTCTCTTTTTTGGTGCGGGAGCTGCTTCTTCTTTTGTTTCTTCCTGTATTGCTTCTTCTGCTTTTTCTTTCTTTGCTGCTGTTTTCTTTGCGGCAGGCTTTTTCTTGCCCTTAAGGCACTCTATAAGCTGAAGTGCGTGGTCAAGATTGCCCCAAGCCTGAATTTTTCCGTCAAGATATTCTTTTACAGGGTCAGCCTTACCTTTGATGCAATCTTCAAGAAGAAGGGAATTTATTATAATTGCAACAGTATTATCGTGGTAATCATAGGGTTCGAAAGACAGAACACCGTTAATATATGCGGCATACATTGTGCCCGAGCAATCATCATCGGACATAGTTATCTGTGCGGCAATAAAACTGTCGGTAAACTTGGAGGTGTCGGCTTTAAGCGCATATTTTTTCTTGAGATATTCGTATTTTTCAATAAATGTCATAATATCAGACCTTTCTCAGTTTTTAAGTGAATGTATGGGAGCAGGTATACGTCCGCCTCGGGAAATGAATTTTTCGGGGGAATTGCGGTTAAGCTTTATAACAGGGGCATAGCCTAAAAGTCCGCCGAAACTTACGGTATCGCCCTCTTTTTTTCCGTATGCGGGAATAACTCTTACTGCTGTGGTTTTTGTGTTTGCCACACCGATTGAAATTTCGTCGGCAATAATACCTGAAATAAC
Source organism: Acutalibacteraceae bacterium (assembly GCA_045538645.1). GTDB lineage: Bacteria > Bacillota > Clostridia > Oscillospirales > Acutalibacteraceae > RUG806. The sequence goes on along the minus strand of JAZSRT010000022.1, from coordinate 34,419 downwards.
AGCTTCGGGTGTATCACCGGGAATTGCTATCATATCAAGACCGACGGAACAGACAGCTGTCATAGCTTCAAGCTTTTCTATAGAAAGTGAGCCGTTTGCTACAGCGGCTATCATACCTTCATCTTCCGAAACGGGAATGAATGCGCCCGAAAGACCGCCTACGTGGGATGAAGCCATAACACCGCCTTTTTTAACTGCATCGTTAAGCATAGCAAGGGCGGCTGTGGTACCGTGGGCACCGCAGCATTCAAGTCCCATATTTTCGAGAATTCTTGCAACAGAGTCGCCTATTGCAGGTGTGGGAGCCAATGAGAGGTCAACAATACCGAAGGGTACACCTAATCTGTCTGCAGCTTCGGAAGCTACAAGCTGACCTACCCTTGTTATCTTGAACGCAGTTTTTTTGATAATATCGGCAAGCATTGAAAGGTCGCAGTCGCCTGCTCTTGCAATAGCTGAAGAAACAACACCGGGGCCCGAAACACCTACGTTAATAACGCATTCGGGTTCACCGATACCGTGAAAAGCGCCTGCCATAAAGGGATTATCCTGAGGCACGTTTGCAAAAACAACAAGCTTTGCACAGCCTATGGAATAATTATCCTTTGTAAGATATGCAGTTTCTTTTATAGTTTTGCCCATAAGTCTTATAGCATCCATATTGATGCCCGCTTTGGTTGTAGCAACATTTACCGAGGAGCAGACCTTGCCTGTGGTGCTCAGTGCTTCGGGAATGGCTGCAATCAGGCTTTCGCTGCTTTTTGTGAAGCCTTTATCAACAAGGGCAGAAAAACCGCCTATGAAATTTATTCCCAGTGTATCTGCCGCACGGTCGAGAGTTTTTGCTATTTTTACATATGTATCACTGCCGTGCGCACCGCCTACAAGAGAAACGGGTGTTACGGAAATACGTTTGTTTACAATGGGAATACCGTATTTCTTTTCGATTTCTTCACCTGTTTTTACAAGGTGCTCTGCTTTTTTTGTTATTTTATCATATATATTAGTGATAAGTCTGTTTTCATCTTCGCTCACACAGTCAAAAAGCGATATGCCCATTGTGATGGTACGTATATCGAGATTTTCCTGTCTTATCATATTTATGGTTTCGAGAATATCAGCTGTATTTATCATAATTTACGAAACCTCCGTTAAATGTGATGCATTGTGTTAAAAATGTCTTCGTGCATTGCCTGTATCTGCAGATTACGGCTTTTTCCGTATTCTGCAAGCAAGTCAACAAATTCCGAAAAGGGAATGTTGAGTGCATCTATATCAGCAAGCATAATCATTGCAAAATATTCGCTTAAAACACTCTGTGTGATGTCAAGAATATTAGCGCCCTTTTCCGCACATATTGTGCTTACACCTGCTATAATGCCTACATTGTCTTTACCTGTTACACTTATAATCGCTTTCATAAATATGTCCTCCGTAATATATGTATATATATAAATAAATTTTACTATATATTTATAAGTTTTTCAATTGTTAAGCAATTAAATTATTGAAAAATTAATAAAAAAAAAGTATTATTGTGGTGGTGAATTATATGAACGGATTTGATTTCAAAAAAAACGGAATTGTAACGGATAAAAAAACAAGTATTATGGGCATACTCAATGTTACTCCTGATTCATTTTCGGACGGGGGAAAGTATAACAATGTAAAAAATGCTCTGATTCATACAGAAAAAATGATAGCTGACGGTGCTGATATAATCGATATCGGCGCTATGTCTACACGTCCGTTTTCGGAGCCTGTTACGGCTGAGGAAGAATGGGAACGTATGAAGGATATATTAAGAGAAATAAAACAGAATTTTTCAGTTCCCGTATCAATAGACACAATAAACCCATACACTGCCGAAAGAAGCCTTCACATTGGCGCAGATATAATAAACGATGTCAGCGGTGTTTTTTCGTCGGATATGGCGGACATAATAAAAAAATATGATTGCGGCTGGATAATAATGCACGGAGGAGTACTTCTCAGAAAAGCCGAAGAAGAGGTGCAGTATGAAAACGGCATTACAGATGATGTAAACTGTTTTTTTTGCACAATGCTTGAAAAAATAACCGATTACGGAATTCCACTGAAAAGCATCTGTTTAGATGCAGGCTTCGGTTTTTCAAAAAATACCCGGCAGAATATAGAGCTGCTTGAAAATTTTGATAAAATAAACAAGCACTCTCTTCCTTTATTATGTGCACTTTCAAGAAAAAGATTTATAGGCGAGCTTATGGGCGAACCCGACAGCCAAAACCGCGACAGCGGCACCCTCGCCGCAAACATCTTGGCAATCAGCAAAGGTGCAGATATAATAAGAGTCCACAACGTAAGCCTGCATAAAAAGGTAATAGAAGAGAAAAATAAATCATAATGTACCGGAGCGTTATCTTCAGCTGTGTTAAATTATGATTAAAGCCTCTGAGCTTTGGCTCAGAGGCTTTGTTGTTGAGAGGGTATTTAATTATGCATTACCTTTGAAGAAGTTAACGATCTGACGGAAGAAGTAAACGATAGAGCAGTAGATACCCTTATACTTAAAGAGACCGCTGTTGTATCTGTGAACCATTCCGCAGCGTTCGCATTCGGGAAGTTCAAGTCCTACATCTTCGGGATTTGCTGTGATGTGTTCGCCACAGTCGGAGCAATCGCCGTTAGCTTCTGTTCCTTCAACTACCCAATTGTCAACATTGTGTCCCTTTGCGGGGATAACTTCTGTGTAAGAATCGGGGCAATAGATACATGTGAATGTCATTTCGCCTTCTGCGTCACAGGAAGCTTCTATTGTTACCTTGCCGTTGTCATAGGTGTGAGGAGTAAGTGCGGATTCTTCGCTGTTATAAGTGTCGCCGCAAGCAGTACAGGTGTACTGAGTATAGCCGCCCTTTGTGCAGGTTGCGGGGAATACTGTTTCTTCATAGCTGTGATCTGTTGTTTCGCCGTAAGGCTGAGAACAAACTTCACAAACTGCAGCTTCTTTACATGTTGCTGTGCCGCCCTTATGTCCGAGTGCTACTTCACCTGCTACGGTGTAGTTGTGAGCATCGTCGTAAGCACAGATATATTCTGTGTAGCCTGCTTCCGTGCAGGTGGCTTCGTGTTCAATGATTTCCCAATCGTGGTCGAGTGCGGGAATTTCAACGCTGTCTCTTACTTCGTGGCAGTATCTGCACTTTGAACCTGCTGTAAAGCCGGGCTTTGTGCAAGTAGCAGCTTGGGCTGTGAAGTCTGCCCAGTCGTGACCGAGTGCCGGAATTATTTCCTGTTTAACTACATAGTCGCAGTCTTCGCAGTGTGAACCCTTTGTAAGACCTGTTTCAGTACAGGTGGGAGCTACATATTTATCAACGATAAGGTTGTGTCCGTCTGCAAGGATGATGTTCTGAGGAGTAAGAACAGCACCGCATTCTGAACATTCCGTGCCTTCTGTAAGTCCGTTTTCAAGACAAGTAGCTGCCTCAGCCTTAACATCCTGAGGAATATGTACGCCTGTGGGCATTGTAACGTTTCTTGTTTCTGTGTGGTTTTCGTTATTTTTACATTTGTAAATCTCATAACCGCCTATGCTGCAGGTTGCAGGCTTTGCAGTATCAAGTATATAATCGTGACCGAGTGCGGGGATTACTTCTCTTTCTTCAAGAACTGCAAGACATCTTAAGCATGTTACATAGTCTGTTGAACCGTCTGTTGTACAAGTAGCAGGTGAGCCGGGATCGAATGCCTTGTCGTGTTCAAGTGCTTCTGTTGTAACATCCTTTGAATAACCGCATTCGCAGGACCATTTTTCAAGACCTTCTGTAAGACAGAAGTTTTCTTCGATAACTTCGATATCATATTCGTGAGCGATTGCATCAAACTGAGCTGTAACTGTAAGGTCGTTTCTTACTGCTGTGAAATCTGTATCCCAGCCTGTGAATACATAGTGGCTGTTTTCGTCGTAATCTTTAACAGGTGTTTCTGTGGGAGCTGTTGCATCGTCACCGAAAGCAACTTCTTCTGTTTTTATTGTTTTGCCGTTACCGTCAACGAAGGTAACTTCAGCAAAGTTCATTGTGTATGCAGCATAGATAGTCTTATCTTCTGTGAGAGTGAACTTATAGCCTGCAGTATACTGAGCTTCTGTTGCTGTTGTTGTATCTGCCCAACCGATGAATGTACCGCCGTCACGTGTGGGTGCATCTGCGGATACGGTAAATTCGTGTGATGTCTTTGTGAGCTCTGTGTTTACATTGATGTACTGAGTCTGAACCTGAGGAGCAACTTCGGGAGTACCCTTATTTACATCCTGTGTTAATGTGATGGGAGCAGAATATATTGCATAAACATCAACTACGGGCTTGTTGTTGTAGATAGTGTAAACACCGCTCTTGCCTATTGTGTTTTCTGCTGCAACCTTATCTTCTCTCCAACCGAGAGCTGTGTATGTTTTACCGTTAAGGGTTACATTGCTGAGAGAGGGAAGGGGCACGGAACCTGCTGTTGCAGTGTTCATTGCATAAACATTCTGTGTTTTGGTGGTAATTGTACCGTCAGCAAGAAGATAATGGAAGTTTGCTGTAAGTTCAACACCGAACAGAGCATAGTAAGTTTCGTTGAGTCCTACTGTAACAGTGCCTGTTGTACCTGTTGTTGCAATTGAACTCTTTGCCCAACCTGCAAAGTTGGCACCGGGCTTAGCTACGGTGTACTTGCTGAGGTCAACAGCTACACTTGACTTATTACCGATAGTAAGTGTTACTGTCTGGTCTTTTTCACCGCCGTTTGTTGTACCGTTAAGGTAAAGGTTTGTCTGAAGATTGTTTAATGCATTATTGACTCTGGTTGCTGCATTGTTGATAGCAGTCTGAGTATATGATGCATAACCCTGATTATTATCAAATGCATCCATTATAGCTCTTGCTTCGTTTCTTGCTGCTGTAAGTTCACTGGAAGAAGCTACTGTATAGCCTTCTTTGCCGTCAAAAGCAGCAGAATTTTCATAAGCAGTACGAAGAGCAGCAGTATTTACCTTTACGTAATTGGGGTCTTTTCTGTAAGCGAAGAAAAGGTCGTCACCGCCGGCACCTTTGTTAAGGTCGATAACATAACCGTTATCCTGGAAAGTAACAACGCCGACCCAACCGCTGTTGATAAGGCTGTCTCTTTCACCGGTGGAGCCTGCTCGGTCTAAGTTTGTAACAGGAGGACCGAAAGCGGGGTCTTTTGTAACATAAACGAAAATGTCATCACCGCCGGCACCTCTGTTAGTATCAACGCAGCCGTCACCGTGCAACTGGGGAACCCAAGCGTGATTACCTGAGTTTACGGGGTACCAGTTTACACCGCTTTGTGTGTAAGAACCGGGAGTACCGTTGTTGTGAGAAATTCTGAAGCCTCTTACAGCTTCTGCGGGGTTTGTAGTCCAAGTCCAGCCGATGTAAACATAGTAATCACCGCCGGTACCTGCTGTAAGGTCTTTCAACAGAGCATAGCCTCTGCCTGCATCGTGACCGACAGCATTTTTTATGGCTGCCTGACCTTCGGAACTTTCTTTGTAATAAACCATAGCAACATCCTTGATGTACTTTGTTCCTGAGGTGTAGTAGTACTCGTTTGCATATGCTGCATCAGCAGTAATGCTCGGAACCAAGGGAATGATGGTAAGCATCATCAGCAGTGATAAAACTACTGACAAAACTTTTGAAGGTAATCTTTTTTTCTGCATAGTTTTTCATCCTCTCGAAAAATTGGTTAAATAAACCTAAAAATATTATAATAAAAAACAAAGCGCACTTCAACTATAATTTTTAACAACATAATAAAATTCTATTTGTAAAAAACATACAAAATATTAAAAAACTGTTAACTTGATATTGCGTTCGTTTGAAACACGCTGTAAATCATAATTCAGCGAACTTTCAGTTCACAAAATTATGATTTTTTTATTGAAAAAATGCCGTATTTGATTCTCAGTCTTGAAAACTTATCTGTCATCGGTTTGGTTATAAAGAACAGCAGAACGGATGTTGTAACACCGTGAATTATATTAAACGAAATGCCTGACAGATAAAAAGGAATTGCTGTTTTTAATGTTATGTCGGATGCCAGCATAAGCACCGAACAGCTGTCTGCAATAAAGCCGTACAGGGCAAAGCAAAGTATTCCGCCCGTTAAGCTTACTGCAATACGGTTTTTTGCATATTTCTTTTCGCAGAAAACAGCACCGCAGACAAAGCCCACAAGGCCCATTCCCAGCATCTGAAAGGGTGTGAACATTCCTTGTCCGAATATAAAATTTGATAAAAACATAGAAAGTGCGCCCGTAAGAAAACCTACATTGGGGCCGAATGCAATTGCCGTTACAATAACAAGTGCAGCGGTGGGCTTTACCTGAGGAATGAATATCATAACACTTCTTGCGGCAACACCGAGGGCAGTCATTATTGCTATTATTACTATTTCTCCTGTGCTGACTTTTCTTTTCTCAAAAAAAGCAAAAAAGGGAACTATAGCACACAGAATAATAAGTACGGCGGCGGCATAATAGCTTTTGCTGTCTAAAAAAGTCATACAAAGATATATGCACAGGGGCGCCAGAATAAATATTGACAAAACTGACAGCAGTTTTATTTTTGAAGGTATTTTAAGCAAAGCTCTGTTACCTCCTTTTGTGTCACGGCAAGAGGGAAATAATCTCTTGCTGCTTTATTTGCCGCAGTAGTGTAAAAATAATTACTTGCAAAAAATTCGTGTCTTTCAGCTTCAAGAGCACACATTCCGTCGGATATCATAGCGCATCTGTCACAGTATTCGGCACAAAATTCCGTATCGTGTGAAACCATTATAACCGTTGTTTTTTTCGCACAGAGTTTTTTTATGATTTCAGCAAACTGTTTTTTGAAAAGTGAATCCATTCCCTTTGTGGGTTCATCCATAAATATTATCTGAGGCTCTTTAAGAAGCACCTGTGAAAGTGCGGCACGCTGCATTTCACCTCCGCTTATATCGTAGGGATGAGAATCAAGCAGGTGCAGTATGTTTGTAAGTTCAGCAGCTTTTTTTATTTTTTCTTCCTTTTCAGCCTTTGAAAGACCGCTTCCCGAAAGGACTTTCAAAAGGTCTTCTTTTACTGTGTTCCCGCTGAAAAGACTTTCGCATTTTTGCGGTAACACGGCAATAATGCCGTTATAAAGTTCACTTTCTTTATATTTTTTTATACTTTTACCGAAAATACTTATTTTCCCCTCTTTGCAGGGTAAAAGACCGCTCATTACCGATAAGGCGGTGGATTTTCCTGCGGCATTCGCACCGAGCAAAGCAAAAAATGAACCCTCGGGTACCTTAAGACTGAAACGGTTCAGAACATATCCTGTTTTATCATAGGCAAAATATATATTTTTAGCTTCTGCAGCTATATTTTCAGAAAGCGCATTTCTTATTATCACAGGTTCTTGCTTTATATTTTCGGCAAGATGCTCCGACAAAAGTTTTCTGCACCCGCCCACCGTAAGGGGTAGTGTTGCACTCAGGTCCAATTCTGCCGCAATACGCATAGGTGAGGGCATTGAGTTCTTTATAAATTCATTGCTTTCAAAAAGCTCTCTTTTAAGCTCTGAGGGGGGACAGTCGGCAATTATGCTTCCCTTTTCAAGAACGATAAGTCTGTCAGCTTCGGGGATTATATTTTCAAGGCGGTGCTCTGATATGATTACCGTCATACCGTTTTCTCTGCAAAGTCTTGAAGCGGTGGAAAACAGTGTCTGAGCCGCCATCGGGTCAAGCTGTGAAGCAGGTTCATCAAAAATAAGAGCCTTCGGATGCATTGCAAGAATACTTGCAAGACACACAAGCTGTTTCTGACCGCCTGAAAGCTCATCGGTTTTTTTATCTATGATTTTTTGCAAAGAAAAATATGCCGATATTTCAGCTATCCGAAGTCTTATGGTTTTTGAATCAAGACCGAGATTTTCCAATCCGAAGGCAAGCTCGCTTCTTACGGAATGCGTAACAGTCTGATATTCCGTATTTTGCAGAAGATAGCCTATATCGGAGGCGGATTCACGGGCAGAATATTCATTTTTGTTTTTGCCGAAATATATAATTTCACCTTCGGTTTTTCCGTGGGGTGATATTTCGGGCTTCAGCATACTCAGCAGTGTGCTTTTGCCGCTGCCCGATTTTCCGCAAATAACGGCAAATTCACCGCGGTTTATATTAAGAGAAATATTCTTAAGAGCTTTTTCATCCCGACCGGGGTAAGTAAAACTCAGATTTTTTATGCAGAAATCGACCATTTTTGTTCCTCTCTGATATCAATAATCAATGGTAACAGAAGCAAGACAGCTATAAAAACAAGAATAAGAATATCTGAAAAAACAGGGAAGGGGACTACAATTTCGGGGTTATAAAGTGCTTTAAGAGTATCTGCAGACAGTATCATAAAAACCGCTCCCGAAAGGGTAAGCAAAAGCGTAACAATATCCTTATACGAAAAGCTGTATGCATTGTATGAGGTTCTGCCCTTAAGTCCGTAGCCTCTTGCGTTCATTGAATGCTGAGTGTCTATTCCTCTTTCAAGAGACCAGGATATAAGCACCGACAGCCGCTTTGAGGCACTTTTAATGCGTTTGATGAAATTCCCCGAAGCAGCACCGCCGCCGATGCCTTTTTCGGCTGAATTGATTTCTTCTGCTTGTCTCATTATAAGGGGAATGAATCTTAATGCCATAGATATTATCAGAGCAATTTTCGGCGAAAAACGACCGAAAAGGAATATTATTTTATCCCCCGTAAGTATTTCATTGAATGAAATGAGCCATACCAGCATACTTGCAGCTCTGACGGCAAAAACAATGCCGTAAATAACAGATTCAAGGGTAAAAGCATTGCCGCCCGGCAGAGTAAAAAGAACCGTTTCTCCGAAATGGCTGAAAAGACCGTTTATTACAGCAGAGATTATCCCCAGCGGAAGAACAAGCTTTACAAGAAATGACAGAGATTTTTTCCCTTTGAGCTTTATGTTGTATAATGTACCGCATACAAATATCAATATCAGCACAGCAGGATGAGAAGCAGTAAGACTTACAGCAAATATAAAAATATAAAACAGTAAAGATGTTACGGGATGTAAACTCCGAAAGCCTATGTTCATAAAATACTCCTGCAAATTATGATTTTATTGAAGGTGTAAAAAATAATGCCCTTTCATTGGAGAAAGGGCATCAGTTTTAGACAATATCCGCATTATTGCAGCTTTTTCTGTCATTCACTTTTCCTTTTGCCCAAAAGTGATTGTTATGACTTTACCTGACGGGCATTCCGACTTACAGATAAACTGATTACGGCAATGGCGGTTGCTCAGGATTCTCACCTGAATTTCCCCTGTTTCGGTAAATATTCATTTGTATGATAATATCAGAATAAAATGCAGTTGTCTATAGCTTTTTACAAAAAAACTTAAATTTGTATTATTTAATATCCGTTGGAAAAAAGTATAATAGAATTGTCGGCTTTTATACTGAAAGTACCTGAAAAGTGGGTGGATTGGGTTTGTATGCTTTTTTCAGGATCTTCGGTTGTTGTTTCATTATCAAGGCGGATGTGGAAGGTGGTTTTGCTGCCGTCTTTTGTATAAACGGTTATTTCCGCAAAAAGCATATCCTCGGGATCATATGCCCATTCGCTAAAAGTTACGATTTCGCCGTGCTCAAAGGGAGAACTGTCCGAGTAGCATGCTGATGAGGATGTGACAGAATTTGAGGCTTCAATTTTTACAATGTTTCCGGACATTGCAAAACTCAGTGAAATATAGCCTACTTCAATGTTTGTTTCATAAATATATTCTGATTGGGAATCAAACTGATGGTTTTTCTTACCCGAAATATAGTTTTCAGCGTACTCTTTAAGCTCTTTATCGTTTTTGTGACAGTAGCTTATAAGAAGATAATCGGAAATTTCATCGGCATATTCTCTGAAATCTTCATAATCTGTGTAAAAATCGTATGTCATATCACGGGCACTGAGTGCAATTGCCTCGTCCGAGCTTTTGCCGATTTTATGCAGATTTTTAAGTGCGGAATAGTTGTTTTCGCAAAGTCTTACGGTGTGAAGGTCAATCTTTTTGTGATGTCCCGAAAGGTACATATCGGTATTGAATGTGCTTACAATATCCGCTGTGCCGAAGCTTAAAAATAAACATACTGCCGAAAGTGCAACAAGGGCAGATATTTTTATTGCGGGGAAGGATTTCCTGAACATTTTTATAAGAATAAGAACAAAAGTGATGAACAAAACCATATCTGCAATAAGCACTGCAATTCTTTTTTCAGTAAGTCCCATTCCCGATACATAAAGCCCCATTTTTGCCGCGGCAATTATTATCAGCAGAATCGTAAACAGACAGAAAAATACCGAGAATACTTTGTGAATACGGGGTGTTTCACCTTTTTCGTTTCTTTTTATAAATACTGCGCCTGCACCGATAAGACATAAGTTTATACCTGCCACCGCACTCATTTCAAAAAATCCCTGACGGGCGTAGGATGACAGTGTATATCCGTATGCGGCAACTCCCGAAAAGGCAGAAAATATATAAGTGAACTGGGAAAACAGGAATAAAGCATAGCAAAGGCTTATTACCGAATAAAAGCCTGAAAGTACGGCGGGGCTTAAAAATGCAAGTTTTTTTGTTTTTTGTTCCGCTTTGCCGCTGTCGTTTCTTTCTTTTGTCACTTTGTGTTTTGCAAGGAAAATAAATGAATAAATAAAGGGAGATAAAAACACTGTACAAAGTATATTTGTGATAATTTCAAAATAGTCATCAAATAACTCAGAAATCACATCGAAAATATCGTCGAATAACAGGGAAAATATTTTGAAAAATGCCATATCACTGTCAGAAAGAAGTACGGCAACCACTAAGAATACAGGAATTCCGAGAATGATACCTAAGAATACTCCGTTGAGCTTTTTTATTTTCGGGTTTTTATGATTTGTTATCAGACTTCTTAAAGGGAAAAATACCTTTTTTACGGGTAGCAGAAAAAGAGCACTCAGCTGATGAAAAAAGTCTGCAACAAATTTAAGGGGAAAGCCCCGTGTCTGAGTTTGGGCACAGAAGAAATATCCGAAAAGATAGCAGGAAAAAATCATTCTTAAATAGGGATGAAAGGTATAATATCCGTGGCTGAGAGTGGTGAAAAGCAAAAGCACCGCAGGGAAAACAGCCTCTTTTCTTAATTTTTTTTCTTTAACGATAATTACAGCCGCATTGTAAATAAAGAACAGGGTATGTGCAGCGGCTAAAGGAATGCCGTAGTACTCATTATATACGGAATGTATTGTAAAAAACACCGTAGTCACGGTAAAAATAAGTGTTAAAAAATCAAAAATATCTGTAGTTACCGTCTTTTTCTGAACGGTAGAGCTGACACTGTTTTCATTTTGTAAAACAGCATTGTTTTCGGTTGCATTGTTGTTCATGGTTAATCCTCCTGTTCGGTAAATTCAAGTATATCCCCCGGCTGACATTCAAGGCATCTGCATATACTTTCGAGAGTTGAAAAGCGGATAGCCTTTGCCTTTCCCGTTTTTAATATTGAAAGATTTGCCTGTGTGATGCCTACCTTTGCGGCAAGCTCACCTGAGGACATTTTTCTTTTTGCAAGCATAACGTCAAGATTTATTCTTATTGCCATAACTACCTCTTATATCGTAAGTTCATTTTCGTCTTTTATTTCTACAGCTCTTGCCATAACATTTTTCAGCACTCTTAATATCAGCATCATAAGCCCCGCACCGAGGAAGAATACAAAGAAAAGTCTGAAAAAAAACATTATTACAAAGCAAACAGCCGAAACAAAAGCACAGCACCAGGAAAGTATACGTAAAAGCTTTACTGAATTCTGGGTAAAAATTCTGTCGCTGAGAACATTTTTAAGAAGCTTTATTATGCATATAAGTGTCGTCCAGGCGGCGGGAGTGCATATGTAGAAGGCTACAATGCATACGGTGGCAAACTGTGCCGTTCCCATTATCCAGGTGATTCCCGGAATTATTGCCACCATAAGAAATACCATTAGTATACAAAAACCGTATGCAACAACTAAAGTAAGTTTTGTGCTTTTTTCGGAAGTGTACATTTTTATCACCTCATAAATTATTTATCTTGCAACCTGATGATAATATAAAATTTATCGTTTGTCAATAAAAATTATCCAAAAAAACAGTAAAATAATATTGTTTTTCAGAAAAAGCAGTCATGAATTATTTTATTGATTTCCTTGTAAACACAAAACAATCCGTGATGAAGCAAGAAAACGGTTTCGCCGTACGCCTGCGGCGAAACGTTTTCGAATAGCCCATCTCCGAGCGAAGCATAGCTGAGCGTTCGGGGGGCATATAATCTTTTTGCTTTATAGGAAGGAATTTCCTATAAAGCAAAAAACAGACCCCGGGCATATTGCCCAAGATCTGTTGTGAACTGTAAAAATATTATTGCCGTTTACGGTGCTTCAACGGGGAAGGTGTATGTATTTTCGTAATCTCTGTCCACACAGATGTTGAGTGCGGGGTCAGAGAGAACATAAATCGATGACCACTGTGTGGAATAAACTCTGCCTTTTTCGTCGGGGTCGGTGCCGTCGATACGGACAGTCTGTAAAAGCTGCATTTCTTCATCGGCACTGAATTTGCCCTTGTTGAGTTCAAATTCTTGCTGCATAGCTTCATAGCGGTCCATACCCTGTTTTTCGTATTCGAAGGGTACATCGTGGAGATAAAAGTTTGTTGCACATAAAATACCGTCGGTTTTCTCAGTAAGCACCATTTCGTTGTCAACATAAGAAACCACAACGCTGTCGCCTGTTGCATCGGCTATCTGGAAATGATAACAGCCGTTTGCCGCTGCGTGCATATCGAAGGTTTTAAGAAGCTCTACCGCTTCTCTTACAGTTGCGCACTTATCGAGCATTGCTCTTATAGCCAGTGTTGTACCCACATCGGTTTTACCGTTATCCTGCTTTGTTGCAGGTGCCTGAAGCTGTAACACACCTACTGCAAGCCCCTTTTCGTTTACACCGTCAAGAGGGAAATATGCTGCGGCAAGGGTGTTGATTCTGTTGAGTATTTTGTCGGGAGTGTTGCTTTCGTTGTAGCCGAGAAAACTGAGGCTTACACAGGAAACAGAGCTGTATCCGTTTTTCGGTTCTGTTTTTACAACAGCCAGATCAGTTTCCTGATTATCGAAGTTTCTGCCGAAAACATAGCCTTTTTCGGTATTTTCACCGATAAAGGTTGAGCAGCCGAGGTCCGGTATTTCATAAGGAACGTTAATGGGCAAGCCCTTTAACATAACCTTAAGAATATATTGAACAAGCTGTTCTTCCGTTGCCGCACCGCCTTCTTCAAGAAGTCCGTCCAGCTTATAATCTGCCGCATAGTCTATTTCGTAAAGACCTGTGTCTTCAAGTTCTTTTACTGAAAGAACGGTTGACAGCTCGCCGTGAAAAACGCCTAATGCAGCTGCAATTATCAAAACAAGAACAGAAATGACTGCGAGCACTATAATTTTACCTTTTTTCATAAAGATTCTCCTTTATACTTTTGTAATTTAATATAATGACTTTGCAATATTATTGTCAATATATTATATATTTTGTTAATAAAATATTCAAAAATATATTCTTATAAAATGTTATACATCATACAGCTGCGTTATGCATGTTGTAATTCCATACCTTCTGATTTTCGGTCCTGAGATATATTACTTTTTCAGTTTTGCGGTGTTGCGGATTTAAAGGTTTTATGTTATATTGAAGAAGGTGATAATATGATTAATTTTACATTTGAAGAATTCAACAACCTGAATTTCAGTTTTTATGAGGGAAATCCCGTTATAAAACACCCTGTTAACAGCTTTGTTGTAGCTGATCCCACGCTTCTGACACCCGAGCAGACGGCGGATAAAAAATGGCATCTGTTTGCACATACCTTTTTCGGAATACAACATTTTGAAAGTCCGGACGGTATTTCTTTTTCAAAGGTGCAGAAAATAACAAAGAGGGCTATGCGCCCGGATATAAATTATATCGACGGAAAATACTATCTTTATTTTGAAAGAACAAGACCTGTTATTCTTAATGCCTTAAGCCTTTTCGGTGTGAAGTGGCATTCCGAAATATATGTAACCGTGTCAGAAGAGCTGAAGCACTGGTCACAGCCGAAAAGGGTTATTTCTCATACAAGAGAATTTGAGAAGGATGAAAGAGGAATTGCAATTTCGAATCCTTTTTTGCTCCGGGAAGACGGAACATTCAGGCTTTATTATTCCTGCGGTCAGACATTTATAAAAGACTGCGGATTTTCGGAGCCTACACATATCTCTTTTGCCGAAAGTGACAGCATAACCGAAGGCTTTGTTTCAAGGGAAAAGCCTATTATAAGCCCCGATAAAAACAATAAATATCTGAATCTGTGCTCGGGATGTATTAAGGTGTATAAGCTGAAAGACTGTTATATCGGCTTGCAGAACGGAATATTTGAAGAAAACGGCAAAAGCTACTCTGCAATTATGCTTCTTAAATCAGATGACGGAGAGAGCTTTACCTTTGTAAAACCCCTTATCGTACCCGATAAAAGGTATAAATGGATGGCTCAGTTTGTGTATGCCTGCTGTCTTACCTATTTTAACGGGGAAGTGCGGATTTACTTTAACGCAAGAAACACCGCAGATATGCTGAGGGGCAGAGAATCAATTGGAATTGCAAAATCATAATTTATAGGCCTGCAAGCCCTACAAATTATGAAGATAACAGATAACAGATAATGGATAATGGAATCGGGACCTGCGGTCGGCATTTTAAATAGAGCGCAGCGGAACAAGGCGTTTACGCCTTCCATTTCTTTTACCTTTTCTCTATACTCTATTATCTCATAATTTATCGAACTTTCAGTTCGATAAATTATGATTTGAGTTTTAGCTCAATCTTCACGGGGTTGTGGTCGGAATATTCAAATTCTGTATTTATATTTTCAACAGCAAGCACCTGTACATTTTCCGTTACAAGAAAACCGTCAACAATAAATACAGGGTTACCTTTTTCGTATGGGATATCACAGTTACGGCAGGTGGGAACAAGTTCAGCGCCCGCATATCCGTCGCATCTTATTATGCAATCGGGAAGCATTTCAATGGGGAAGGGTTGTGCCCAACCGAAATCGGTTTCCGCTCCGTCATTCAGTAAAACAGTGGAATCTCCCGTAAAATCGTGATTGAAATCTCCGCCCGTAACACAGTAATTTCCTTTTTCATACTCGGAACTCATATCCGAAAACAGCATATTCATCTGAGCAGCTCTTATTTCATCGCTTCCGCCGTAAGCTGACATATGTACATTATAAAGTACAAGCTCTTTTCCGTTTTCCACGGGAATTCTCGAAACGCTGTAGCAGCGGTCAAGGTCAAGGAACTTTGAAATACTCTCTGATATCGGCAGACTTCTTCTGATTGCAGAAGTGATATTATACTTACTCAGAGTAAGTATACCTGCCTTTGATGCTCCGTGAGGCTCAGTTAAAGGATACATAAGAAAAGCGGAATCGTAATTCACCGCAAAAACCGATGAATAATTGTTAAAACTGTCCGTAATCATTTTTTGCTGATCTACATGATAGCTTCTTGTGGAATCAAAGTCAATTTCCTGAAAAAGTATAAAATCGGGATCATATTTCCGTGCCGTTTCAATTCCTTTATTTATACAGGCCTTAACACTATCTTCACTTTCAGCCCACGATTCTTTTCCGCCGTCCATAAAAAAAGTAAAGTCAGCCGTATATGCACCAAAGCCTAAATTCTGAATATACGCTACATATTTTTCCTCTGTCTTAAGCATGGCTGTATTTCCGGAGCTAACAGGAGAAAGCTCAGCATTATCCTCAATTCTTGAATATGAAAATAAAACATAAGCGAGATATCCCACGATAACAAGAATAACAGCCAAAAATACAGCAATTACCGCACTGAGTACTTTTTTTGTTTTTGTACTGATTTTTTTCATACTGCATGCCCCTTTCACATTATTAAAAATCTTTCTTCATAATGTGTATATTTCGGTTACAGTATAGCATATCTTTTTATTAACGGCAACAAATTGCTGTCCGATACTTTATTATAATTTGACAAAACATATCCGATATGTTAGCATTGAAAAAAACAAAAAAAGGAAAAGTGAATACTATGATAAAAAAAATTTCCCTTATTCTCGGTACATTCGCATTAATTCTCACACTTGCCGCCTGCGGTGAAACCAAAACAGTCCATTGCGATAATTGCACAACCGAGCTTGTAATTGATGCCGATTCAAATATGGAAGAAGACTGGGTTGTTTACTGTGAGCCCTGCAGCGAAGAGCTTTTCAGCGGAGAAGACCTTATCGGCGATGAAATAATCCCCGAAATCACAACAGCAGAATAATTAAAAAAAGATATCCGTAAACTACCAAACGGATATCTTTTTTAATTCTTTAAGAAATAATTTATATTGTTCAAAAAACTAATGTCGTTACGGATTCCGGCGTAATAACTATTTTTTCGTTTGCCGAAGCTGTTTTTTCCGTAAGGTCATTGTCCTTATCGGTAACGGCAACAAATCCGGCAAAAGGCATTACAAACTGTTTTTCCTGCTTTGCGGAATTTATTACTATAACAACGGTTTTATCTTCATTGTAAAAAGCAAGCACAGAAACATCTTTATCATCACTTGTTACTTCAACACGCTTTGCACCGAGAGGGATATATTTTGAAAAATTTCCTGTCACATACAGTCTTTTTGTGGTTTCATAGGTCTTATTATCAATATCAAGATAAATAAGTCCGTCGTGATAATCATAATGTGAACAAGCTATCCAATGCTGCCAGGATGAAACATTAAGCACGGAAAAATCCTCAAACATTATTTTTGCCGTTTCAAGTGCCGAATCCATACCTGCATCCTTACCGCCCACCATATGTGTCCATTCACTCATTTTAACGGGTAGCTGCGGATAATGCTTATCCATCCAATTTCTGTATCTTTTCAGAAACTTCATTCTTTCATTAAAAAACGGCAGGGGCTGATGCAGAAAATATGAATGTATGTCTACTGAATCTATAACCTTTCGAACCTCGGGATATTTCATCAGGTGACGTGTGTATGACTTATTGAACCAACGTATATCACCGTTTTCAACCCCCGAAAGCTTTACATTAGAAAGCAAGGGGCGATTTTTCAGCTCTTTTGCAAAACTGAGCATTACCTTCCCTGCCTGACGTGGTGAATAATGACAGCCTTCCTGACCGCCGGTCCATATCCAGAAGGGTTCATTCACGGGAGAAATATATTTTACGGGTATATTATCTTTAACAAAATGCTCTGCCGCATCAAGACAGTATTCTGCAAAAGCAGAATAGTTTTTACAGCTCAGATTAGTTCTGAATAGCTGATGCTTTTTAAGATGCGCCCAACCGTTTTTTGTAAGCCGTTCTATGGGAGAATTAACAAAAAGAATAACTTCTCCGGCACCGTCAAGAACTGCCCTTTTCATCATATACACGGCATTTTTATCCCGTGAAAAGTCATACCTTCCCGCACCCGCATCAAAACTTTCCGTTCTTCGGGCAAAATCCGAATATTCACCGTTGCCGCTATGGGCAGAACCTGCCCCTATGTTATAACGGTATATATTCATACCGATACCGTCGGTTTTACTGTAAAGCAGACGGGAGATAACATTTCGTACTTCCTCGCCGTTTTCGTCTTTATTATCCCAACCGCCTACAATCTGAGCCCACCATGCACCGCTGGCTCCTATTCCTTCATAGGTACTGAATGTTTTTTCTTTATTTACACTTATTTTCATTATACCCATCCCCGTTTTTTCTTCAGTATAACACATCATTGTATGCAAAACAATAACTGTTTAACCGCACAAAACAAATGATAAGGTCTTATTTTATGAACAGTATCTCATTTTTTGACCATACTAAAACAGAAAACCCGACCTGCCTGATTAAATATAAAAATATTTACTTTTTATTCTGCATTATTTATAATACACTCAGGAGGGATAATATGCCTGCACTAAAAAGCTTTATCGGAAATGAAAAGTACCATATCGGCTGTACGGGTCAGACCGTTTTTGTTTATGATAAAAACGGAGAAGAGCTCGCACATTTTAAGGATCTTACCTATGCCTATAATGCAAAAATCTCACCTGCGGGTGACATATTTGTTGTTCGTTCAACCACAGGCAGAATTGCCGTTTACTCCCTTGAAAAATTGACCCTTATCAAAAAATTCCGTTTTTCAAAAGTAGATTACAGTCAGGATGACAATTTCTGTTTTTCAAAAGACGGAAAAGAGCTTTATAATATAGAAAGACATACAAACAGCTGTAAAAGTGCCTTATCCGTTTATGACACGAAAGATTTTTCCCTGAAAAAAAGACTGTTTCTTGAAGAATATAATCTCAATCCCTCAATTATAGAATATGACACCGATACAGATACCTTCTTAATCCTGTGTGCCGTCCGAGGCAAAAGCGGAAGCTTCAATGAATTTTTTATTGCAAAGCTTATAAATGATGAACTCTGTGAAAAAGTATATATTTCGGCAAAGGACTATAACGATTATATTTTGTTCAAACATTATAAAGACTGCGGTTATACCAATAAAAAAGAGAATCTTCCCGAAAAAAACTTCTCAAAAGTTTTTTTAAGCGATATCGATTTTGATTCTCTGAATTTAAGAAAACTGACCGAAAGATACCTATAAAACTGCACTCACAAGAAAACAGACACAAAAATCCCCACTGTTTTTTTGCACAGTGGGAATTTTTATCGGATTATCAGACATTACCGAAGGCTGCCTTTCTGATTTCAAAAAAAACTTTAATCTTCCGCAGAAAACCTTTTCCAGAAATTTATTCCCCAAGGATGCTTTTGTTCTTCCCATTCATCCCGATATCTGATAATAAGCTTACGCAGCACCGCAGGTACCGCCGGCAATATGTGCACGCACAAAGGAAGTTACACTGCTTACAAGTTTATCAAGATTAGGAGTAATTATTTCTTCATTTCCCAAAGCGTGAATAGTGTCCTACCGCTGGTCATCTGTCAATATAAATAAAACATTAGACCTCTTTTCCATATAAATACTAATGTTCAGACAATTATTAAACACTCTAATAAATTTTACCGTACCTGTAAATCATAACCATAATTGCAAGGTAAAATCTCAATCACTAAAAACATCACCTGCCTTGTTATCACAGTCAGATTTTATTTGTTATTTCATCAATTATGCCTTTTAAGTAATCATCCAATGCATCATCTGCAATTTTCAAAATCTTTTCAGGTATCGGATAAATTACTTCGGCAATACTACCGCTGATTGCGGCTATGGTATCACTGTCACCGCCAATTGAAATTGCCAATTCAATAACTTCTTCAAAGGAATTGCCTTCTAAAAAAGCCTTTATCGCTTGCGGAACCGACCCCTGACAGCTGACATCAAAAGCATAAGAACTTCTGATATCGTCCAGCATAAAATCAATATCGTAATATTTTGAAACAAACTCTTTTATATATGCTTTATCTTTACCGATTCTAAGCAGATAAATGCATGCAGCCACAATTTGTGCGCCCTTTATTCCTTCATGATGATTATGAGTGACCCGAGCAGAGCAATAAGCAAGGAAAATCGCTTTTTCAAAACTGTCAGCAATCCATCCGGCATAGGATGCCCTCATTGCAGAACCGTTTCCCCAACTGTTATAAGGTTCTCTTTTTTCTGAAAAAATCCATTGAAAAAATCTGTAACCGTAACCTGCATCAGGATATTTTTTTCCGAATTTCACAAGACTGTCCTGAATTTTGCCGCACAGAATTTCTTCTGTTTCATCATCAATAATCCATTTTTCAGAAAGTATATTAAAAGCATCGGCAATTCCGTAAGCTACAGCACAAGTCATCACCGTGTCATCTGTAAATCTGCGCGGGCGCGATAATATTTCTTCAAAAGTCGGAATATGTTTAATATTACTCACTTCATATGAAGAACCTAATATATCTCCGCAAATTGCTCCCAACATTTTTGTCATAAATATCACACCTTCGATTTAATATATAAAAAGCAGTCAAACCTACACCCCCAAGCTGGTTGGGGACAAAAAGATACTTTTTGATATAGCTGAACTTCTCACAATGTAAACAATTTCCTGTTCAACAAGAAAACGGCTTCGCTGTACGCCTGCGGCGAAATGCTTTCGTTTAGTCTAACACCCGGGTAAGCACCGCTTACCGTTTGGCGGAACATATAATCTTTTTGCTTTACAGGAATAATTTTTCTATGAAGTAAAAAGAATCATAAAGAAATTTCTATTTTTTTAAAATACAGATTGATATCCGTATTCGTTGGAATTTTCCAATAATTACCGTAGGAGGTTGCCCTTGCAGACTCAAGAAACTCGTATACATCCAATGAGTTAGACAAAAGCTTCATTTCTTCTGTATGCAAAGCACTTTTAAACACCAAAACAATCACAACAGCAGTACTTATACCTCTACGCTGTGCTTCAATCAAAGTACCGGCCGTTGCCGTAAGCAGTTGATATCTGAGATTTGCATGGCTTTCAATGTTGCCATTGAAAATCAACTTATGCAAGCTATGGATTCGATTAATCTTGTTCTCAGTTGCACAGATCATCTCTTCGCCAATTAACCTGCCGAATTCTTCATCTGCTTTTGCCTCAATTCCTGCAAACACATCGTCGTTATATATAACGGCATCGTGATTTCTGCCTTCTCCTTTTCCGGGCAGTACAGTTACATATTCAGCATCCCAATCAAAACACGCATTCTTATCGGTGAAATCAGACAACAAATCCTCAATTTCAGCAGGCACATCAGGCAATGCAGATGTGATGTAACGCGCAAGTTCCATGGCAGAACGACCTTCCTTCCATTGAATCTCTTTTTTTGGAGGTCTGATTTGCTTCCAGGTTTCAACACTGTTTATTCCGTTAGAATTTTTATTTAGCTTCACTTTTATCCCTCTTTCTGTTTAGCTTTTTTATTATGTCAAAACCCGTGTACAATAAAAGGGACTTTAATCTTCCGCAGAAAACCTTTTCCAGAAATTTATTCCCCAAGGATGCTTTTGTTCTTCCCATTCATCCCGATATCTGATAATAAGCTTACGCATCTGTTCAACTTTTTCTTTATATTCTTTATTATCTGCAAGGTTTACTGTTTCCCAGGGGTCAGATTTAATATTGTAAAGAAATGTCCATTTATCTTCTTTTTCATCACCGTTGCGATACTCAATAAGCTTGTAATTATCATCTTTAATCCCTCGGATAAACTCGTCAAATATGAGGTATAATTCATTGCGGAATGTCTCTTCACTTTCTCCGTCAAGAAGATGTGCAAAGCTTTTACCTTCAACGGAATCGGGAATTTCAATGCCTGCTTTATCGCATACTGTGGGAAAAACATCGTAAAGATAAACAAAAGCTTCGTGTCTCACATTTTTAGCAATTCCGGGCCCTGCAAAAATCAGAGGAATCCGCACACCGTGCTCATAGATATCCTCTTTGCCGAGCCAGCCGTGCTGCCCCACCGCAAGACCGTTATCCCCTGTAAACACAATTATAGTGTTATCCTCCTCGCCCGATTCGTGCAGAGCATCAAGAAGCCTTCCTATTTCATAGTCAAGATGGGTTATCATTGCAAAATACTCTGCAATATGGCGCTTTATCTCTTGTTCATCTCTGGGATATGCTGCCAGATGTTCGTCACGGTGCACCATAAGAGGATAGTTAGTATCAATAATTTCCTGAAAATTCGGCGGCAGCTTGATTTTTTCGGGATCATACATCTCACGGAAGCAGTCAGGCATTGTACGGGGGTCATGTGGTGCTAAATATGCCAGATACATAAAGAAGGGCTTTTCTTTCCCCGCATTATTTTTCAATAATTCAATGGCTGAATCTGTAAGCAATGTACTTGAATGCTTACCCGGGTCAAACTCATCGCAATGCTGAGGCTGAGGCTGATTGTCTTTATAGAAATCAACAACAAAGTTTATAACATTGTCATATTTCCCTGTGGGGTCATACCTGCAAGTGGGCACATTCCAATGGTCCCACATCCCGCCAAAGAAAATTTTGGCTCCTTGGGTAAAGCTTCGTGCATAAGAGGGACATCCGTTGTGCCATTTACCAAGTCCTATTGTTTCATAACCGTTGTTTCTGAATGTTTCAGCAAGAGTTTTATGCTCAGGCGGAATATTTCCGCCCAACTCTTCAAGATGAAAAGGATTTCGCCCCGACAAAATCATAGCACGGCTGGGCATACAGACAGCACCGCAGGTACCGCCCGCAATATGCGCACGCACAAAGGAAGTACCCCTGCTTACAAGCTTATCAAGATTAGGAGTAATTATTTCTTCATTTCCCAAAGCGTGAACAGTGTCCCACCGCTGGTCATCCGTTACTATAAATAAAACATTAGGTTTCTTTTTCATAAGCCCACCCTCAAATATCTGTACAAAGTTAAATCAGGTCATTTACATCTGCCCCGGCAAAACATTCAAACGTATCCGAAGCACCGTAATATATTTTTACTTCACCGTTGTCTTCAGGAATATTTCCGCAAGGGACTATCCGTTTTTATAATGTCACAGGAATTATACATAATATGTCATCCTTTAATTTTTGGTTATATGACATTACTCGGAATAAAACAGTTCAGAGAATCTGTCGGTATAACTTCTTCACACATACATACAATACCTCCATATCCCCTCTGTAAAGATGTTTTATCTATTACACTTAAAGCAGTCTTGAAATTTTTTGTTATTTCAAGTGTCTGCTTTAAGTGGATTATTTCACAATACTTTTTTATAAGGAGGTCTGTGTTTGGTCGGATGTGCGGAATTAAAAAGTAATATTTTTTTCTTTAGAATCATCACTAAAAAACATAATATAATAAATCGGAATATAGATTATCTTGCCTGTTTGTATAACATTTCTCTCGTTTGAAACAACAAATGCTTTTTTTATATGATAATCCTCGTTATTAACAAAAGTGTTCAATGCACTGTGTACGGTGTAATCCTTACCCGATTTGACTTCAATCGGAACGGCAGAAAGGCTGTCGTAATCATCCATAAGAAAATCCACTTCACCTTTGCTTCTGTTATCATAATAGAAAAGCTTATGCCCGTGTGCAATCAACTCACTTGCAACTGCCGTTTCATAAACAGAACCGAGATTAATACTTCTCGTATCGTCCAGAACAGCACGGATATTGTTTCCGTAGAGAATTCCTGTAAGAATTCCGACATCGTTAAGATACAATTTCAGCAGATTTTTTCCTGTAGATTCAATCAGCGGAAACATGGGGTTTGAAATTGCCTGAACATTCAAAGCAATACCTGCACTGATAAGATATTCAAACTCGTCGCTGTAGTCATTGAATGTCTTGCCTTTTTTGTTTTCTATGCTTTGTGCTATAACACGCTTTTTCTTATTCTCCATATTTGATGGAATAAGATCGTAAACCCGACGGATTTTAAGTTTCTTCTCCTCGTCATACTTAGAAGCATCAGCGGCATAATAGTCGTGAATTTCATTTTGAATATCACGGACTGCTTGAATATTTTTTGTTTCAAGATAGGAATTGACTGCATCAGGAAGTCCGCCTACAAGCAGGAACTTGCGGAACATATCCATAATTTTATTATGCATAGGCTCCTCAAGTGCTTCGAGGCATTCAAACTTTTTACGCATTGACGAAATAACAATTTCATTCATCCCGTTGGCATAAAGAAATTCTTCAAAATCTAACGGAAACATTCTGATTTTGCGAATACTGCCCATAGGAATGGATGTAGTATGAGAAAGTGTAACACCAAGAAGAGAGCCACCGGCTATATAGGTAAACTTATTATCCTGCGCCAAGAACTTAAGCATTGTGAGCAGGTGAGGATAAACCTGAATTTCATCAATAAAAATCAAAGTGTTTTTCTTGTCGTTCATTTTGTCACCGTGCAGCATACTGACCTGAAGATAAAAATCTTCAACTGTTTTAGTATTTGCAAAAAGGCGGTCTCCCGCATAATCCTCAACCATATTAAGCTCAATAAAATTTTCAAAAAGCTTTTTACCTGCGTAACGGATAATATATGTTTTACCAACCTGACGGGCACCGTCAATTAAGAGAATCTTTTCCGAGTCAGATTTCAAATGTTCTTCAATA
This sequence comes from Acutalibacteraceae bacterium, assembly GCA_045538645.1. Taxonomy (GTDB): domain Bacteria; phylum Bacillota; class Clostridia; order Oscillospirales; family Acutalibacteraceae; genus RUG806. Next base: position 10,134 of record JAZSRT010000022.1, on the reverse strand, counting down.
ACCGATTCTATTTTGCGAAATAACATATCAAAAATGCTCCCTTCTGACTTTTCAAGTGTATGATAACATAAAATTTCTGACTTTTCAATAATATTTGTTTGACATTTTTATGACTTTTCAAACAAAGAAAATCTTCTTATATTTGGTTAAGCCTCCATATACGCTATTTTTTTTGCAATAACTAAAAATCACTTTACCGCTTTTGCACAATTCCGCAAAAAACGGATAACAGAAATAACACACTTCTGTAGTAAAATCAATACATCTAATTGTGGTTTTTCTGTTATCTCTATAGCAGAGAGAGTATCCTTCGCTTATGTTCCAAAAACTCTGCGGTCAGGTTAAAATCATCAAGTCCGGTTTTAGGCTTATTGATGAGAATTTCTCCGGTAATTTCTCCGGGCGAGCCTGATAACAGATATATTCTGTCTGAAATAAGAATTGCTTCATCAATATCGTGGGTGATAAAAAGTGTTGAAAGCTGAATTTTCTCCATAACATTCAGATACCATTTATGCATTGCACTTTTTGTCAGAGTATCTAATGCAGAGAAAGGTTCATCCAAGAGAGCTACATCCTTTGAGAACATATATGTCCGCAAGAGTGCAGCCCGTTGGCGCATACCACCCGAAAGCTGAGCAGGATACTGCTTTTGTGTTCCCTCAAGACCAAATTGCTCAAACATCGGTGACACTTGCTTTCGTGCTTCTTTTTTCTTTTCACCTTTTAGCAAAAGAGGTAAAGCAGCATTATCCTCTATTGTTCTGTAAGGCAGCAACAAATCCTTTTGCAACATATAGCTAATGTGTCCCGGCTGATTTGTTATGTCTTTTCCATCAAGTAACACCTGACCCTTATCAGGTGTTAAAAGACCTGAAATAATATTGAACAGTGTTGTTTTTCCGCCACCGCTGACACCAAGCAAGCACACCAATTCACCTTGATTAAGTTCAATGGAAATATCCTTCAGAACAGGCTTGCCGTCAAAACTTTTGCTTACATTTTTCACTTCTAACTTTTTCATATCATTGAGGCAGATACTCATTCGTGAAGCCGAAATCAGGATTGATTTTATCTTCAAGAAGATTCTTTTCGTTCAGCCAATTATAAAAAGCAGCCCAACGTTCAGAGTCGAATTCACCCCATTTTGAAGCATCAGCAATGTATTCGGATGCAAGATATTCCTGGCTTGCATATACAAGCTCGCTGTTAGATTTGAGTTCGGGTGCGGCTTCCATCAAAATATCTGCGGCATCCTCGGGATTTTCCACCGCATATGTGTATCCTTTTGAAAGTGCTTCAAGGAACGCTTTGGCTGCTTCAGGATTTTTATCAAGCCATTCATTGTTGCCGATAATAACGGGAGTATAATAATCAAACACAGGATTTATGTCCGCAAATTCAAAGTAATCTGTATCAAGGCCTGCTGTTTGACAAGCTACACCTGCCCAACCATAGAAAATCCATATTGCATCAACAGAACCGCTTTTCAAAGCCGATACTTCATCGGTAACTGTTGATGGAATCAGCTCAACAAGGTCGAAGTTGCCACCGTCTGCATTCATTACATCTCGGATTGTTTCTTTTTCAACATCCAAATCCCAAGTTGCATATTTCTTGCCTTCAAGACCTTTTGGAGTATCCATACCTTCGCCGGCTCGTGAAATAATACCCGAAGTGTTATGCTGAATAACGGCAGCAACCGCAGTAACAGGAATGGCTGACTCTCCTACAAAAGCAGGTGCAAGAGTATCCTGAAATGCAACTCCGAACTGTGCTTTGCCAGAAGCTACCAATGTTACCGCACCGTCTTCGGGCGGCTGAACAATCTCAACATTCAGACCTGCTGCTTCAAAATAGCCGTTTGTCTGAGCAACAAATATTCCGGTATGATTGGTGTTAGGTGTCCAATCAAGAACTATTGTTATTTTGCTCGGTTCAGCTTTTCCGCAAGCAGACAAACTGAAAATAATTACAACAGAAAGTATTAATGCGATTAATTTTTTCATACTTTTTCTCCTTTTTTTATCTTTATTACGATAAGGCATACTCTTTTTCTCCACAAATCCTACCAATGCCATAAGAGCAAGAGAAATGACAGAGATAAGAAATATCACGGCAAACATCTTATCAAAAGCGAATGCTTTTTTTACTCGGGTCATATAAACACCTAAACCACCGAAACCTCCGAGCCATTCACTTATTACAGCGCCGACAACGCTGTATGCTGCAGCTATCCGCAAACCTGAAAACAGTTGCGGCAATGCCGAAGGAAATTTTATGTAACGAAAAATCTGAAAGCGGTTTGCACCCATTGAGCACAGTAATCCGATTGAATCTTTATCTGCACTCCTGAATCCGTCAAGAAGTCCGACAGTTACAGGAAAGAATGTTGATATAACTATCAGAACGATCTTCGGCATCATTTCATAACCAAACCACAGAACAAGAAGCGGTGCAATAGCAACAGAAGGGATCGTTTGCGTGATGATGAGTAACGGATAGAATGCTTTGTATAATATATTAAAAGCATCCATCAACACAGCTGCAAAAAATCCTATGCTTACTCCAAGAAACAATCCGAGAAAAGCTTCTTGCAAAGTAATAAAAGAATTTTCAAGCAATAAAGGGAATTCACTCACAAAAGCCTGAATTACTTCTATGGGTGACGGCAGCATATAAGATGGTATCAATCCCGTTGTGCAAACTATCTGCCATACAATTAACAGCGCAGCAACGGCGATAACCGATGGAACATTACGCTTCAGCATGTTTTTTTATCTTTTTGTCAATGGTCAGTATTTCGCCTTCGGGGTTATAAACTACCTTGACATAAGCCGAAACTTTTTCTGCACCTGCTCTTATTGCAACGTGCTGACATTCTTTGACAATATCCATCAGTTGGTCATAGCTGTCACCCTCAACAGTGGTTTCAAAAGGACCTACGTGACAGTTCAAACCGCTGCTTTTGATAAATGCGATAACCTCATCCACAATGCGGATAAGCTCATCTTGGTCGTTTACTGTGGGAAGAACTTGGATTGCGATACTTGCTTTCATGATTTTACCTCCAAAAATTAAAATTACCTCCGCCGGAAAATCGGCGAAGGCATTTTAAGTACAGTCTGCTTATTGTAATTTCACAATGTACTTTAGTCATGCTTCCTACGCCGGCATTATCCGGTTCAGGTTAGCGGGTCGCAGGTTTACCTGCCTCTCAGCCATTCAAAAAGGCTCCCCGGAATATAAAGTATGAAATAAAAATCAGGAGACAACCTTTCGGATGCCTCCTGTAAAAAATCCTTGCATATGACTTCCTACGGCGGCATTATCCGCATCAGGTTTATAGGGTCGAAGTTTGATTACTTCCTCTCAGCCTGCTGACACAAGCTCCCCTGTATTTATTTCATTCATCATTATATACTCTTCTTTATAAAAATACAATAGATTTTTCAAAAAATCCGACTTTTTTATTTTTAATTTCATTTGATTACTTTATTCAAATTTTTATTGATAAATTTCATTTTATCATTTTATAAAATAAAACCGGCGTTGTGTACTTAGAAACACAACGCCTTTCCGATGAGGATAATTTTTACCGTTTTTTATGCCGCAAGTTTTATCAGATACAGAATCAGCATATGCACGGGGTAGAATGCATAGAAGCCGTACTGCATAATTTTGTTCGATATTCCTTTTCTGCCTCCGTAAAGCCAGATAGGGATAAGGGCGAAAACTGCAAAGCCCTGATAGGGTATTTCAAAAGTTCTGCCGAGAACTTCGAAAGGAAACACCTGTCCTTCAAAGAATACGATATTGATAAGCACCATTCCCACAAGCTGGGCAAGCCACGCAAAGGGAAAATCCCTTAAAATATAAAACATCACAACCGTAATCATTCCATGGAAACCGTAATCCACAAAACCAAGCGTGGATGCCACACAAATCAGAAGCAGCCACAACACGGAAAGGGCAATATTCTTTGCAGTTCTGTTATTCTTTGCTTTGTCAATCACGTGTATTGCAAGTAAGCCAAGCAAGAGAGTGAACAACACATTCTGATGATACGGATTGAAGATTCTGCTGCTGTAAAAAAGGTTGAAGGGAATCTCGGTAATCAATGCAAATCCAAAAAGCCTTAGCGCATACTTTTTGAAATTTGAGGTGTGAACAAATCCCTCAGCAATCTGAAAAGCAAAAATCGGGAAAGCCATCCTGCCGATATAGGTCATCCAGTTACCGAAGCTCATATAAGTTGCCCATATGTGGTCACTGAGCATAAGAACAACCGCAATTGTTCGGAGCATATTTGAAGTAAGCCCGCCAAAGGGGATTTTTACCAAAGGACTGTTCACAGGAAGTTTTGTTTTAATATTTTCTTTCATATTGCACACTCTTTTTTATTTTTCAGATTGATTATAACACAAAGAGGAATTACTTGCAACAGCCCTGATTTTTTCACAAAAGTATTGACACTAACGTTACGTCATAGTTTATAATCATTATCAGAGGTGATGATAATGAAAATGTCTGTCAAGGAATTTGCAGAGCTTACCGGAGTGAGTGTGCGCACGCTTCACTATTATGATGAAATTAATCTTCTGAAGCCGGCAGAGATTGACGAAAACAACGGTTACCGATTTTACGACAGAACGGCTCTTGAGCGTATGCAGGAGATTTTGTTTTACCGTGAGCTGGATTTTCCTCTGAAAAGCATTTGTGAGATTTTATCTTCACCCGATTATGACAAACAAAAGGCATTGACACAGCAGAAGAGGCTTCTCATTCTCAAAAAGGAGCGTCTTGAGAGAATTATTTCGGCTATTGACAATGCGGAAGAAAGCGAGGCTGTTATGAAAGCATTGAATAATAATGATTACGAGGTTGCACGCAAGCAATATGAAGCAGAAGCCAAGGAAAAATGGGGCAAAACTGAGGCATATAAGGAACACACAGAGAAAACAAAGGACTATTCAAAGGACAAATGGCAGTCTGTTACGGATGGTTTAGACAGCATTTTCGGTGAATTTGCAGAGTGTATGAAAGGCGGTAACGCACCCGATTCCGAGGCGGCAAAGGCACTTGCAGAGAAATTGCAGAAGCACATCACAGACAATTTCTATACCTGCACCAACGAAGTTTTATCGGGTCTCGGTCAAATGTATGTCTGCGATGTACGATTTACTCAAAACATTGATAAACACGGCGTCGGTACTGCCGAGTTTGTGAATAAGGCTATAATTGAATACTGTAAATGACAAACATCCCCACAGATTTTGTTTCTGTGGGGATTGGTTTATACATATATCAACTCATTGCAGACAATCTCACTTGCTCTTTCCTGAATACTATTCATTCGTTGTACCCATTCGAGTTGGTTTTGGGATTTGAGTTCTTCGGTGATGTTTTCGGCCTTTATCATTTGCTCTACGAGGGTGTTGAACATCTGCTGAGCTTGGGTGTCGATTTGGGCGCAGTGTTGGTAGAGCTTGCCTTGGGTTAAGAGAGTTGTGAAAAGCACGGGGCTGTGTTTTTGTAGGTAGTCCTTATACATCACACCCCATTTACCAAGACGGACGGCTGATTCTTCGGGTGGGAGTCTGAGGTTGGGTATCATATAATCTGCGACTTGTCTGTATGTAATGTTTGTCATAGTGCTCCTCCTTTCTTGTTATCGATAAAAGTGTCGTATGTGAATCTTGCTCCGAGTCTGAAGCCGGTGGTGAAGCTGTCTGCGTTGCAGAGGCTTGAAAATTTGATGTAGGTTGCAACATAGTCGGTGAAAAGCTCATGCTCCTTGTCAGCGAGGAGTGATGTCAGTTGCTCCTCTTTGCCGGCAAGCTCACTGAGGCTCTTTTTAAGCTTTGGTGTCAGGCTTGTGGTACACTCCTGCGGTTCAATGTTTCCATAGTAAAAATCTTCAATAAAATCAGACATAGTATCACTCCTTATCTTTCGGATTTGCTGATGATTTTCAGAAACAGTTCGTCAACATCTTCTGTGGGGATACCGTCCGAGCAAGCTTTGTTGCGGAACTCGTTCATTCCGCCCCATAACAGGTTACACTCAAAATCCGTGAGCTTCAGTTTTGTTTTCTTGCTGAACATAAAATTTGACCTCCTTGTATTTGGTAATACCATTTTACAAGGAGGTCTGTGTTTTGTCGAATGTGTGGATTTGTTTTTATTTCTGCAGTAACCAATCTATTGCATTGACAACCTCAATACCGTCATAGTTGCCGAGAGTAAATCGGTCAAGTGTTATTATTGTTTTGGGATAATTGTCATTTATATTTTTCAGAGGTGTTATTTCTCTTTCAAAAGTTGATTCTTCAACCATTGAAGCTGTTACCTGAAAATAATAAATACGGTCATCCTTACGAGCCACAAAATCCACTTCTGTTGTGCCGATTTTGCCAATGTTTACTTTGTATCCTCTTCTTAACAGTTCAAGAAAAATTATATTTTCCAGCGAGAATCCCAAATCATATCTTTGTCTTGCAAGAAGATACCGACGTATGCCGAGGTCAACGATATACATTTTTTGATTTTTCTTAAGAAGCTGCTTGCCGGGAACATCGTATCGTTCAACAGGATAGAATATATAAGGCTCAACGAGTGCTTCTACATAATCATCTGTCGTATTCTGTGAAATTTTTCTTCCGGTTGATGTAACATAATCGGTTATGCTTTTTACAGATACAGGACTGCCTACAGAGCTTGCAAGAAATCTTGAAATATTTTTAAGCAAAGCTATATCGTTTACTTTTCTTTTGTTGGGGTCGGATTCTTTTCTTTTTTGACGTTCTTCAATATCTTTAACGATGATTGTGTTATAGATACCTTCAAGATACATATTTATTTTTTCGTCATCATTGTCCAGCTTGGAAACATACGGAAGACCGCCGTTTTTCATATACTCGGCAAAAAGTAAATCCTTATCTTCACCTGATTTAAGCTCACAGAATTCTGCAAAAGAAAGCGGCAACATGTTTATTTCTACATATCTGCCCGAAAGAAGGGTTGCAAGCTCACCGGAAAGCAGATATGCATTAGAACCGGAAATATAAATATCTGTGTTTTCTTTTACCTGCAAGCTGTCAACAGCTTTTTGAAAATCTTCTACAAGCTGTATCTCGTCAAGAAAAATATATGTCATTTCGGCAGGGTACAAGCGTTCTTTAATGTAATTATAGAGAATTTTATAATCCGAAATGTGTTCATATTCCAATTCTTCAAAATTGATAAAAATAATTCTGTCATCACTGATACCTTGCGATTTCAGAAATTCCATATACATTTTGAGCAAGGTAGACTTACCGCATCTGCGAATACCGGTTACAACTTTAATAACTTCATCATCTTTCCATTTCTTCAGCAAATCCAAATAACCTTTGCGTTCTACCATAGTAAGTGCCTCCTTACAGATTTAATGTATGGTTATTATACTATATTTTATTACGACAGTCAACATTTTATTCCGAAATCGGCATTTACTTTCAAAATTTATAAGTTTATTCCGAAACCCAAAGAGGATTACTTGGCTCATTACAAAAATATATTTTTAGAAGAACAGAAATGAATGACAAACATTCCTAAAGATTTACGTCCTTATTTTGTGAACAGACTTATAATTTATGTGTAATGAATATAAAATTGACCTCCTTGTATTTGGTAATACCGGTTTACAAAGAGGTCTGTGTTTTGTCGAATGTGTGGAAGTATTATAATGTTATTTTTAATTTGAATCAGTTTTTAAAGAGTTTCAGATGGATGCTCTGATTTCCATTTGTGTGCAGCAGTCACATATTCCTTTATCAAACTTAAACTATCTACACCGAAATATTTATTAATAATATCACATATTTCTATATCCTTTTTTCCCATATCTATCAAAACGACAGACAAACCAATCATATCACTTTCAAATTGGCGAAACTTTATTTCTTCATCGTATGTGTTTTTAACTTCTTTTGCAACCCACCCAGCACCTCAGCTGAATTTTTCAAAAATAATGTTAGACATAGTTTTCTCCTATCAATTATTGTTATTCTAAGCTTTCGTCAATAGTATAGGTTATTGTTCATCTGTCTGTTTTGATGAATAGAAAATAATACTAATTATAGAATTCTTGTGCACCCAATCACCTGATTTAAAACTACCATTATCATTTATAAGAATTTTTTGAACACTTTCTTCTTTCAATAGCCAACCTAATTTTATATCTTGTTTAGCTTCGCATGAAATATTTTTGAAACCCATGTTTTTGAATTCCTCAACAACTTCTTGATAGTTAATACCTTGATAGTGTTTTGAAGAATGGCAAAGTTTGATTTCATCAGGATGCTCATCGCATATCTCTTTTTCTGTCTTTTTATCATAATATGTAATAACTATATCTGCATTAGCGGGTATCCATATTCCTTTAGAAAAGCCTTCATTGCCACAAATACTAATTGATATAACTTCACCAGGCTTTTTATTTTTTTCAGATTCAGTCACCCTATTTACAAAAACATTATTGAATCCATATTCAGAAAAAGAATTAACTACGGATTCGTAATTTTCACCGAGATAGTACTTATAATCTTTAATAATTGGTAGCAATATACTTTCTTCTGATTCTATGCTTGTACATTTTGAAAGAGCTGTGATATTTGCAAAGCTTTCACCTTTTGTCCATTCTGCACATTCATAGGCTCTAACAGCAACAAGAGGATGTGTTTCTTGGCTATACATCATAAATTCTAGTGTTTTGTTCCATTTGTCTTCATCCACCATTTTTTTATATTCAATAGCCTGCTCCATAAATGCTTCGGTATTGCCTTCACCACAAATATCTTTATCAAATCCGGCAAAAGCCATACACATTTTAACTATATTATCAGATGTACCATCACAAATTGCGGCAGCTCTATCGGCTGAAAACTCACTACAACGCATCCAATGAAAAAATGCAAGTTTTAAAGGCACTATTGCAATTTCATTAATACCAAAGAAATTCAACCCCATAAGTGTGCCATTAAGCAACATTCTTCCCATAGTATGATATAAAACATGATGACATGCTATGTGTCCACACTCATGTGCAAGAACGGTAGGAATTAATTCATCAGGTACCGTTTCAATCAAGCCCGAGGTTATAACGATAAAAGGTTTTGTATCACCACTTGTGTAGGCATTTGGGTTAACATCATGCGTTAAATATAAATCTGGAACATCAATACCTAATTTATCGCATATTGGTGGCAACATATTATAATATTTAGGTAATTGTTTTTCGCTCAATTTAAGATTCGATGACATATTTTGTAGAGCAAATTGTTTTTCACTCCACACTTTCATAAAAGATTTTAGTAATTGTGAAAAAATAGGGATAGCTTGAAGTGCTTTTAATGCTGTTTCATCAGCTTCATGTGTATAAAGTTTAGAGTTTATGTTCATATAAAAACACTCCTTTTATAAATCTCATATTTGCAGTTTAACATATTACGACAATATTCTCAACCACCAACGACAAAAACTCCTCACCGATTTCTCGATGAGGAGTTCATTTTAAATATAGAGTTTTACTTCAATATCTCGCCAAGCTTTTACTCTGCGGGTTGGGGAGATGGAATAGACATATTCCTGTGCATCCTCGATTTTGAGAGTAAATTCAGCAAATTTGAAGAAGTTCTCCGTTAATCCTTGATAGCTGCCTGCGGGGCTGTTGTTTGAATATATGCAAAAATCCCCACTGATTTCAGTGGGGATCTTATTATTTATTTACTATCCTGTAATTTGGTTACAGATTAGCCCTTGATTGCTGCCTGTGTCGCAATTCTGCTTGGTTGGCAGTTTACCGCCAACCACAGAAACAGAACTGTTTTTTCTTCTTTTACCCTCGGTTTTCATGTGAAGAGGGTCATTGGGGTCTCCGTCAAAGCGGAGATACCAGTCGAAGCCGTCTTGCCTTACTACAATCTTCACTACAAAGGCCTCAATCACACTTTCGGGGATGTCTTTTTCATCAGCATTTGTGTACTGCTCGAGAGCATATTGAAGCACCGTAAGCTTGTCCCTGTAATCTGTAATTACAGGCTCTTTATTGATCTTCAGCTGGAGCTCTTCAATTTCAGCAGACAGCTTTGCA
>JAZSRT010000102.1:0-82398 GCA_045538645.1 Acutalibacteraceae bacterium | reverse complement strand
CGAACCGTCGACCTCTAGCGTGACAGGCTAGCGTTCTAACCAACTGAACTACCGGGCCAAGTGGTGGGAACAACAGGGCTCGAACCTGTGACCCCCTGCTTGTAAGGCAGGTGCTCTCCCAGCTGAGCTATACTCCCACTTCTGCATTCACTATTGTGAATGTCTTACTTCCCTTACGGCTTCATTAATATACAACACTTTTAAGCAAAAGTCAATACCTTTTTTTATTTTTTTTCAATTTTTTTGAAAAAATTTTTACTTCCGCAAAGTACGATAAAAAACGAAAAATTTTGCATATTTTTTTATATAAAATGACCTCACCCGTTTCAGAGTGAGGTGCATTTATTGTTTATAAAGAATCTATAAGCGTATTGATATCTTCCGAGGTGAATTTATAAACAGACGGGCAAAAATGGCATTTTACTTCAGTAACTTCATCATTTGCCATTTCTTTCAGCTCTTCTTTACCTACACTGATAATTGCCTTCTCTACCCTTTCTCTTGAACAATTGCATTTGTATTCACATTCGCTTGTATCAAGAATTTCTACATTAAATTCAGGAAGAACTTTTTTGCAAATCTCTTCGGGGGTAAGTCCTTCTGCAAGCATAGTTGTAACAGAAGGCAAGCCTTTAAGACCTTTTTCCACCTTTTCTATTATGCCGTCATCTGCTGTAGGCAGAAGCTGAATAAGAAAACCGCCCGATACTGCAACAGTGAGATCGGGATTTACAAGAACACCCAAAGCGCATACTGAGGGAATCTGCTCACTTATTGCATAATATGATGTAAGATCTTCTGCTATTTCACCGGAAACAAGAGGTATCTGACCTACAAAAGGTTCTTTCATACCGATATCTTTAACAACCGTTAAAAATCCGTTTGTGCCGATTGCACCGCCCACATCAAGCTTGCCTTTCGGGTTAAGTGGCAGATTGACATCAGGATTCACTACATAGCCTCTTACATTGCCGTCCATATCGGCTACCGCAATAACAGAGCCTGCGGGACCGCCTCCGTTAAAACGAAGGGTGACGGAGCTGTCCTGTCCTTTTAACATAACACCCATAAAGGATGCGCCTGTAAGCGCTCTGCCGAGAGCGGCTGTGCAAACCTTTGATGTATTATGTATCTGTTTTGCTGTTTCGCTTATATCGGTTGTGTCGGCAGCAAGCACCAATACACAACCGTCATCTGAAATACCTCTGACTAAATGTGCCATAACTATATTATTATTTTATTTCTTCTGAGCGAAAAAATAAATCCTTTCTTCATTTTTTTCGGGAGGCGTATTTTTCATATCACCGTAAACTCCGAGCATTTCAAATCCGCATTCTTCCAGCGTTTTTTTCAGAAAATCTTCACTGTATGCCCGCTCAACTATATAATCGGTCTGTCGGCTGTATCTGCCGTCGGATTCTTTTGTAAATATATCAATATACATTTCTACCGTATGGCTATCATCACATTCACTGTTCTGCCACACAAGAAATGTTTCATCGTCATCTTCATAAACAAATGTTTTATCGGATAATATATTCTTATGCTTATAAACCGTGTTCACATCGAATATAAAAATTCCTTTGGGACGAATAAAAAGACCTATACTTCGGAATGCCGCCTTTATATCATCTTCTTCTGTAAGATGATTAATGGAATCAAGAGAACATACTGCAGCATCAACAGTGCCGAAAAGGTCAAGCTCACACATATCCTGACAAAGAAGAAGTGCCTTGTTGCCGAAGGGTGCAAGTTTTTCTCTGGCAATGCCCAACATATTTACCGAAATATCATTTGCAACCACTTCAAAGCCCTTTATCAGAAACTGTTCACTCAGGCTCCCCGTTCCGCAGGCTGTATCAAGAATTGTTCCTTCAGTTATACCGTGTGATGCTAATGCAGAACAGATATAATCTGCCCTGCCACGGTAATCCACACCGTCTGTAAAAACATCATATACCGATGAAAAATAATTTTCGTAGGACATATTACTCCTTATTGAAAACAATATCGTATCCGCCGGCACCGTAAGCCAATGAACGTTTAACTCTGCTTATGGTTGCAGTTGATGCGCCTGTTGTTTCTACTATATCATTATATACAGTTTTATTGTGAAGAAGCTTTGCCACGGCAGCTCTTTGTGCCATTGCTTTTATTTCGGGAACGGTGCACAGATCTTCAAAAAATGCATAGCAGTCATCAAGTGATTCCAGTTTCAGAATACACTCAAATAAAAAATCGGTATTTTCGTCTTTTATTTTATTTATCATTTTATTACCGCCTTTTTTTATTATCTTTAGAATTTTAACACATTAAAGAGTAAAAGTAAAGTGTTATTTTTAGCATTTACCTCGAATCAGGAATGCATACTATAATGTATTATATAAATACTTGAAAATATTATAATTATGAGTATAATATATAATAGGAAATTTTACGGAGGTAAATTTATGAACAGAGGTAAATACTATATTACTACTGCTATTGCATACACATCAAAAAAGCCTCACATAGGCAATTCTTATGAAATTGTTCTTACTGATGCTATTGCCAGATTTAAAAGACTTCAGGGCTATGATGTATTTTTCTGCACCGGCACAGATGAACACGGACAAAAAATTGAGGAGCAAGCAAAAAACGAAGGTATCACTCCCAAACAGCATGTTGATAAAGTAGCCGGCGAAATCAAGGATATCTGCGATGAACTCAATACAACATATGACCATTTTATCAGAACAACTGACGATTATCACGAAAAGGCAGTTCAGAAGATATTCAAAAAGCTTTATGATCAGGGCGATATTTACAAAAGCTCATATGAAGGACACTACTGTGTTCCCTGTGAAAGCTTTTTTACCGAAAGTCAGCTGAAAGACGGTAAGTGCCCCGATTGCGGAAGCGAAGTTAAGCTTGCAAAGGAAGAAGCTTATTTCCTTAAGCTTTCAAAATATCAGAAACAGCTTGAAGAACATATAGAAAACAATCCCGACTTCATTTATCCCGAAAGCAGAAAGAAGGAAATGCTCAACAACTTCATAAAGCCCGGACTTCAGGATCTTTGTGTTTCAAGAACATCCTTCAAATGGGGTATTCCCGTAACATTTGATGACAATCATGTTATATACGTATGGATTGTTGCACTTTCAAACTATATTACCGCACTTGGCTACGACCCTGACGGAAGTGCTGAAAAGTATAATAAATACTGGCCTGCAGATGTTCATATCGTAGGTAAAGATATTATCAGATTCCATACTATTTACTGGCCCATTATGCTTATGGCATTGGGTGAACCTCTTCCCAAGCAGGTATACGGACATCCCTGGCTTTTGTTCGGAACAGACAAGATGTCAAAATCAAAGGGCAATGTTATATATGCGGACGAGCTTACAAAGAGATTCGGCGTTGATGCTGTAAGATATTATCTTCTTTCCGAAATGCCCCACGCAACAGACGGTTCAATTTCTTATGAAACAATAATCGAAAGATTCAATTCAGACCTTGCAAACACTCTCGGCAACCTTGTCAACAGAACCGTTGCTATGATAAACAAGTATTTTGACGGTGTTTTACCTGTAAGCACCTGCGAAGAAGAGCTTGATGCGGCATTCAAAGCTGATATCCTTGGTGCACTCCCCATAATGGAAAAAGCATTTGATGATTTCAGAATTGCAGATGCAGTTGAAGCAGTTATCAATTCTGCTAAGAGAAGCAACAAATACATTGACGAAACTGCCCCCTGGGCACTTGCTAAGGATGAAGCAAATAAAGACAGACTTTCAACGGTGCTTTATAACCTTCTTGAAGCTATCAGAATTATTGCAGTTGAGCTTTCTTCCTTTATGCCCGACACATCAAAAGCTATACTTGAACAGATTAACTGTGACGAAATGACTTATGAAAGCATTCTCACTTTCGGCAAAGCAAAGCTCGGCAACAAGGTGGGCGCAGCCACTCCCCTTTTCAACAGAATTGATGCTAAAGTGATGATGGAAGAAATTGAAAAAGAAATGAATGCAAAAATAGCTGCAGCAAAAAATGCATCCGAAATTGCAGGTGTGGCAAAAATAGGCATTGAAGATTTCGCAAAGGTTGACCTTCGGGTTGCAGAAATTGTTGACTGCGAGCCTGTAAAGAAGGCTAAAAAGCTTCTTAAACTCACCGTATTTGACGGTGCAGGCAACAGAACCGTGGCTTCGGGCATTGCAAAGTGGTATAAGCCCGAGGATCTTAAGGGCAAAAAGATTATTCTTGTTTCCAACTTAAAGCCCGCCACACTTTGCGGAATTGAAAGTCAGGGAATGATCCTCGCGGCTGATTGCAGCGAAGATGACGTTAAGGTTATTTTCGTTGACGGCATTCCCGCAGGAAGCAAGGTAAGATAAATGTATAATAACATTTTTGATACACACGCTCATTACGATGACGAAAAATTTTCGGAAGATTTACACACAGTGCTGGCAGAGTTACCCTCTGCCGGCATTTACCGTGTTGTAAACTGTGCAACAGATATCAATTCCTGCAAAAAATGCGCTGATATGGCACATTCATATGATTATATATATTTTGCGGCAGGCATACATCCCCACGAAGCAGAAGATGCACCTGAAGATTTTATTGAAATATTAAAAGCATACTGTGAAGATAAAAAATGTGTTGCAATAGGTGAAATCGGACTTGATTATCACTATGATTTTTCTCCCCGTGATAAGCAGAAAGAAGTGTTTGAAAAGCAGCTCATTTTAGCAAAAGAGCTTGACCTTCCCGTTATTATTCACGACAGAGAAGCACACGAGGATACGTGGAATTTACTGAAGAAATACCGCCCTAAGGGAATAGTACACTGCTTTTCGGGCAGTGTGGAAATGGCAAGAGATATTGTATCGCTCGGAATGTATATAGGTCTCGGCGGTGCGGTTACCTTTAAGAAAGCAAAAAAGCCTGTGGAAGTGGCAAAATACGTACCAATTGAAAAGCTGGTGCTTGAAACAGACTGCCCCTATATGTCCCCCGTGCCCTTCAGAGGAAAAAGAAATGATTCTTCACTTATAAAATATACGGCTGAATTTATAGCAGAGCTTAAAAATATGCCCACACAACAGCTTATTGACATTACAACAAAAAATGCCGATTGCATTTTTAATTTGCACGAATAATTTACTATATTCTGCACATAATATTAAACGGTGATATTATGTACAGAGAGAATAAAGACGAAAAAGCAAAAAAATACGGCAAGGTTTCGGATAAACCCGACAGCTACTTAGCAGGTCCCGAGCCTACGGCACACAGCGAAGAATTTGTCCCGAAGCCCATAAATTCAATAACCGCTCCCCCACAAAACGGCTCGGATGAAATATTTGATTTCATACCGGAAATTAAGTCTGAAAAATATAAAAAGTAGACAATTTAATGAAGTTCGAAAAATTTTTACAGAAAAATTCAAGCACAAAGCTACGATTAAACGTAGTTTTGTGCTTGTTATTTTAATAAAAATTGAAACTTTTTTAAGTTTTATAATAATATTTGCCTTTGCTTTCTTTACAGGAGTTAATATTTGAATTTCTATTTATTTCCCTGAATTACTTACACAACAGCTTAATAAAAATCATAGTATTCTTCTTTTGTGGATATATTAATTCTTTGATTTTTTAACAAATAAATTGTTATATCTGCACTATTTATTACAATATCCACATCAGATGAATGAGTCATTGAAAGCAGTTTTCCTTCTTTTGTCATAACAGCTTCAATTTTTATCTCTTTATAATCAAGATAAACATCTGCAAGCCCACGAAGGTATTTCAGGCTGGCTCCCGCCTCTTCTTGCATCAACTCATTTATAAACTCCTGAGTTGCAATAATATTTGTTACTTTCATAAGATTTGAGTTACCTTCTTCAGGAGCAGTTTCACCATTCATAATGATAGTTATTTTATAATTATCACCACTTGTTTTACATGTTGCAGATTTTACAGCAGAAAGCTCTGTAAGTTTCCACGGTTGTAAGTTATATATCGCATCATCAGATCCTTTTTTGCATACATATCCTTCAGGTTCACTCGCGACTTCTATTATTGAATTAATCATTTCGTACACAATATTGTTAATAATGGGAATCTTAAAATCAACCTCTTCTGCTTCATGAATAATTCTTATTGTATAACCACCTTTTTCATTCCACACAGAATTCACACCGTCAGCATAGAATTTACAGATTTCCTCTTTTGTGGTCGGCATCTTAATCTCAGGCTTTTCCGGTTCAACTTTTATGGTTTCTATCTGATAAAAAGTCCAACAACGTACACCATTCAGCTCAACAAGCTCAGACACAACCTTTTTTCTGCCAATTACTTTATTGCTGCCTTCATAGCAGAAAGAAAAAACAGCTTCATATTTTCCGTCATTAAGTCTTGTCATACTGTCAATAGCACTGACTGTAGGCATTGGCAATCCGACCAGTGAAAGAGTATAAATTATTCCATCCTTGATATACATTTCATTTGTAGAAATTTTGTCATTAAATTCTTTATGAAAAATATTTTCGCATAACCATTCTACGCTTTTTGCATCATATTTTTCATATGTGTCTTCAAAAAGTCCTTTCGGATCAGATTTATAATTTTTGTCGGTAGGGTTCATCATTTCGATAAAAACAGGCTCGGATAAAACTTTATTCTGATCACCATATTCAAGGATGTGTTCAATTACTTTTGAAACACTATCAGTTTTATAGTTATAACTCATAGTGTAATGAGAAATCATTTTTCTAAGCTTTTCTCTGTCTGTAGAAGTGGCTTCAAGATTTTCAGGCTCAGCATCAGGTTCGTCTTCCGGTTTGTCTTCCGGCTTGTCTTCTGGCTTGTTCCCAATTGAAATTGTACCTAATTTTTCAAGTCCCACAGAAGCACGGAGAATTATCCTTGCATCAGCAGCAGTAACAGACTTATTACCGTCAATATCCGCCACAAGCTTCTGTTGTTCGCTGAGCATTTCAAGAGCAACGGAAGCTCTTAACGCAAGTCGTGCATCGGCAGCTGTTATCTTACCGTTACCATCGATGTCACCTTGTGGAAGTTTGCCGGCATAGGCAGACACGTTAACAGTAAATGTTGTCGTTGCTTTTCCGTATCTTACAGTTATTGTCTGTTTTCCTGTTGTATACAGCACCGAAGGTTCACAAACAAATCCCGAAGTAATTTTCTCACCGTTAAAATCAAGAACAAGTCCCGTTGTATTAAGAACATCATTAGACTTATAATCTGTTTTTGTCGGTTTTGTTTTTACAGAAAGTCCTTTGGTTGACCCCACTATAGCATAAAAACTGAAATGATTGGTTTCAAAAACAAGATAATTCCCTTCTGTTTCAGCATTAAGAATAGTCCAACTATTATCAGCCTCCTGTCTGTATACATTACACGAACTACCATTCATCCCCGCAGGCACAGGTATCATAACCTTGACTTTTCCGTTTGGCTGAACTTCTTTAGCATCCTTAACAAAACAAATGTTATACAACTCGTAATCAGCAAACTGATCATTTTCATTAAGAATAATATCGACCATAGATGAATCAGAAATTTTGAATACCTGTAAAATTGCTTCTTTATCGATGTTTCCGTTAGTTTTTACCATTACTCCATTATTTGCATTATTAAATGAATTATCCACCAAAGCATATACTTCAATAAACACAGCATTCATCGAATTAGCAAAATCAATTATCTGAGACAATTTATTTGTTCCTTTTGCAAAAGCAAAACACGATTTTAATGCTACGCCGGCAGGTCCCGAAAATTTCAGAAAAATATCTGTTCCGATATCTGTGGCTGTTGCAAAAATTGTTTTCCAATTTATCTTTAAAGAAATCAGAATTTCTTCAAAAACATCAACAAAAAGCGAACATCCGTTTTTGATTTCTCCCTCTATTACAGTCTTTGAAATATTTCGAATTTTACTTTTTATAATGCTTTCAAACTTTTGCATAAATGAATCACGTAAAGCAGGAGTCTTATGTATTTCATTCAATAAATCCTTGTAAAATGTTTTATATTTTACGCCGTCTGATTTGATATTTGCAAAATCAAGAGCGGCATCAAAAAGAAGCTCTGTAGCATTAAAGAAAAAAGCTCCCGGAGATGCAGAAATATTGTTAGATATTGTAAAATAGCCTCCTTCAGGAACTTCAATACTTATTGGTGTTCTTTTTGCAAAAGATTCCTGCTCATATGTCAGCAAATTGCTTCTTTCGCCTCCCGGAATAAGTTTCGCTACATTTGAAAGCAAATAGAAAGTTTGCTGCCCCGCCTCCTTTAGACTATCGATATTACTGAATTTTTCTATGGGTTCACTTGCTATCCAGTATCCTTCTCTATCATAAATATCCACAGCACCGGTATGATATTTCGAATTGTAAGCATCAAAAGATACATTATATTTACCGGTATTCGGATTCTTATAAAAATTATAATTATTAACAAATATGCCATTAAGATCATAAACATTTGTTGCCAACAAACAATTCTGCTTATTATCCGGATAAAAAGGAGTCAAATCATCCAACTTAAATCTGTAATCCTTTGAATATAAATCATAAACAGCTATCGTAGTAACTATGCTTACACCGCTTTCAGTATCTGTTATTACAAAATCTGTTATTCCTTCTTCTTTACCAACTATGTCGATGCAGTAACCATATTCACTTTTTTTATAATCCGATACAGCTATCACATTTGGATTACTGATAGAAAAAGCCATTTTTTTCCATTCAACATCTATATTTTGAGAATAATTATCAATCAAACCAACCCCGACAGTAAACGATTTATCTATTTCTGTAATTAACGTTTTATTCGTTGAAAACAGCAAAATAGATTTTTGTTGAATTGAGTCGGGCAATGGAATATTATAATGCTTTTTTGCATTTGTTAAATCCGAATTAAACTTTTCAATATTAATATCTGAAAGTACAAAAATTCCTGATTCTAAATATAAATCTGTAAGATTCGGCAATGCAAGAAACGCAAACGATTCAATACTTTTTAATGTATTCGGAAAATAAATTTTTTTCAGATAATCATTGTCGAAAGCACCAGATTTTATAGTCATTACACCTTTAGGAACGACATATTCTTCTGCTTTAATTCCGTTCGGATACTTTATTAATTCTGTTTTTGATTTATTAAACAAAACACCATTATAAGAGCAATAATTATTGTTGTTTTCATTTACATTGATTTCGAGCAAAGCCGAACAATCAACAAAAGGCTTAACTATACTCTCTACACTATCTGGAATATATATAGTCTTTAGCGTATTACAAAAGGCAAATGCGCCAGCTTCAATAGTTTTCAATCCATCTGAAAAAACTACAGATATGAGTTTATCACAATTATAAAATGTATTCTCACATATTCTCTCTAAGCTATTAGGAATAACTGCATGTTTAAGTTCAACACAATGCATAAACGCTTCTTTTCCAAGGTATTCTAATCCATTTTGAAGATAAACCATTTGCAATTCAATGCATCTTTCAAATGCCTTATCACCAATATATTTAACACTATCGGGGATTGAAATTTCTTTAAGTTTAGAACATCTTTCAAAAGCAGAATCATCTATAACAATAACACCATCAGGGATAACCACACTTTCTACAGAAGAACAATCATAAAAAGCTTTCTTTGATATCCCCACAATCTTATATTCTTCTGTATAAAAGCCAGATGATACTTCAATCGTAGACGGAATTACTATCTCGCCAGTTGCTGATTGTGATACGCTGGTTACACATGCTTCTTCCTGATCATAATAATAGGTATAAGTTATTTCACCAATCACACACAAACTCGCATTAGCTCTGGGAGTAAAAATCTCTAACAAATTAATCTCAGACAGGTTGATTGCTGTGAAGCCTGATAAGGGGGCTGCGGTGAGGAGCATTACTACACAAAGGATTGATGCAAGTAATCTTTTTCCTGTTTTCATAACATACCTCCGAAAAAAATAAAAAGTGTGTACAAACCGAAGTTATGCACACACGAAAAACGCATAGCCTCGCTTGCTGCGACGCAATCTTCTGACGAACACAATGGATGCCAAAAATGAGGATGCGTTTTTACCAAAAGTAAAAACACGTCCACTGTGTTCAGCTTTATTCGATTACGTCGCAAAAACAATATATCACAATATGCTGATAACTTCAAGTAAAAACAAGAATTATTTTAATGCTGTAAACAAAAAAAGCAGAAGCCGATTCAAAACCGGCTTCTTTGCTGTTTTTTATATCTGTTTTACTTTTTCTTCTTCATATCCGAAAGCTTTTCTCTTGTGCCGTCGGGGCGGACTATTACGGTGTTGCCCAGCTGTGCGTGCAAGGATGCTTTGTAGGCATCTATGTATTCGCGTCTTAATTTCTGCTGTTCTTCTTTTTCGGCTTCCGTGAGTCCTTCTGCTGTCTTTGATTTACGGGCAAGGGCGTTTATTCTATCTATTTTTTCCTGTGTAATCATTACTGTTCCTCCTCGGGTGTGTAGAAGCCTACGAAGTCGGCGGGGTCGAATTCTTTGTTCCAGTCGGTGTCGTCTTCGTCATCTTCGGGTTCGTAGGGTTTAAGGGGTACTTCTGCATAGACCTCGGCTTTTCTTAAATTGTGCCACACTGTTTTATCTATCATAAGAGTATAGCCGCAGCCGTTGGGCATAAGCCACTCGTGCATAGGCATTTCGGGCAGGGCAAAATACTGCATTATGGTCATTATAACACCGCCATGGGTGATGATAGCAACCGACCCCACACCTGTTTTTAATATACCGTCCACTATATCAAGAAAGCATTTGATAACTCTGTCTCTGAACTGACCGTTAGTTTCACCGAAGGGGGCACCCACATCCTCACCGCCTGAGAGCCATTCTCCGAAGGCGGGGTCAGACTGAAGCTCCTCTGCCGTTGAGCCTTCAAATTCACCGAAATCATATTCAATAAGTCCGTCAAATATCATGGGGCTTCTGTCAGGATAGAGCATTTTTGCGGTTTCAAGGCATCTGTCGAGAGGGCTTGAAATAACTGCATCTGCCGTAGGATATTCAAAATCGTGCATCATATCCTTAAGCTGTTTTTTACCCATTGAAGTAAGGGGCACGTCGGTGTGACCTATATAAAGTCCTTCCTCACTGCCCTCATTTATTCCGTGACGTATAAGATGTATTTTGAATGTTTTCATTATAAGACCTCTTTTTTATATTTACAAAAAAACAAATTCATAATATAATACAATCTGTAATATTTCAGAACTATATTATATACCTATTTTTCAAAACAATCAAGAGGTGTTATTATGAGTATTTCATTTGCCGCTAATCTCTCCGCTTTAAGACGTGAACGGAATTTAACACAAAAGACCGCAGCTGAAGAGCTTGGCATTTCACAGGCTTTATTATCACATTATGAAAAAGGAATCAGAGAATGCAATCTTGATTTTGTAAGAAAAGCAGCGGAATATTACGGAGTCACGTCTGATTATCTTCTGGGAATTACCGATTCAAGGCACACTCAGAATGAGCTTTTTGATTCAAGTGAAATTTCGTCTGATACCCAGGCAAAATCCAAAACCTTACTCAGAGCATTTTTGTTTCTCCTTGAACATACTGAAAATGACACGGATGAAATATTTTTTAATGACTTTTTTTCGCTTGCCATAGAAAAATATCTTGCCATGACAAAAGGCGATATAAAACTCGGTAAGCTTTGCGATATAATTGAGCCGAAATTCGGCAATCTTACCGAATATAAAAATTCCGATTTACCCCTTTGCGTAAAAACGGTTGACGATCACGCAAAAAAACTTATAGCACAAAGTATAAATGATATATTAGAGTAAAAAAAAGATGTCTGAATCGCTATTGATTCGGGCATCTTTTGGTTTTTTACGGAAATATTGGTGGATTTATTATGCTATTCTTAATAACATTGTGCTTCGCACTTAAGAAAACCCCCGGCGAGGGTTTTCTTAAAAACTTTCCTGCGCTAATGAAGCACAAGGAATTTCGCTGTCTGCGGACAGCGACAAGAGGCTCTGCCTCTTGACACCGTGACCTTTCAAGAAAGGTCAATCAAAGCTTCAATCGGCGCTCCCGCGCCAAATTCATTTTCCAACCTTTCGTAAAAACATTATTTTCGCATCAACTGTATAATATTTACACAAATTACCGTTGCTGCAGTTATATATGACAGTGTTTTAATAAGCCCTGCGGTTTTATTTATCCTGGCAACGGTATTTATTGTATTCAGACTTTTGTTCAACGGTTCTATAATATTATCAAAATTCATATTATTCCTCCCCAAAATTCAATTGGACTATATGAGCAATTGACGGTATGCTTTCTCCCTGCAAAGATATAAGCGGTGACATAAGTGCACCCGTTCCTGCAAAAAGTACTTTTTTTAATAAGCCCTCTTTCATTTTTTTCATAATATATGCCGACAGCACAGCGGCAGAGCAACCGCATCCCGACCCGCCCGAATGCACATCCTGTTTTTCCATATCATAAATAAGCAAGCCGCAATCATTGTGTACTGTTGAAATATCAATATCATAATCGGATAACATAATATCTTTAAGAAGCTCACTTCCCACTTTTCCCAGATCGCCTGTAAGAATCATATCATAATCTGAGGGGGCAGTATTTGTATCATTCAGGAACCGAGCAATTGAGTCTGCTGCAGCAGGTGCCATTGCCGCACCCATATTTGAAGTGTCTGTTATGCCCGCATCTGTAATTTTACCTATCAGAACACGGGGGATAATAACCTTGTCCTTTGATTTTCCGCCTACTACAAATGCACCTGCTCCGGTTACGGTGCGCTGAGCGGCGGGAGCTCGCTGTCCGCCGTATTCAAGAGGATAACGAAACTGCTTTTCTGCAGAACAAAAATGTGAGCAAGCAGCCGCAACTGCCCTTGAAACAAAGTTTCCGTCCACGACCAAAGCAGACAAAGCAAGGGAAAGAGCCATAGTTGAACAGGCTCCGAATAATCCGCATAAAGGAATATTACTCTCTCGCAATGCATAGGTGCTTGCCGTGCACTGATTCATCAGATCGCCTGCAAAAACAATACCTATTTCATCCTCGGGAAGTCCCGCTTTATCCAAGGCAGTTTCAACTGCAGTTCTGAGAAGTTCACTTTCTGCTTTTTCCCAGGATGTCTGCCCTATACCGTCATCGGGAAAGCATATATCAAAATATTCTGAAAGAGGTCCTTCTTGCTCGGTTTTTCCCACACAGGCGGCTGATGAAATTATACCGGGAGTATTTTTTAGTTCAATAACACTGTCAGCGTTTCTTTTTTTCATACTTATTTACCCCGCAATAAAAAAGTAATATATCATACCGTAAAAGGATGCAAGCGAACAACCGTAAACAATTACGGCACCTGCTAAAGTGAACATTTTTTCTGCAGTTCCGAGAACATGGCCTTCAACGGCATACTCAATTGCAGGGGCGCAAACTGAATTTGCAAAACCGCTGATAGGCACACTGACACCTGCACCTGCTGTTTTTGCAATTTTATCATATACACCTATTCCCGTGAGTATTGCAGTAATAACAATAAGTGTTATTGATACAAAGGTCCTTGCCGGTGTTTCACTTTTTAATAAATTCATATAAACTGAAAATAATAATTCTCCGAAAGCACAAACTGTTCCGCCAAATAAAAATGCAAAGATACAGTCTTTCACAATCGGGGATGGCGGTGTTTTCTGTTTCACTTTTTCTGCATAAGCTTTATCGGATTCGGATTTTGCCATATATACACAACCTTTCACCTATATTTTGAGCATGTTTATTTTTGTTATGCAAAAAAAAATCCGCACCGTAAAGGTGCGGAAATTAATTATAAATCAGTCACTGATGTAAGGAAGCAATGCTACGTGACGAGCACGCTTGATAGCAACAGTAAGTTCTCTCTGATGAGCAGCACAAGTACCTGTTACTCTACGGGGTAAAATCTTTGCTCTTTCAGAAATAAAACGACGAAGCTTCTGAGTATCTTTGTAATCGATAAATTCAGACTTCTCTACGCAGAAAGTACAAACCTTTTTACGGCTCTTTCTGTTCATAGGGCGACCGCCCTTTGCATCTTTCTTTTCGAAAGCCATATTAATATCCTCCTTAAATAATTTTAAGAGAATCAGAACGGTAAATCGTCATCATCAACAACTGTGGAAAAATCATCCGCAGAGCTGTTATTATAAGATGAAGCATTACCTGAATCATTATTGTAAGTACCGCTTTCAGCTTTTGAACCGCAGAAACTTACCTGATCAGCAAGAATTTCAAAGCCAACACGCTTGTTGCCGTTCTTATCCTCGTAGTTACGGGTCTGAAGTGACCCCTGGACAGCAATCATAGAACCTTTACGGAAATACTTTGTAACAAAATCAGCTGTGCTGCGCCAAGCGGAAACAGGAATGAAGTCAGTCTTTTTTTCCTCTCCTGCTCTTGCATAATTTCTGTCTACCGCAACTGTAAATGATGTTACGGATAGACCTGAAGCTGTGGTACGAAGTTCCGGATCAGCTGTTAATCTGCCCATAATAATAATAGAATTCAACATACTGTAATCTCCTTATCTTGCAACAATAAGAGAACGAAGAACGCCGTCTGTGATGTTGAAAACACGGTCAAGCTCAGCGGGGAAAGCTACGTCAGCGTCATATGTGTAGAGCACATAATAACCGTCTGTTTCGTAGTTGATGGGATATGCAAGCTTACGAGAACCCCATTCATCTACAGCCTCCATTGTGCCGTTAGCTTCGATAAGAGACTTGAACTTTTCAACAAGCTCTTTAGCCTTTTCTTCACCGTTCTTGAGTGAGAATACTGCTACGGTTTCATACTTTGACATTTCGATGCACCTCCTTCTGGACTTTGGCCCCTTTGACCGGGGCAAGGATAGTTGTAAAAGCAATACAACAATTTGGTATTATAACAGAACGAAAGCTGCTTGTCAACTGTTTTTAATACAAAAAACAGAAACAAACAGCTTAAATTCAATTATTTGAGATCGATTGTTACATCAAACTCGGGAAGATATTTACCTGCAGCAAAATCTCTTGCTCTGAAAACAACCTTGCTGTCATAAACTTCCATCATATAGCCTGTGCCGGATTCATTATATGCACCGTCTGCATTGTCAGGTCCGATGCCGGGAAGATTTACGCCCCAGAAGTTATCAATCTGATGAATTGACCATTCTTTGCTGAAGCCCATGTGAAGGTGACCGGTAATGAAAAATACATTATTATACTTATTCATTATATCTTTAAGTGCATCACTCTGTTTACCTATAGTACCTGCAGTATCGCTGGGAGAATTCCATGCAACTTCAACGTTGTGAGTCTTTTTGAGAGGCTGATGAACAATTACGAATACGGGTTTGCCGTCAGCAGTAGCCTTTGCAAGTTCACCGTCAAACCAAGTAAGAGTCTCATCTGAAAAATAGGATTCTTCAAAAACAGACTTATCGGTATTAAGAGCGATAAATGTATATCCGTTTACTTCATAAGTATAAGAAAGCTTACCTTCTTTTACAAACTTTGCATTATCTGCAAAATTGCTGTTAGCGGCATTAGTGAATTCTTTGAAAGTATTTACAACCTGAGAATAAACTCTAAGTCTTACATCGTGATTACCGATAGCAATAATGTGATTATCAATTTTATCTTCGGCAACAGAAAGATAATCAAGAAGAAGCTGATACTCTGCACCCTTACCGTTTTCTGTAACGTCACCTGCGATAACAAGAGCATCAAATGTACCTTGAGCATTGGCAAGATCAAGAGCTGCGTTCTTTGAATACTGATGTCTGTCTGCCATATAGTCAGCAATCTGAGGGTCACCCCAAAGTGCAACTTTCATCTGTGCTTCATCGTTAAAAACAATCGGATCATCTTTAGCAGGTGCATCTAATACACCGAAAAGTGAAGTGAATGATATAAACCAAATAAGAAGTTTATACATAATTGCAGTAAAAGCGGAACTCATAATTATTTACTCCTTTGTTCTAAAAAATTATAATATATTTACCAATTCCAGAAGAAGAGAATATCTGAATATCCTTTTCCGCCGAAGAATTTTAACATTACTTCGCTCCAGAATTTGAAAACCTTGGTGAGGAATGTGAGGAAGAAATCAGGTCCTTCTTCAACTTTTTCAGTGCCGTTTGTGATTTTATATGTGATTTTTTCAAATCTTTCTTTTGCGGCATTGAACTCGTCTGTGGGCATATATGTGCTGTTTACGGCTGCTTCAAGCTCTGCGAGAGCTGCCTTGAATTCCTGAGCATCTTCTGCACTGAGTGCTGATGTATCGTAATTCTTCCATCTGTTATAATCATTGATTGCGCCTCTTGAATCACGTGCAAAATTAAACTGAGGATAAGCAGGGTCTGAATAAACATCAACAAATGTTTCATCTGTAAGAATTCTTATGGCAAGACGCATAACAACATCGTTACGGGCAGTTTTTTCGTGATCCTGACCTTTGAAATAGAATGTTGATTCACAGAGAATACCGGTAGATGCATCAACAAGTCTGGCTTCATCAATGTGGTTATGAGTAGGATCTGTGCAGTATGTGTTAGCCTGAACATAATCCTCGGGCAGGGAAACATCAACACCGATGCTTGTAGCACCGAAAGATTCGGAATCGGTATGAATAATTCCGTCGGAATTTACTTTATCCCAGGAATCACATATCTGATACATTGTAAAATTATAATCGACGATGTCGAAAAATTCAACACCTTTTTCTTTTGCATCGAGAATATATTTTCTGGAATTTACCTGAGCGTTATAATACCAGTCTGTCTGTTCGCGTACAATTGCATCTTCAGGCTCAGACAAATACATTTCTCTGCATTCGGGATAATCCTTTGAAGGAAGAAGTGCCCAGAGCATTGTTGAATACTCAAGATAATCCTCAACCAGCACCTGAACTGCAGTGTCGATTATATTATTCACATCGGCATTGGGAAGGATTCGGAGAATAAGAGTGATAAGGTATGCAAGATATTGCTGATCTTCATCAAGAAGCGAGGGGAACATATAGCCGTAAAGTGCTTCTGCATCATCAAGAAGACCGTAGTGATATATATCACCTAAAACAGCAGCACCGTCTGCAGCGGGAACAACATAGCAGACTCTGTTTACATCATCAGCGAATTCAAGCCCTTTATCAATATAAAGCTGCATAAGAGCATTTTCGAGAGAACCGCCCTGGCTTATGGGAACAAGGTTAACCTTATCGTGACCTGTTTCCTTTTTTGCTATCTGAATAAGCTCATACAGCTCATTGACATTGTCAATCATATTGCCTGTGGAGTGGTATGAGAAGAAATAGAGGTGATCAAGACCTGCTATATCAACATAATTATCAAGAGGAATCTGATCGAGAGCATAGTTTCTCTGTGCAGCGGTAAGATTTGCAAGGCTGGTATTGTATTTGTCAGCCTGTATATTATTGATAACACGTCCTGTTTCATCAAGTGCGATGTTGCTGAGAAGTGCATCACCTAATACATCTGCAACAGCATTTGCACAGCGGTTATCAATATCATCCTGTGTAAGCAGAAGGCTTGCAAGAGGAAGAAGAGCCTCCTCAAGAGCTTTCTTGACGATATCTCCCGTTGATTTCATAAAGAAAGGAGCTGAATAGGTATCTCCTTCTTCATTGAGCATTTCATTTCCGTTTTCATCAAGAAATCTTACATTTGACTGGAAGATACCGGGAATAACAATGGAAGGACAATGCTCACAGCTGCAATTTCCGTCTGCCGCAGAAGCAATAAGCGCAACAGAAGAAAGAAGCATTAAAACCGTAAGAGCTATTGAAAGAAATTTCTTAGCGAATGTTTTCATTTTTTCTTACCTTCTTTTATATTTTTTTCATATTATAACACCTGTTTCCTGTTTTTGCAATTATGTTCACAAAAAATTTAAATAATTAACAAATAATAACTCAGAGAAGCCTTGCATTTTCACCGTTATATTTGTTAATATGGTTATACCAAAAGATTAACGAGGTGTGAACTTATGATAAAAAATGCCATAAAAGAATACATTTTTGATAAAAATGAAAAAGCACCCAGCTGTCACGCATCTACGGTATTACCCTTAGATGATTCAAGTGTTCTGGCCTCTTGGTTCGGCGGAGCAAGAGAGGGTGATAAAAGTGTTGAGATATGGGTATCAAAAAGAAGTCCCGACGGAATATGGTCAAAGCCCGTATCGGTAAGTGAAGGCGATAATGTTGCTCATTGGAACCCCGTATTGTATCAGCAGCAGGACGGAGCAATTATTCTTTATTATAAGCACGGTGAAACTATCCCCGACTGGATCACAAGATATATTGTCAGCTACGATAACGGTGAAAGCTGGAGTGAGCCGAAAACTCTTGTTCCCGGAGATACCACCGGCGGCAGAGGCCCTGTTAAGAACAAATGTCTTCGCCTGAGTGACGGAAGGCTTCTCGGCCCCGCCTCAACCGAACAGCACAAAAAATGGATTCCGTTTATTGATGTTTCGGATGATGACGGTATCACATGGGATTTTTACGGTCTTATGGAAAGACCCAAATATAAAGGTGCTTTTGTAGGTCTGATTCAGCCCACTTTATGGGAAGGAGCCGACGGAAAGGTTCACTGCTTTTTACGTTCAAACAAAGGAGCTGTATACAGAAGTGATTCCGAAGACCGCGGTGTAACATGGTGCAAGCCTTACAGAACAAGAATTCCCAACAATAATTCGGGAATAGACTGTGTAAAGGATGACAGCTCAAGGCTGTGGCTTATATATAATCCCGTAGATGTCAACTGGGGATTAAGACACCCGCTGTCATTGGCTTATTCTAAAGATAACGGCAGGCACTTTACCGAAGTTCTGGTGCCCGAACCCGGAAACGGTGAATTTTCCTACCCTGCCATAACCTGTAAAAACAACACTCTCTATATTACATACACTCACAAAAGAAAACAGATTGTTTTCTGGAAAATTGAACTTGAAGATTGATTTAATCAAAACAAAAAAAGACTTATCAACTGCATCCCGGTGATGCTTTTGATAAGCCTTTCTTAATTTAAAATGCACAGATAAACAGAAAAATCAGAAATTACTGACTTAAAGAGAAAATTTTGCAAAAGTCATATAACCGGAAGGATATGCCTCATAAAGCAAGCCCACCGTATTGTCAGCAAGAATGCTGAGACACGAATAAGCATAGAAATCCGCATATTTTTCAAAGCTTGCATATTTTTCTGCGTCGGTTATATCGTATTTTTTTATCCAGCTGACTTTTTCATCATCTATTCTGCCGAGAAATACCTTACCCTCGGTTCTTGTTGCATCTTTGCCGCCGTGCCCCGTAGGCGCGGCAAGAAGAATGTATCTTCCGTCATTTTCAAGTCCGTCGGGCAGAATAAAATCTGAAGGAACTGAAATAACACTGTGCTGACACTGTGGAACGTGAGGAGGAGTAGAGGGCAGCTTTCTGAAGGTATCGCCGCCGTCATCAGACACACTTAAAGGAATATTTCCGCCGCCTTTGGGTCTTCCGAAGCAGAATACCTTACCGTCGGGCATTTCAACAAGCTGACATTCATCTATATTTTCACAGAACTGTGCTGAATTTCTTCTCCAGGTTTTTCCGTCATCGTCACTTATCAGCACAAGTGCTTTATTAAGAATATAGCAGGGGGCAAGAATTCTGCCTTTGTATTTTTCGCTTTTAAGTGTTATTCCCACTCCGGGACCGACACCGAGAAATATTCCGTCACTGTCTTTTTTATAATAAGGAGTGATATCAACAGGCTGGGAAAAAGTTTTTCCGCCGTCTGTGCTTTCAAGCATAAAAATATATGAAATCATCGGTGCTCTGAAGGGCGCAGGTGAAGTTTCAATGCAAAGAAGCTTACCTGATTTATCAAACACCTTGTTTTTTTTCACAGCTTCCGGTTTGCCGCCTTTATACACCGGCTTTGCTTTGCTTACATAAATATTGCCGACGTAAATATCCTCGCCCTCTTTATTTTCAGGAAACAGCGGGGCTTCTTTATCAAGATACTGAGGAGAATTTCCCACACAGTAATACATATCGCCTATGGTTGAATAGGCATTCTCTGCAGAGTGCCTGATAGGGATATAATACTTTGTTTTTTCGCCTTCGGGACTGTATACAAAACCGTCAGACTGTAAAGTATATTCCTTGCCTTTTCTTGCAAACAGCCCGTCAAGTCTCGTTTTTCCCGAATACAGCTTAAGGGCAAAGCCGTTGTCAGTCTTAACATATCCGCTTCCCTTTTCAAGATATTTAGGAGCATGAAGTCCTTTACATTCGGGATAGAAATCGACAAGCATTATTACTTTACCGTCATCAGCTTCCATAAGCAAAGGATCAATGGCAAAGGCTGAAGTGAATTCATTTCCGTCATACGGATATTTTCTTACGGGAGGAGTAAAAACGGTTTTCATATCCTCGAATGAGGCACCGTTATCATGACTCAATCTTGTTGCAATTTCAATAAATCCCCAGTCAGCACCGCAGGATGCTTTATCGGCGGCAGCAATAACAGTTCCCTTATGCTGTCCGTGCTGTACGGTCAGAAGTGACGGTATTCTGCCGTCTACCATACCGCTGAACTGTTTTTCGTCAGTATAAAAATTTACAAAGGCACTGCAGTTTTTACCTACAAACAGAGGATAATCTTTCATACAAAACCTCACCTGATATGTTTTTTTGTTATAATAACACAAAATTTACCATTTAGCAATAAGCTTTCTATTGCAAATTCATATTTAATGTGATAATATGTTATAAATAAAATATAGAAGAAGGCGTAATTTATGGCAGAAACGCAAGGAATGTTCTCCAGTTTATCAAATTTGCACTGTTTTCTGCTTCGGCAGGTATTATTCAGATAGTCAGCTTTACCTTGCTGAACGAAGTGCTGCTGAATACTGCTTTTATGCAGAATCTTATCACAAGCAACGAAACATTAGGTAAGATTATGACCAATGAATACGGGCCTTGTTACCTGATAGCACTTGTTCTTTCTGTTATATGGAATTTCACATTCAACAGAAAATTCACATTTAAGTCTGCAGCAAACATTCCCGTAGCAATGCTTAAGGTTTTCGGTTTTTATCTTGTATTCACACCTGTTTCAACTCTTATCGGTGTTTACTTTACAAATAAATTCGCATCATTTGCAGCAATTGAATACATCGTTCTAGGTGTAACAATGCTTTGTAATATGATAACAGAGTATCTTTTCTGTAAATTTGTTGTTTACAGAAATCAGGAAAATACTGCTGTTTCGGCAAAATAAATTTTGAACATATTTATCTAAGGAGGAAGAGAACTGTATGTCCGGTTTTTTTTCATCAAAAAAGTTTGTTCGCTTAACGGAAAAAATACTGAACGGTGCACTCGGCAGCTTTGCAGATTCGCTCAATGACGGCCCGTCTTTTATTTCCGCATCCGAATATGACAACACCTATTTTTACAAAGGCAATGAAAAATTCAGAAAAAATCCTTCAAAAAATGCACATTGGAGCTTAGGTTATGCAATTGTTGACCTTACTCCGAAGGATTATGAGGAAAGAGACTATTATCTGGGAGGTTATCTTACTCCCGATAACGGCTTTAACAACAGAATACAAACGATAATTGATAAAATGCAGTGCAGAATAATTGCTCTTGACGATAATTCAGGTAACGGCACTTCTCTTTTTGCCACTATCGACTGTATAGGAACAGGAAGCACTGAAATAAGATTGATACGCAGAAGATTTGCGGATCTTATTAAATATTCTCACCCCGAAGCCAAGATAGCAACGGTTAATGTTTTTTCAACCCATGCGCATTCATGTGTAGACACACAAGGACTCTGGACAGATACCGTTTCCACCGTTTTTCATAACAAAAAGAAGAACAAAAAGGGAAAAGGTACTTACAGAAGCGGTGCCGACAGTGAGTTTATGAACGAGCTCACACGCAAAGTAGCCGAAGGTCTTCTTAAGGCATATGAAGATATGACAGACGGCACAATGACACTTGCGGTAAAAGACATCGGCACAGATTATTTCAATAACAAAAACAGAAAGTCTGCCACAAGCCTTGTAACAAAATTAACAAGACTTGTTTTCACTCCCGATGACAAAACAAAAACTCCCACAATAATAGCAACTATGGGTGCTCATCCCGATGTGGCGGGGCTTCCCACTTCTGACGGTGAAGGCTCAGGCAGAGATCTCTGCGGTGAATACATATATTATATGGGCGAGGTCATCAATAAAGCAGGATACAACTTTATGTTCTTTAACGGTGCTATTTGTGCTATTTATATGTCCTGCGGAAAAACAAATGACGGTGTAAACTTTACAAGAAGATATGAACGCTCCATAAGATACGGCAGAGAATTGGGCAGAATCACTCTTTCATTAACAAAAGCCCTTGATGAAATAAAGGCAGATCCCATTCTTTATAATGAGGATGAAATTGAAAACGATTCCAAAGTTTCTGAGATGAATCACTGCGAATATTCTCTCTGGTGCGAAAACTGGGAGCCAGTTAAAGAAACTCAGGTTAAGCCTTTACTTAACATCAGACTTAAAGAAGTTCATCTTACGGTAACAAATCCCCTTATTCAGATAGTAGGCAAACTCAACCTTGTTTCTTATAAGGTTCTCAGAGAAAAAGACGGTACATATACGGTTGTTACTGAAATCGGATTTATGGAAATAGGCAAAGACCTCAGTATAGTTCTTGTTCCCGGTGAATTCTGCGCAGACCTTCTTACAGGCGGTGAATCACTGAAGGCTGAAGGCTCTTTCAATAATATCGACTTCCCCTATCCCCCGCTTACGGAAATTTTCGGCAGAGAGCTTACCGCATTCGGACTTGCTAACGATGCTGTAGGTTATATTGTCCCCGACAATGACTATGTTCTCGGTGAATTCGGAAATCATTATCATGAGCTTATAGGAATAGGTGAACATACAGGTTCAACCGTTATTAAGAACTTTATTGAAATGAAGGAAGAACTGGGGGTATAAGAAAAATGGATTTTTCTAAAATAGCATCCTCTGCATTAAAAGGCATTAATTCATTGGCAAAAACCTCTTATGCCGAAGCACTCCCCGAAGGTGAATTTGACTATACGGAAAATGCAGCTTCCGAAAAGTTTACTGCAGGTTTCGGCAAGGCAGTTATGCTTCCCGATGATATCAAAACAAAAAAATATTACATCGCAGGTTACGGCGAAAACAATCCTGCAAAAGGTGTTATTGACCCTCAGTATGCTCACGCATTGTGGCTTGATGACAATTCAGGTAAAGGCGGACATCTCTTTGTGTCCCTTGATATAGTGGGCTTACTTAACAAAGATGTTAATGCTCTTAAAAAGGCTCTCGGTGAGTTTTCGGAAAAAACTAATTGCAAAACAATAACAATAATGAGCACTCATAACCACGCAGGTATTGATACCATGGGCATATGGGGCAGACTTCCCCACACAGGCAAAAACAGAAAGTTTATGACAATTCTTTTTAATGCCGTTATTACTGCCGCTTCTGCCGCTTACCGTGACCGCCGCAAAGGAAAGCTTTATCTCGGCAGAATTGAAGTACCCGATATGCAGGAAGATATCCGTACTCCCGAAATTTATTCAAAAACACTCACCCGTCTTCGTTTTGTTCCCGATGACGGTACAAGAGAAATATATTTTATCAATTTTGCATCCCATTCCGAATCCCTTCAGGGCTGCAATTCCCTTGTAAGTGCCGATTTCCCCTGTTATCTGAGAGAAAAAATAAGAAAAGATACCGGTGCTGAAACAATATACGGTGTTGGTGCTATCGGCGGAATGATAAGTATGAAAATAGAAGACGAGCAGAAGCTGCGTCAGGAAAACCGTCTTCTTGAATCCACAAGAAATATCGGATTTAAGCTTGCCGATTATGCAATGGCAATTAATGAAGAACTTGAACTTAAAGCCCGTATAAGCCACATTAAGCAGGAGTTTTATGTTCCCGTTGAAAATCCCGTACTTACAATTGCCTGTCAGCTGGGTATTCTTAATGCTGATGCATATACAATTCCCTATTCAGACCAAAAAGCATTAAAAACAGAGCTTAATTATTTTGAAATTGATTCTCTTAAAATTCTGATGATTCCCTGTGAGCTTTTCCCCGAGCTTGCTTACGGCGGATATCTCAGTGAAGAAGAATCTGCAGAGGGGCTTCCCCCCGAAATCAATCCCGATCCGCTTGTTGAAATTGCAGGAGATGAAAATCTTCTTATATTCGGACTTGCCAATGATGAATTGGGATATGTTTTACCGCCCAATGACTTTATGCTGAATACAGATGCTCCTTATCTTGACAGAGCAATTGACAGATTCGGCAGAAGACATTACGAAGAAACCAATTCGATGGGCCCCGACACTGCAGCTTTGATAGCAGAAAATTTCGAAATAATTATGAATAAGGTTAATACTGCGAAGTCAGATTAATAAATAAACGGAGGTAACAAACAATGAAAAAAGCAAAAAAAGTGTTGGCTCTTGTGCTTACAGCTGTGATGATCCTTCTTACAATGGCTGTTCCCGCATCAGCTGCATCAAAAATCGACCCCACAGAAAGCGTAAGTGCAAGAATTGAAGCAAGCTTTTATCAGCTTCTTGATAAAGTTGTAAATGCACTTGTAAAAGTTCTTAATCTCTTTATCCCCGGACTCAATCTGGGTGACAGATGGCCCGCTTACGGGAATTACGTAACGCCTGAAGGCTTTTATGCAGGCGAAGAAAGCTTTGATACTGCTGTAGCTGAAGGTGCTCAGTGGAGTGCAGGCTATGCTTACGCTTCTCTCCTTGAAGGTCTTGATATTTTCGACGGCTCATATTATATGGCAGGTACTCTTGAACCTATAGCAGGCAGAGTTCCCACTGCAATAATCGATGACCAGGGCGTTAGCGTATATGCACTTTCAGACGGCACAAGCGGTATTGTTGTTCAGGCTGTTATAGACGGTTACGGTATTGCAAGAGGCGACGTTCTTGCTATAAGAAACAAGCTTGCAGCATTTGCAGAAGAACAAAACATTATCAGCTTTAACGTATCAACCCTTCATCAGCATTCCTGTATCGACATTCTCGGTATGGGTGCTCCCCTTGTTCCCGCTATCTTCACAAACCCCGCACTCAGCATTATCGGTGCTGACCTTGATAAATATGTAGGCGGCAAATCAGTTAAGTTTATGAACAACTTATATGAAGTTGTAGCAGACGCAGTTGTTACTGCTGTTAACGATATGGAAGCAGGTACTCTTTACTACGGCAGCGTTGATGCGAGCGAACTTATGTATGACAAGCGCGAACCTATCACTTTCGACGGCGAACTCCACAGATTCCGTTTTGATCCCGATAACGAAGCATCTGATGAAATCTGGCTTTGCGAAGCAGGTATTCACGCAGTTGGTTTCGGCGCAGGCGCAGATGTTATTTCTGCTGACTTCCCCTACTACTTCAAAGAATATGTAAAAGCAACAACAGGTGCTGATGTTGTTTATGTTCAGGGCGCTGAACTTGCAATTACAACAGAATATGATAACATCAAAACAGAAGATACATCTGACAATGCAAGAGTTAAAGCATACGGCACAGAACTTGCAAAAAAGGCTATCGCAATTGATAACGATGTAGAACTCGCTCCCGTTCTTAATGTAAAATTCAAAGAAGTATCAATTGAAACAGACAATCAGATTCTTACCCTCGTTGTAAGAGAAGGCCTTATCAACAGTGTTATCACAAAGGATTGGCTTGGCTACAACATCATCACAGAAATCGGATATATGGAACTTGGTAATGAAGTCGGTATCGTATTTATTCCCGGTGAAATTGCTCCCGAGCTTATCTGGGGCGGCGTTGTAGGTGCAGACAAGAGCTGGACACACGAAACATGGGACTATGCTCCGATGTCCGAAACAGCACAGGTAAACAAGCTTATCTGCTTCGGTCTTAACAATGACCAGATAGGTTACATCCTTGCTGATAATGACATCCACTCAATGTTTACCGAAAACGAAGAAATCAACGCTTCTTCCACAAAATCAGGTTCAGCATTAACAAAGGCTTTTGAAGAGCTTATTGCAACAGTTAAATAATTTTTGACTATCAGAATTACCCCTTCCGTGCAAAAAACGGAAGGGGTAATTATTTACACTTATTTAATTGACAATGTAGCAAAATACTGCGGATAGTATTTGCCGATTTCACTGCCGCCTTCTCTGTCACGGTCTTCATACAAGGCTTTAAGTGTAAAGCCTGCTTTTAACTGACCGCCGATTTGTTCATCTAATGTGTGACTGAACTGTATGCCGTCACCGTTTGCAATCATAGCATCACGTTTTTCCTTCGGCATTTTAAGAGGATTGAACGGTAAGGGATTTACCACCTTTAAGGGGTCATTTTCCTCAAAAAGAAAACTTATTCCGTTATCAAGTCCCGAAAGCAATCTGCCGCCTTTTTTGAGTATGCGGCAACACTCATTCCATATATGATAAACGTCCTCAACATAGACATTTGACACGGGATGAAAAATCAAATCAAAACTTTCATCTTCAAATGGTAGAGGCTTTGACATATCACCTTTGATGATTGTAATATTGTATTCTTCTCTTTGAGCTACCGTTTTTTCTGCTTCAAGCTGTTTGTCGGAATAATCAAATACAGTACATTCTGCACCTAATTTTGAAAACACAGGCATCTGCTGACCGCCACCGCTTGCAAGCCCCAACACCTTTTTTCCTTTCAAGTCACCGAACCATTCACGAGGAACAGAAATACACGGCGTAAGGTAAACTATAAAGTTTTCGGCATTTGTTTTTTTATATTCTTCGTGGGTTATGGGTAAAGTCCACTCACAGCCGTCTTTCGCCCACAAATCCCAAGTTTCTGAATTTATTTTAGTGTAGTCAAGCATTTATTTCACCTTGTTTTTTATATAGTCGTCTGCTTCATCTCTGTTTTTAAAAATAACAATATTCTTTCCTTTGTATTTTTCAAGCAACTCCAAAACCTTCAGTCGGCTTTGAGTGTTGTAATTTTTTATAAATTCCAAAAAATCTTCATCATCCTGAGTTTCAACCCACGGCATATCGGGACGCACTTTTCCCTTTCTCCCACGTACTCCGTTAATGCACACTTCAAGCGGATAATCAAGAAAGAAAACAGTATCGCATTCTGCCATTCGCATTTCCATTGTAGAGCCGTAATTACCGTCAATTATCCAGTTATCAAGTGTGAGAACGTTTTGCAGTCTTTCTCGAAAAACCTCTTTGGTGACAGTAGTTCTGTCGCTGTTCCAATATAACAAATCAAGATGATACAAAGGTATGCCTGTCCGTTCGTGCAATGCCCTCGAAAATGTGCTTTTTCCCGAACCGGGGCAACCTATTACAATTATTTTTTCCATATTAATAAACCTAAAAACACTTCTCCATTATAACACTTCCGCCGTAGTCTTCTATTACCTTAAATCCGTTTTTCTCGTACATAGAAAAAGATACAGGAGTATGCTTGAAACAATTCAAAACCATTTTCGCAAACCCCTTTTCTTTTGCATCCTCCTGCAGCTTTACAAGAGCACTTTTTCCGTAGCCAAGGCCTCGGCATTCTTCTTTTATAACGTTCTCCGTAACAAATGCGGCATTTTCTTCAAAGGGACTTTTCTGATAGCCTATAACTCCGATTTTTTCACCTTTTTCATTTATTACAACATAAAGATAATTGTCCAAGGAATCAGCACCGTCAGGGAAAATATCATTAAATTCGCTTTTAGCCGCTTTTCGTGCTCTGAATCTGAATTTTTCATCACCTGATTTTATCAGATGCTCCGCATAAGCCTTTGCCGACCATTTTGAATATACACGGAATTCATCATTATTCATTCTCTTAAAGCTGATTTGTTTTAATTCACTCTGCAAATAAAACACCTCTTTACTTTCTTGCTTTTACTATCAAAAAGTTAGGTTTTATATATTCCTTTGTCATTGTGGGAAGCTTTTCTATTGCCCATTCTTCAGGGGTGGGTTCACTGATCTCAGTAATCACAAAACCAGCTTTTGCGAGAGCTGTAATTATATCACCGAATGTTCTGTGATATTTTATTACGCCATCAACATACCAATGTACTTTTCGTTCACCTGAGCGGTTATAATCAGAAAAAGTATAGGATATGCGATTACCGTTTTCATCCTTATTAAAATGTCCCTTACCGTCAACAGTTGCGGTAATAATGGGATGTTCCTGTGAAAAGAGCAACTGACCACCATTATTCAAAACAGAATACATTTCCTTTGCAAAAGCATCAAAATCTTTTACATAATGAAATGCAAGTGAGCTGTATATAAAATCAAATTTTTCGTTCAGCTTCCCGATATCGGTCATACTCATATTTATATATCGGATTTTTTCATCAGCCGATTCACTTTTTGCAACGGCAAGCATTTTTTCAGAAATATCAACCCCGATAACACTTTTTGCACCGCGGTTTACAAAATCAATACAGTTATGTCCGTAACCGCAACCGAGATCAAGAACTGATTTGCCGGACAAATCAGGAAGTAATTTTCTCATTGCAGGCTGTTCTATTAAATCATTTGCGTTGCAGTCCCCGTCTCTCAAAGCTTTATATCCGTCAAAAAACGTCTGATTATCAAAAATATTCTGTGTACTCATAATTTTCGTCCCATTATAAATATTTCTGCATATATACAAGATTCTGATATGTACCGTCTTTCAGCTTGAAGAATTTCGGTTTTACCGATACAGCTTCGAAACCGAATTTCTGATAAAGTGCTTTAGCACGGCTATTCCCTTCGATAAATTCAAGGTCAACAATTTCTGTAGCGTTATGTTGTTCTGCTGCTTTTACCAATTCTTTAAACATTGCTGAACCAATACCAATATTCCAATACTTTTTCTGAAGAGCGATACCCACTGTTGCTCTATGGGAAGTCTTGCTACCGGTCTTAAAAGTGATGTCACAATTGCCTGCAATTGTACCATCAACATAACAGGCAATAAACAATGTGTTCTGACTTTCACGAACATTATGAATAAATTTCTCTTCACTTTCTACAGTAACACTCTCCCAATCTTCAATTGTGCGAGAAAGAAACTCTGTTTCACCACTGGAAGTTTTAATACTGTTAAGTAACATTTCGGCATCTTCAATTTCAGGGGTTTTTAATATAGCTTCCACGCCATTTTTCAATACAATTTTCTTTTCTTCAAATATCATTCCAATACCTCCTAAAAAACAAAACAGGCACCTCCGAAAATACGGAGATGCCTTTGTGTTCACGTAAAATTTTACCTTAATCAATCGCAAACAGACAAAAACACTCTCCGACTTGTAACCACGACCATCATTGACATTTTTGTCCGCCTGCCTTTCTTTGTATCTTTTTATTATTCTAAGACTTATATATATTTTTGTCAACAGTTTCCTTCCCATAGTTCAAAAGTGTTCATATAAAATGCAAAAATGCAGGACATCCGAAGATATCCTGCAAAAAGTATTTACTTTTCTTCTTTTACTTCAATTCCCTTTTTCATAAGGAAAATAAGGGGAATAAGTGCTACTGCGGCAGCAACTGCGGCATAAGCGAACATACTTGCAGAGGGAAGAAGCTTCTGGACGTGAACTTCGTTTTCGTAGTAAATCTGTGAACCCATACTTGCAATTTCACCGAGCTTGGGACCGATAACCATAGGAATAAGTACAACAAAAATCATTCTGACGCCCTGGAAAAGTCCTGCCTTGCCATCCGGAGTAAAATCTCTTATAAGGGCACCCAGCTGAATTGAGAAAATGAAATAAGCTACAACTGCGGGAAGTGCAAATGCAATAAAGTAGAAAATGTTGTTTCCTGCAAACGTAGCACCCATAAGACCTGCAAAAACAAAAACTATACTGGGAACGAAAATAGATTTTTTGTCCTTTGCTGCCATTTTCATAAACACAATAGCAACCGCAACGGAAACAGCAAGACCGATAACAACCGCAATAATGGGAAGAGCGGAAATCTTAAAGTTTTCAAGTCCGGGAAGAAGTGCGTGCTGAATGTAAATGAAGAAATAGGGGAAGAAGGTCTGGAAAGCAACGCTTAAACAACATAAAGCGGCAAGTGCAAGATAAAGACGGCTGTTTTCCTTAATGACAGAGGGACGGAAGGTGTAAATAAGATTTTTGAAATATGGAATCTTTTCGTTTTCGGGGCTCTTGGACTTGGGTTCTTCAAGAATAAATAAACCGAGCACACCGCAGAGGATAACAAATGCACCAAGTCCTATAAAGAAGGTTGTATAGGAAATAGTGCCGGACTGTGCCAGAGTATTGAAGCCGAGAACAACAACTGTTGCAACAAGAGGAAGAACGGCAAGCAGTGTTTCAACTTTAGGTCTTACTGCAGGAGTTGTAATATCCGTTACCCATGCATTGAAAGCAGAGTCGTTGCTGGTTGAGCCCATTGCGGTCATAACGCAGTCCATAATAATAACAGCCCAAACACTTGCAAGCAGAAGCTTTACTTCATCGGTAATACCGGTAAGTGAAGAGATGTTGTCCTTGGTAATAAAACCGAAAAGACCTGTGACAAAACCCCATGCAATGTAGCCTACGGATATAAACAGACGTCTGTTTCTGAATTTGTCGCTTAGGTTACCCATAATAAAGGTAGTAAGCACGGCAACAACCGCAGAACAGGCAACCATTACATTAACAGCGGACATTGCTTCAAAGCTTGAAGCGGCTTCCTGAGTGGCATCTGCATAAATTGAATTATACATAAACACGTTGAAGCACATATTTTCAACGTTCCAGGCAAGCTGACCTGTAAGGCTGAAAAGTATTATATTAAACCAGGTCTTTTTCGTAAGTTTCTTTTCCATATTTATTCCTCCTGAAATTACCCCTGAAAAGTGCCTGTAAGAACAGAAAACAGGCACTAATCATTTATTTTATTATTTTTGCGAAGAAAAAGTCTTTTCTTTCGGGTGTATTGAGAACTATTACAGGCTTTATCTGATTAAGAACTCTGCCCTGTGCTACAAGAGAGGCTTTATAAGCATCGTATGCACCTTTTTCAAGCTTCTGAACCAAAGGCGCTCTTAACATACCCCAGCGTCTGTACTTATCATACTTTTCATTACATTCTCTGAAGCATTTATCAATAAAGTCTTCAAGCTCTTCTTTTTTAGCTGTGGGGATATCGGAATCCGTATCACACAAGAACATATAACGGGGCAGCTCACCTGCTTCGTCATTATCACCGTAATAACTGTAGCCGCGGAAGGAAA
The DNA here is from genome assembly GCA_045538645.1 of Acutalibacteraceae bacterium. Lineage (GTDB taxonomy): Bacteria > Bacillota > Clostridia > Oscillospirales > Acutalibacteraceae > RUG806. The sequence goes on along the minus strand of JAZSRT010000102.1, from coordinate 50,979 downwards.
TATCAAATTCTTTCTGAATACAGTTTGCAACATAGTCGAGCATCTGTGTGGTTGTTTTTTCGTTTGTAACATTAAGCCCCATATTGGATCTGTAAAGGAACTCAATTTTTGGAGTTTTGTTATATATACCCGTAACGTGAACGATATCAAGTATACGGTATCTGTAAAGTCCCGAGAAATTTGTTACGATAATTTCATAATCCTTGCCCACTTCTATTTCATCCATAAGAAGCGGTCTTGTTCCGTCGGGAGCATCCACAGGCAGGAACTCGTAAATAATACTTCTCGGCAAAAGCACATAGTCATTTACATTAAGAGAAACGGGCATTGCCATATAACCTTCGGAAGCGGCATATCCCATATTATGCATAGGCATATCGCCCATATATCTGTGGAGCTTTTCAACGTAAACGGAAAGAGTGGAGCTTATCATACCGTAACCCCAGCAGACCTTGGGCCAGATTCTTTTTGCTATCGGAACATCTGTATCAAAGCCTTTTTGGAATTCGGCACGAAGCTCAGCGGCACGCTTGGGATTGGGCTTTATTTTTTCATATTTTTTTCTCAGCGATTCGGGACAGCGTACCGACGGGTCAATTGTGCCTTTTTCAATGTCATTACAAATCATTTCCCAGTTAGCTTCAAGGTACTCAAACATTGTAAGCATAAGGGTGATAACCATTGAACCGAGATATGTTACCTTGCGGTCAACAAGCGCAAATCTCAACTGGAAATATGACATATCAGTATTTTCTTCATCCTCGGGGAAAAGAATATCAAGAGGAGTTGTTGAGAAAAACGGAATAAGAGGCAGAAGATATGTAAAAGGAATCTGCCCCGCACCGTTACAGCGCATACCGTTTTTAAGAGGATGTCCGTTAAGAGAAAGCAGCAGAGGACCTCTCTGGGAAGGAAGCTTCTTTGCAATTCCCTGTTCTCTGAAATATTTTGATGCACACGCAGGTGTTGCGGCAAAGCCCATTGACTGCATATTAAAAAGGTCTCTTGCAGTTTTGGGCTGAAGTTTGGGAATACCTACACTGCCCGAAGATGAACAGTAACGTATAATCTTACTGCCCGTGATAATATTTTCTTCATTATTGTCTATCATTCTGTTTATAAGGGGAAGATAGTCTTCAAATGTTGAAAGCGGAACCTTGTCCTGAAAATCTTTAAGGGTATGAATATTTGCAAAATCGTATTTTTTGCCAAGTTCACAATCCTTGTTTCTTTTCATAATTGTTTCAAGTGTTTTCTGCTGGGTTTCCATAGGGATTGATGTAAAATGTTCAAAACCCTTAAAAACAATATTACCGAGAAAAACACCGATATCGGAAACGCCCATATTGTACACTCCTAAAATATAATCTATTGCTTATAATAACATACAATTATAAATGTTGCAACAGATATATATTAATAATATGTTCATAAAACAGCATAAAAATGAATTATGTATTTTATTTTATACCGTGTTCTCCCACAAATTTTTCCATCCATATCATATCATACCATCTGCCGAATTTATAAGCACACTTATGGAATGTTCCCACAAGCCGATAGCCCATATGTCTGTGAAATTCCATACTGTTTTTATTAAGATACTCATCATCGTTTTCGGTATAAGCAATGCAGGCATTGGCATTTGTAAAACCGCGTTCGGACAATTCTTTTTCAAGTGCATTCAATAAAATTTTACCGTAGCCGTTTTTTTGTGTACCGTTTTTAAGATATATGGTATTTTCAACGGAATATTTATATGCTTCCCTTGTCTTAAAGGGCCCTGCATAACAATAGCCCACTATTTCTCCGTTATCCTCAAGCACAAGATATGGGTATTTTTTTAGTGTATTTATTATTCTGTTTCTGAATTCTTCAACAGACGGAACATCATATTCAAAGGAAATTGCAGTATTGAGTACATAATATGAATATATCTCAAGTAATTTTTCCGCATCATCGACAGCGGCATTTCTTAACAGCATTTTATCACCTGTTCTTGACAAGACTTTATAATCAATAGTATATCACCCGTTGTAAAAATTGTAAAGAATGCATATTATGATGTGCGATGCACTATTGACTGCAAAAATTACCCGTGCTAAAATTAATTATAATAAATTTCACGGAGGCTAATATGAAAACAATAAAGAAAATAATAATTTTTGTTTTGACTGCCCTTCTGACAGTCTCTTGCTTTATCCCCGCCTTTGCATCTGAAGATTCAGCAGAGCTTCTGTCGGTTTATTCTGACGGAATGCTGTTCAGACAGGGCGAAGAGGCTGTAATTGAAGGAACAGCAAAAGCCGGAAGTAATATAACTGTTGAACTTAAAGACAAGAATTTTAATCTCATACAAAAAAGCTCTGCTGCAGTTAATACAGACGGAACTTTTTACATCTCATTTATCGCCCCCGAAGGCAGTTTTGAAGAATATACTCTCACATTCTTTGAAAACGGAAAAGAATTCAGAACTCTTAAAAATATTGTATTCGGTGAATTATGGCTTGCAAGCGGACAGAGTAATATGCAATATCCGCTTATTCAGTCGCTTACAGGTGCGCAAAAAGCCGCAAATAACGAAAAACTCAGTTATTGGCTCAGAGTGCTTCTTGTACCTGCATATCCCGAATATAAGGGTTCAACTTCACTTGTTCCCGGTGTGCCTCAGAATGATATAACCGATGCAGTATGGGTAAACGGTGAAAATTACGCAATATATTCAATGAGTGCCGTTGCTTACTTTTTTGCGGAAGAACTGATGAGAGAACTCAATATGCCCATAGGAATTCTTAATTCTTCACTGGGAGGCTCTGCACTTCGCTCCTGGCTTTCAAGAGAAGCTATCGATTCATCCCCTGAAATTAAACAGTATCTTTATGAAAACGGTGCCTATATTGAAGAAAGCAACTGGAATGAAGCAGGGCAGAACATATATCAGGATATGACCGCAAATTTCAACCAGAAAATTGCTCCCCTCAGTAATTTCCGCTTGTCGGGTATGATATGGTATCAGGGTGAAACAGACCTTATGATCGGGAATACCCGATACGGCAAAGAATTTGACCTTATGCAAAAAACATATACCGACCTTTTCAGCTATACTGACGGACTTCTGCCGATTATATATACCCAGCTTGCTTCATATTATTATTCCGATGACGGTTTAATTCTTTCTGACTGGAACATTAATTACAGTAATATGCAAAAGAATCAGGAAGCTTCAAGGGCAGTCACAACCATATATGACATACCTGTAACATATATTCCCGAAGCAGGTCTTATTCATCCTGAGCATAAGGAAGAAGTCGGCGACCGAATGGCATACTGTGCTATGGGTATGGTTTACGGGGCTTCTTCTCCGTATACCGCAGCCGCTATCAGTTCAAGTTACACAGAAAATAACAGCATATATGTTACTTTTGACAATACAGGCGACGGGCTTATGTGTACGGAAAATACTCTTAAAGGTTTCAGTATCTGCGGAGAAAACGGCATATATGTTGAAGCAGATGCTGAAATAATTTCAGAAGATACGGTAAAAATATTCTCAGAAAGTATTCCTTCGCCTGTATCAGCTGCATACGCTTACGGTGTTTCAAATCAGGATGCAAATCTTTATGCAAGTGTTAACGGAAAACCTGCACTTCCCGTATCTGCTTTTGTTACAGATAATTCTGTTTCCGTTCATCATTGGTTCAATAAGCCCTGGACATCCTGCGACAGTGAAAAAATATGGTACACCGAAAACGACAGTTTTTCAGGATTTTATAATTTATGGAACGCAGACAATGCTCAGATAACCTATGAGAATGAAAGTGCATATTCGGGCAAAAACGGACTTAAAATCAATGCGCAAAGCAGATGCTTTTCTGTTTCCCCCACTCTTACATATAAGGACAATCTCAAAACAGTAAGCTTCAATGATGCAGATACAGATTATTCAGATTACGGAGCTTTAAGCTTTTATGTAAGGAACAGCTCTTCTGAAGCCGTAACACTGGAAAATGTAAGATTCTGCAAAAACTCCGTAACCTGGTATGCTCCTGCAACAGAAAACACCCTCGACTGCTCATATGAAATACCCGCTGACAATCAGTGGCATAAAATAACTCTTGATCTTAACCGTATATATCATCTCGGCAATGAATGCAGTTTATCCTACGGCAATGATAAGCTTAAGAATATAAAGAATATAGAATTCTGCTTCAGCAGTGCCGATAAGAATGCTGAAATTTCTTTTGACCGTATAAGCTTTTCACCTGAAGGTGAAACCAGCGGCACAAGATATGATGTGGATATACACAATGCGGATAACCTGATTGAATTGTTTACCGCTATAGTTCTTACATTTGTGGCTAAGTTTGCCGCATTGTTCAGTTTTTAAGATATTATGATACAGGATATTAATAAACATTTTAATAATCAATATAAAAGCATCAGACCGAATGAAAATGACTTTGTAATTGAAATACTCGGTGACAGTGTTCTGATTGAAATATGTGACGGAAGAATTATATTCCCCACAGTTTCGCAGGCTTCGGAAACAGGAGTTTATCTTTTCAGTATCGAAGACAAAAATTATTTTTCGGGCAAAATTGCAGATAATAATAATTATGAGTATCAAAATGTAAGAAAACTGCGTGAAATCGGCGATAAAGCCTCTGTTTTTGCGGCAATTACAGCTTATCACATCTGTTCGTGGTATACCGCCTCTCAGTTTTGCGGTGTCTGCGGAAATAAAATGACACACAGTGATACTGAACGAGCAATGGTTTGCTCCTGCGGCAATACGGTATATCCGAGAATCAATCCCGCTGTTATCGTTGCAATTATCAATAAAGATAAAATCTGTATGACAAAATACAACCGGGGCTACGCTCACTGGGCACTTGTTGCAGGCTATACCGAAATCGGCGAAACAATTGAACAGACCGTTCACCGAGAGGTTATAGAAGAAACGGGGCTTAAGGTTAAAAATCTTCAGTTTTATAAGTCGCAGCCCTGGGGGTTAAGTTCATCTCTGCTGTGCGGTTTTTTCTGCGAAACAGACGGTACGGATGAAATAAAAATAGATAACACTGAGCTTAAAGAAGGTAAATGGTTTTCTGCAGAAGAAATCACATTTGAAAACGATAATTTTTCTCTGACAAGAGAAATGATCGATGTTTTTAAGCAAAAGAAGCATTGTTCTCTATTACAAAGAACATAATGTAAAACGGGGCTGTAAAATGAAAAGAATTCTTGTATATTTAAAACCCTTTAAGCTGAGAATGCTTGCGGGGTTCGGCATAAAAGTTACGGGAACAATGGCTGAGCTTGTGCTTCCGTTTATACTTACCCACATACTCGAAAATGTTATAAGCCGTGAGAATATCGGTGATATAGTTTTTTACGGTATTATAATGGCTGTGTTCAGCCTTATTGCATGCATCGGAAATATTACGGCAAACCGTATGGCGGCAAGAGTAACCACAAATTTTTCAAAGGCTATGCGAAAAGAGCTTTTCACAAAAACACTGTATCTCTCCTGCGCCGATACGGATGATTTTACCATTCCGTCACTTGAATCAAGAATTACTACGGATACATATAACGTGCATAATTTTATAGGAATGATGCAGAGAATGGGTGTGAGAGCACCGATTCTGCTTATAGGCGGAATTACGCTGACACTTATTATGGATTGGGCACTTGCCCTTGTTATGATAGCAACCCTGCCCGTAATTTTCATCACGGTTTATTCTATTTCACGTAAAGGTGTTCCCCTTTATACCGATGTGCAGCGTTCACAGGATAATATGGTAAGAGTTGCCCGTGAAGATGTTCAGGGAATACGGGTAATTAAAGCGCTTTCAAAAAACGAACACGAAAACAGGCGTTATGATAAAGTAAACCGTGAGCTTTCAAAAAAAGAGCGAAAAGCGGGAACAATAATGGGAATTGTTAATCCCGTTATGACACTTCTGATGAATCTCGGTATTGCCGCCGTTGTGGCTGTAGCTGCAATAAGAGTTTCAAAAGGGCTTTCCTCTCCTGCTACGGTAATTGCTTTTATGCAGTATTTTACGCTGATATCCATGGCAATGATGTCACTTTCGAGGATGTTTGTAATGTACACAAAGTGTGCCGCATCGGCAAACAGAATTTCTCAAGTGCTTGACACACCCGACAGATTTAAGGTGGCAGAAGATAACTCTCCCGAATCTGACAGTCATATTGCCTTCCGGAATGTAAGCTTTTCGTATTTCGGCAAAAAAGATAATCTTACAGATATTTCTTTCAGCCTGAAAAAAGGCCAGCGACTCGGCATTATAGGTGCCACGGGAAGCGGAAAATCCACACTTATAAAGCTGCTTCTTCGTTTTTATGAACCTCAAAAGGGTAAAATCACACTTAACGGAAAAAATATCACATCTTTAGACCGCGAAAAACTGACTTCATTATTCGGAGTTGCCTTGCAGAATGATTTTATATACGCAGACACAATTGAAGAAAACATACGCTTCGGCAGAGATATCAGCCGTGACGACATAATAAAAGCGGCAAAAACCGCTCAGGCGCACGATTTTATTACTGCATTCAAAGACGGATATGAACACAGACTTTCTTCAAAAGGCACTAATGTTTCGGGCGGACAAAGGCAGAGAATTCTTATTTCACGTGCACTTGCCGCAAAACCCGATATTCTTATTCTTGACGATTCTTCTTCCGCACTTGATTATAAAACAGATTCACTGTTAAGAAACGCCCTTGATAAGGAGCTTTCAGACACTACTGTTATCACAGTGGCGCAAAGGGTAAGTTCGGTAAAAAACTGCGATCTTATTATGGTTCTTGATAACGGTAAGGTTATCGGCAAAGGTAAGCATTCAGAGCTTATTAATTCCTGCCCCGAATATAAGGAAATAAGCGATTCTCAGATGGGAGGTGCCTTTGTTGAGTAAAAAACAAAAAAAGTCTTCGGAAAACAGACCGAAAAGGGACAATAAAGGGATAATGTTAAGGCTTGGCAGATATGTATTAAACCAGTGGCACTTATTTGTTCCCGCAATAATATTTACGCTTCTTTCAAATCAGCTTTCGCTTATGGGTCCCCGATATTCGGGAGCGGCACTTGATGCCATAGAGGAAGCAGGCGGAGTTAATTTTCCGACAGTATGGGAAAATGTAATAAAAATGATAGTCTGCTATGCCGCATCGGCAATACTTTCATATCTTCTTGCGGTCATTATGATACACTTAAGTCAGAAAATAACCTACAGAATGAGAAAAGAGCTTTTCGAAAAGCTGAACACCCTGCCTGTGGGATATTTTGATACAAACCACACAGGTGACATCATAAGCCATCTGTCATATGATATCGATACAATAAACAGCACCCTTTCACACGATCTTGTTCAGGTAATGACAAGCGCATATACCGTTATAGGTTCTCTGTTTTTTATGTGGCAGATATCAAAGCCAATGATACTTATTTTTGTTTTTACGGTACCCGTTTCAATTCTTTTTACCCGTTACCGTTCAAAAAAAGTAAGACCTTTATTCAGCAAACGCTCAAAAAAATACGGTGAGCTCAACGGCTTTGCAGAGGAAATGCTTTCGGGTGCACGAAGCATTGAAGCATACGGCAGACAGGACGTTATATCGGACAGGTTCAACAACAAAAACGAAGAGGCGATGAATGCATATTATGATGCGGAATACAATGCCGCACTGCTGTTTCCCACAATAAATCTTATAAACAATATTTCAATCACGCTTGTTGCAGTTTTCGGAGGAATACTTTATATGTTTTCGCAAAACGGCACATTTGCGGCAGGCTCAATGCTTTTTATAAGCCTTGGCGGTGTTGCTCAGTTTGTGCAGTATTCAAGAAAATTTGCCGGCCCCATAAATGAGTTTTCAAATATCCTTCACGAGTTTCAGTCTGCTTTTTCCGCCGCAGAACGAGTGTTCAGAATACTTGATGAACCCACAGAGCCCGCCGATGCAACAGATGCCCGAGAGCTTAAGGATGCAAAAGGAGAAACTCAGCTTATTGATGTTTCATTCGGATATACCCCCGACAAGCCTATACTTAAAAATGTAAACATCAATGCACCAAAAGGAACAACCGTTGCAATAGTAGGCCCTACGGGGGCGGGAAAAACGACAATAATAAATCTGCTGATGCGTTTTTACGATCCCGACAGCGGAGAAATCAGAATTGACGGTATTTCTAATATGAAGATCAAAAGAAAAGATCTGAGACTTTCTTTTACAATGGTGTTACAGGATACCTGGCTTTTCCACGGAAGTGTTTATGATAATATTGTTTACGGCAGAGAAAACGCAACACCTGAAGAAGTAAAGAGGGCGGCAAAATCAGCAAGAATAGACAGCTACATAGAAAGCCTCCCCGACGGTTATGATACTGTTCTTTCGGATGACGGAGTAAACATTTCTAAAGGTCAGAAACAGCTTATAACCATAGCAAGAGCATTTTTATCGGATTCGCCTATGCTTATTCTTGATGAAGCAACATCAAATGTTGATTCAAGAACTGAAATTCTTATTCAGGACGCAATGAATGACCTTATGAAAGGCAAAACCTGTTTTGTAATAGCACACCGTCTTTCAACCATACAAAATGCCGACACAATACTTGTTGTGCGTGACGGAAGGGTAACGGAACAGGGTAACCACGATGAACTTATGAAGCTGGGCGGATTTTACAGCACTCTTTATAATTCTCAGTTTTCATAAAAAACAAAAAAACGGCATCAGGGAGAGAATCAGGGATTCTTCCTTGGCGCCGTTTTATATTAATGTATCTGCACAGCCTGAAAAATCAGTTGTCAGCTGATATCTGTTTCATTGAAGATATCGCCGCATTCGGGGCAGAATTTCGGGGGATTATGTGGGTCTTCGGGAGTCCAGCCGCATTTGTCGCACTTATACAAGGGGGCATTCTGAGGCTTTTTTGCTCCGCAGTTCATACAGAACTTACCCTGATTCACATTTCCGCAATTGCATTTCCAGCCAGTCGGGGCTTCGGGTTTCTTTGAACCGCATTCAGGACAGAAATTACCTGTTACCTCTGTGCCGCAGGAGCATTTCCAGCTTCCTGCGGGGGCGGGCTTTTTGTTTCCGCAGTTGGGACAGAAATTGCCTGAAACTGTGTTTCCGCAGGAGCACTTCCATCCGTCAGCGGGTGCAGGTGCGGGCTGCTGTGCCTGATACTGTGCCTGATACTGCTGCTGAGCCATTCCCTGCTGGAAAAGCTGTGCGGTATTACCCATCATATTTCCTGCCATACCCATTCCCATAAAGGCATTGACCGCACCGTTCGGATTATTCGCGGCATTCATAGCGGCATCTGTCATACCTGTTGTCTGATAACCGCCTGCAAGCATAGGATCGGACATAATAATGGATTTTTTGATTCTCTGAATCTCGTCCTCGTCTTCCTTGGGAGCATTGAGAGCATTGAAGCTTACGCTTTCAATTTTGATACCTCTCTGAAGCTTCCACTTGGGACCCATAGCTGAGTCGATAGCTTCGCTTAATTCCTCTGTATGAGCGGGAATTGAGCTGTAGCGCACACCCATTTCGCTCATCTTTGCGAATGCGGGATTAAGAGCGTGAAGGAAATCGGACTTTAACTGCTCCATAATGGTTTCTTTTCTGTACTCGTCTGCCACATTACCTGCAATATGGGTATAGAAAAGAAGGGGGTCAACAATTCGGAATGTAAACATACCGTTACAGCGAAGAGTGATCTCATAATCAATATCTCGCTTGGGATCGATTATTACTCTGAACGGAATGGGGGCTTTCGTACCGAAAAGATTGTTCATTATTTCTTTTGTGTTGAAATAATAAACTTTCTGATCCTTTGCAGGTTCACCGCCGAAGGTAAATCTTTTGCCAATTATCTTAAAAGTTTCTTTAAGGCTTTCTCCGAAGGAGCCTGAGAAGATTGAAGGCTCTGTTGAAGCATCATAGGTAAACTGTCCGGGCTCTGCACAGACCTCGACCACCTTGCCCTGCTCAACGATTATCATACACTGACCGTCTGCAACAACTATACCTGAACCTGAAGTGATAACATTGTCACTTCCCTTTGTATTTGAAGAACGTCCCGAAACTGTTTTTTGTCCTCTGACCATAAGCACGTCTTCGCTTATTGAATCACAGGTAAAAAACTCTTTCCACTGATCCGCCAAAACACCACCCAGTGCACCGATTCCGGCTTTAATAAGTCCCATAATTATTACTCCTTCCGCATATGTATTTTAATGTATTATATCATAGCTGTTTTATAAAATCCATATTTTTTACAATTTTGCTTTTTTATACACAATTACTATCTTTTTTGTTGACATTATTAATAGAATTATGCTAATATTATGCTAAATTTATATTTAAAATTATTAACAGGAGAGAAATTATGGACCTTAAAAAAATTATCGAAAAAAAAGACAGTGTCGCACAGTATATAATTGATGATATCACAAAAATCATCAAAACCTGCGGTAAAAGAGATCCGGGTTCTGACGGTGAAAAAAAATCATGTGAATATATGGCACAGGTTCTTAAAAATGATTGCGGATGCGAAGAGGTTTCGGTTGAATCCTATAAAGTAAATCCCCGTGCTTTTTACGGCTGGATATATTTTGTTTGTTCATTCATTCTTATTGCAATAATTACCTTCTTCTTTGCCCCTGTTTTGTCTGTTCCGCTTATTATAGCAGGTTTTACTCTTACCATTCTTGAATTCGGACTTTACAAAAAAGCAATTGACCGTCTTTTCAAGGAAAAAACCAGCCACAATGTTACCGCAATTAAAAAATGCAAGGGTGAAACAAAGAGAAGAATAATCTTCAACGGTCACCCCGATGCTACCTGGGAATGGCCCGTAAACTATGCACTCGGCGGTGTAGGCTTTGAAGGTCACGCTATTTCGGTAGCCGTAGGTGCTCTTTTCTATCTGGTTATATCAATAATCCGTGTTGCAACAGAAGGATTGGTATTCGGTATGCCCGATACATCCTCAGGCATCGTAAAAGCAGGTCTCATCGGTCTTATCTTTGTTCCCTTTATTGCAGGTCTTTTCTTTATGGTAAACTACAAGAGAGTTGTAGACGGTGCCAACGATAACCTTACAGGCTGCTATATGGGTATTGCTGTTCTTAAGGCTCTTAAGGATGAAGGAATTGAGCTTGAAAATACAGAAATTGGTGTAATTCTTACAGGTTCTGAAGAAATCGGTCTTCGCGGTGCAAAAGCCTGGGTTGAAGCACATCCCGATGCATATAAAGATGTTCCCACATTTATTTATTCCTTTGACACAATCAATGACCCCAAATATCTTATGGCAAACTACCGTGACCTTAACGGAACTGTTAAAACCGATGCCGAGCTTGCAGACCTTTTCTTTGAAGCAGCACAAGCAGTGGATGTTCCCTGTAAAAAGGGTATGATTCCTCCTCTTGGCGGTGCCGTTGATGCAGCTGCTTTCGTTCAGGGCGGTTTCCGTGCCGCAGGTATCACCGGACTTAATCATAAGCTGGAAAGATATTACCACACACGTCTTGATACATATACAAATATGAACAAGCAAGGCATAGCAAACTGCTTCGCAGCAACAGTAAAAACCCTTGAGATGTTTGACGAAGGTGCAAAGCAGTAAAAAAACATATAACGATATACTTAAAAACGGTGAAGCTGAAAATGCTCCACCGTTTCTTTTGCTGTCATACCTCCCGTAAAATATCAATTCATAAAAAACTTCGGATTTACAGAAACACTTCACAGCTTATTATAAAAGCAACCAATCAATCAGATATAAAGACTTGATTCCGTCATATGAATTAATATAATTTCTATCCATAGATAATACAATTTTTTCGTAATTATCGTTAATTAAACGCAAAGGTCTGAGTTCACGTTCACGGGTTTCAGCGGATTGCATACTTTCCATTACCTGAATATACAGCTTGTCGTTCGGTTTTTCTGCAACAAAATCAACTTCGGTTTCTCCGACCTTTCCGATATATACACGATAGTCTCGCCGAATTAATTCAAGAAATACGATATTTTCAAGAATATGTCCCCTGTCTGCATCCCGGTACCCGAGAAGCATATTGCGAAAGCCCATATCAATAATATAATTCTTACCTAAAGTTTTTAACAACTGTTTTCCCTTTACATCGTACCTTCCCACAGAGTAGAAAATAAAAGCATTGCAAAGCATAGAGATGTATTTATCAACAGTTTTTCCTGCAACGTTTTTATCTTTGCAAGAACTGATATCCCCCTCATTTGACAAAACATTACCGATGCTGTTGGGAGAGGTTATACTGCCGATATTGGAGCAAAGGAACAGCATAATTTTCTGCAGCATTCCCTGATCGGCTTTGTTTTCTCGCTGTAAAATATCACGAAGCACTACTGTTGAGTAAATACCTTCTAATGCCTGATTACTTCTCGCTTCATTAAATTTATATTCTCTGAGAATCGGCATCCCGCCAAACTGCAGATATCGCTGAAATTTTTCTTCCGCCGAAACAGAAGGCTCAAACTCATAGAATGTCAAAAACTCCTTAAATGACAGCGGCAGCATACGTATTTCCACATACCGCCCCGAAAGAAGTGTTGAAAACTCCGTGGAAAGAAGATAAGCATTAGAGCCGGTAATATAGATATCCACATCAAAATCAAGCCGAAAGGACTCAATTGCTTTTTCCCAATGCTCCACAGCCTGCAATTCATCAAATATCAGATATGTCTTTCCGTTTTTTGGGATTCGTTCACTTACATAATCATAAAAAGCAAGGTAATCCGAAAGATTGCGGTAACGCAGGGATTCAAGATTCATATGGATAATATTATTATCAGCAACTCCGTTATCTGACAGATACTTATGAAACAAATCCAGCAAAGAGGACTTTCCGCATCTTCGTATACCCGTAACAATTTTTACAAGATCAACATCTTTATTCTCTGTAAGCTGATTGAGATACTCGGGTCGGTTAATAAGCTCTGACATAATACACCTCCTTGTTTTATTATCTGTATTATATCAAAAAAACAGTAATAGTCAATAGTTTCAGACTTGCAAGTCAGAAACTTAGTAATATTTTGCATTTTTTGACCTGATATTACTATAATTTACAGCGCACAAAGAAATTGAATTGTCATACACATTGAAATAATCCCCTTAAAGCAGACACTTGAAATAACAAAAACTTTCAAGCCGGCTTTAAGGGGATTATGCAATTCAGTATCGTTTACAACCTTTTATATAATTATCAATACTTTCCCCATTCACACAGGAACATGGGATTGCTTTCCACTGCAGAGAAGGATATTTCTGCAATTGCGGTATCTTCAAATGCAGAACCTCTGTAAGAAGACAGTATTGTGAGTGTTACGGAATCTGTCAAAACAGGCGAACTGAGAAGTATATGCTGTGAACGGAAAATATCATCAAGAAGTACAGTTTCCGATGTGCCGTCAGAGAATGTAAGAAGTATCTCAGACGGACGGGCATTCTTATCGTACAAATACTGCGAACGCTGATAGCCTGCATTTATAACACAACCGTCGATATTATATATATCATCAAAATATAATGTTACCGATTCTCCGATTCCGTAGCCCGAAACACCTTCTACCCAGGATGTGGAAAGAAGACCGTCGGATATTTTATCGGGATCGTGAATAATATTTTCTTCTGCAAGCACGCTTGTTGCAGAGGTTGAAATAACTGTAACGTCAAGATGATCCTGACTTGCCTCACCAAAACCGCCCGAGAACCATTTGCTGCCATCTTTATCAAAACAGAATCTTGCATAGTCAAAAGAGGAGTTTTTGTTTCCGGGTTCGTTTGAAGCCCAGTTGGAAAATGAAACCTTTTCGCCGTTTGTCCATTTCCACTCACCCTCAATACCTGCATCACTCATTCCGAAATAAATGCTCGAAAAATCGAAATTGTCACAAAGATAATCATATATAAAGTCATTTTCTTCACGTGTGGTTATTGTGGCAAGATAACCGTTTCTGCTTTCGCAATAACGCTTTGCCGAATTCCAGTCGGTAACGGAAGAGTCATGAATAACATAGTATTTATGTCCGTTGAATGCTACAGCTCCGTCGGGAACATCGGCTTCATCATAGTCCCCTTTTGTGCCGACTGTGCCGTTTGCGCCCGAAGGCTGTTTGTTAAGCCCGCTGTTTGCTTCGGTGGAATCTTCTCCGTTAAATACAGAAAAAACAGAAGTCATATCAGAATCAGAAAACACAATAAAGCATACAACACCCGTAAACACAACAACAAAGCAAAGCGCAAGTGCCGCAACAAGTATAAGAAGCTTCTTTTTCTGATTACTGCTACCTGTATTTTTCACGGCAGCGTGCATATCATCAGAATAAAATGCTGTTTTTTCATATACATTCTGTGCAGAATAACCTTTATTCTCATTTCCCTGCCCTATATCGCAACGGGGACATCTGCCTGAATTTTCATCCAATTTTGCACCGCATCTGTTACAAAATACCGCATTCATAAATAACCCCTCCGACATCTGTAAATTAATAATACAGCTTAAATTTTGTTCCTGAATATAATAATATATATAAAACCGGGATGTCAATATAAAAGGAAATAAAAGCCTGTTTATATTTTTTTGTCATATTAATAAGGAAACATTACTCTCTTAATATATTGATTTTCACGCATACGTTATTATATAATTAACACAACGAGATAATACTGCACGATGGGTTATAAGCAGAAGGGAGATAAAAATGAAAGATTATACACTTCGTTATACAAAACAAACTCCGATGAGAAATGACGAAATGTCTTTAAGAGACCACAGAAAATGCAATATTCCCGAAGACGGCTGGGAAAGATGGTCTTTGCCCATAGGTAACGGATATATGGGCATAAATATATTCGGAAGAACTGATACAGAAAGACTGCTGATTACCGAAAACAGCCTTTCTAACCCTTGCACATATAACGAAAAATACCCCGGAGGTGCAGCGGGCCTCAGCAATTTCTGCAGCTTCTATCTTGACTTCGGTCATAAAAGAGTTAAAGAATACAGCCGTTCGCTTAATCTTAATACTGCATTATGCAAAACCTCATATACATATAAGGGCATTAATTTTTCAAGAGAACATTTTGCTTCTTATCCCGACAATGTGTTTGTTACAAAAATAAGCGCCGATAAAGAAGGGGCTTTATCATTCACCTTAAAAAGTGAAGTCACCCTTAACCGTGATTACCTTTTTGAAGAAGGTGACAATATGGGCAAGAGTGTAAATATCACCGCAGATAATAACAGCCTTGTGATATCGGGAAAAATGAATTATTATAACATCCTTTTTGAAGGAATTATGAAGGTTATCACCGACGGCGGCAAGGTTATTACTGAAGAAAACACATTGAAGGTACAAAATTGCAACAGTGCCGTGCTTGTGTTCACCTGCGGAACCAATTATAAAAGCGAAAACAGGGTTTTTCTTGAAAAAGACCCGCAAAAAAAGCTTGAAGGCTTTGAAGTACCTCATAAAAAAGTTTCCGACACAATAAATAATGCCCTTAAGTTTTCTTATGATGAGCTGTTAAAACGGCATCTTGAGGATTACACTGCTTTATTCGGCAGTGCGGATATTACATTAACTGAAGAAAGTGTTACAAAAACAACAGACACATTACTTAAAGAATACAGAAGAAACAAAAACACAGCTTATCTTGAAGAGCTTGTATTTCAGTACGGCAGATATCTGCTGATATCATCTTCACGTCCCGGCGGCAGACCCGCAAACCTTCAGGGTATATGGAACAGATATGATTCAGCCCCCTGGTCTTCGGGCTACTGGCACAATATAAATGTGCAGATGAACTACTGGCCTGCGTTCAATACCAATCTTCACCAATGCTTTAAGCCTTATATTGATTATTTCAATTCATATAAAGCACTTGTAAAAAAGAACGCTGATGAATACATAGAAAAATATTTCCCCGAAAACTATTCCGATGATAACGGAATTGCTATAGCAACAGGCGGCTGGCTTTACGATATGGAAAAGCTCCCCGACCCACAGACAGGCCATTCGGGAGCAGGCACGGGAGCATTTACCGTAAAGCTTTTTGATGATTATTATGAATTTACAAGAGATAATGATTTTCTTAAAGACACAGGCTATGATGCATTAAGAGAAATGTCCGTGCTGCTTTCAAAAATACTCGAAAAACAGGAAGACGGCACTCTCCTTTCTAAATACTCAGCATCTCCCGAACAGTGTCATAACGATGAATATTACCACACAAAGGGCTGTGCCTTCGATCAGCAGATGATATATCAGTGCTGGAAAGACACAATCAAGGCAGCAGAAATACTTGGAATCAACAATGATTTTATTCAGTTTTTGAAAGAAAATATATCAAAGCTCTCCCCTGTTCTTATAGGAAAATCGGGACAGATAAAGGAATTCAGGGAAGAAAATTATTACGGTGACATAGGCGAAAAGAAGCACCGCCATATTTCGCACCTTGTGGGGCTTTATCCCGGAGATATCATAACAAGCGAAAATGAAGCTTACATAAAAGCCGCTCAGGTCACTCTTAACAAAAGAGGCGATAAATCCACAGGCTGGTCAACGGCTCATAAGCTGAATTTATGGGCAAGAACCAAAAACGGCAACCGTGCATATGACCTTGTAAAAACGGCAGTATCAAAATGTATGGCAACAAATCTCTGGGACCTTCATCCCCCATTCCAGATAGACGGCAATTTCGGCTTTACTGCAGGTGTTGCAGAAATGCTTATTCAGAGTCACGAAGGCTTTATTGAAATAATCCCCGCACTTCCCGATAAATGGCAGACAGGCTCCTTCAGAGGTCTTACTGCAAGAGGCGGCTTTACTGTTGATGCACAGTGGAAAAACGGTAAACCGGAAAGAATCAGCGTTTTATCAAATGCAGGTGAATACCTCAGAATAAAGACCGAAAAAGGCTTTATCGAAACAGCTACGGAAAAAGGAAAAGAATATATTTTTGATGATTTATATTGATTTTTGAGTATATTGCAGTTATACTGAATTTAAATAATTAAAAAAGGGGAATTTTTATGCAGGAATTTTTTACATCAGTACGCAATTTCTTTATTATCGTAATGACATTTATTTCAGTTGTAGGCTTCGGCAACGTGGCACAAAGGGCAACTAAAGATGTTATCCCGGAATCTGCCGATACTGTAAGAATAATGTCTTACAATGTAAGATACGGCGAATATGATAACCGATTCAGAATCGTTCCTCAGCTTATCGGTGAATATATGCCCGATTCGGTAGGTATTCAGGAGTGTACTTTCGAATGGTACCTTACAATAAAGGGCTTTCTTCCCGAATATGAATTTATAGGTGTTGGCAGAGATACAGGAAACAAAAACACCGATTGCGGTGAAATGTCTGCAGTTCTTTTCAGAAAAGACAAATATAAGCTTGTTGACAGCGGTACATTCTGGTTATCAGAAACACCCGACGAGGTTTCTTTCGGCTGGGATGCAGCCTGCAGAAGAATTTGCACATGGGTAATTCTTGAAAACAAAAAAACAGGTGAACAGTATGCTCACGTAAACACTCATCTTGACCACGAAGGTCCGCTTGCCCGTCTTTACGGCTCACAGTTGGTAAGTGAATTTGCACTGACATTTGATATGCCTGTTGTTTTAACGGGTGACTTTAACCTCAGCAAAAACACAGACCTTTATAACGGTATTACAGCCACAGGCTTAAGAGATACACAGGACCTTGCTTCAGATACCATGTACGGCAAAACCTACCACGGCTATAACGGCGGCGAAGAGGGTACTCCCATTGATTTTATCTTTGTAAACGACAGAATAACCGAAGTTTCAAAGTACAAGATAATCAGAGATACCTATAACGGCAAATACTCCTCAGACCATTATCCGATTTATGCAGATATGAAATTCTGATAAATCAAAAAGCTGAGTAAAACAATCAGTAAAGTGTTGTTTTTACTCAGCTTTATTTTGTATTTTTATGTTCAGAAATCTACCTTATAATGATGTACAAACACACCGATAAGCTTGTTGTAATCAAGCACGTGCATTACTGCACCGTTATCATCTTCATAAAATGTGATTCCTTCCGCTTCAACATTTTCACCGCCCACATTTCTTTCAGCGGCAAGACTTACTTCACCTGTCTCAACATCAAGCTTCAGAATATTTTTTATTGTTCCGTTGTCGTGAATGTCATTAGAAAGGTAAAGAGCACCTTTATAAAACTCACCGCCCTGAATACGGTCAATTTTACCAAGTCCTGTTAACTTAATCTCCTTAACAAGGCTCATAGAATTGTTCACATCATACACATAAACAGACTCGGCATCAGACCAGCGGGAAGCATAAAGATAACCTGTGTCTTTATCTACAGCACACCACGGAACACCGTCATCATAAATTTCTGCGGGAAGATCATATACTTCTCCCGTTGCTTCAAGAGTTTCGCAGTCAAAAACCGCAATACACGGATATCCTTCATCGGGTCCCTCAACGGAGGCATAGATTTTTCCGTTATAATAACTTATTCCGCCTATGTGATCATTACCCCTGTTTCTGCAGACATCGGGCAGAGGATTGATATTGGCATCGACAAAGGTCATATCACTGAATGTGAATTTTGCAAGTACTGTAAGCTTCAGCGCAGTAATTGCACCGCTTGTGTAAAAATATTCTCCGTCGGTGGTAATTCCCTGCCCCATCATCAGTGCCTGCTCAAATACAAAAGTGTCCTTTGAAACAAGCTCAGCAGAATCCGTACTTGAGGCTACAGGACTTGTAATAAGGGTGAGAATAAGAATCGGTAACATAATAATGTACCTTATTTTCAGCAAAATACTCATGTTTTTTGTCTCCTTTGATATTTATATTTTTTCCAGAATCCGTTTCAAAACGGGTTCTGTTATTTTTGCCATTCTGTGAAAGCCTAAATCATTGGGATGTATGGTGTCTGTGGTGCAGAACTGTCGTTCGTCCTCACCGAAAAAGTCTTTACCGTCAATAAAATAAACGTTATTATCTCCCATAGCCTTTGCGTTTTCATAAGTACGTTTTATAACGGCACGCCTTTCGTCTGCTTCGGGAATATGGTCGTAATTTGGAGCTGACATAAATATTACGGGTAAACCGGGCTTTTTGCTTCTTACATACTTAAAAAACGGTTCGTGTGTTTTTTCGAGAAATTCCGCCGAAAATGCGTTATGGTCGTAATCATAAACAAGAACGGAAGGATCAAGAGAACAGATATACTCACCTATTTCTATCTGTCCGAGACAGCTACCCGAAAGTCCGAAATTATAGTATTCAAAATCAAGCCATCTTGATAAAAGTGCGGTATATGCATTTGTCACAAGTGCTGCATGACCGCCTTCTGTTATTGAAGAACCGAAAAAAATAACCGGCTTTTCGTATTTATAAGGGGTGGGGGCAGAAATTTCAGCACCGTCGTCAAGAGTTATTATGATATCTTCAACAATTTCATTTCTTGGAAAGAAAATCATAACGTCTTCAGTCTTTTTTTCTTTAGAAAATGTTATATCGCCTGTTTTATCGTCAAACCCCGGAACCGCAAGACCTTTATATGTAAGGCTCTCTCCTTTTCCTGTATAAACTGCCGCTGAAGAACAGGCAAAACGGGACATTCCCGCATCGTGTTCAAGGGTTTTCAGTTTCATTTCAATTTTTACATTTTGGGAATCAGTTCTGAAGGCTGCCCTTGCGCCCGTGGTTCTTGTTGCAATATGCTCTATAGCAAGATTTCCGAACTGCGAATGGTACTCAATAAGCTTATTTCTCAGTTCCTCGGGGAATCTTTCAAGTTTTCGGTTTTTATAAAAATCCGGTATACCGTAAACTTTTACGGGTGAATCAAAAATACTGTACTGCATAAATCAACCTCTCTGCCTTTTTCTAAGTTTAACATATATTTCAAATTAATACTATGGTTATTTTCAATAATTGGAAACTCTGTTTTTTGCCTATTTTTACGAATATCATTATATTTTTCTTTTATCATTGTATTTATTTTTCGTAAGTGATAAAATAAACTGTATTTTTATGTACGGAGGTTAGCGTATATATTATGAGTAAAAAATATGATGTAATCGTAATCGGTGCCGGAAACGGCGGTCTCGGTGCAGCCGCAACCTGTGCACAGGCAGGTCTTTCCACACTACTTCTTGAAAAACATAATCTTCCCGGAGGCTCAGCTTCTTCGTTTGTAAGAGGCAGATTTGAATTCGAGCCATCACTCCATGAGCTTGCAGGTGTGGGCAATCCCAAGGACCCCGGAGCAATTGACAAGATTTTTGAAAGAGTGGGTGCCGATGTCAATTGGTTAAGACACGATTCCACATTCCGTCTTGTTGTTCCCGCAAAAGAAGGCGACACTGACACATTCATAAACGAAGACGGTGTTGAAGTGACAGTTGATGCAAGAATGCCCGCAGGCTTTGAAGAATTTGCGGCAAAGCTTGAAGAACTTGTTCCCGGCTCCTATGACAGCTGTATGCAGGCTTTTGACCTTGCCTCAAGAATGTATGCAGCTCTTGATAAGCTTGATAAGCCTGCAGAAATTCCCCAAATTCTTAAGGATGTACCTGATTTTATGCGTATCACGGGACATACCGTAAGCGAAGTTCTCGATGCATTGGGAATGCCTAAAAAGGCTCAGGATATTTTCAATACATATTGGTGCTATATGGGCGTACCCGCTTCAATATTCGATTATCTTTATTACTCTCTTGTTATCAACAGCTATGTAAAGTCAGGCACGGGCATTCCCGAAATGAGAAGCCACGAAATGAGCCTTGCCGTTGATAAGGCAATAAGAGCCCACGGCGGTGAAATATGGTACAATTCCGAGGTCACAAAGGTAATTATGAAAAACGGCAAGCCCGCAGGTGTGGTAATAAACGGGGAAAAAGAAGTATATGCTTCTCACTTTATCTGTAACTCTCACCCCAATATCACATGGAGTCAGCTGTTTGATGAAATTGAAGTACCGAAAAAACAGCTTAAGATGCTCAATTCCAGAAAGATTGCCTGTTCTCTCACAACAGTTTATCTCGGTATGAACAAAACAAAGGAAGAATTAGGCTTTAATGACTACTCCGTATTTATTGCCCCGGATTCAGATTCGGATAAACAGTTTGAAGACTGTCAGAATCTCTTCAACGGCTTCTGCATAATCAACTGTCTCAATGAAATCATTCCAAACGCATCTCCCGAGGGAACCTCTTCCCTTTTCCTCACAACTATGAGCTTCGGAGACGTTATGAAGGACGTAACACCTCAGACCTACAAAAAGTTCAAAACTGATATTGCAGAGCATATGATAAACATATGCGAAAAAGCTCTTAATATTTCGATCAAGCCTTATATAGAGGAAATTGAAATTGCAGTGCCTTCCACATTCTGCAGATATCTTAACACCCCCTACGGAACACCTTACGGATATATGCTTGAAAAATGGGACAGCATAATTCCCAGAACCATTCAGTTCGCTCAGGACCAGCCCTTTGATAACTTTATTTTCTGCGGTGCATCCCAGGAAAGAGGCGACGGATACGGCTGTGCTTATTATTCAGGCGAAAAAGCTGCTTCATTTGTTATTAAGGCTCATAAGGAGGGTAAATAATTATGGCAAGTAAAATCAAGAGCATCAAAACAAATAAATTTATTCCCCTTCTTACTAACCGTCAGAAGGTTTTCGAAAGCAATAAAGCCATACTCCCCGAAATACAGGATAATTCCATGGCACTTGCAAAGGCACTTCATCCGAAAAAACAGTATGTAAAGGTCAGCGAAGTAATTGAACGTGCAGATGACTGCAAGAGCTTTGTGCTTGTACCCGATGAAAAAAGAGGTACATCTTCTCTCGCTTATTTCGGTGCAGGTAAATACCTTACTGTTTTTGAAGAAATTGAAGGTATGAAGATAACAAGAGCTTATTCTATTTCATCAAAGCCTGCCGACACTCTTAAAGGCAGATATATGCTCACAATAAAGCGTGTTGACGGCGGACTTATGTCTAATTATATTCTTGATACCTGGGAAGTGGGTACTGAAGTCACTCTTTCTGCCCCCGAAGGTCATTTTGAATATCAGCCTTTAAGAGATGCTAAAAAGGTTATCTGTCTTGCAGGCGGCAGCGGAATTACTCCCTTTGTTTCAATGGCAGGCGCAATTCTTGACGGTGACGAAGATTTTGAGCTCACTCTTCTTTACGGAAGCAGAAACAAAGATGCAATTCTTTTTTATGATGAACTTAAAGAAATTGCAGAAAAAACCGATAAAGTAAAGGTTATTAATGTACTGAGTGATAAAGATGCCGATACATCGGGCGACGGATTTGAAGCAGGATTTATAACTGCAGAGCTTATAAAGAAATATGCCCCCGAAAACGAGCCCTATTCGGTATTTATCTGCGGACCTCAGGCTATGTATGAATTCCTTAATAAAGAACTGGAAAAGCTCGGTCTTGAAAAAAAATATATCCGCCACGAAATGTTCGGTGAATTCCATAATCCGAAGTCACAGGAGGATTATCCCGAAAATATCCCTGAAACAGTATCAATAACCGTTACAATTCAGGACGAAACAAAAACAGTCACAGGCTCAACAAATGACTCTGTTTTACAGATACTTGAAAAGAACGGTATTTCTGCTCCCGCAAGATGCCGAAGCGGTGAATGCGGATTTTGTCATTCGCACCTTCTTTCTGGTAAGGTTTATGTTCCGAAGAACCTTGAATACAGAAGACTTGCAGACTACAAATTCGGCTGTATTCACCCCTGCTGTTCATTCCCGCTCACAGACCTTGTAATCAACGTTCCACCCGCTAAATAAATTTAAGAAGGAGCTGTCCCACTAAAAAGTGAGGCAGCTCCTTGTTTTAATATATAAAAATTTATCAATCCCATTCAGAACCTGTGACTTTATCAAGCTGAACTCCTGTTGTATCGTGTGTTTTCAGCATCATTACGATAAGCGCCGCAATAAACCCCGGAACAGCAAAGAAGAAGCATACGGTTCCGATTGCGGAATTTCCGAGGAAGGTAATAAGAGGAACGCCCACAGCATAAGAAAATGCTATTCCTATACCCATAGCAAAAAACATTGTTGATAAAATAGAGGAACGCAGATTTGTGGGTGAGGATTCACTTATCATAAGAGCATTAAGGTCACCTGCTCCCCAATAGCTTCCTATGCAGGCACCCGATAACAAGCCGACTAAAAATACGGGAAGACCCATTGCGGGACCTGCGGCAAAGCCGATAAAGGACAGCACACACAATACCGACATTATAATTGCAGCTTTCTTTCGTCCCAGCCAGTCACCGAATATACCTACAAAAAACTGAACAACAGCACTGCCTATAGGGAAGAAAAACAAAGCTGTGGTAACTTCATTAAGGCTCACCTGATTAAGAAGCTCATCTGTCACTTCTCCGAAAGTTGAAGCATAGCCGTATGAAATAATTACCTGATATTGCATTGTAATAAGATATCCGAGATTTGTTAAAGCCGAAACCACATAAAGCCATCGAAGCTGTTTATGCTTTAATACAAACTTAAGTGCATTTATTATTCCGCCCTGAGCATTCTGCAGCTTCTTTTCGTTTTCTTCATTTTTACGTTCTTCATCGGATTGCTTAAGAAATCTCAGCCGTGCATCAATGAAAGCATCGGTTTCTCTTGCAAAAAACAGTGCAATAAAAGAAGTCACAAGTCCTATTATTGCAGGCACAAGAAAAACAACGCGCCAGGCGGACATACTATCCATAAACAGTCTGCGAAGCAGAGGCACAAGCATTATTCCCATTGTGGCAAAACTCTTTATGGCAAAGTATATTCTTGCCCTGTGTTTACTCGGAACAGATTCCATAATATATACAACCTGCATATCGTGAGGAACAAAAAACTGAATCATACAGGTGCCTATAACATATAAAGAAATATTCTCCGATAAGAACACAAGAAACATTGCAATACCGAGTCCCAATGTGTTTATAAACAAAAACTTTTTCCGTCCGAATTTATCGGATAAGGGTTTATAAAAAATTGCAAGCACCTGAAACGGTATTGCTATCATACTCAGAAAATCAAGAACCCCTACAGAGCTTTCACCGTATTTGCTGAAAAGTCCGTTTGCAATCTCTGTTTTCATGAGAGGCCCTATCTGAGAAGCAACCTCATCGGTAAGATAAATAAGACTTATGATAAAAATAAGATAGAACAGATAATATTTTCCTTTGGGTCTGCTTTTTTCCTTTTCCCATTTCTGAATCTCTTTCAGCCGCTTTTTCTGCAGTGCTTCTGCTTTTTCGGCAGTTAAGGCTTTTTCTTTCATACTACTCTCCTTTTTTATTATTAATTTTATTATAAAATACCTGAACTACTTTTTCAACACATAAAAAATACCTTCTTACGAAAATTTGAGGACTTACCGGCCCCCGTAATTATGTACCTCGTATTAAAAAACCGACCGGAGCTTTATTAACAACTTTCCGTGACAACAAGCAAAAAAGCAGGATACCGTTTATGGTATCCCGCAAAATATTTTTATATGGCATTACGGAGCGAAGCCGCCGAAACGGTCACCGAAATAGTCATTGAAGAAATCTTCAAAGTAATCATCATAGAAATCCTCATAGCTGTCCCCTGAATATGAATCGGTAGAGGGTTCAGTTTCCTGAGTTGCAAAGGTGTCGCCTCTGTCTTCAACAAGGGTTACCCTGGCTTCGAATTCCTCATAAGAATAGTCATCATTGATTCTTATAATTCCGAGAGTAATTGTATCGCCCACATTTGAATTTTCGATAAGCTCTGACAGATATGACGGATCGTCAAGGTCAACACCGTTTACGGAAACTATCATATCGCCCTCTTTAACATTGCTTGAAGCAAGAGAGCTATCGGCAGAAATACTGTAAATTACTATAGAACCTGAGGGAAGACCTTTGATTGCAACAAACATACCGTAATCATTATATTCGGACGCGGGTACATAAGTGATACCGAGCTTTGGTCTGTTGGCAACATAGCCGTTTGCCATTATATCATTAACTATCTTTATAAATACCGAAGAGGGAACGGCAAAGCCCATTCCTTCATATTCGTCGGCAACTATCTTCATTGAGTTGATACCGATAACCTGACCGAAGGAATTAACAAGAGCACCGCCGGAATTACCGGGATTTATGGCAGCTGTATGCTGAATGCATTCGGTTGTGTAACCTGTTGAAGAAGAGTTAACAGGTCTGTCAAGAGCGGAAACCATACCGTTTGTAAAAGAATTTGCAAATTCAACACCGCCGGGATTACCTATTGCATATACGGGATCACCTACTGAAATCTGTGTTGAATCACCTATTTCCGCAAGCTGGAAGCCTGTCTTTTCAACACGGATAACACCGATATCTGTTCTTGCATCAAATCCCACAACTTCCGCATCGTATTCCTGTGAATCATAGGTCTGCACACGTATTTTTCCCGAAGTTTCACTTATAACGTGGGCACAAGTGACGATATAAGTATATTTTCCGTCTGTTGATTCCTGGAAAAATACACCTGAACCTTCAGAAGCAAGGGTTTTGGAATTAGTATAAACAAGAATGCCGACAGATGAAGGAAGTACCGTTTTATAAATATTCTTAGGTGTCATTTCTCCGTCTGTTACCGCAGTATCATCTGTTACGGGAGATGCACTTGTTACAAGTTCTTCAACGTTTTCGGAAACACTGTCAGAAGCAGAAGTTTCGTCTTCAACCATAGGATGAGTATTGCCGCCCACGGCAATGGCAATCAGAGCTGCAATAAGCACAACACAAAGCACTCCTGCAATTATTGCTATTATCTTTGCAGATTTATTACTCTTCTTTTTTTCTTCGGGCTTATCCTCATCCGAATAAGCATATCCTTCATTATTATCAGTATAAGGATTATAACGGGGGGGCTGAGAATAATTATACTGCTGATTAGAGTAAGAATAAGCTCCCTGCTGCTGATAGCCGTAGCCGTTATAAGGACGTCCGTAGGGCTGAGAGTTATTATAATTATTCGGTTGGTTATATGCATTACCTGTCTGAGAGGATGAATATGAAGATTGATTACTCTTATCTTCTGCCCGTACACCGTGATATGTTCCGTCAGAATTAAAGTTTATCCCCTCAACCTCTTCACGGTCGGTTTCTGATTTGTTGTAATCAGAAGTTTCCGTTTTTGCATCAGAAACACCGTCACCTTCCTTTACATCGGGGGCATTATTAATGTTTTCATTGTCAAAATCATTCATATATCTGCATTTCCTTTCTGAATTCTACGGGTATATTAATACCAAAAGTTTAAATAAAAGTTAAATAATGTTAATGTGTCGGTAATTTTATGACAAATTCCGTGAATTTATCAACTTCACTGTTTATACTTATTGTTCCGTGATTCATCTCTATAATACTTCTTACTATATATAAACCGAGTCCGAAGCTTTTTGAGTCTAAGCCCCGGGATTTATCAACCTTATAAAAACGGTCAAAAATAAGTCCGCATTCTTCCTGAGATATGCCTTTGCCTGTATTTTTAACGGATATGACCGCTTCTTTTTTCTCTTTTTTCACAGAAAACGTTATACAACCGTTTTCGGGCGTGAATTTAACGGCATTGTCAATAAGATTATAAAATACCTGTGTTATAAGTGCTTCATCGGCAAGAATATCAACATCTTCAATTTCATCAAAGCCGACAACATTGATTTTTTTATCTTCAAGTATCTTTTCAAATCCTATAACCGCTTGCATCAATACATCACAGATGCTGAAGCTTGTTATGTTGATATCAAGCTTTCCTGCTTCAATCTTTGACATATTGAGCATTGCAACAACAAGACGCGACAAACGCTTTACTTCATCCGATACTATGGTAAGATATTTTTTTGTATCTTCCTGAGAAACGGTTCCGTCAAGTATTCCGTCTACAAAACCGCTTATAATAGTCATAGGGGTTTTTAGCTCGTGGGAAACATTGGCAACAAAGCTGCTTCGGGATTCTTCCAGCACCGCAAGGTTATCAGCCATAATATTAACCGAATCAACAAGCTGGCTTAATTCATTGAAAACATCCGATGTGTTTATATGCACGGAAAAATCTCCGCCCGCATAAGAGCGCGTTGCCGCCGTTATCTTTTTTAGCGGACGCACCATTCTTGCACATATTGTCATAGATAAAATAAACGAGCTGAACACACCTATTATTCCCGCAAAAAGCATAATTCTGAGAAATTCCGTTGTATACGGTAAAAAAGCTACACTTTCTGCCTGCAGAACCAAAACATAATACGCATTATCAGGATCATTAAGACCGACAGCGCCCATAAGATAATTTTCATCCAATAAGCCCTGCATATCTCCGTCATAATTATAAAACTGTTCGGTATTATTTTTTATGGGAAGCATAATATCTTCGGGAATTTTCATCAAGCTGTGGAGCGGACAAACACCGTCATAATCCAAATCCGCATATCCTTCGGATTCATCTGAACAAACTATTATATGTCCGTCTTCAGCTACTACTAAAATTTCAGTGCTTGAAGAATGTGCAACTGTTGACACGATATTGCCTACCAACTGCAGTGCTGTATACGGGTCGGTATTAAGATTATCGTCATTTTCCTTAAATAAAAGAGAAACACTCTGAGAAACACTCAGAGCGTCTTCATTCAACGCTGTGAGCCTGTCGTTTTTCCAGAAGTTCAAAAAGAAAAACAGAACTGAAAAACTTGACAAAAAAAGGCAAAACAAAACTGAAAACGTAGTCTGTATGAAATACCATTTAAACATACTGCCCGAACGGCGTTTTCTGAAACCTGCCATATCAATTGCTCACTTAAACTATATTATTTATCTTGTTTCAAATTTATAACCGACACTCCACACGGTTTTAAGCTCCCACTTATCGGAAACTCCTTCAAGCTTTTCTCTTAAGCGCTTGATATGTACATCAACCGTTCTGGAGTCACCGTAGTAATCAAAGCCCCAGACTTCATCAAGAAGCTGATCTCTTGTGAATACACGGTTGGGATTGCTTGCAAGGTGGAAAAGCAATTCAAGCTCTTTGGGAGGTGCATCCACATGAACACCTCTTACCTTCATTTCGTAATTTGTAATGCTTATGGAAAGATTATCAAAGTTAACTTCCTTAACAATTTCCGCAGAAGGTGCAGAAGTTCTTCTGAGAACAGCTTTTATTCTGGCAAGAACTTCTTTAGTTTCAAAAGGCTTTACGATATAATCATCGGCACCCAGCTCAAGTCCCAGTATCTTATCAAAGGTTTCACCCTTTGCAGATAACATAATAATGGGCACATCGCTTGTCTGTCTGATTTTTCGGCATACCTGCCAACCGTCGAGCTTAGGTAACATAATATCAAGCAGAATAAGTGCAGGCTTTACCGTTGAGGCACTTTCAACAGCAGTTATACCGTCATTTACAATAACCGGCACATAGCCTTCTTTGCTGAGATAAAGCCTTAACAATTCACAGATATTGGCATCATCATCAACGATAAGAATTTTTTCATTCATTTATTTTCCCTCCAAAATACGAACGCAGCAATATAGTCACACCAAAAAATGCTGCTTTATAAGAAAGGCACCTAATGAACATAAGATCATCAAGTGCCTGATTGCAAGGCGGAAAAAGATCAATCAAAAGTAACAAGCTTGTTAAGATCGCCCGAAACATCGGAATAAAGATCTATGCCCGGCACACCCTTGATATCGGTATCTACTACAGAACCGACATCATCAAGCACGGAAATATAAAAACCGTCTTTTGAAGCATCCGATGAAAGCCCGAAATCGCTGAGCTCTTCCCCGTCAAACGTGGGAGCCATAAATGAAACAACACTTGTTATGGTTCTCGGAAGTTCTACATAGGATTTATCAAGAACAGCAGAAATTACGGAATTCATTCCGAGGTTTGCAAGCACATCGGCAATAACTGAATCTGCAGTTCCGAAAGAGGGAGAGTTGTTTTCAACAACGGGACCTTCACCCTCAACATCAGCATAAGAACCCTGACGGACGGTAATGTTATATGTACACTTGGAAGAATTACCGCCGCCTGAAACAGTAACGGTTATCACAAGAGTCTGGACATCTTCCGTGTATTCGATTGCTACTTCATTATAATAATTGTTTTTAATAGCCGTACCGTTAACGGTAACAAGAATATCGGTGCCCGATTTGCCTGTTGCATATGCAGTAGGATATATCCACAGGCTGTTGCAGCGTGTGCTCAGTTGAACCTCATAATCATAGATATCAGCATAAAATTCATCATTTTCAATATCAAACACACCTGTGTTTTCGGCAACAAGGTTAAATGCTTCTTCATATGTTGCATTATCTTCTCTTACGGAAAGACCGCTGTTTCTGCCGATAAGCTGAAGGATATAATATGCTTCACGGTCATTCTTTTCTGCTTCGGCAAGCTTTTTGCTGTCTACAATAACATCGTATTTTGCACCGAGCAAAGCGGCAGTGTACTTACTTTTGAGCTCTTCAAAGCTGAGAGAATTATCAACCGAAATACCCTGAGCTTTAACTGTCATTGCGGCAAGCAGACGGTAGACCTCTTCAGCATCCGTATCTGCTCCGACGTCATAACCGTTTGACCATAAAGAAATCCTTGAAGCGGCAAGGATATATTCATCAAGTGAAAGAATATTTCCCGAAGGTGTCCATTCTTTAAGAGAATCGGTATTCATACCTGTTAAATCAGATATGTAAAAAACAACGAGCTCTTCAAGAGATGCACCGCTCTGAAAAGCACTGCCGGGAATAGCACCTGTTGCAAGTGCGGTAAAAACAGCTCTTGCCATAATTAATTCGTCGGCACCGGCATTTGCGGGATACTTGATTCCGAGACCTTCAAGATATTCTTTTATATCGGCATCGCTTACTTCGGAATTGATAAACTCTGAATTTGCATTGAGCATTTCGAAAAAGTAAATATAACCTGCTCTTTGCGAACCTGTATCAAGACTGTAAAGCGACATAAAATATTCTACGTCTTTCTTAAAGCTTTCAGCCGTCTGAGTATAGGGATAGTCGGGAGAAGGAACCACTTCGACCCTCTGAGCCATACCCTCCACCGTAGTCATATCTTCTTTAATTACAAGATCGGTCAGCCAAGCTGCGTTAGCATTGTCGTAATCATACTGCGTTTCGAATGTAAAAATAACTGCGTTTGCGGGAACTGAAACAAAAAGAACAGCAATACTCATAACAAGACTCAGCATACGCATTAAGAATTTTCTCTTCGACACAACCGCACCTCCGGTTCAATTAATAAATAAATATCTAAAATATATTATAACAAAATAAATATAGTTGTCAAGTCAAGGAATAAAAGTTCTCAGAAATTTAACTTTTTATATACTTATAAGATTATTTACAGAATTCGTAAACGGTTTCAGACTCATATTTTTCTCCTGCTGCAAAAAGGCAGGAGGGGAAAGACGGATTATTGGGTGTATCGGGATAATGCTGAGTTTCGAGACAGAATCCGCTTCTTTTTTCCATAGGAACCCCTTCTTTTCCGGGAATTCCCTTCAGGAAATTGCCTGCATAAAACTGAACGCCGGGCAAGGTTGTATAAATATTCATTTTGATACCACTCAGTTCTCCCGTTGCCTCACCGATTTTTCTGAGCTTGCCGTCACAGTTGTTAAGGCAGAAATTATGGTCATATCCGCCTGTATACCGAAGCTGGATATGATCGTCATCTATGCTTTCTCCGATAACACGGGGAGACCTGAAATCAAAAGCTGTTCCCTCTACTGCAATGCTGTTGCCTGTGGGAATACTGTTTTTATCAACTTCGGTAATGCAATCCGCATCAATAACAAGTGTATGGGAAAGAATATCGCCGTTAGCATATCCGTTAAGATTAAAATAAGCGTGGTTTGTAAAATTAAGATATGTTTCTTTATCAGATACTGCTTCATAGTTTATATGTAAAGCATTATCGTTATCCAACCTGTAAACAACCTTAATATTTTTTTTACCGGGAAAACCGTGGCTGCCGTCTTCCATGATATAAGAGAATTCTACACTGTCAGAATCGGTAACAATAGCTTTCCAGAGTGCAAAGCCGAGCTCACCGCCGGAATGAAGGCAGGTCATATCCTTCTCATTTGCAGTAAGGGAATAACGCTCACCGTTAAGCTCAAAAGAAGCTGTGCCGATACGGTTACATACGGGTCCGACAACAACCCCCTGATAATCGGAAAGCTCAAGATGATCCTTAACATTATCAAAGCAAAGAAGAACATCTCTCAATTGTCCGTCTTTATCCTCGGCATAAAATGAATTAAGCGTTGCACCGAGTGTAAGGATATGCGCACTGTAATTATTGGAATTAGTAATTATATATTTATATACTTCTCTGCCATCGGGCATTTCACCGAATAAAACACGTTCTACTGACATTGGTTTCGTTCCTTTCAAGATAATTTCAAGCTTTGATTTTAATATAATGTATATAAAATGTCAAGAAGCACAACAGGTAAGACAAAAGCACACTGCGGAATAATTGCATTTTTATACATTATTTTGCATAATTTTACTTTTTGCGATTATTTTCGCTGATATTAACTGAAAAATACCAAATATTTAATGTTTTAACCTTGTTTATTCTACTTGACTATACCACTTTTATGCGATATACTTTATTTTATAATAATTAAGGTGGGCAATTATGAGTTTTATTGAACTTGATTCGGTCTATAAAAAATACAATATGGGCGAAGTTACCATAAACGCACTTGACGGAGTATCTTTTTCCGTTGAGCAGGGTGAGCTATGTATGGTAGTAGGCCCCAGCGGTGCCGGTAAGACCACGGTACTTAATATTCTCGGCGGAATTGATGATTGTGATGACGGAAAGATAAGAGTCGGCGGTGAACTTATCAACCAGTTCAACAAAAAAAGAATGGCACTTTACAGACGCCACGATGTGGGCTTTGTTTTCCAGTTTTACAATCTCGTTCCCAATCTTACGGCTCTTGAAAATGTTGAACTCGCCTCTCAGATAAGCAACAAAGCACTCAATCCCACAAAAGTTCTTGAAAGAGTGGGCCTCGGCGACCGAATGAATAACTTCCCCGCTCAGCTTTCGGGCGGTGAACAGCAGCGCGTTTCCATTGCACGTGCGCTTGCAAAAAATCCTAAGCTTTTACTGTGCGACGAGCCCACGGGTGCACTCGATTATAACACCGGAAAGCAGATATTACAGCTTTTGCAGGATACAAGCAAAGAAACGGGAATGACCGTTGTAATAATCACTCATAATACTGCGCTCACACCTATGGCTGACCGTGTTATTACAATGCGAAACGGACGAGTCCACAGAATAGCAATCAACGATAACCCCCTGCCCGTAGACAGGATAGAATGGTAAGGAGGACCTTAGCTTGTCTAAAGCACTGATAAAAGATACCCTTCGTACAATTAAAAAGAATTTCAGCAGATATATATCCATCACTCTTATAATCGCTTTGGGTACGGCATTTTTTGTCGGTATAAAAGCTACTGCTCCCGATATGTTTGCTACCGCAAACAAGTATTACAGCGATTATAACCTTATGGATATACGCATACAGTCCCTTGCCGGTCTTACCGACGAGGATCTTACTGCTGTTAAAACCATCGGCGGTGTTCAGTATGCCTCCGGTCAGAAATTTATTGATGCACTTGTTAAAGTTAACGGAGAAATTGAAGCGGATATAGACGGAACACAGATAAGTGCAAGAGCATACAGCATATCCCCCGAAAACATATCTTCTTTCTTAACAGGCTCAAACGACGGAAATTATATGAACCGCCCTGAGCTTATTGAAGGAAGATATCCTTCTGCTTACAACGAGTGTCTTGTGGATGCAAGTAAGCTTTCTACGCCCGACAGCTACAGAATAGGCAACACCATTACACTTGAAACTGAAGACGGCAGCTCCCCTTCACAGCTTACCACCGACAGCTTTACCATAGTCGGTATTATACGTTCGCCTTTTTATATTTCTTTTGAACGCGGAAACACCACTATAGGCAGCGGTAAAGTCAGTACATTCATTATTATCCCCGAAGAAGCATTCAGCATCGATTATTATTCGGAAATATATGTAGGTATTGAAGGAGCCGACACGCTTGACCCCTATTCTGATGAATACTTTGAATATATCTCACCTGTTATTGCAAATATAGAAGCCATTTCAACAGGCAGAATGGACATAAGAGCAGCACAGCTGAAGCCTCAGCTTGAAAAAGAGGTTTCAGACGGTGAAGCACTGATACAGAACAGCTCCTCTGAAGTTTCCGAAGAGCTCAAAGAACTCGACGCAACAATAGAAACTCTTGAAGACCTGGTTGCCAACGGCAATATCCGTATTCAGGAAGCACAGGAAGAATTCAACAACAAGTTTTCTGAAGCACAGGGTGAGCTCAGTGGCAATACATCCGAGTACTATGCGGCTCTTTCCGAATATTCAAGTCAGGAACAGCAATATAAGGATAACTTAGCTTTATACAACGAAGAAAACCTCAGACATACTCAGGCAAAGAATCTTTACGATTCTACATTCAGCGATTATAAATCAGCTCAGAGTGCCGTTGAATTTGCGCAGCAGACGATCAAAACAACCGAATCTATGATAACAGCGGCAGAAGCCACCCTTCTTAAAATCGGCGATCTGCAGTCAGGCGCCTATTCTTCAGAACAGATTCAATCTGTTATCAATATGATGCAGCTTACCTATCCTGAGCTTTACTCTGCTGTTAAAGCACTTACCACCCAGGGACTTGCCACCGAAATTGCAACCTCCCTTCAGCCTTATCTCGACTCTCAGAAAGCTAAACTTGCAAACGAACAAAAATCCCTTGATGCAAAGAAGGCAAGTCTTGATTCTTTAGGAGAACAGCTTTCTGCAAAAGAAAAAGAGCTTACACAGGCAACACTTGATCTTGCAACGGCAAAAAGTGAGCTTGACGCCGCATCGGAGCTGCTTGAAAACGCAAGCAAACAGCTTCAGTCTTACGGTTTTAACCTGCAAAGCAGTAATCTTCAGCTGCAGATAGAAAGAATGCAGGCTGAAACAAAGCTCAATGACTTTATTACACAGGTAAACAATGCCCCTGTTAATCTTGCACTTGCTAAAGAGAAACGTGCGGAAGCCTTGTCGCAGCTTGATTCGGGAATTATTGCGGCTCAGCAAAAGCTTTCCGAGGCAAAAAATCTTTTGTCAAAGCTTGATACACTTTCATGGAATGTTTACAACAGAAATGATACTCCCGGATACGAAAGCTACGGTCAATCGGTGAATAATATTGCGATACTGTCAAACATATTCCCGATCTTCTTCTTTATTCTTTCTTCAATGATATGTCTTACAACACTCACACGTCTTGTGGATGAAGACAGAATACTTATAGGAACATATAAAGCCCTTGGATACACATCAGCATCCATCGTTGCAAAGTATGTTATCTATTCCCTTTCCGCCTGCATAATCGGCACCGTTATCGGTGTGGGAATTGCCGTTTTCCTGTTCCCCTTTGCAATAAATTCGGCATATTCCATTATGTACTCATTACCTGACCTTATTTATGTATTCCCCTGGCTTTATGCTGCACTCAGCCTTATTATTTCTCTTGCATGCACAACTCTTGTAACTACCATAGCAATAAACAAAGAGCTTAAAACCAACCCTGCGGTGCTTATGCGTCCCAAGGCACCAAAGGCAGGTAAAAGAATTCTTCTTGAAAAAATAACCTTCCTTTGGGAACGTCTTAATTTCACCGCAAAGGTTACTGCAAGAAATCTCTTCAGAAACAAGCAGCGTTTTGTTATGACACTTTTCGGAATTGCAGGCTGTACGGGGCTGCTTATTGCAAGCCTCGGAATGTACAACTCCATAGGTGCCATTCTTTCAAAGCAATATGAAAAAGACGCTGTTTCAAAGTATGATTTTCAGATAGTTTTCAACAACCCCCAGACCACGCCAACACATTCTTATGAGTTTTCACAGGCTGCAAAAGATGCACGTATAGGCTCATTGATGCTCACGGCGATGAAATCAATGACAGGCAGCAGCGAGAGAAGCGACAAGAAGCTTGATGTTTATATTCTTGTACCCGAGGATGCAGCAAAGCTCGCTGAATACATTGACCTGAGAGACAGAATAACAAAAGAAAAATACATTCTTGATGATTCCGGTGCTGTAATAACCGAAAAGCTTGCCGCAGACACAAAAACCTCCGTGGGTGAACAGATATCATTTACAGACGGTGACGGCAACACTTATTCTGTTACCGTAAGTGCAATTGCAGAAAACTATACCTTCCACTATATCTATATGACAGAGCAGGTTTACACATCATCTACAGGTAAAGCTCCCGATTATCAGTATGCCGTAGGTAATCTTTCTTCAACCTTTGACGATGCGGATAAAGAAACACTCACCAACGCAAAGGGACTTTTATCAACCGACCTTATGAAGACAGACGGAATCACAGCCGTTGCATTCACAAGCGATACAACTGAAAGTATTTCACAGATAACAGATGCCTTATCGGTTGTTATTCTGCTGTTCTTTGTTTCGGCACTTGTGCTTGCTTTTATTGTTCTTTATAATCTTTCAAATATCAATATAATTGAACGTACCCGTGAAATTGCAACTCTTAAAGTGCTGGGCTTTGTTGATAAAGAAGTCAGCAGTTATATTTACCGTGAAAATATTTTTGTTTCAATATTCGGTATGCTGTTCGGTGTAGGTTTAGGTATTGTTATTCATTATCTGCTTATTTCCTTTACAGCCATTGACACCGTTATGTACGGACAGAATATTGCGTGGTACAGTTTTGTTATTGCAATAGTAATAACCTGTCTTATTATAGTTGCCGTTAACATTCTGCTTCATAATAAGCTCAAAAAGGTAGATATGGTACTTTCACTGAAATCCGTAGAATAACCCCCCATATTATAAGACAAAAGCAGAATCAGCAGTGTTTTCAGCTGATTCTGCTTATTTTTTTGTAATAACTGTCAGACAATAGTCTTCATTTATTTCGCATTCACAGTTTTTCTCATCATACGAAATTTTCTTTATATCGTCCGTTATTCCCTTGCCTGTCATTTTTACGTAGGCTTCTTTATATGTCCAGACCTTAAAAAACCGTTCGAGAGTTTCTCTGTCTTCAATAATTCCATCCGGGATAAAATCTCTGCGGAATACAAATTCAATTTCATTCTGAGTAAAAAAATGCTTTGCAACAGAAGCTTTTACGGGGCGAAGCTCTTCGATATCAATGCCCACTTCAGAATCTTTATTTACGGCTACGGCAACTGCCTTCCCGGAATGTGAAACACTGAAGAAGCATTTCTGATTTTTAAGATAAGGCTTTCCTTTTTCGTAAATACCGAATTCAAGAAGCTTTTCCGGTATTCCCACAGCCTCACTGAGAACCCTTCTTAAAAGCATATCTGCAGCTATACACCGCTTTTTATCATCTTCCCGAAAATAAGAATCACACCGTGCTTTTCGTTCATCAGCCATAAGAAAATAAGCCGCACCGAATTCGCTGCGGCTTATTGTATCTATATTCAGCTTATAGATATTTGTGTTATTCACGGGAAAATCAATCCATATACTTTTCAATAATTCTGATAGCATCAGCAACGGTTTCAAGTCCCATAGCTTCTTTATCGGGAATCTCAACATCAAATTCTTCTTCAATGTCAACAGCAAGATTTACAAGCTCAAGGGAATTAAGCCCGAGATCCTTACGGATATTGGTTTCAAGTGTAATATCCTTGGGATCTATATCTGCAAATTCACAAATTATTTCTCTCATTTTATCAAGCATTGTTTTTTCCTCCGATGTTTAATTATAAATTATTTATTTTCTGCATAATAGCGGTCAATAACTTTGCTTCTTATAACCTTTCTTGTGGAATTGATTTCAAATTCCTTTGTTGTTATATAAGTATCCTGAA
Source organism: Acutalibacteraceae bacterium (assembly GCA_045538645.1). Taxonomy (GTDB): domain Bacteria; phylum Bacillota; class Clostridia; order Oscillospirales; family Acutalibacteraceae; genus RUG806. The sequence goes on along the minus strand of JAZSRT010000102.1, from coordinate 13,843 downwards.
CACGCTTGTAAGCAGTAAGCTCTTTATTGGCTTCAAGAATATCCTTTTCAACCATTACTTTGATTTCTTCTTCACTCTTATTTCCGACATCCTCAGGGCTTACATAGAATGCGCCTGCAATTATCTTCTGCTTTCTGCCGCCTGATTCCTTTTCAGCTTCAAAAACAACAACATCGTGAAGATATTCTATTTTTTCCATATAGTAGCTTTCTACTTCTTCGGGGAATATGTTTTTACCGTTATCAAGAATTATAAGATTCTTCTTTCTTCCTACAACATAAAGACGGCCTTCTTTGTCTGTTCTGCCGTAGTCACCTGTTTTGAACCAACCGTCTTCAAATGAAGCGGCTGTAGCTTCTTCATCCTTATAATAACCCTGTGTAACGTTTTCGCCTCTTATCCAGATTTCACCTACACCCTTATCATCGGGCTCATTAATCTTAAACTGTGCCTTGGGGAAAGCATAGCCTGCACAATCGGGTAAATTACCTGCATCAAGATTAAGAGTAACCGTGGGTGAAGATTCGGTAAGTCCGTAGCCGTTATAAATGGTAAAACCGAAATCGCAAAGGCACTTGATATACTCAACTCTTGTGGGAGCACCGCCGCAGGACATTGTGGGGAATTTGCCGCCGAATTTTTCTGCAATCATCTTAAAGAAAACGTGTCTGAGGTCTATTCCGTGACGTCTTAAGAAATTGCTGAGCTTAAGAAGCTTTTTAAGAATCTTTGCTCTGCCTGACTGTTCTGCAGTTCTCCAGACAGTGTTATAGATTGTATCAATAACAAGGGGCACTATAGCCATAGCATCGGGCTTATAGAACTGAACATTTTTCATAAAGTTCTTAAGTGAATCATTTATAAATACGGGGCAGTTCATATAAAGGGCAGTGAGGATATTACAGCTGAGCTCATACACGTGGTTCATGGGGAGAAGTGAAATTGAGCTGTACTGTGTTTCTATTGTTTCAAGAACACCGTCTGCATTCTGAGCAAAATTGCCGTGAGTCAGCATAACACCCTTGTTTGCACCTGTTGTGCCGGAGGTGAACACAATAGCGGCAAGGTCATCTTTATTGATTTCAGTCTTTATGTAAGAATCATCGCCGCCTGCAATGATTTCTTTACCTTTTTCGATAAGTTCGTCAAAGAAAAGAAAATCTCCGTCAAGCTTTCTGTTTGTACAAACAGCGGCTTTACATCTTTCATCTTGCTGAAGATGATATTTTGCTGTTTCTTTATATGCACGGGAGAAGAAAAGTGCATCAACATCAGCCTTTGTGAAAAGACCGCTGATTTCGGCATCGGTAAGCTCCTTATCAACGGGAACAGCAACACCGCCGCCGCAAACCGTTGCAAAGAATGTAACTACCCACTGATATGAGTTTTCGCTGAGAATACCTATATGCTTACCCATAAGTCCCATTGACTTAAGCGCAGATCCCAAAGCAAAAACATCTTCGCGGAATCTCTTTACCGTATAATTAATAACCTGCTCTTTTTTCTTTTCGACCATACATATACGTTCACCGTATATTTCCATACGTTCAATAAGCATTTTTAATGTAAGAAGTTCGCCTGTCATATGCACTGTATGGCGAAGATCATCAATAAGCTTTTTTTCTTTAGGATCCATTTATTTCACCTCTAAAAAATTATTTCAGGCTGTCAAGCAGCTCACCGATTGTGATATCGGGATTGGCTATTCCCTGTTCGATTATTTTAACAGTATTATTATGTAAATCTTCAAGATTCTCGGGAGTAATAAGCTTGCATCTGTACATATAATGTAAGATTACACATTCACTCTGAGGATCGGGATAACAAATAGCATACAAGGGGCTGAAATATCTGCCGAGATTAAAGGTCTTGAAATCAAACTTAAAGTCGTTAAACTCGGTTACGGGAATGGGAAGCCAGGAGAACATAAGTGCAGCGGGACCCTGGATCATTGAAAAATTAAATATTTCTCTGGATTGGTCACGGGCTGTTATATAAGGATATGAAAGATGCTTATAAAGAGATGTTCTTACGTGAAGGAATTCATCAAGTCCCTGTGAGAATGTCATATCCTCAGTAAGCACTGTACGCACCTGCAGAGGCTGAGCCATACAACCGCCTGTTCTCATATCGCTCTTTCTGATTCTTTTTGAACACATAAGCATCTGGAAACCGTAGGGATCTCTGCCGTTTATTGCGGAAAGATGCGTTCTCATTGCAAGAAGCAATAAGCTTTCGGGCGCAACAGAACGTTCTTTACAGAATTCAAGAATTTTTCTTGAGGTTTCGGGGCTGATTTTCATCTGCATAACCTCAGCCTTATCAAGCAAGGGATTGTATGCAGAAGGAACCTTAAGGTCGGGGTTCTTTTTCTTTATACGTTCTTTTTCAAGGAATTCGGGACCGTGAACACCGCAGTAAGAAGGTTCACCCGCGCTTCTGAAATACTCGTCATAGAACTGTCTGTCTTTTTCAAAACGCTCCTTATTGGCACATCTTTCGTGTTCTTTTACTATATAATCTTCAAACCTGCAAAGAGGTGCGGGAAATTCTTTTCCGTCTTTAAGTGCTCTGTAAATTGACAGAAGGTCAAGATAGCATACAAGTATTCCCATAGCATCCATAACCATATGGCTTGCATTGAGATAAATTCCCTTGTAGCCGTTATATGAATTAAAGAAATAGAATCTGTAGCATTCGTCCTTAAGGAATCTTACGGGCTTCTGTGCATCCTTTGTAAAGAATGCATTCTGTTCTTCTTCTGTTTTAAAAGAAAGTACTTTAACAGAATCAATTTTATAGCTGTCAAGAAAATACTGCTGTATCTTTTTTCCTTCCTTCTTAAAACGAAGTCTTAATGAGTCGTTGCGTTCTATTTCAATATTAAGAGCTTTAAGAAGTGTGTTGAAATCAACATCAATATCAACCATAAAAGCAGTAGGAATCTGAACTATCTGTTTATGAAGCGTATACTTCTGCATCAGATACATAGTATCCTGCGAAGGAATAAGATCATAAAATTTGCTCATTGATATTACCTCTTTTTATCAAATTTAATAATTCGATTTTAACACATTGTTAATAATCTTGCAACAAGCAAAAGCAGGGATTTTGTAAAATAATCCACATATTTTTGATTTATGACGATTATTTATAAATTTTTTGCAACACATTGTATATTACACAGCACACTAATGTTTATTGCGTGTTAATATTTTCGTAATATTAACACGCAATATCAAATAAATAATTATTCTATACCGAGAACCTTATAATCCTGAGCCGCTACAGCTTCGGTAAGAGCTTCATCCGACACGGGAGCGGAAAGTGTAAGAACGGCTGTGCCGTTTTCGTGGCTTACCAAAGCCTCAGAAACACCGTCAAGCGCTTCAAGAATCTTTTTAACTCTTGCTTCGCAGTGCATACACATCATACCTTCTATTTTCATTGTTTTTGTCATTTGTTTTTCCTCCTGTAATATAACTTTTTTTATTTTTCTGTCTTTTTTCGGTGAATCAATATTCCTGAAATTCAGCCGTAATGCATTGGTGACAACAAGAAAGCTCGAAACACTCATTGCCGCCGCACCGAACATCGGGTTCATACTCCATCCGAGAAGTGATATAAACACACCTGCAGCCAGCGGAATACCTATTATATTATAAGCAAATGCCCAGAAGAGATTCTGGTATATATTATTAAGTACTGCCCTTCCGAGTCTTATGGCTTTTACGGCATCGGTCAAGGTGCTTTTTACAAGAACCACATCGGCGGCATCAATAGCCACATCGGTTCCTGCACCTATGGCAATACCCACATCGGCTTTTGTAAGTGCAGGGGCATCGTTTATTCCGTCACCTATCATAGCAGTAAGACCGTTTTTCTGCAATGAAGTTATCACTGCCTGCTTGCCGTCGGGCAATACACCTGCAATAACCTTATCAACACCGACTTTTCTTCCGATAGCCTGTGCTGTTTTTATATTGTCACCTGTGAGCATAACCGTATAAAGACCCATATTCTTCATTTCGTTTACGGCTTTTACCGAATCCTCTTTCACAGTATCGCTTACTGCAATAATACCCTTAAAAGCACCGTCCAGCGCAAAAAACAAAGGAGTTTTTCCTTCGTCTGCAAGCTTTTCGGCAGTTTTTCTTGCTTCTTCGGGCAATGAAAAATTCTTACTGAAATATGTTATACTGCCGCCGACTGCTTCACCGCCGTGTATTTTTGCTCTTACACCGTTACCGGGAAGCACTCTGAAATCAGTAACCTCTTCCCTTTCTATCTTTTCAGACTGCGCTTTTTTGCATATGGCTTTGCCCAAAGGATGCTCGCTTCCGTATTCAACACTGTAACCGAGCGCAAGGAGCTCTTTTTCCGTTTCTCCGTTTACGGGAATAATATCAGTAACCTCAGGACGTCCTTCGGTTATTGTGCCTGTTTTATCAATAGCTACTATCCTAAGCTTTCCCGAATGCTCAAGACTTGCGGCAGTTTTGAAAAGTATGCCGTTTTTAGCTCCCACACCGTTTCCTACCATTACGGCAACAGGTGTGGCAAGGCCTAATGCACACGGGCAGCTGATAACAAGCACGGAAATGCCTCTTGCCAGAGAAAATCCTATATCCTCGCCGAGAATGAGCCAAAAGGCAACCGTTACTGCTGCTATTACAATTACAACCGGAACAAAAATCCCCGAAACCTTGTCTGCCGCTTTTGCAACAGGGGCTTTTGTCGAGGCGGCTTCAGACACCATACGTATTATGGAAGAAAGCATGGTATCGTTTCCGACACCTGTTGCCCTACATTCCAGAACACCCGAAGTATTTACCGTACCTGCAGATACCTTATCACCGACTTCTTTATCACAAGGGATACTCTCACCCGTGAGCGCAGATTCATCCACGGCACCCGAGCCTTTTAATATAACAGCATCAACAGGAATACTTTCTCCCGGACGGACAATAAAAATATCATCTGTTTTTACTTCACTTACTTTTACTTCGATTTCTTTACCGTCTTTTATTAAAACAGCCTTATCGGGCGCAAGCTTCATCAGGCTTTTCAGTGCGTTTGTGGTTTTGCCCTTTGAATGTGCCTCAAGCATTTTTCCCACGCTTATAAGTGTTACTATCATTGCCGCAGATTCGAAATATAAGCCGTGCAATGCTTCGTGAGCTGCAGTATGATTTACGGTCATACCGAATACCATAACAAGTGAATAAATAAAAGAAACTCCCGAGCCCATTGCAACAAGGGTATCCATATTCGGAGAACGGTTAATAACACCCTTTATGCCGTTTATAAAAAAGCGTTTGTTTATTATCAGAACCGCAAGACTCAGCAGCATCTGCAAAATTCCCTGTCCCACAGGATTTCCTTCAAAAAATGCAGGAACCGGCAAAGCCAGCATCATATGCCCCATAGAAAAGTACATAAGTATAAAAAGCACGGCAACTGACAGGATAAGCCTTGTTTTAAGTTTTTTTTCTTCTTTATCGACAGAGGATGAATCTGCTTCTGTCTGCTTTTCTTTTCCCTGTTCACTTGCGCCGTAGCCCGCTTTTTCCACGGCGGAAATTATATCTTCCGTTTTTACGTCACCCTCTACAGACATAGAATTTGTAAGAAGACTGACCGAACAGGAGGACACACCGGGAACCTTACTTACTTCTTTTTCTACTCTCGAACTGCAAGCGGCACAGGTCATACCCGTTACATCAAATTGTTTCATAAGCTCCTCCTTTATGATAATATCAGTTAGCAATAACTAACTCGTATTCAGTATAGCATTTTGTTTGTGCGGTGTCAATAAGAAAACGTTTTCACCGTACGCCTGCGGCGAAAACATTTTCGGATAGTTCATCTCTGAACGAAGCATAGCTGAGCGTCCAGAGGGACATATAATCTTTTTGCTTTACAGGAAGGGATTTCCTGTAAAGCAAAAAACGGACAAAAGCCCGTAAAAGCTATTGTCCGTTTTGTTCAATATTATTCAAAAAGTCTTTCGATAGGATTATAACCGAGTGCAAAATACTTGAATGCCCAGATAATGGGACTGAACTTGAAGAATATTGCATCAACTATATTAACAAGGCTTCTGAGGAAGGTGGAAATATCGTGAGTTTCGGGAACATCTACAGGTGCAAATTCTTCGCCTTCAACATGAAGCACCATAGGCTGTGCATAACAGATTCCGTTATCACCCGAAAGATAGAATCTCAGATAAAGATAAGGATCGCTTAAAAGCTCATCATTATGAAGGTCAAGAGTTGCTTTACCGTCAACCAGCTCTTCACGCTTGATAACATTACCGTTTGAAACCCAGGTTATAATGTTTGCATCCTTGCCTTCAACGGTAATTGTGTCGGCATCCTGATCTACGGTTATTCTTGTAACACCGGGAGTATTATCAAGCCAGTAAGCCTTTGTATCATAAACATCCTGCTCAACAAAACCGGGCATTTCTTCCATACCGTTGAGTTCAACACCGTTTGAGTAGTGAGAAATTGAGAAGAAGTGACCCTTTTCCTGACTTTCTCTGAAAGCTTCCAAAGTAAATTCGGGCATCCATACCATAGTATATGCATCATTTACGGCATTTTCATCATGAGAATCGGCAAAAGTGTTACCCCAGGGAACAACACCGTTGGGAATGGTTTTCTGAAGAATCTGATCGTAAAGTATTCTGTCGCAACGTGTATGAGCATCTGTTGCAGAGTTTATACCCATACCGAGGGATGAACCCTGATAATCAAGGAAAAGCCTTGCAAACTTTGTGGGATAATAATCATCAATAAGCTGACCTACATAGTTTTCGGAATCTTTATCAGTATAAACATATTCACCTACGTGTGAAAGATATGAAATACCGCCTGCATCCATAACGCCCTTTGAAGGAGTTTCGTAATCTCCGAAAACACCTGCAAGCCCCTGACCGTAGTCAGAGAAATAACCTGTAAGATGACAGTCTGCAAAGGGAGTTGCCATATTAAGCTCTATACCCTTGGGAACATCAAGCATACCGTTTTCGTGTGTTCTCGTGAGCGTATAGCCGTCTTTTGTTGTGTATGTGATATTATCGTTTGTTCCGTCAAGGTAAGCTTCATATTCATTCTGAGGAATGGGAATAATATCAGCCATCCGGGTTCTTTCTTTTTTCACAAGGCGAAGAAGCGGAACCAGCTCAGGTTCATTATTCCAGCCCTGATTTATGGTGCCGTGGTCTGTAAGGGCAACAATATCAAAGTTTGCGGCATAATGAAGTCTTACAAATTCATCAACGGTAAGAAATCCGTCTGATGCATTTGTATGGCAGTGAAGCTGAGTTTTGTATTCTCCCCAGGCGTCCCAGTCTATTTCCTCATAGGGATTGTCGATTATGTAGTTGATTTCGGGTTCTGCCGCAACTGCAAGCATAGGTGCCATAGTTATTGCAACAAGAAGCACCGACAGTAAAACGGAAAGCAGCTTTTTGCTTTTTCTTGTGAGCTTTTTCATAAGTGACCTCCTGAAAGATATAAGAAAAAATATATCTTCTAAATTTTAACATAACGAAAAAATCAAGTCAAACCAAAATAAAATTTTCGTCAGATGTGTAAATTCAGAGATGTCCAATCTGTTCAATATGCTGATAAGCAGAATAAACACCGCCGTGTTCTGCGTTAATTATGCGGATGAATATGACAATTTTTACATTCACTATTGATTATTAAAAAAAATTATAATAGAATAAAAACATAAATTTATCAAAAGGATGTGTTATTTTGAATTTTTCCGACACATTGAAAAATGCGGTAACAACAACTAAAGACTGTACCGAATTTGCGGTAAACGGTATCACAAACATCTGTAAGCTCTACGGTCCTCGCCCCTGCGGTGAAGAAAGCGAAACCAAAGCACAGGAAACAATGCTTGAAGAATTAAAGGCATTTTCGGATGAAGTAAGAAGAGAAACCTTCAAGGTGAATCCCGATGCTTTTATGTCATTTGTACCTATTGCAGGTTCTTGCTGTATCGGTGCATCGGCACTTAATCTTGTAGCCTCAAAGAAAAAATCAAAGGCTGCAGCTGCAGGCTCTCTTGCCCTTTTAGGTGCGGGAATTGCAAGTCTTACGGGAGAATTCCTTTTTTATAAAAAGATGCTCGATCCCCTGTTCAAAGAAAAGGAATCGGGTAATGTTATCGCCGTAAGAAAAGCAACAGGCGAAACAAAAAGAAGAATTGTAATTTCGGGACACACAGATTCTGCCCCCGAATGGACATATACATATAAAATCGGCTCAAGCGGCTCCATTCTCGTTGCAGCACCGGCAATTGTGGGACTTCTTTACACTGCTGCCACCTCTGCCGTGGCTCTTTCAAAGAAAACTAAAGCGGCAAAGAAAATGGCTCTCGGTCAGTTAGCTTTCTTACCTGCTTACGGTGCTTTATACAGATTCACAAACGGCAAGCGTTATGTTGACGGTGCAAACGATGACCTTTCGGGCTGCTATGTTGCATCTGCAGTTATGAAATATCTTTCTGATAATAATATCAGCTTTGAAAACACCGAGGTTGTAGCGGTTCTTGCAGGTGGCGAAGAAGCAGGGCTCAGAGGTTCAAAGGCATTCTTTGAAGCACATCCCGAATATAAAAATGACGGAATTGAAACCGTATTCATCAGTGCCGATACCATCCGTGATGAAGAATTTATGATGATATATGAAAAAGATATGACAGGTATGGTCAAGAATGACAAGCGTGTCTGCGAGCTTCTCAAGAAAGCCGGCAAAAAGCAGGGTCTTGATATTCCCGTCGGTGCAATTCCCCTCGGTTCAACAGATGCCGCTGCCGCTTCACAGGCAGGCATTCCCGCAGCATCAATAGTTGCCATGGACCCCGCCCCCGCAAGATATTATCACACACGTCTTGACACAGCGGACATTCTTAATCCCGACTGCATAGAAAAAATTATAAATGTTATCCTTGAGGCAGTATTTGATTTTGATGAAAACGGAATATGAATCATAATTTGCAGGGCTGCAAGCCCTACAAATTATGATAGTGAAATTCACACCTTTGGTGTGAGTGAAATATTGCTTCGCAATGTAAAATATGAACTTCGTTCATGTGAAATATTTGCTTCGCACGTTCCTGTAGCGGGAGGGGTTCTCCCGCCCGCACAGAGCGCAAGCGGAATAAGGGGCTGTAAAATAAAGTAAGCCATAACACAAGGCGAAAGAGTGTCAAAAAATACTCTTTCGCCTTATATTATATGGTTTTATTTATTATTCTGTATAAAGTGTAACAGGACCGTACAGTCCGCCTGATACAAAGTCTTTTGCAAAATCCAGTTCCCCTTCAAAATACGGGGATAATTCTTCCGTTTTCCACTTATCAAAGTAATCGGTGTGAATGTACCAATTAGCTGATGTGTTAGTCACAATTATTTTCAGTTTGTTCTCTTTTTGCAGCACTCCGTCAGGGATTTTTAATCTGTACGGTGGCATCAGGGCTGTTCCTAAAGATTTGCCGTTGAGATATACCTGAGCCGTGAAATGCACATCGCCCAGGTCAATTTCTCCTTCTTTTCCGACTTTTTCAGCAGGGAGTGTAAAGGCTGTTTCATAAACTCCGCTTCCTGAGTAAGCACTGCCAATTAAGCCTGACCAATCACCAAGGCTTACTAAAACGGCTTTATCGGAATGCTTTATATTTTCAAATCCGTTTTCGTTGCAGGTAAGTTCAAGCTCTTTGCAAAACAGAAACTCATTCGGAATCTCGAATCTGTTTCCGAAATCTATTTTGCTTTCTGCATTCAGAGCTTCGTCTGTCAGCAATATCACAGCCGTTTCCCCTATGGCAAGAGAAAGCTTAAGAATGCCGTTTTCAGCTTCGAAATGCGTTAGTGCACCGTTTTCCAAATCAAGCAGATAGCCGTTTGTCGAAGGAAGGTGAATACGATAATCTCCGCTTTCACCTGTTTCCCTGAACAAAAAGAACAATTCTGCGTTTTCTGCTTTTCTGTGCATTGCACGTAAACCTTTGCCGTCAATCTGAATCACAGGTGCGAGATGTGAAAGACTGTATGAAACTCTGCCGCCTCCTTTAATAAAACGATTCAGCACCTTTCGGGTGTCCTGCGGAATATCAGCTTCTTCAGGAATGATAATGTGCCTGTAAGCTGCACTGCCGATGCTTATGAAGCCGAGGTCTGCGCCTTTTGCCGACTGTATAACATCATCGTCAACAATATCAAAATCCACCGGCATATCTTCAAGGCCTCTGCCGAGAGTATCGAATGCTTTTGCCGTGACCTTCGCATTAAGACCGCCCTGAAAATCTTGAACAGGATAATAAAGTCCTGTTTCGCAGACACGTTCTCCCAGGGAGGACACATAAGACAGACGTTCCGTATAACGGTTAAACTGATGAAGATAACGGTAAAACACCTGATTTTCCGTAAATACCGGCAGCTCCTGTGCAAGATATGCACCTTTTCTGCCGAGAGGGAAATTAAACAGATTGAAGATGTTTATTCCGCGCACAGCCAGATAACCTACGGTGTAGCGCATTATATCATAAGTAAGTCCCGGGCCCGCAACACCGAAAATTTCACACATTGCAAGCTTTGTGCCGTTCTGCCGTGCAGCTGATGAAGCATATCTCGGAAAGAATCCGTTGTAAGCGTTCATATCGTTCCTGAATGCTGTTTTATTTTCGGGATAGAGCTGTCGCCAGATAACATCAACTCCGGGGATATCAAAACACCTGAGAGCACGCATCAGGTTAAAGTTATTACCGCCGCGGACACAGCCGAGGGGATCGTGATCCTTATCAAGATGTCCCGTAAAAGCCATACCGTGACGGTTTGCCCATTTTTTGCACTGCAGAAGAAAATTATCGCAGAACATACGGCTGCACAAATCGTACCAACGGTACAATATGTGAATATTATCCTCGGTTGCTTCTGCTCTTTGGGCAATCAGCGGCAGATACGGCAATATTGATTCGCCGTATACGGTTTCATATTGCTCTGCAAGCTCTTTGTTGAATGCTCGGAATGGGGCTTTAGCCTCGTCGGTAAATACGGCTGTAACATTTTTACCGAGCTCATTCTTCATTGCAAGGGCATATTTTTCGTGAGTGATTTTAATAAAATATTCCGTTGCTTCATAATTGAGCAAATCGGGATAATCCGCATTCCCGCCGATTTCTTTTTTGACAAAATACTCTGTTACAACAGTATTTTCAGAAAATATATACCCTTCTTCAATAATTTCCCTGTCGTTCAAAAAAGCCGCAAGAACGTCAGGGGTTGTTTTATTATACACATCTCCTGCAGAAAAATATTTTCCTGAAGCCTTCATCACCTGTCGGGCATATTCGGGATGATCCTTCAGAACTTCTCCGCAGGCGCCGCCTGAAGGCCATCCGCCCTCATCATAAATCCAGCAGTGCATACCGAGCTTATCTGCCTTTCGGACAGCATATGCACAAAGCTCAAAGTATTCCGTTGAGAGATAGTCAGGCGTAAGGTCTGTCGGCATGCTGTCGGGGCGGAAGTTCTTTGGCTCGGGAAGAATATAAAATGCCCTTATGCCGAGACTGAGCATCTCAGACAGCTGAACGTCTATAATTTCACGTGTGCATATATCATTCCATACCCAGATATATACAGGTGCACAGCAAACCTCGGGAAAGGTGAAGCTATTCATATCAAATTTATTATTGTTTTTCATTATTCTGCCGTCCTTTGAAACTCAGACTTCTGTATTGTATCTGCCCTGCTTTTTCAAACGATTTATAAATAATTTAAGTATGATTACCATTATCACATAAAGTACAGCAAGCAGAACAGGATATACCCCTATACCAAACACCGTGCTTATAAAACTGACCATAGGCGGTGCCAGCATAACACCAATGTAAGCGAATGCTATCTGTGAACCCATGACGGATTGCGATACTTCTTTACCGAAATTATGCGGTGTCAGGTGTATCATATTGGGGTAGATTGAACCGTTACCAAGACCCACAAAGAATAAACCGACCACAGAAGCTGCACCCGGCAGAGGAAGAAGTAAAATTGCAATGGCAGGAGCAAGAACAGCAGCACCGATACCGATACGTTTCCATGTGCTGATTTTATCGGAAAGCAAACCGGAAACAAAACGTCCGACAGACATTCCTGCATAATATATTGTCAGAGCAAGCGCACCGTGTTCTGCCCCGAAGCCTTTTTCTGCTACGAGATATGTACTTCCCCATACTCCGCAGGCATATTCTATTGCGTTAGTTGCAAGCATAATAATCCATACCTGTCGCACCTCCGACTTTTTTGCCATCTGTAAAAGAGTGAGGTTTACACCCTTTTCCTCTTCCGACTGCCCCACAGAGGCAGTCTTTTTCCACAGGGGAAGGGACACAATCAGAAGCAAAGTGATGACTGTCTGCACATAAAAAGCATAACGGTAACCGCCGCGCCAGCCTGCATCGCTTAATGCCTGTGCCATAAGGTAAGGGCTGAGACTTACTCCCACACCGTAAAAACAATGCAGAAAATTCATATGGCTTGCTTTACAGTGAAGGGCAACATAATTATTAAGCCCTGAATCAATCGCACCGGCACCAAGCCCGAGAAAAGCAGCTAAGGGTATCATAACCCAAAAATTCGGAGCCGCAGAAAACCCGAACAAAGCCGCCGCAGTTAAAGCAGTGCTGAAAGCCGTAACCTTAGCTGTTCCGAATTTATTTAGAATTCCCGCACTGAACATACTTGATAACACAGTACAGCCTGAAATCAGAAGAGTGAGAATACTCACGGCTTCAACAGGAATATTCATTTCCGTATGCATAGCAGGCCAGGCAGAGCCGATGAGTGAATCAGGCACACCGAGACCTATAAAAGCAATGTATATAACAACCAATAAAAAAACCATAAAACCTCCGAAAAAGTTTAACTTGTTTTGATAACTTCTGCGTCATCATAAACAATTTGTATCGGTGCAAGCGTTTTTACTGCAGGAGCGAGCAAAGATATTTCGCACGCCAAAATCTTTTTCATTTTGCATTCTCCTTTGCGGTTCTGCAGGATACTATCAACATCGCCCTTAAGGAAGTGCATTTGGATGAAAGGTATTTGAAAATAACATACACCTTACCATTTAATTATATCATAAATTGAGCCCGGTTGTAAATAAGTGATAAGTGATGCAGCTGCGCTGTGATAGGTGATGCGATGCGTTCCGCTCATACGCCGAAGACGTGCATCACAGACGTAGCCTGCATCACGCACAAAGTGCGCATCACGTTCCGTAAGGAACGCATCACTCAAAAAAGTCCCTTTTGTCCGATAGACAAAAGAGACTTTTTTGTTGCGAAAGACTACCTAAACGGAGCAGAATTGGGAGAAAAACTACCCAAAAGTAATGTGCCTGTCCTGTTAGACAAATTGGAATTTGTTGTGGTGTAAGTTTTATCTTTTCTTAAAAAACAAAATAAACTGCGCAACCGCACTGCCTGAACAAAGTGCCAGGGAAAAGCATGAAAGCCCCAACTCGATACCAGTCGGATTAGATGATACAATCATCAACCAGCAAAAAGCCGCTACTGTAAAACAAATTGCAGCTATCAGATGTCCTTTTTTCTTTTTTGAAATTAAGCACTCATTTTCCTGTGTTGCATCTTGGACAGCAGGGATATCCTTGTCACTTTTATAATCATCATTCAACAGATAATCTGTTGTAACTCCGAACAATTTACTAATCTGCAATACATTTTGTGCATCAGGAAGTGCGGTTCCATTTTCCCAACGACTGATTGCTTGTCGTGATACATATAATTTTTCGGCTAAATC
>JAZSRT010000055.1:0-9436 GCA_045538645.1 Acutalibacteraceae bacterium | reverse complement strand
CAGGTCCCGACATATTTGCTAACGGCAAATATATCATTAATGCGAAGCATTTACATCATATTGCAAAAGCAATATATCATACGCCAAAGGCGTATATCATTATCATAATTTATCGGGCATCCGCCCGATAAATTATGATTTAATGTTTATCTGACACATAGACATTGTTGTAAGTGCCGCATTGTGGCTTTCGGGGGTAACGCCTGCACAGCAGTTTTTGTCAACACTTACTTTTGCATCGGGGAAAGAAGCTTTTATTATAAGCGCATTTGAAACAACGCATATGTCGGTGCAAAGACCTATGATTTCAACCTCTTCAAGCTCTTCTTTATTCCAGTGAGGCCAGCCGAAATTTGGCTTGTCTATTATTTTTGCGCCTTCGGTATAAAGTCCGTCAGCTATTTCCCAGCCCTTTGTTCCTTTTATGCAGTGGGGGACGGGGAGCTTTTTTCCTTCGGGTGTATCAAGATAATTTTCACCGTGTGTGTCTCGGGTGAATATTATTTCGTTTCCCGCATTTTTATATTCTTCTATTTTTGCTTTTACTGCGGGTACTATTGCTACGGCTTCTTTAGTGCCTAAAGCCATATCAATAAAGTCATTCTGCATATCAACCACGATAAGTGTTTTTTTCATAATATTATCTCCTTTACGGTTTATTTTTTTTGAGCATATTGGGCTCAATTCTCTTCTGTTTAATTATAAAAATTATTGTACGATTGGTCAATAAAAATACTTGTTTTGTTTTTGTTGATTTGTTGAGTATCTTACTGACGGCAAAAAAAACGGAAATACCGTTTTCTCAGTACTTCCGTTTTTTAGTTATTTGTATCAGTTTCTCAGGTTGATAACAATTTTATTTTTTTTCGTCAATAAATTTCTTTACTGCGGCAACGCCTGCGTATTTTGCGGCTTCGCCGTTTTTGTAAGCTACCAGTGTGGGTGCCTGCTTGAGGTCGAGCTCTTTTGCCAGGTCGGGATTTTCGGAAACGAAGAGTTTTTCGTATGAAATTCCTGCTTTGTCGAGCCACTGAACTGCAAGCTTGCAGTTGGGGCAGGTTTCGGTTGTGAAAAGAAGGATTTTTTCTGCTTCTTTGTTTTCACAGCAGCATTCTTCTTTTGATTCTTCTGCGGGAGCACCGTCTCTTGTAAGAACGGATTTTTCGATATCGTAAACTTTTCTGTCCTTAAATTCCTGGCTCTTGCCGTCATTCCAGTTTTTAACGGGACGGTAGTAGCCTGTGATTCTTGAATAAACCTCTGTTTCCTGTCCGCAGAGAGGACATTTATACTGTTCACCGATAAGGTAACCGTGTTCACGGCATACTGAATATGTGGGTGAAAGAGTATAATAGGGAAGCTTATAGTTGTGTGCTATCTTTCTTACAAGATTTGCTGCAGCCTTCCAATCGGGAAGCTTTTCACCGAGGAATGCGTGGAAAACAGTACCCGATGTGTAAAGTGTCTGAAGCTCATCCTGAATATCAAGAGCAGAGAAGATATCCTCTGTATAGCCTACGGGAAGGTGTGAGGAGTTTGTGTAATAGGGAGTTGCACCCTCGTGTGCTGTAAGGATTTCGGGATATCTTGCCTTGTCGTGCTTTGCAAGTCTGTAAGAGGTGGATTCTGCGGGAGTTGCTTCAAGGTTATAAAGGTCGCCGTACTGTTCCTGATAGTCGGAAAGACGCTCTCTCATATGATTGAGAACCTTCTTTGTAAATTCCTGAGTTTCGGTATGGGTCATATCCTTGCCTATCCACTTTGCGTTAAGACCTACTTCGTTCATACCAACAAGACCTATGGTTGAGAAGTGGTTGTTGAATGTGCCGAGATATCTCTTTGTGTAAGGATAAAGACCTTCTTCAAGGAGCTTTGTGATGATTTCTCTCTTTACTTTAAGTGAACGTGCTGAGATATCCATCATCTTGTCAAGACGGTTAAAGAAATCCTTTTCGTCTGCTGCAAGATATGCAATTCTGGGCATATTGATTGTAACAACGCCTACAGAACCTGTGCTTTCACCGCTTCCGAAGAAGCCGCCTGATTTCTTTCTGAGTTCTCTGAGGTCAAGACGGAGTCTGCAGCACATTGAACGCACGTCTGAGGGTTCCATATCGGAGTTTACATAGTTTGAGAAATAGGGAGTGCCGTATTTTGATGTCATTTCAAAGAGAAGCTTGTTGTTCTCGGTTTCTGACCAGGCAAAATCAGCTGTGATTGAATATGTGGGAATGGGATACTGGAAGCCTCTGCCGTTTGCATCGCCTTCGATCATGGTTTCAATAAATGCCTTATTGACCATATCCATTTCCTTTTTACAGTCGCCGTAGGTGAAGTCCTGAGGCTTGCCGCCTACTATAGCAGGCTTGCAGGCAAGGTCAGCGGGAACTGTCCAGTCAAGTGTTATGTTTGAGAAGGGAGCCTGTGTACCCCAGCGTGAAGGAGTGTTTACACCGAAAATGAAGGATTCGATGCACTTTTTAACTTCTCTGTAAGAGAGATTGTCTACCTTTACAAAGGGAGCAAGATATGTGTCGAAGGATGAAAAAGCCTGTGCGCCTGCCCATTCATTCTGCATAATGCCCAGGAAGTTTACCATCTGATTGCAAAGTGTTGCAAGGTGGCTTGCAGGGGAAGAGGTTATCTTTCCGGGAACACCGCCGAGACCCTCTTCGATAAGCTGACGAAGTGACCAGCCTGCACAGTAGCCTGTGAGCATTGAAAGGTCGTGAATGTGAATATCAGCATTTTTATGAGCAGAAGCAATTTCTTCATCATATATTTCAGAAAGCCAGTAGTTGGCTGTTATTGCACCTGAGTTTGAAAGGATAAGTCCGCCGACGGAATATGTAACGGTGGAATTTTCCTTAACTCGCCAGTCGGATACCTTAACATAATTGTCAACAATCTCTTTATAGTCGAGAATGGTGGACTTCATATTACGGATTTTTTCACGGTTCTTTCTGTAAAGGATGTATGCCTTTGCGATATCTGCATAGCCTGCCTGTACAAGCACCGATTCAACTGAGTCCTGAATATCTTCAACGGAAATATAACCGTCTTTTATCTTGGTTTCAAAATCTGCAGTTACCTTGAGTGCAAGGAAATCTATGATGTTGGGGTGGGATTCACGGTTCTGAGCTTCAAAAGCCTTCTGAATGGCGGCTGCAATTTTAGTTATATTAAAATCAGCCTTTTCGCCATCTCTTTTAATTACCTGATAAGCCATAATTTTTCCTCCTTGTTATGAATTTATATATAGTTTCTAACGCCCTTCTTTCAGGGGTCCTTTACTCGTGCTTGCTAATAATAGCATATCGCTGCGGATAAAATCAATATCTTGTGGCAAGTTTTTGTCAAATTCGGAAGTATGCACAATATATTGTTGCTTTTTTGTGATAAATGTTTGTCAAAAAGCCGAAAAAATCAGCATTGACACAATATATTGTGCCAATGCTGAAAACAAAATACAATATATGCAATATGTTATATTCCCCGTGTTTCACACAAAAGAACATATTTTCCCGCTTCAAGTGCCATTTCTTTAAGCTCATCGGGAGAAACCGCCGAGCAGCCGTCACCAAGGATATCGCCCGAATCCTTAAAGCACTGAAGAAAGTATTTTTCGGTTTTTCCGAGAAATCTTGCAATTTCAACAATGTCTTCTTTTGTATGGTGTTCTTTTACAACCGTGGTTCTGAATTCGCGGGGGATACCGCTTGATTTAAGTATTTCCGCACTTTTTACAATGTTTTCGGTATTGATATCAGTACCCGATGTGAGAGGATATTTTTTTAATGTGTTTTTTATATCCATTGCCACATAATCCACCAGGTTTTTATCAATAAGCTCCTGCAGCTTATCGGGGAAGCTGCCGTTGGTGTCAAGCTTAACGGCATAGCCTTCTTCTTTTATTTTCATTATAAACGAAACAATATCCCTCTGTAACAGAGGTTCGCCGCCTGTTATTGCAACACCGTCAAGAAGTCCCTGTCTTTTTCTGAGAAAAGCTATTATTTCTTCTTCACTGTAGCTTTCCGTTGCTCCGCCCGTTACAAGAGGGGTGTTGTGGCAGAAGGGGCAGCGCATATTACAGCCCGAAGTGAAAAGTGTACAGGCAGTGTGTCCCGGAAAGTCAAGGAGAGTAAGCTTCTGAAATCCGCTGATTTTCATATTATGTCACCAAAAATCAGAATGCAAGATACTTATCCATAAACTTCTTCATTCTTCCGTTTATGGCAGTAAGCTGCTTTATTGCATCAGCCTTTTCTTCTTCGGTACCTGTGGCGCATATTCTCATAAGTCTGCCTTCTTCTTTGCAAAGCTCATCGTGGCGGGGGAAGTAGTTGTTGAGAAGGAAGCAGGAATATCTTACAAGGCGGTTATCACCCACAAGACGGAATTCGGTGCTTATTGTATCAACCGCAACGGAATAAAAGTCTCTGATTGAACCGATAAGAGCCTTTCTTTCATTTTCGGGGGAGAATACTATTGTGGAGCAGATAAGTCCGTTTCTGTTGGATTTGTACGAAGAATGGCTGTCGGTACTGCCGACAACGGGATAATTTCTGCCCTTTGCTTTGTCTTCGTAATATCTTATTACCTGAAAACCGTTGTGTTCAAAATAGTTTTCGCCGCCGAGAACTTCAAAGGCATCAAAGTCTCTGTTTTCCATAATATATTCAAGGAAAGGAGTGGGAACGTGATATGTGTCGCTTATCCAGCAGGGATGGGGGAATATTGCAAGACCGCCTGCTTTTTTGATTTCGGAAAATGCCCACTTCATAACTGCGGCGGGAATTTTGTCAACCTTTTCGGGAACTTCTGTCTTTTCGGCAAGAGCCTCCATTTTATCCTGCCATACTTCAACAGTATCGGCTTCGGGCGGTGTAACTCCGGGCATAGCACGTACCCAGCTGTCACCGGTTTCGCCGAAATGTTCATCCTTTACAAGTGCATTTATTGAATATTCACCGCCGAAGTTTACTATATGTGCATCGGCTTCTTTGCCGTGAACATCGGGAAGATGAACCTCTTCACCGGGAACTATTACAAATTCAGTGGGGATATCCTTATAAAACTCCATAGCACGTACGGAAGGATAATATCTGTGGTGGTCGGTTATTGCAAAGAAGTCATAACCGTGGCTGCGGTACATGGCGGACACAACCTCAGGTATCTGTCTGCCGTCGGAGCAGTTTGTGTGCATATGAAGGTCGCCCCTGAGGGGATATCTTCCCGCAAGGTCACTGTTTACTGCATATACGGGGAACTGCTCAATTTTTCTGCCGTCATCCCCGAGAACTCTTATAAAATACTGCTGCTCGCTGTCGTAGGTATGTGTAACATCAAAACCGCCGATTTCGTTACAAATGAGAGTTTTTTCTCTGTAATCACCCGAAGAAGGATAATCATAAGGCTTTCCGCCTTCAAGTGCGCATATAAGCACCTTGTATTCCTTACCGGGTGTAAATTCGGGTCTGCCGCCGGTAGGACGGATATGTACAGTAACCTCTTTACCCACAGGAAAAACAAGAGGGAATACGTCGTAGTTAAGTAAAAAATCTGTCATTGGAAAAGTCATATCAAAACCTCCGTATTATAAATTGTGTAATTTTTGATTTTATTTTAGCATTCATTATATAAAAAAGATAGCATTAAAATAAAAAAATTGTAGAAGTAGGAAAAATGTATAAAATTGTTGATTTTCTTTTGTATAAGGTGTAATATAATATGTTGTAAAAAATTGTTGAAGGTGAATTTTTTTGAGTAAAAGAGAAGATATAAGAAATATTGCAATTATCGCTCACGTTGACCACGGTAAGACCACCCTTGTTGACAAGCTTCTTAAGCAGAGCGGTACATTCAGAGAAAACGAGGTTGTTGCAGACCGTGTTATGGACTCAAACGACCTTGAAAGAGAAAGAGGAATTACAATTCTTTCAAAAAACACCTCTGTAAATTACAAGGGTGTTAAGATAAATATAGTTGACACTCCCGGTCACGCTGACTTCGGCGGTGAGGTTGAGCGTATTATGACTATGGTAGACGGTGTACTGCTGCTTGTTGATGCATTTGAAGGCTGTATGCCTCAGACAAGATTTGTTCTTTCAAAGGCGCTGGCACTTAAGAAAACCCCTCTTGTTGTCATAAACAAAATTGACCGTCCGGGTGCACGTCCCGATGAAGTTATTGATGAGGTTCTTGATCTGTTTATAGAGCTTGGCGCAGATGAAGAGCAGATAGAATTTCCCGTTATTTTTGCTTCCGCACGTGAAGGCTTTGCTTCTTTTAATAAGGATGACAGAGAAGGGGATATGAGACCGCTGCTTGATGCAATTATTGATAATATCCCCGCACCCGAGTGCGAAGAGGATGCTCCCTTACAGCTTCTTTTCTCTTCACTTGATTATGACGATTATGTAGGCAGAATCGGTGTCGGAAGAATTGAAAGAGGAACAGTAAAGGAAGGACAGGCAGTAGTTCTTTGTCAGACCGACGGCGGCAGAAGAAATGTAAGAGTTTCCCGTCTTTATCACTTTACGGGCTTGGGAAGAACGGAAACCGACTTTGCAAAGGCAGGCGACATTGTTGCCGTGTCGGGCATAGAAGACCTTAACATCGGTGAAACCGTATGTTCTCCCGAATGTGTAGAGCCTCTTCCCTTTATAAAAATTGATGAACCCACACTTGCCATGACCTTCCACGTAAACGATTCTCCCTTTGCAGGAAAAGAGGGTAAGTTTGTTACATCAAGAAATATAAGAGCAAGACTTTTCAAAGAGGTTGAAACAAACGTAAGTATGAGAGTTGAAGAAACAGAAACCACTGATGCATTCAAGGTATCGGGCAGAGGTGAGCTTCATCTTTCAATTCTTATAGAAACTATGAGAAGACAGGGATATGAATTTCAGGTTTCACGTCCCAAGGTTATTTATAAGCACGAAGACGGCGAGCTTTTAGAGCCTATGGAGCTTCTTATTATTGAAGTGCCCACAGATTATGTAGGCCCCGTAATGGAAAAAATAGGCTCCCGCAGAGGTGAGCTTGAGAATATGGGCACACGTGACGGCGGCACAACACATCTTGAATTCAGGATTCCTGCCCGCGGACTTATAGGCTACCGTTCGGAATTTTTAACTGATACCAACGGCTACGGAATTATGAATAATCTCTTTGCAGGCTACGAACCCTATAAAGGGGACATTGCCACACGTGAAAGGGGCTCAATAGTTGCCCACGAAACAGGCGAAAGCACAGGCTACGGTCTTTTCAATACTCAGGACAGAGGCAGACTCTTTATAGGCCCCGGTGTTCCCGTGTATGAAGGTATGATAGTAGGCGAATGCGCAAAGGCAGAGGATATTGTCTGCAATGTATGCAAGAAAAAGCAGATGACAAACACCCGTGCCTCGGGCAGTGACGATGCACTTCGTCTTGTTCCCCATTCTACACTCTCACTTGAACAGAGTATGGAATTTTTAAGCGATGATGAGCTGCTTGAAGTAACTCCCTCTTCACTTCGTCTTCGTAAAAAGATACTTTCAAAGGAAATGAGAATGAAACAGCAGTTCAGGAAACAGTAAGGACGGAAAAATAAATGGAAAAAAATAAGGTAAGTATAACAATAGGAAATCAGAAGTATACGGTGCTTTCAAGCGAAACACCCGAAGAAATCAGAGCATTGGCTGACACGGTGGATGAAAAGCTTACTGCACTTTTGTCTTCGGCAAGAATCTCTTTCACCGAGGCACTTGTGCTTACCGCACTTGACCTTGCCAATGAAACAAAAAATAACGAAAAAGAAGTTGCCCGACTGAGAAACGATATGGCGGCTTACCTTGAAGATGTTGAAAAGGTCACGATTGAAAGAGATAAATATAAAAGAGAGCTTGATAAGCTTAAAGGAAAAAAATCATAATCTCAACCGACACAAATCCGATGATGAAATTAATTCTTTTACAGCAGAAAGGAAAGTTTTAACGTAAATTAAACATATTGTTTCAAAATTGTTAATATCTATTGTTGCTGTTGAAAATCAATAAAACATTTTTTATAATATTTGTATTAAAAGTAAATATATTTATATCCCCGACGTGGAGAAAAATATGTTGAAATACTAAAAAAGGAGAATTTATTATGGCAAAAATAATAGCTTTCCCGTTTTCACTTATTTTCTTTTTCTTATCTCTTTTCGGAATATATCTTCCCAAACCCGATGCAGAAATCAATGAAGAAAACTGGAACACAAATTATTCCTATGTTTTTGTTCACGGTCTTATGGGCTGGGGCGATTATGATGTTCAGTACAAGCTTATGCCCTATTGGGGTATGTTTGCAGGCGAGCTGCTTCAGAAAATTGAAAGTCAGGGCTTCGACTGCTATGCTGCATCTGTAGCACCCACTTCAAGTGCATGGGACAGAGCCTGTGAATTATATGCACAGCTTACCGGTACAAAAACCGACTACGGCAAGGCTCACAGCGAAGAACACGGACACGACAGATACGGTACCGATTTCACCGGCAGAGCACTTATTCCCGCTTTTGACAGTGAAAATAAAATAAACCTTCTCGGCCATTCCTTCGGCGGTGCTACAATGAGAATGTTTGCATCCCTTATGGCAAAGGGCGATGAAGCAGAAATGGCTGCTACCGCTGCAGACGATATTTCTCCTTTGTTTACGGGCGGCAAGGCTGATTATATTTATTCTCTTACAGCTCTTGCAGCACCTCACAACGGTACAACTGCTTATTCCGCACCCAGTGAGGATAAAGACTCGGCTGCATATGATATGTATATTGACAATGCCATGGCACTTAACGCAAATATGGTAACAGACGAGAACACATATTATTTCTCAATTGCTTGTTCTGCAACCACAAAGCAGGAAGACGGCACATATAAAGCCGATAAAAAGCTTATGGAAATGATGTTCAGAAGCAGTGCCGACGAAATGGGCGCATACACAGGCGTTACCGCAGGCGGATATGAATTTGACGAAACCTGGCTTGAAAATGACGGTCTTGTAAACACCATTTCCGCAAAGGCTCCCACAAGTGCTCCCTCTCAGGATTATGTTGAAGGAAATGTACAGCCCGGTATATGGAACATAATGCCCACATACGCAGGCGACCATATGTCATTACAGGGCGGAATGCTCAAGACAAATATTCAGGTATATGAGCTTTATGTTGAGCATTTTGATATGATAAACAAGCTGTAATCTCCTGATAGTAAACGATTATAAAAAGTAAATTAAAAGTATCCTGTGTCATTCCCGACTCACAGGATACTTTTTTACCATTTTAAAACAAAACAAATCATAATTTGAAAGGCGATAGCCTTTCAAATTATGATAATGATGTCGCACCGTTGGTGCTAATGATGTCCGTCATTCGACGGATGATATCCGAACAATGTTCGGATGATATATT
>JAZSRT010000003.1:0-45114 GCA_045538645.1 Acutalibacteraceae bacterium | reverse complement strand
ATATGGTGTATTATATATTTTGTTGATATGGTTTTTCATTTGCAAGTAAATTATATCACAAAAAGGACTACATTCCTACCCATTAAGGTAAGTTTGTAGTCCATTTTCTTTTAGGGCTGTTTTTTTACAGCCCCTTTTTTTTGTCTGTTTTTACAAATAACTTTATGCCTTGTTTTTCTTGCCATAACATCCCCTTATATGATAAAATACAAATAATGCAAAAAAGGAGGAAATACTGTGGCTGAAGAGAAGAAAACTGCTGAACTTTATACAGATGAACAACTGGCTTATGTTTATGAGAACAGACGTTATGTTGGTTCAAAGGAAACCATAGGTTTTGTTATGTGGGATGCTGCGCAGGGTCTTAACATTAACACATACTCAACAAGATTTATTACGAATATTGTAAAAATTGATCTGGCATATCAGACAATTGTAAAGACAATAAACAGTATATGGGATATTGTAAATGATGTATTTACTGCGGCAATTGTTGAAAAAACAAGAACCCGCTGGGGAAAATTCAGACCTTATCTTTTAGGTCTTGCTATTCCCGGATGCATTGCAACTCTTCTTTACTGGCTTATGCCTCTTCTTTTTCACGGTACAACCGCAATGTCCGTAAGCAAATTTATTTTCTATCTTCTTCTTGAAATACTTCGGGAGGGTGTAGGCACATTCCAGAGCATTGCAAGAACGGGTATGCTTGCCACCATAACACCGCACCCCGTAGACCGAACAAGGCTTATTACAATTGCCAACTTTGCTTCGGGCTTTTTCGGGGAAAAAATTCCCGAACACGTAATGACGGTTCTTCTTGACCTTATTGATAATAAGGTGTTCAAAAACGGTATGTCACACGAAAATCAGCTGTTGGGTGCCTTTGTCGGAATGGGTGCAGCAACAACGCTTGTATCTTCGGTAATGTCTTTCTGGTTCTTTATGAACTCCAAAGAGAGAATCATGCAGTCGGTAAAGACACCAAGTATAAAAGATTCTCTTCGTTCAATTGCAAACAACAAACCGATGCTTCTTCTGACACTTTCCGATTTTCTTGCAAACTTCGGTATTTCGGGAAGTAAACAGGATTATTACATCGATGTTCTGCATTTTGCATCAATGACACTTGTTGCGGGTCTTCCTGCAGCTCCTTTGTCGCCGATTTCATATTCATTTGTTCCTTGGTTCAGAAGGAAGTTCTCAAGCCGTCTGCTTTACATAGTAAGCCGTAACATAAGCCATTTCCTTCATATTTTTGTTTTCCTGTTCGGTTGCATCGGCTTTAATCCCAAAACCTTCAAGGGCGGTCTTTACAGAAAGAAGCTTCCCATGTTCTTTGCAATGGCTTTATGGGAGCTTATATGGACTCTTTTCTACGGACTTATGTCTGTTATCGGCACAGAGCTTTACAACGAATCAATGGACTATTGTGAGTGGAAAAACGGCTACAGAACCGAAGCTATGACATCTGTTGCGAAGGGACTTGCAGCTAAAGTCTCGGCATCTGTCAGCGGTGTTGTTACAACGGCGCTTAAAAAGATGGTCGGCTATGACCAGAGTGCCTACACAAAGGGTACCGAGCAACCCGATTACGTCAAATTCTATCTTTTCGCAATGTTTACGATTGTTCCTGCGCTTACAGGTACACTCGGAATTATACCTATGCTTTTCTATGACCTTCACGGTAAAAAGAAAGAGCAGATGTATGCAGAGCTTCTTGCAAGAAGAAAAGAAGCATCCATCTCCGCTTCCGAAGGTGATATCGAAGCCGTAAAGGCATTAGAAGAAAAGCTCAAAGCAAGCAGAACTTTTAAGTAAATAAAAACACAGGTATTTTTGCAGCAACGG
Source organism: Acutalibacteraceae bacterium (assembly GCA_045538645.1). Taxonomy (GTDB): domain Bacteria; phylum Bacillota; class Clostridia; order Oscillospirales; family Acutalibacteraceae; genus RUG806. Next base: position 43,266 of record JAZSRT010000003.1, on the reverse strand, counting down.
AAAAATACCTGTGTTTTACTTTGTGTTATATCCTGACTGTTTTTATTTCCCAGGGGCGGAAGGTGAGAGTGTTATTCTTAACTTCACTTAAGTCATTTCCGAGAAGATCGGTTTCGGATATTATATTGCCTTTTGCAGGTGCAAATACTGCATTTGCATTTTTCTCCGAAAAATTACAGAATCTTGCGGTTATATGTCCGTCTTCGGGATAAAGGGATGTAAGGATAACGGCATTATTATCGCAGCTGAAATCACTTATACTGTATTCGCTGATATTGCCGTTACCTTTTCCAAGCACACGGCTCAGCGCCTCGTAGTTGTAATTCATAGCTTCTTTGTGAATATCCGTGTTGTCAAAATCAGCACCAAAGGGGAGAAGTGCAAATTCATCCGTAAACACACCGTCCAGCATCTTTGTGCCGCACATATATTCATTTGCATATAAAAGCGGAATAAGAACACGGTTTCCTTTTACGGCACTGCCCATGCAGCCTTTGTTGATTACTGCAAGACCGTTTTTTGTATCTCTTAAAGCTACCCAATATACACCCTGAAGATGTGTTGTGCCGTTAAATGATTCTTCCGGAGAAACGGGAGTATCAACAAGAATGCGGTCACCGCTGTACCAGTATTCTTCGGTTTTTCTCAGCTGACCGTCCCATTTTGCAACAGAGTAGGGAAGGTCTCTGAACATTTCACGGTCCTTTTCAAGATTAAGGTCCATAACAAAACATAATTTATCATCGTGATTATGTCCGCATACGGTAAGGGGAACGGGGCGTCCTTCGGTAATGTCGTTTCTGCCGACTTTATCGCCGTGAAGCTCAAATACCGTTTTACAGTCTATTCTGTGGTTTTTGCCGTTGAATGTCATAATAAACTCAGATTTAACATTTCCCACACAGCCTTTGTGAGTTGCCGTAAGAGAGTGTGCGTTTACCGATACGGTCCATTCACCACGGCTTTTAACATCTTCACCGTTTACGTTTGCTGTAAATAAGGCACCGTTTTCCGATGAGAATATTACTTTTCCGTTTTCTCTTGAGGTGAGGCTTATAATACCGTTGCAGTTCAGTTTTGCTTTATAAAGAGGAGTCAGCACTTCGCCGGTTTCTTTATTATATGAAAATTCTTCTGCCGAAGTATTTTTTTCTTTTGTAAACTTATATGCTTTTGCGGTAAGTGCAGGAAGGATAATATGAGTATTGAGATATTTTTTACCCTCTTTAGTTATAATTTCGCTTTCTGTGTCTTCAGCATAAACATCCTCGTCAACAGGAGTTTTTATCCATGTGTCAACACTGAAAGAATGGGGATTCATAACAAAAAGCGACTTGTTATCGGAAGATGCAAAATGCTTTTCAATTGTTCTGAATGCTTCTTCTTTTACTTCATCCGATAACTTAAGAGATGCGGGAATAAATCTTCTTGCAAGGTCAAGAAGTCCGCATATAGTAACATCGTGATGCTGTGCGGCAAGAATATATTTCCAGGCTTCTTCATTTTTTTTCTGCAATGAATTTCCGCCAAGGATAACCGACAGTGCATTTAATTTTTCAGCCTGAACGGCATTCACTTCGCCCTGTCTGCAGCCTATAAAAATTTCATTGCCGCAATATCCCCAAGGCATTTGTGAATGAAAATCGTTATCGCTTATATCAAGAACCTCTTTCGGTTCTCCGAAAAGGGTTGGAATATCCTCTAAAAGCACATATTTATAGTCGTTGTGCTTTTCTATTTCTGCCGTGACTTTTTCTATGGGCTGTGTCAGGTCGTCATAACGGGAAGCAAGAAGAGGAGAGTAATTTTTGAATTTTTCCCTGAAATCTTCAAGCGAAATTTCCGTGTCATCGGGCCAGCGGGAAAGTATCCAGTTGTCAAGCGTTGTGCAGTTGTAGCCTCTGCCCTGGCCGTCGTATACGGGAACAGCAGGTACTTCTGTGCCGTCCTTGCCCTTCCACATTCCGTAGGGCACGGAAAATGTTTTGGTATAGCCGTAGCCCATAACGTGAGAACGAAGTATTGCCGCCTTGTATCCGCAAAGCTTTATAAGCTGAGGAGTCTGATTATTGAGTGCAAATTCAGAAATACAGTAAACATCGGGCGTGATACCGAAATAGCTGAGGTTTGTTTTTACGGCATAGCTTAACTGTCTTACATTGGATTCCTCTGAAATATAAAGGGATAAGGGCTGACCGTAGGTGGTGGCGCCAAGTCCTATTCTGTCGGGATATTCCTTCAGTAATTCCCCTATCATACGCACAACTTCCGGGTCGCATCTTGAAAATTCATCAAAGGTAAAGGATTCATAATCAAGTCCGATTCTCAGCTTCGGATATTGTTTCATCCAACGTTTTATATCTTTAAGACGGGGCTTTACCGCATCCTTCCACAATACATATCCGCCGTGGTCATATGTAAGTATATAAAGAGGTTCTTTTTTCAAAATTTACAGCTCCTTTATTAAAACTTTATATACCGAGTATACCAATAAGACAAAATGATTTCAACTATAATCTTGACTTGAAATATTATTTAATTATAATATACTTGTATATCTTAAGGAGGTCCGTTATATTATGAAAAAATCACTTAAGCGTTTTATTGCGCTGGTTTTGTGCCTGACTGTTTTATTTTCAGGCTCCGTAATGAGCGTTTCTGCATCCGAAACTGCTGAAGCAAATATTCTCGAAGATGCAGGCAATGCTGTTGCAAAAGGCTTTTATAACACACTCAACGTTATTGTTGAAATGCTTGTAAAAGTTATCTGCACAATTTATCCCAATCCCAAAAGCTGGGAACCTATCGAAAATTATAACAGTGAAGAAATAGGCTTTATGCCCGGCAGAAGCACATATCAGACCGAAGCCAAAGAAGGCAATGTATGGTCACTGGGTTATGCTTCACGTACACTTGTTCCCGAAGATATCGACTGCGGCAAGTATAATCTCGGCAGAGATCTTATGAACAAGTATGCCGAAGGTGTTTACGATGATATGAGAATCAGAGTTACCGCTATTGATGACAACAGCGGCGAAGGTCTTGCAGTTTTCGGTGCTATTGATGCACTTGGTGTAACTTCAACAGACACAAGAGCTGTCAGAAAGCTTGTTCTTGAATATTTTGATGCTCTTGACGTAGAAATCGCAAGCATCAACATAATGGCAACCCACTCACATTCAGCTCTCGATACACAGGGAGTCAGCACAGGCTTCTTTACAAAGCTTGCCCTTGCAGGTGTTTATAATATTTTCGGAATTGAAGCATCTTATCCCGGACTTGAAAAGGCAGACGAATTCAAAGAGCATTTCATCAACGAAGCTGCCCTTGCTGTTATTGATGCAGTAAATGATATGGAAGCAGGTAAGCTTTATTACGAAACAGTTGATTGCTCAAGCATTGTCCACGATAAGAGAGATCTTATCTCAAAGGAAGACCTTCCCGAAACAGCAGTTTTGTATTTCGTTCCTTCTTCAGACAGTGAGGCTACATATATTGCAGACATCAGCTGTCATCCCACAGCATTCTCAGCAAGCAACGGTCTTGTAAGCTCCGACTATATTTATCATCTTGATAATTACATCAAGGCTCAGACAGGCGCAAACTTCCTTATGGTGCCCGGTGCTATCGGTCAGCTGTCCCGTGATATCGAAGTTGACGAAAGCGGTCTTTCAGAATGGGAAGCAATGGGTGCATCCGCAAAGACATTGGGTGAAGCATTCGGTAAGCTTATCCTTGCAGGCGACTATTCCGAAGAGCTTGCTCCTGTTCTTAACGTAAAACACAGAGAAATCTTTATTGAACCCGAAAACAGCATTCTTACACTTGCCTGTGAAATAAATCTTGTAAATAACAGAGTATTCACCAAAGGTGCCGCATTCACATCTCCCGTTATGGCAACAGAACTGGGCTACATCGAATTCGGAAACCGTGTAGGCTTTGCTATGTTCCCCGGTGAATTCTACCCCGAAACCTTCTGGGATGATGAAATCACAAACGGTACAAACTGGGACGGCACACAGTGGCAGTTCGATTCACTTAGTGAATCCGTAGAAGGTGTTGAAGTTCACTGCGTATCTCTTGCTAATGATGCAATAGGTTATGTTCTTACAGATAACAACTTCGCATTTATGGGTCACATTATAGGTGAAGAAATCGCAGACGAAGTCCTCTCCGTAGGCAAACACACAGGCTCCTTCCTCGTAAGCGAATACCTCACACTTATTGACGATCTTAAATAAAATACAATAAAACAAAAAGCAGATGACTGAAAATGTCTTCTGCTTTTTTTGCACAAAAGAAAGAGCTTTAATTTGTGCAAAAGAGAGAAGTAAGAAAAAAGTAAAAAAATCAAAAAAAATATGTGTTACCTTTTCCTTTTTTTGACACTAAAGTTATGAGGGGGGTAAAAAACAGGGATATTATTCCATCAGAATCTGTCGGGGGACGGTTGTGATTTAGGTATGATTCCCTCAAATTTCAAAAAAATCAGGGGCGGTTTTGATAACAATTCCGTCAATCGCAGAACTGTCCCCTGATTTTTCGTGAAGTGAATCTGGATAACAATGATAAAGATTGGAGATGGTATAAATGGTTTTTCAAGTAAAAAAAAGACTTCAAATGATTTTGTTTAGTGTTAATGTTGTTTTCATAATATTAAACTATGTTCTTAACTTTTTGTTTGAGGAACCGTTTTTTGCTTTTGGCAGTTCTTTAAGAATCATAGGAATTTTCGGTCATTTATCAGAAGGATCTGAAAGAGAATTTGTTTTTGTTATTTTATTGCTCTGGATGCTTTTAATTCCGATACTTGAAGTACTTTTAACATTTTTTGATCACAGATTTGCCTGGGGACTTAATGTGATACTTGTGTTTGATATAGTTTTTTCATTGATATCACATATGTCTTTTCTACGAACAATTATTGCAGTTACTGCATCGTTATGTATAATGATATTAACAAACATAACTAAACAAAAAAAATTACGGGACGGTTCTGCGATTGTGAAATAAATTCACGGTATTGTTGAATTGTATTACAGTAATCGTCTCCTGATTTTTTATTGTTTTTGGCTATGAGAGAATTATAAAGCCACATTGGAGAAATAATAGGTGATAATAATGGAAACAATTAAAAAATATATCGGGTCGTTTTACTTTTTTGTTAATGCGGTAATTCAGATTAGTTTTTTTAGTTACTATTTTCCTGATTTCGGAGATTTTGACAAATATTTGCAGTATAGTGGTTTCTTTGATTCCTTTTTGTTGTGGCTTTTTGCTGAAGGTGTTTTCGGAGATAATATTTCACTTCGATATCTTGTTTTTGCTCTTGTTATTTTATATGTTGTGAGTTTGGTGCTACTTTTTATTGCTTTGTTTTTCAGCAGAAAAATCGTATATTCCATTCTGTTATCCCACGGCATTCTGAATGTAATTTTTCATTTTATTCTTTTGTCAGATAAACCATATGCATTCATAGGGTTGATATTTAAGATTATAGGTTGTTGTATTTATCTATACTGCCTGTACAAAAATGATAGGAATATCTATCAGGGGACTGTTAGCGTGAAGCCTAAGTAAAAAAAGGTTCCGGCTACACTAATGCATAGCCGAAATCTTAACCGATGAATTATTTATACTGATATACTCTTACATAGTCAACGATGAATTCGGCTGTGTCGCCGGGTTCCATACTCATCTTGCCTGTGCCGTGGCGGTCTGCGTGAGCAACACCGTTTTCACCTGCAACCTCGCAGGAAACAAGAAGCCATTCGGGGTTCTGACTTACACCGCCTGTTGAAGTTCTGCAGGTTTCCACACCGTTGATATAGAAAATATATTCGTTTTCGTTCCATTCAACACCGTAGGTGTTATATTCTTCATAGGGGTTGTTTGCATAATATTTGCCGAGCCCCTCGCCCTTGCTTGCTTCGCCGTAGCCGTCGTAAATAATGCCTGTCTGCACGCAGTCACCGTAACCCAATATTTCGTCTTTATAGAACATAGATTCAAAAATATCAACTTCGGTACCGTCTTTACCCGAGCCGTCTTCGTTTACAACGCCGCCGTTCATCATCCAGAATGCGGACCACATTCCCGTGGATTTGGGAAGAATACAGCTTATTTCAAAATATCCGTATTTGAATTCATGTAAATCCTGAGTGGAAATACAGGCAGTATACCAGCCCTCTTTATAGTCCTTAAAATTAATGGTATCGCCCCACTGCTCAAGGTAACGGTTTTCAAGGGGTTCTTTGAAATATTCGGTTGTGATAGTGAGATTGCCGTCGGCAACGGATACCATATCCTCGTGCCAGAAACCGCCTTTTCTTTCGGTTACCCACCATTCTGTCTGCCATTTTGTTCTGTCAAGCTCTGTGCCTTCAAATTCATCAGCCCATACAAGCTCGAAACGGCTGTCAAGATTAAGCTCCTGACCGTTGGGCTTGGCGGGAAGACCTATTTTATTGGGGAGCGCAGGGGAAAGAAGCATTAAAAATGCTACTATTACTCTGATTATTGTTCTGAACATAAAAAAACTCCTTTTTATTTTATTATAACAAAAAATATAATATTGTGTCAATTGATTATAAGCAGTTTAAGTGGGGAACAATAACCGTGAGGTGATCAGAATGGCAAAAAAGGGAATGAAAAGACCGCAGAGAACTCATATAAAACCGAGAAATGAAGAGGCTGCGGTTCAGGAAATTGAAGGAAAAGCAAAACACGGAAAAGTAAAAGCGGCACCCGTAATACCGGGAACTTCCGCCCCGTCACAAAAGGTGTATCATACAAGACCGTACAATAAAGAAAGAGATATTTCTTCTGCATATGAGGCAATAGATAATGACCTTGCAAGGGATAATCTTGAAAATGATCTTCCTTTTGAAGATATACAGGATCTGTAGCAGGATATGATCAGCATTCGGTATTTAGAGTAACTTAGTTTCTTTAAATGCCGTTTTTTTGTTGACATCAAAGAGTGTATTAATATAAAATGTATTTATAAATAAAAGGGAGAGTTGATATACGGTGTTTGACAGAATGTTTGCAGTTTTTACTGCAATTTTTACAATGTTTTCTCTGCTTTTGCTTCCTGCAGAAAGAGAAAACGGAGTTTTTTCTGATAATACAGTTTCTGAAAAGGTATATTTCAGCGAAGGAGAATTTGTTATGGGTAAATATGACCTTGTAGTGTCCCCCTTTGGTAACGACAGTAATTCCGGTACTGAAGAAGCTCCGCTTAAGACTTTAGAGGGTGCCAAGGAAAAACTGAAAGCAACCGATATCCCCGACAGCAGCAGTGTTACGGTTTGGTTTAAGGCGGGTACATATACATTTGATTCTGCCGTAAAGTTTGACGGAAACGATTTTTCGGGTGTCACATACAGGAATATTCCCGGTGAAGAGGTTATTTTTACAGGCTCTTATGACATAACCGAATGGGAAAACGGTACAATTAACGGAATTGCTTGTCTTACTGCAAAAGTTGATACCGAAAACGGATATTTCCGTTCACTTTTCAAGGGTGAAAAAAGACTTTCCAACAGCATCTGGCCCAAGGAAGGTGTTTTTACCGTAAAGAATTCTAAGCTTTCCGATGCACTTTTTCCCGACAGCGACTATTTTAAGCTTCACGCTGCCTTTTATGCAAACAAGGGCGAAATTATGGATTTTGCAAATGTAAAGGACGTAAATGTCCGCATTATGCATAAGTGGTGTGATGATATTCTGCCCCTTCTTTCAGCAGATACTTCTGACGGCAGAGTAGTTCTCAGAAAAGCTGCCGCAATGTCCATAGATGACGGTGATAACTATATCTATGAAAACGTAAAAGAGGCTCTTTCTCTTCCCGGTGAGTGGTATCTCGACAAAGCAGAGGGTATTCTCTACTATATCCCTCAAGATGGCGAAACATCAGATAATCTTGTTCTTTCGGCTCCCGTTACACAGGCATTTATTGATATAAACGGTGTTTCAGATATCAGTTTTCAGGGGATAAAGTTTATAAATACCGATTGGGATTTCGTAACAGGCACATTGAATATCTGGCCTGTTGATACAACAAATCCTCTTTATTCAACTCTTGATTACCTTCCCACTCATCCTCAGGCAGCATATGAAGTCCCCTCTGCAATTACAATTGAAAATGCAACGGATATCAATTTTTCAGACTGTGTTTTCCGCGGTATTTCAAACACAGCCGTAATGTTCAAGGGCAATGTCAGTGATTGTGCTGTTGATGCCTGCTACTTTGATGAAATAGGCGGTAATGCAGTATTTATCAATGCCCCGTTTGCAATTCCCGCAGTAACAAAGGGAATAAATATCACAAACTGTGAGATAAACGAATACGGAAGAATTTATAACCACTCAATAGGCGTTCTTCTTTGCCACGCTTCTGATTGCGTTATTGCAGACAATGAAATTCACGACGGTTGGTATACTGCTGTTTCCGTGGGCTGGATATGGGGATACACAGAAAACCCCACAAACAATATACAGGTTAAGGATAATCTTATATATAATATCGGTAACGGCTGGCTTTCGGATATGGGCGGTATTTATACCCTCGGTATTCAGCCCGATACAGTGCTTTCGGGTAATGTAATTTATAATGTAGGCTGTTACGGCGGTGATAACGGCTATGGCGGCTGGGGTATATATCTCGATGAGGGATCAAGTGAAATTCTCGTTGAAAACAATCTCGTATACGATTGCTCCTCACAGTGCTTCCATCAGCATTACGGTAAGGATAATATGATAAGAAACAATATCTTTGCTTTCGGCAAAGACGGTGCAATGAGAATAACCCGTAATGAAGAACACAATTCGCTTTTCTGGGAAAATAATATTCTTGTTACGGACGATGCCGTTATGTACAAAGATACCGTAAATAAAGACTGGTTTATTGATAATAACAATCTCTATTTCGATTATTCAAGAAAACTTGTTTTCTCAGGTTCTTCAACAAGATTCGGTGACAGCGGCAGAGTAGGAATTCCCTGTATGGTTTCAAGAGGCTATTACAACAATGCAGTATATGCCGATCCTCTGTTCAGGGATGCCAAAAACCGTGATTTCACACTTGCAGAAAATTCTCCTGCACTTGAAACGGGCTTTGTCCCCTTCTCTTATAACGCAGGAACAAACTATATTTTTAAATAAAATTTCCGGTGAAATATGACATACTATATCGGTCAGGCGCTGGGTGTTATTGTAACAATCGGCGCCATAGTGACATTACAGCTTAAAAATAAAAAACAGATGCTTTTAGTATCGGCAGGTGTAAACATTCTTGCCGCATTTAACATACTGCTTCTGGATTCTTTCAGTTCGGGTGTTATTATTAATCTTGTTGCCGTGCTGCAGATAGTGCTCTCCTTATGGCACGAAAAGAAAAATACTGATGTAACACTCCCCGAAAAAATTATTTTCCTTGTGTTATATGTAACAGGCGGCGCACTGGGCTTTAAGTCTGCAATTGATATTCTTTCAATCGTTGCCGCAGTATTTTATATGCTTGCAATGTTCCAGAAAAAAGAACAGAGAATAAGGCTGTTTTTAATGGGTAATATGCTGTCGTGGACTATATATCACGCAGTACTTCGTTCAACAGCCATTTTCGCCCAGCTTGCAGGTATAGCTTCATCTGTGATTGCGCTTATAAGATACCGAAAAAAAGGATAAAAAAATGCCGATTCGCTTTTTGAATCGGTATTTTTCAGCTTAATCAGTATTCATAGTGAGACCACACACTTACAACCTGAATAGTTTTTTCTTCCTCGTAAACCTTATAAACAAGCCTGTGCTGAATATTAATTCTTCTTGAATAAAGTCCTGACATATCACCGACTAATTTTTCGTAAGGCGGCGGATTTCTGAAAGGATCTTCACGAATGATATCAAGAAGCTTTTTTACTTTTTCTGCAAGGTTTGCAGCTTTCAGATTTGGTATATTTTTTGTTGCAGATTTTGAAAAGACAATTTTGTAATTTACCATTCTATATCTCCCTCAGTTACACATTCATCCAAGGGTTCTGCGGCACCTTCAAGTATATCTGCTTTTACTTTTGTGTCTGTTGAAAGATAAAGTGTTTCCATCAGTCCGTTGTAATCTTCTTCACTTAATATAATCGCATTGCCGTTTTTGGTGGAAACATTAATAATATCTCCCCATTCAACAGCTTGATTAATATATTCAAATACGTTATTTCTGAAATTTGTTATATTTGTATTTGTCATTTATATCAACTCCATAACTATTATATGTACATTATAGCGTACATATTCACGAGAGTCAATGACTATTTTATAAAGACAGTATAGGTGAAATGAAAATATATTCCAATAAATGAAAATGCCCTTGCATCTTATACGGATGCAAGGATTATTTCATTTTTGCTCGTATTTTTCAGATCGTTTATAAGGACTTTTTTCATCGGTAAGACCGAGAATATAATCGGTTGATGTGTTGAATATCAAAGCTGCCTGAATGAGAACATTAAAAGGTATTTCACGAAGTCCGTTTTCGTATTGGGAAAGTGTATTTTGTTGTTATTTCGTATCAAAATTTTTCGGCAGGTGTGAAGTGTCGTTTATATAGCTGAATATTATGTCGCCGTATTTGTTTGTGCCGGGGGTATAAAACTGAATTTTTGTTACCCCGGTATTTGCAAAATCAATATCGTATACGGGAGTTTTGTCAAGTCCCATAAGGTGAAATACGATATATGTAATAAATGCGGCGTGGGATACAATGCAGAGTTTTTCACCGTTTTTATGGTAACGTCTTAAATGGTCGACGGTCTTTTTTGCTCTTTCAAAAAGCTCAGGTTCGTTTTTGTTGTTGCTGTAGCATAAAAGGGGAGAGTCGGAAGCTATATCAGGAGTGAGGGCGGCTTCGGGATTAATTCCGTGAAGTTCGTCCCATGAAGCACCGTTATAATCCTCCGACATACCGTTTTCGGTAAGCAAGGGGAGAATTCTTAAATTCTGCCTGTTTTTTTGCTTGTTGATAACCTCCGTTGCAGTTCTTACGGCACGGCGCAGAGCACTTGAATATACATAATCAAACTGAATATCCGAGAGATATTCGCCCAGATATTCTGCCTGTGTAATGCCAAGCTCCGTAAGAAGCGGGTCTGCCATATCCTGAATGGTTGGTATTTCACGCACCTTTATACCGGCATTACCGTTGCTTTGTGCGTGGCGGATAAGATATATTTCAAGTTCCAATACGGGAGTTGAATTTTCCATAAGTCTGTTTCCTTTATATTATTTCTCGGAACGATTATAGAAAATACCGCCTTATTTGTCAAATTAATTCTCTGAGATTTTTGTTAAGCTTGCGGCTTAAGTGCCTTACCGTAAAATAAACCGTTGTCCATATAATAAAGAATGTAAGAATAAAAATCAAAGTAAATACCATAACAACTATCAGGTTGAAGGGTATCCATGAATTTACGAGATAACATATGAGATATGCCGCATACAGAGATAAAAAATGGCAGGCAAGGGCTTTCGGAACAGCCCAGTGCTCTATCTGATTGAATACGGTGGCGCCTGCCTGAATGAAAGCGAGGAAATATGTGGATACGACACATATCAGGAACTGTGTTCCCGTAAGGTTAAAATTTTTATCGAAGAGAGAAATGATAAAACAGACAATAGCTGCCACAACGGGGCCCAGCCCTGAAAACATAAATCCTCTTTTAAGAAATTCTTTTATATATTTATTCATATTACAAACCTAACCTTTCTCTGACTGCCTTTACCTGTCTTCGGGAAACAAAATCCGTTAAGCCGTTATTGAACGTGACCTTAAGTGTTCCTGAAACGGAGCAGTCAAATTTTTTGATTTTTCTTATGTTACCGACAGCCGATTGATTCAGCTTTACAAAATAATGCGGCATTCTTTCCTCTATCATATAAAGCCTTCCTTTTACGGTAAATTCTTCTGTTTCGGTAAATGCCTTGATTTTTTCACCGTCCACGGTAAAAATGACAATGTCCGAAAAGCTCAGCGGATAAATTTCGCCGTTTTTTATGCCGTTTATACTGTTTTCAGAGGATATGAGTTTTTCAATGTCATCAACTATTTTTCTTTTTTCGTGAATGTAAATATCTATTTTTTCTTCTTTTGTTTTGTCAAGAAAAATATTTAATTCCAAGGTAAATTCCCCCTTTCATTTTCATTATAGGCACTTTTCTTTGTTTGTAAATAAATATCCGTTGTTCGGTATTTTTTCAAAGATATTCGGTCAGTTTTAATTGTCTGACACATAAGCGGAATAGAGACAAACCACATTGGGCTTTATTTCCTTCTGATTAAAAAATTAACTCCCCGAAGTTTTCTTCGGGGAGAACTGTTTATAAAGATTTTTTAGTTTTACCACTTGTTTTCTACATATTCGCAGAATGCATACATATTTCTGATTTCAAGCTTTGTACCGTCGTCAAGTGTTACGTCACCGTTCCATATACCGTGTACCTGATGAGTGTGCATTCTTGCAAGATTAAGCACATTTGTGTCGGAATGGTTGTCGTAATAGGGGGTCATAGTCATATTGAATCTGCCGTCTTCCGATATAAACTTCCATTCATTCATAAATTTATCGGGCTTCGGGAAAACTTCAACATCAACTGCGCCTATTTTATGAGCTTTTCCGTCATAGAAAAGTGCAGTTTCGGTGGCATTGCTTTCGTCGCCTATAGCCCAGGTTATTTCAAAGCCGAAAACGTGGCGTTTTCCTTCTTTATCCTTAAGGTATGTTGAGCCGTTGCCCCAGTACCAAACCATTTCGTGGGGAGTATTTACTCTGCCCCAGTCAAGAGCGCAGAAGGTGTCGGTCTTTTTGAATTCATATGTTGTGTTTCCGACCTTGTAGGTACCTTTGCAGGGCATACAGTTCTGCTTTGTGGTCATAAAGTATTTTTTAGGATTGTTTTCAAAGGGGAGAACCGTTGTTATATTTTCAAGTCCTTCAGGGATATCCATTTCAAAATTACATTCGATATAAGAACCCTTATAAGGCTTTTTGAAATAAAGAAGTCTTTTGTTTTCCCTTGTGTCAAATATAACGTGTGCAGAACCTACCTTTGCTTCAAAGTAGTTTGGCACATCGCCTTTGGGGGGCAGAATATATTTCTTTTCTCCGCCAAGGAAAAGGGAAGTACCGTCTGCAATTTTTTTGCCGTTTTTAAGATCTACAAGCACTGCCGATACATATCCGCCGATGGATATGTTGGCAAAGGATATCTGAACCATATAATTGCGGTTACCCAGCTGATAGAAGTCCCATTCCTTTTTTCTTAAACAGGGAGCGGAAAGTGTTCTGTCATAGTCAAAAACATTGTGTCTTGCCCAGCCTTTTGCAAGAAGTGTTCCGTCATAATCAAGAAGTCTTGTCTTATCGGTGTATTCGGTCTGTTTTGATTTTTCTTTCCATTCTGAAAAGGGAACATAGGTTCTTTCTGTTTTGTTACTCATAAAATCACTTCCTGAAATAAAATTTGTATGATTATCGTCTGCCTATTTCTTCAAGAGGAATATTCTGAAAATCCGGTATATCCTTATAAACGGAAGAATCTTCTTTTAATGTATAGTCACCGTTTTCAGCATCGTTAAAGATACTCTTAAGCTTTGAAAGATAGTATACGGCATTTCCGTCTATTGTGCTGAAGGTGGTTGCTGCTTCGGAAATATTACCTGTTGAAGCGATTTTGTCAAGAATAATATTGCCGCTTACATTACTGTTTGCAGGATTGGGAACAAATCCGGGAATGTCGGGATTGCTGAAATCTTCCGAGAAGCTGTTATACTGCGGGAATGCAGTGCGCCAGGTTTCACTCATATAGGGTGAATTTTTAAGATTTACCCACATATCACCGTTTTCTTTTGATGAATGGTTGAACCAACCGTTTTCAAGTGCACCTTCACGTGCTCTTGCATCATAAGAAATCGGATGCTCGCCTGCATTTATGATGATGTTGCCCCACACGTTCAGGTCTCTGCCGCCGCCTAAATGAAGTGCATATTTTGGAATATTTACAAGGATGTTACCGTAAACTTCCTGTCCCGAAAGGGCATCGTCAAGATAAATTCCGTCGGGTGTGTGACCTTCGGAGCCGAGATTATAAATACAGTTGTATCTGATAATATTGCCGTACCAGTCCCAGCGTCTTCCCGAATATATTGCACCTGCATCATCAGAGAGAAGACAAACATCGTGAATGAGGTTATATTCGATAATATGATTATTACCCGAATATGTTATTGCTTCGTGAGGAGAATTGTAGATTTCGTTATGTGAACAGGTATTGCCTACACCGTTAAGGGTTACTGCAGGGCAGTATGTGAAATAAATTTCGGACCAATCGTGGATAAGGTTGTTGTCCGCTATATTTTCACCGGGTGTAAGGGTTTGGGTGTCACCGCCGTTAAGTATGATACCGCCTTTACCCGTATGTGTGATTTCGTTATTGATTGCACGGTTGCCGGTTCCTGTTATATTAATTGCATAATCGGAAACATTTTTTATGAGACATCCGTCTATGGTATTATTATTGCCTTCAACTACAATGCCTGTACCTCTTGTGCCTGTAATCGTGAGGTTTTTGAATGTCATATTGTTTGCGGTTATTTTAATAACGGGTTCAAGTGTAAGTGCAAGGTCAATTTTTGCATTGTCAAAGTTTTCAGGTGCATAAAGGCACAGAAGGCCGTTCTTTCTGTTAAGATACCATTCACCTTCGCTGTCGAGCTCTTCAAGAACATTATAGAAATAGTAGGGCGCACCTGTCTTTGTGCCGTAAAGGCTTACAAATTTAGGCGACAGGGTTTTGTTTTCTGCATCAAAGCTTCCTATGGGAGAAGATGCGTCTGCCCAGTCATACTTCCAGTAGCCCATCATCCAGACTTCACTTTTTTCGTGCCAGGAGTCTATTCTTGCAGCAAGCTCATCACTCACTTCATATACATCGCTTTGGGGATTTTTTGCATCTTCCCAGTTTTCGTTTTTGGTAAGCGCACCGTTGCTTTCAAGACCGCTGCCTGTTGAAATAACATCTTCGGTGTAAAGGAAGCCTTCGTTGGGATAACGTGCTATTGTCTGACGGTTGTCATTTACAAACAGCTCGCAGGATAAGGGACCTACATAGTCGCCGTCATATTTTCCGGCTGTGTTATATGATCCCATAGCATATAATTTGCCCCAATCTTCGGATGTGAGTTCATAGGGCTTTGCAGTAAGATCAAGAACACGCACACGGGTTTTTGCATCATCGGTAAGTCTTTCCGCAACAAACGGATATTCGGAGGAACCCTTGAAATCTGCAGCAGAAAGAGATGTTGCACAGTTAAGTATTACTTCTCCGTTACCGAATGCACAGAATGTAATGGCACAGCCGTCGGTGCCTGTGAATTCTTCGGTGAAAACAAGGGGATCTATTCTGTATTCACCTGTTTTTATACAAACGGTAACACTTTCTTTATCTTTTTTATCAAGCTTTTTTACAACTTCAATGGCTTTTTCTATTGTTGCAAAGGGCTTTTCTGCAGATCCGTCGTTTTTGTCGTTACCCTTTGTGCTGACATAATAGTCACCTAAGGTAAGATCACCGTTGCCCTTTGGTAATTCACTTGTTATCATAGGAACCGCCGCCTTGTAATCTGAATATATTGCTTCAATTATATAAGTATCAGAAAGGGAGATGCCGGCTGCAAGTAATAAGACGGTCAGTAAAACACTGATGCCTGCCTTTATTGCCTTATGAATCCTGAATTTTACAAGGGCTGCAATACTGAGTGCTAAAGTGAAAATCAGAAGAACTGCAGTAGTTATGCTTATGGCAAGTCTATTCAGCTGTTCTTTTCCTATAACAACATTTATAAGAAAAGTAAGCCCCCACAATAGTGCTGAATATATTCCTGCCGTCAAAAAACACGAGCCTACTATTTTTGATGCTTTTTTCCGTTCGCCGATAATGCCTGTAAGAACGGTCAGTATTACCGTACCGATAAGCGACAGGGCAAAGCAGACAACCAGAAGCACCATATTTGACCAATCAAGATATTGTTCATAAAATCCGTACATACCGCCGAGTACTGCCGCAAGACCCGCCGCAAATACCGCCGATAATATCAGATGCTTTTTCTTTTCCTCTTTTTCCATAATATGAATTCCTCCTTTCTATTTAGTATATATTTTATAAATATTTATTGCAATAAGATAAATAAGAAAAAAGTAAAAAATTGCAGAAATTTTGGTTTATCACGGAAGTTCGGGGATTCACTCGGCACGGGAGTGCCGGATTAAAGCTTTCGTTGCCTCGGAAATATTGTCGCCTTGCTCCTTTGGAGCCGTCGCAATGCTCTGTATTTCCTCAACTCATCCGCAAGGCTTCATCTTCCCCCGGAAGCGCCTTGCTTTTTCGCCTTTCTCGAAAGGTCACGGTGTCAAGAGGCAGAGCCTCTTGTCGCTGTCCGCAGACAGCGAAATCCTTTTTGCTTCTATTAGCGCAGGAAAGTTTTTAAGAAGTCCCTCAGAAACATTGTCGCCTCACTCCCTTGGAGTGGTCGTGATGCTCTGTGTTTCTTCAACTCATCCGTATTCCTTCATCTGCCACCGGCAGCGGCATACTGCTTCGCCCTCGCCGGGGGGGCTTAAGTGCGAAGCACAATGTTTAAAAAATGGTACTGATAAATCCCCGATCTTTCTATAAGGAGTAAAAAAAAGGGAAGCACTTGCATTTTGTGCTTCCCTTAAATTTTTATTCTGTTATCTGCCTATACCGAAAATTTTAATGAAGATAATAAAGAAGTTTTCGATGTAAAGCATTAATTTATTTACAGTGTTTGAAAGATTTGAAATGATGTTGTTTACGTTCATTTCAATTCCGTAGCCCTGTAATGTTCCGTTATTGTCGGCAACACCGTCGCCGTCAAATGCGAACTGATAAAGAAGGGGAGAAACAAGAGCTACAAGGAAATACTGACCTGCTGTTACACCGCCGAATATTTCAGATGTGAGTTGCGTGAAATCCTTTGACATACTGCCCGAACCGCCCATTTTTTCAATGAGCTCGTTTGCACAGGCAAAGAATATTTCATCGTTTACGGTTGAAAGGTCATCTTTAAGTATAAGAGAAACTGTTCTGAGAAGTATTTTTACTTCCGTACTCTGAACCTCAAAGGGTTCTTCACCTGCATAGTGCCAGGCTACAAGATCAGTTGCAAGGTCCCAGCCTGTTTCGTAATCGGAATCGGGAATATCTATGTTATATTTTTTGCCGAGCTCCTGTACTGAGTTTTCACCGTAGAGAGGCATTCTGAGAATGTCTGTAAGTCCGCCCACTGCAGTGGATACAAGGGGATAGAATATGGAGTCTTCCGCTATTCCCATTTTTTCCATTGAAAGAGAAAGCTCAAGTCTGTACTGAATACCTGCTTTAAGATAGCCTTTTGCAAAGTCGTTCATTCCTTCGTTCATAAGCTTGAACTGTTCTTCGGTATATCCGTCAATTTCTCTGAGGGCATCGGTATCAATGTTTTCAACGGTTCTTGTTCTGTATGTTATTTCTGCATCATTAAGATAGAATACTTTATACTGAAGGGGATACATTGTAAGAGAAGTGTTTGCAAAGTCATAAATTTTGTTGCCGATAGGTGTGGTGAAAGATGTTGTATCAGAACAGTGTTCGTGACCTGTAAAAACAAGCTTTATTCCTGCATCTGCAAAAAGTGTTGCTGTTGTGTAGTGGAAACGAACAATAAAGTTACGGCTTATAATTCTCTGCATGGGGAGGTGGTCAAGAAGATTATGGTGCATCATAAGAACGGGATATCTGCCGTCTGCCTTTGCCTTTTTTGCTTCGTCAAGTACCCATGAAACCTTTTTGATGCTCATTCCGTCTTCAGTGGATTTTGAGGGGTCATTACTGTCAAGAGCAATAAGACGGTAGCTGTCACCAAGGTCAGCGGTATAAGAGCCGTTATCTTCCATAGTGCTTAATGCACCGTTATAACCGAAATCTGCATAAACCTCTTTGAAGTTTTCAATCTTGAAATCGTTTTCACCCATACCGTAGTCGTGATTGCCGGGAATAACATATACGGGTTTTCCTGTTTCTTTTTCAAATGCAGAGAGCTTTTCTGCCACATCGTAGTGCTCCTGCCATACAATTCTGCCGTTGTCTGCAAGGTCACCTGAAATCAGAACATATTCAACAGAATCATCCTCAGCGCACTGATTCAAGAATTCATCAATGATAAGTCCGCTTTCATTATCCATTGCTGCACGTCTGTTTGCATACCAGAAAATTTCGTGGTCATTGGTTTTTTCAAGAACCTCATCGGGGACGTTGTAGTGAAGATCCGAAGCTACTGCAAAACCGAGCTCCTTTGTTTCTTTTGTAACAAGGGCCAAAGACATAACGGAAAGTGTTGAAAGGATAATTGCTGTAGTAAGAATAATGCTTATTATCTTTTTCATTATTTCTGCACCTCTTAAAATATTATAAATAGCATTTTAGCAAATTTTTTTCGGTTTGTATATATTTTTCAGGAAAATAATAAGAAAAAATCTTACGGTTCCCCCAGTCTTGGGGGCTGTAGGTGTTTCTTGTTATACGCAAATTGCTCACAATGCGAGCAATTTCCTATACAATAAAAAAGAAAAAGTAAAAAACTAAACTGAGCGATTATTGAAGGAAAACAGATTACTGTATAAAATATAATTATAATTGAGGAGGCAGGCACAATGGATAATGTAAGAATAGGAAAAAACATAGCACTTCTTCGTTCGGCGAAGGGATTTACCCAGACTGAACTTGGAGACAGAGTGGGTGTCAGTTTTCAGGCTGTTTCAAAATGGGAGAGGGGAGAAGGTCTTCCCGATATTTCTGTTCTTCCGCTTCTTTCGGAAGTGCTTGAAACTTCTGTTGATAATCTGCTGTCAGACGGAAACAATGTGTGCTTCAAGGGCAGAAAACAGGTTGCGGATATTATTGAGGGTGTCCGTTGTCTTAAGCGTATGGGAGAGCTGCTCGGAAAGGATAATCTTTTATATCTTCAAGCGGTTGACGGAATTAATAAGGGGATGAATACCGATATATCCGGGGCTTTTTATGATGAACGTATATTTGAGGCGTTTGTTTCAGAGGCTGTTATAAGTGTTCTCAGGTCAGGCTATTATGTGGATATAACCGATATAAAACGGAGTTTTAAGCTTGAGCATTTCAGAAATATTGTTCTTGATTATGCAAAAAAAACACGGTATAAAATAAGAGACAAAAGGTTTGCTTTACTTTTTCTTCCCGGGATGTTATTATTTAAGCATAAGGAAGGTGGAAAAAATGAAGCCTGTTCTCTATATAGTTGTTCCTTGTTATAATGAAGAAGAGGTTCTTCCCTTAACTGCCCCCATATTTATTGAAAAATTGCACTCTCTTGAAGAGAAAGGGAAGATATCGGAAAAAAGCCGTATTCTGTTTGTTGACGACGGAAGCCGTGACAGAACATATGAGATAATAAAAGAATTATCGCAAAAAAACAAATGCATAAACGGTATATCCTTAAGCCGTAACTACGGTCATCAGAAAGCACTTCTTGCAGGACTTACTGAAGCCAAAGATAAATGCGATATCACCATAAGCATCGACTGTGACGGTCAGGATGATATAAATGCTATGGATAAAATGATAGATGAATATCTTTCGGGCTGTGAAATAGTTTACGGAGTTAGAAGCAGCAGAAAAAAGGACTCATTCTTAAAAAGAAGCACAGCAAGGCTGTTTTATAAGCTGATGTCCTTTATGGGGGCAGAGACTGTATATGACCACGCAGACTACCGTCTTGTTTCAGCTAAGGTACTTGAAAGCTTTGCAGATTTCAAGGAAGTAAATATCTTTTTAAGAGGAATGTTTCCTCTTGTAGGCTTTAAGAGTACATCGGTTTATTATGAAAGAAGCGAGCGTCTTGCAGGAAAAAGCAAGTATTCCCCCGCAAAAATGTTAGCCCTTGCTCTTGACGGAATAACAAGTCTTTCGGTAAAACCCATACGTATAATTACACTTTTCGGCTGTCTTGTGGCAATCCTCAGTTTTGTGGGAATACTTTGGTCCGTTATTGTTCAGCTTACGGGAAATTCCGTTGCAGGCTGGGCATCACTTACAAGCATACTGTGTTTTTTAGGCGGCGTACAGCTTATAAGCCTCGGAATAATAGGCGAATATATCGGAAAAATATACCTCGAAACAAAAGGCAGACCGAGATTTATAATATCAGACAAAACAGAATCATAATTTGTAGGGCTGTAAGCCCTACAAATTATGATAATGATGTCGCACCGTTGGTGCTAATGATATCCGTCTTTCGACGGATGATATCCGAACAATGTTCGGATGATATATTTGTCTACGACAAATATGAAGGAAGGGCTGACGCCCTTAGTCCGCTTGCGCTCTAAACGGGCGGGGTGACCTCTCCCGTTACAGGAACGTGCGAAGCACTATATAATGCTGACCGCAGGTCCCGACATATTTGCTAACGGCAAATATATCATTAATGCGAAGCATTTATATCATATTGCAAAAGCAATATATCATACGCCAAAGGCGTATATCATTATCATAATTTATCGGGCAACTGCCCGATAAATTATGATTTATGTGTTTTCTTTTATTTTTATGCAGGTTACCGTTATGTCGTCGTGTTTGCCGGCGGGGGATAGTTCCAGGGCGGTTTTTACCACGTTTTCGGCTAAGCTTGCAATGCCTGCACTTTTATTTTCTCTTATTATGTCCTTAAAATAAATATGAGGTATTACGGAAGCTCCGTCGGACATTATGAATATCATATCACCCGATGTGAGAGTTATTTCACTTTTCTGAAAATCGGTTTCTCTGAGTATGCCTAAGGGAAGGGAGCTTTTTTCAACGGCAAGAGTTTTATCTGCTTTTTTTATTATAGATGCTGCCGCACCTGCCTTATAAAAACGGCATAAGCCCGATTCAAGATCAATTTTAAGAATATCAAGAGTAGATAATGTTTCATCTACGGATTTTATCATAAGGGCGCAGTTTACCGTTTCTATTGCACATTCAGGGGAAAAGCCTGCACGCATAAGCCTTGAAATAAGTGAGCAGGTCATAACCGAATCAAGGGCTGCCCGTGTGCCGGAGCCCATACCGTCGCTGAGTACTGCATAAAAATTGCCGTTACCGTCAAAGAAACATTCGCAGGTATCACCGCAGAATTCTTCACCCGCTCCCGTATGTGAGTTGGTGTGGTATTCTACGGTGAATTTATTTTCTTCCGAAAAGCTGAGAACTGTTCCTTCTTCAGTGTATTCATCTGCAACGGGCGGCATAAAGCTTATTCCCGTTGCTTCAAAAAGCTTTTCCTGCAAAAGGGAAATATCACGTATAACGGGTACATGTGAACAGTAGACCTGAACACGGCTTTTTCCGCCGAGTGTTGACGATGCACTTATTCCCAGAACAGAAAAGCCAAGCTCTGTGAAAACAGGCATCAGCGCATTTGCAAGAACGGGATCTGTTTTAGGAACATTGCAGAGATTTTCGGCTGCATCGTCAAGAATACTGCCGAGAAAATAGAACTGCTTTGCCGCGGCCTCTTTTGCTTCAAAAATGTCTTTTCTTGCAACAAGAGATGCGTTGTATTCACAGTATGCCGCGTTGAAGCTGTCTGTTATTCTGTCGGGAAGTCTGCAGATAACAGATAACCTGTCGGGAAGCCTTTCTGAAATAAGTCTGCCGTCACTAATCAGTGTTTTTCTTGCCTTTTCAAAAGCATCCGAAGAGAGTTTTTCACATTTGTTCCAGCAGAAATCATACTTTATACAGTTTTTGCACACATCTTCTTTTACTGAAGCGGAAAAATTATTTGTTGAAGGCTTATAAGTTTTCTGAAGAAGCTGAGAAACCGCACTTACCGATGCCGAAATATCCTTTACCGCTTTTGCCGAGCGCTTTAATGTAAAACGGAGAGTACGTCCTTTTTCTTCCGAATATGCGTCACGGCTTAAAGGAATAACTTTTTTTGCAAGTGAAAAAAGGAGATTTTCGGGAATAAACACAAAAACCATTCCCGAAAAAGCGGCTTCCGCAATTGCAATAACGGCAGTTTCACTGTTACCTTTTAATATCAGTGCAAGGCTTGATGAAATTATAAGACTCAGTGCAACAGGTATTTTACCGTAAATACCCGTAAGCCCCGTAAACAGCCCCGTAAGTATATATCCTGCCATAAGATGAGGAAATTTTTCATTAAAACCCAGAGTCAGTGCACAGCTTATGCCCGCAACAGATGAAGCCGCCTCTTTTCCGCACAGGGCAAAAAGCATTACCGCAAAGTAGCCTATACATCTTGCAAGAGAAAATCCCAGTATTGAAAACCTGTCAAACGCAAGAAGCATCACACAGCCGAAAAAAATTACGGAAACTGTGTCAGTGGGGGCAAAAAATGCCCCTTTTTTATTTAATGCGGCAATATCACACAGCTTTAATGTAAAGGCTGAAAATGCAGCCGATATAAGAGCTTCGCAAAAACAAAGTATTATGTAAGTTGTTTCGCCGCCTATAGCCGCTGCCACGGCAACTGCAGATAAAAACATTGTGCCGAAGGTAAAAAGCGGAACAAAAAATATTCTGCGTTTTTTTATTATCTTATCGTAAATACTCAGCCTTATAAGTGCAAGAAAGCATATTGCCGCAACAAAGCGAAGTGAATCAAACAAACCGAAAAATACAGCATATCCAAAAGCACTTCCAAGGGCGCACGCCATAAAATAAGTTGTTGTGATTCCCGATGTAAATGCTGCGGCAAAGGGGGAAAGCCCTCCCGCAAATGATATTGCACTCATCAGAAAACTTATTGAAAAAAAGACAAGTTGTGTGACGGCGGTTTTTATAACGGGAACAGCTTTCAGATTTTTGCCGTAACCGAGCAGCTTTGACAGTTTCTCCATTTTTTTCATTCCTTATTTTTTTCTTCTCCGAATATAATATATCCGTATAAAGAAAAAAACTGTCACATACCGCAGCAGATAAATGTCATAAATTTTACTTAAAAGAAAAGAAGAGATAAACACGGTTGCTTTGTGTTTATCTCTTCACTCAATTGTCGTAAACGGAAGTTTTGTTCAGTTTTCTTTGTATGATATTTCGGGAGTGTCATACATAACTCTTGCATTTTTTCTGTCAAACCATACAATTCTTCTTCCGTAGTCTTCAAGAGAAGCGGTGGGGTATGTGTTTTTGAAAAGTAATGTGTTCGGTTTCTTTTCAAGAGGTGTGTATTTTCCTATGTTTGAATTGTTGTAGTAAGTATAAAAATCATAAATAAGTCCGGCTTCGGTTTCTTTATCAAAGGGTTTTCTCAGCATTGCATACTGAAAACGTATAAGGTCTTTTAATATTTCTTCATCTGCACCCAGAGAAATTATAAAGGGCATAGTCTCTTTGTAAAAACGTTCGGGTTCTCTTACCACTTCAAGACAAATACCTTCCTCAAGGGGCCATTCGATATTTCCGAAGGCAGGGTCCATATAAACACGTTCAATGGTCTTTCCGTATTTTTTCGCACCGAGCTTTCTTGTGATATCGTGATAGTGTTTTCCTGCAATGGTATCGGGATTTTCTTTAGCCCAGTCTATGAATTTTTCATAGAAATGTCTGAACGAAAGACCGTGCTCATAGTTCATATATCTTGCGGGGAACTGCAGTAATCCCATATAATGGAAGCAGTTTATAAATGCACCGAAGGTACAGGTTTTGACCCACATATCATAGTCCATCGAATAAGTGGAAATGATAATGTTTGAATACTCTATAATACCTTCCTGGGGTTTTGTGTGAAGCTGTGCATAGGGTATTTTTGCCGTTTCGATTTTATACTTTTCGATTATATCCTCCTGACCGAGTTTTGAGTTCATCAGAAGCTCACAGTAGTGCATAAAACAGCTTTTTGTGGTGGCTGAGTGCATCATAACGTCAAGATTGTCGGCAAAGGAATCATAGGTTTCGCCCGGCAGACCGTAAATAAATTCCGAATATGCGGGAATGCCTGCTTCGTTGTACATTTCGGTAAGCTTACCGTATTTTTCAAGGGTCATATTACGTCTTCCGATGTTTTTCAGAGCTTCGGGACAAAGTGTCTGAAGGGCAAGGGATGCGCCTTTGAGAATTCCGCAGTCATTCAGCTTTTTATTTATATTGAATTCCTGTATTCCGCCGCCTTCGGTAGTACAGCACTTGAAAGCTTCGGGATAACCGGTTTTTTCTTTTATTCTTAAAAATGCATCAACTATATCGTAATCACGGGGGAACATACCGAAGTTTGAATCTATACAGAAACAAAAGGCAATTTTGTGGTCTGCAAACCACTGTATTTCGTCAATAACTCTTTCAAGGGGGAAATGGCGCACCTTAAGATTAAAGCTTCCCCAATCGCAATACGCACATCTGAAAGGACATCCTCTGATGGTTTCGAAAAGTGCGGAAAAGGTTATGTTGTCCTTTTCAAGAATCTCATCAAACCAGCCTTCAAGATAGGGAGAAGGATAGTCAAGTGTTGTTATTTCTTTAAAGGGATTAAGTACGGGACCGTTTTCACCGCGGTAAGAAATATTGGGAACTTCCGAAAAATCATTATCGGTAACAAGATGCAGCAGGATATCGTGAAAAGCAATTTCACCCTCACCGTGAATAAGAAAATCCACAAAGGGAAGCTCATTCAGCTGTTCACAGGAATCATTATCCACATTATGACCGCCGAATATTATTTTACAGTCGGGATAAAGCTTTTTGAGTTTTTCTGCAAAAACCTTGTTGTATTCATAATTCCATATGTAACACGAAAATCCCACAACTGCAGGTGCTTCCATTGAAGACAGAGCTTCATCAATGTCTTCACGCTGATAAATAAATCTTTTTACGCAGTAGTTATTTGCGATGGTTTCGTCTTTGAATGAATATGCTGCAAGAAGGCCTGTTGCATACGGCAGATATGCCGATTTGTTTTTGCCTTCACCGTGAAGTTCACACGCCTGAACGAAATATATATTTTTCATTTCCCTTCATTCCTTTTTGTTTTGAAGAATATTTTGCAGGTAGCTTTCATAAATCCTATGTGATATCTGAATGTAAGATGTGAAGATCCGTGCTGACGGCGGTATACCTTTGACGGGAATTCTATACTCGGAAGCTTTTTTGTTTCTGCAAGAAGTGCAAGTTCAAGCACAAAAGCTTCGGGACACAGGAATTTATGTTCCTTTATTATATATGCGGGAGTTGACTGAAACAGATATGTAACATCACTGCCCTTAGTGCGGAAAAGCAATTTGAGAACAATCTGAAAAGCGCGGTTTATAAGTATTTTTCCTTTCGGATATTCGCTGAAGCCGTCATTTTTAAGATTTCTTGACCCTGTGATTATACTTTCGGGATGCTTTTTTGAAAGCTCTATCATAACGGAAATATCATTAGGGTCATTTTCCATATCGGCGCCTATCATTGTGATATGCGAGCCTTTGCTCAGTGATATTCCGTATCTTACCGCGTCGCCCACACCTTTACCGGGCTGACAGGCTATATTGAAGACTATATCGGGATAAATTTCTCTGAAAGACTGAAGATACTTAACGAAATTCTTATCTGAAAACGGTGCATATATCAGGGCGATATCGCTTATATCTTCTTTGTCACAGGTGTTGAGGATTATGCTTACTACCTCTTTTATGTCTTCTATTTCGTCTATTGTGGGTATTATCACGGACAATCCCGTAAAGCTGTTCACCGTCTCACCTGCCGTTTTGTGTGTGTTGACAAAAAAGTTAAAACTGTTTATGATATATTATATCAAAGAATAAATTTATTTACAATAACTATTTATGAAAGCTTGGTTTTTATGGGAAAACGACCTGAGGACATAAAAAAACAAAAAGAAAAAGAACTTGAAAAAAAGAGAAAAGCTCTTGAAAAAAGAAGACTTGAGGAAAAAATGAAGGATCCCGTATATGTGAGCGGGCTCAAAGAGCAAAAAAGACAGCAAAGAGAAGAAAAGCTTTCTGCAGTTGCGGAAAAAATAACCTCGAACAAGCTTTGTTTTCCGCTTCTTATCCTTGTTTGTTTTGCTGTGATGTGCGGTATATGTTACCTGAAAGAGTACAGAATCTTTTCAGCTGATTTTACCGTTTCGGGAATTTTTCACTGTCTTTATCTCGGTGATTTTTCCATAGGTCTCAGCTCAAGGCTTTTTATCGGAAGCATTCTTAATCTGTTTTGCGACATAATAACTGCGGATGCCATAAATATTTTTGCAAAAGCGGCTTTGTATATTTCTTTGGTTCTGCAAGCGGTTCTTGCTGCCGCCGTAATTAAAAAGGGCATTTCGGATAAAAATATTTTTGTCCTTCTTTTTGCTTTTATTTTTATTGTTAATCCCGTAACGGTATGCTCATATGCTTATAATTTCGGCACGCTTGATTTATATAACTATATCGTTTTCTTTATTTCCGTAATAATTCTTATGAAAGGCAGAACCTCTCTGCAGTTTGCCGTTCCCGTTCTCGGTGTTATGGGGCTTCTTATACATTATTCGTTTTTCTTTGCTTTCTTTCCTGCTGTTTTTGTGCTCGGGCTTTACAGAACCGTAAACAGTGAGAAGAAAGAACTGAAAAAAGAAGCGGCTGTATTGGGTGTGAATTCTGTTGTCAGTGTAGGCGGATTTTTCTATCTGTCGGTTTTTGCAAAGCATTTTCTGAGTATGAATTCCGCTGAAATGATAGAATATGTGAAATCTAAAACTGACCCCGAAAGTGTATATGTGTTTGAAGATTACCTGAATTATTATCTTTTTGATATTATGAAGGGTGAGCAGATGACAAGCACAGGCGCATCGCTTTTTGAACTTATAAAAATAAATATCAGCCTTACAAGACCGAGTGTTTATATAAAGTATCTTCTGTTCATATCCGTTCTTCTTCTTATTTTCTGGGCTGTGTGGGGTGTGCTTATAAAAAGGGAGAAAGGAAAATATAAGCTTCCGTTTATCGCAGCCGCCATAATGCCGTTTGCACTTATTCCGGAGCTTATTTTATCTTCTGATGTGTGGAGATGGATTGCAAGCACCGTGCTTTGTCAGTTCTTAACTTTGTTTGCATTCTATCTTATGAAGGTTCCTTCGGTTACAAAGCTTATTGATGATACAAAAAAAATGCGTCTTCCTGTAAGGATTGTCGGAATAATAATTCTTATATTTTATATAGGAGTATGTTTTTGGTTTGAGCATTCTTTATACAGATAAAGCAAATCCCATCGGGTATTTCCGATGGGCTTGTTTTTTCTTTATGGAAAATTTCTGTTAAGCAAAAAAATATATGTTTCTCCGAGCTTAAAACAGAAATTCTCCCGGCTATGGACTAACCGAAAAAGGTTGTCGCAGGAGTACGTGACCTTTTTCCTGTGTGCTATTTTGATTTGATAAATTCAATTATACTGTGCCAGTCATCTCTTGAGAAAAAGTGAGCCCCCTGTCTGTAAAAATAACCGATGTGTCCGTCAAAGAATTTATCTCCGATTTCGGCTTTTTGGTCGCAGACAAAGCCTTTCATTCCGAGTTTTTCATAGGCGGGGGAGGCGGCAAAGCAGGAGAGCTGCTCGCCTGTGGGGTCTGCCCAATCGTCTTCTGAAGCGGAGCCTACAGACACATAATTCGGAGCAATACCAGCCAGAAGATAATGCTGATCAAAGGGCATATTATCTTCGTTATTTATATATTTTTTGTAGTTTTCGCAGAACCAATAGGGGAAATTACGGCAGATATCTTCGACTTTTTCGCCGGTGTTGTCTCTTGCAATTGAAGCACCGCCGCAGCCTGAGCAGTTGGAATGAACAAAACGGAAACGGTGGTCAAAGGCACCTGCCGCAAGTGCGGTTTTGCCAAGTCTTGAATGACCGCAGACAGCAGCTTTTGTCATATCAAGACGAGATTCTTTTTCGGCATAATCAAGAACGCGGGATGCCGCCCATGCCCATATGGCAATTTTTCCGCAGTCTGTAGCCTGTCTTTTGCCGTCAGGGTAGAAAACACCTGCAAGACCGTTTGTAAAATCACCGTCATCGGAAGTCACATCACCGTAATACAGATTGAATGCGGCAAAACCGTTGTCGAGAATTTCCTCTGCGGGAAAATAGAAATTGGGAATATTTTTTTCAAAATTTATATTCACAAAAAACGGAAAAGGTCCGTCTCCCTCGGGAAGCATAAAGGTAACAGGGAAAGAAAAGTCTTTCTGATTAACGGTGCCTGATACGGTAATTTCCCACAATTTACCTTTGCCCGCAAAAATATTGTTATTGCGAAGCTGTTTTTTCTCAAAATTTATTTTTTCGGGCAACCCGGGAAAATAACCGTATTCCTCCCGCTGTAATATCTCCAGCATTTTCTCGCGGGGAAGAAGAGAGGGTAAATTTCTTTCAATAATAAGATTTTTCATAATAACTCCTAAATCATAATTTGTAGGTCTGCAAGCCCTGCAAATTATGATAATGAAATACGCCTGCGGCGTGTGAAATATTTGTCTTCGACAAATGTGAAATTTGACCTGCGGTCAAGTGAAATTTTTGCCGACGGCAAAAGTGAAAGAAGACACTTCGTGTCTTATTCCGCTTACGCTCTATTGCTCGCACCTTCGGTGCAACGCTGAAATATAAAGGAACGTGCGAAGCACATATAATGCCGACCGCAGGTCCCGAAACATTTGCGCAGCAAATATTTCACATGAACGAAGTTCATATTTCACATTGCGAAGCAATATTTCACTCACACCGAAGGTGTGAATTTCATTATCATAATTTATCGGGCAAACTGCCCGATAAATTATGATTTGTTTTCCAGTTTCCTTTGAAGTAGAATACGATTCCTATAACAAAAGGCGTAAAGCCTGCAAGGGCGTCGCCGAGCCAGAAGCCGTAGTGTTTCATTCCGAGGGTAAGACCGAACAGAAGAGCAAGGCCTATTCTCATTATTATACCGTCAAACAGTGCGGTTGCGAAATTCACTTTGTAGTTTCCGCTGCCGTTAAGAAGTGCGTTCATAATCGCACGCATGGCACTTGCATAAAACAGAAGGGCGGCTATGGGGTAAAAATATTTTCCCACATTAATAACGGCAGTGTCGCCGTCTGCGAAAAAGCCGATAATTTCCGTATCAAACAAACAGAATACAACCGTGAGGAATGTGGAAACACTGAGAGTTATAACAGAAAGGGATTTAAGTATTCCCTTTACACGGTCAATTTTTCCTGCGGCAATATTCTGCCCCACCATAGTGGAGCCTGCCGTGTTCATAGCGGCAGATATAAGATTGCTGATGCTTGAAATTTTATTTACAATACCCGAAAAAGCTGAAACCTCAACACCGTAAGAGTTTATCCACGAATTTACAAACAGCTTTGAAAATTGCACCGATGCCATTTTTATAACCATGGGAATACCAAGCTTAATAAGGTCCGAAAGCATCATTTTGTCGGGTACAATAAAATCACGCATTCTTGCACTTAATTCAAATTCGTTTTTCTTTATATATAAAAATACAGAGCATACAATAAAGCTTACAGCCTGACTTATAACCGTTGCAAGTGCCGCGCCGGCTGCACCCATATTCAGTCCTAAAACAAGAATAAGGTCAAGCACAACATTAACACAGGCGGCAAGGGTAATAAATATAAACGGATGCTTTGAATCGCCCATTCCCCTTAAAACTGCACTTACCATATTGTAGCCGTAGATAAACACAAGACCTATCATACATATAAGCGAATATTCTGCGGCGGAAGCGTATGCTTCGGCGGGGGTATTCATAAGCTTCAGAAGTACATCCTGAAAAATAATACTGACAACACTCACACCGATGGCACTGAGCATAAGAAAACAGGACAGAGTTCCCGTAAACCTGCCTATTTTTTCTTTCTGTCCTGCACCTATGTACTTTGCAACAATAACCTGTCCCGCATTTGAAAAGCCTATGGCAATAAAAGTGAGCAGATTGCAAAGATCTCCGCCCACACTTACGGCGGAAATCCCCACTCTGCCCATAGCCTTACCCACCACAAGCATATCCACCATATTATACACAACCTGCATAAGATTGGATAAAAACAAGGGTGCGGCAAACACCACAAGCTGTTTTGAAATTTTTCCTTCTGTGAAGTCCTTAATGTTGCTTTTCATATTAAAATTTACTTCTGTCTTTCCATAAAGTAAAAATTCGGTGCCCTCAAGCCCCGAATTTTTTTACCGTTTAACCGTAACTTACGGATGTGGTTGTTTCTTTTTCCACGGAAATATATGTAGTTTCAACTTCTGTCACTGTCTGCTGAGGGGCAGAAGAAGCAGTATCGCCGTAAACGGAGGTGATACCGTAGTATTCTTCAAGGCAAAGACCGCTCTGATAAATCTTTGTTGCTGCGTCAACGCCTACATATCTGATGTGCCAGGGCTCATACATATAGCCTGTCTGAGCTTCTTTGCCCTGAGGATATCTTAAAATAAAGCCGTAGCGCCAGCAGTTTTCGGCTACCCATATGCCTTCTGCAGTGTTTGCGAATGTGGAGGTGATATCATTAAGGTCAAGTGCAAGACCTGTCTGATGCTCGGAATGACCGGGACGGGCGGAATATCTGTCTGCAGCCGCTTTACCGTCACGGTTTGAATATCTTGTATAAAGATCATTCTGAAGAGAATATGAACGGAAGCCCGATGCGTTATAGATATTAAGTCCCTTTGCGGCTGCATCTGCCTGCATTGTGCTGAAGGCACCGGCACATTCGGGAAGCAGGTCACCGGGATTATAGCTTGAAGGAAGACCGTATGTTTTATTGGCAACAAGCACACCGTCAACATATGTAATGCCGTTTTGTCTTGTAATGGTATAACCCTTTGAGCTTGTTCCGATAACACCGTCGCCTGCGGGTGCGCTCTGTGCGGGAGCAGACACGGCAACTTCTGTTTCCGATACAACTATGGAAGTTGTCTGAACCTCAGAATTTCCCTGATTTTCGGGTTGAGCGGGTGTTTCGGGAGTAGCTGCAGCCGTTACATTTTCGGGAGGAGTTGCGAAAACCTGTTCTGTCGTAATTTCACCTTCTGAAGGAAGCGTTGTAGTAATATCATCAAATTCCGGAACCTTTACGCAGGACGCAAGCACTGTCATAAGAGAAAGAGCGAGTGCGGTCATAGCGATATATATTCTTTTCATTTTATAGCACCTCTTGATTATATGATAAACATTTACAGCAAATGCTGATTTTCTGTTGTTTATATATTATAATACTGAAAAAATATGATGTCAATTAAATAAATTTTCTTTAAATATATATTTTTTTGTGCTATTATACCAACGAGGTGTTAAATATGATTACATTCGCAAATACTTTTAACAAGTTATTCTCCCTGCTTTTTTCTGTTCTGCTTCTTTTAACAGGCGGAATAAACAGTATATTTACAGGGGATGCCGCACCCTATGAATCGGAGCACAGTGTTATCGGTCTTGAAACCCTTACCCGTTCTCAGGATGTTACCACAGACGGTGAATATTTTTATTTCAGCGGCAAGCATGCACTTGAAAAAACAAATCTCGCCTGTGACGAGATAATTGCCCTTAATTACAATGCCATAACTCCCGAGCTTGAAGAAAAATATTCTTCGGCACACATTGGCGGAATAAGCTATTATAACGGCATTATCTATGCCGCACTTGAAGACAGCAAGGTATGGCTTCATCCCATAATTGCTCTTTATGATGCCGAAACACTTGAATATACGGGTGTGTGCTATGAGCTTCCCACCGATTTGCAGACAAGAGGTGTGCCGTGGGTTTGTGTAGACGGTGAAAACGGTGTTGCCTACACGGGAGATTCAAGAAATTACACGGAAATTTACAAATTCTCACTTGAAAAATTCAGCTATATTGAAACCATAACACTTTCCGAAGAAGTGCAGAAAATTCAGGGCGGCGAAATTGCAGACGGATATCTGTATGCAGGCACAAACGATATGAAACGCTCGGTGTATAAAATAGACCTGTCTTCGGGTAAAGCCGAGAAGCTTTTTGAGAGAATCACTTATGAATATAAGCTCATAGACAACTTCGGCGGCGAAGGCGAAGGACTTACACTCCTCAGCATGGAAGACGGCACATACATCCACACCCTGCAGCTTGGCGCCCTTTTCATAGACGCATCCCTAAGACACTACAAATCATAATTTGAAAGGCGATAGCCTTTCAAATTATGAAGATAAAAGATAATAGATAATGGATAATAGAATCGGGACCTGCGGTCGGCATTTTAAATAGAGTGAAGCGGAACAAGGCGTTTTACGCCTTCCATTTCTTTTATCTTTTCTCTATTATCTATTATCTCATAATTTATCGAACTATCAGTTCGATAAATTATGATTTGCTGTTTACACTTTTTCACTTCTCAAGTATAATGTATTAGTACAACTTATAAAGGGTGAAATTGATTTTGGAAATTTATCTTGATAATTCCGCCACTACCGTAGTTTGTCACGAAGCGGCAAAAGCGGCGCTTGGTGTTATGACGGACCTTTACGGTAATCCGTCGGCGGTTCATTCTTTCGGAGTAAAGGCGAAAACAGTGCTTGAAAACAGCAGAAAAACCCTCGCCGATGCCCTTGGGGCAGATTCTTCCGAAATATACTTTTCCCATTCGGGAACACTTGCCAACAACACGGCAATTTTCGGTGCGGTAAATGCACGAAGAAAAATGGGCAACAGAATAATCACAACAAAGCTTGAGCATCCCTCGGTTCTCAGATGTATGGATGCGCTTGAAGAACAGGGCTTTCAGGTAATACGCCTGTCGCCTAATAAAAACGGCACCTTCGTTACCGAAGAGCTTCTTAATGCGGTAAACAAAAACACTATTCTTGTTTCCGCACAGCTTATAAACAACGAAATCGGAAGCATCAATCCTGTTGAGCTTATCGGTAGGGCTGTAAAAAG
This sequence comes from Acutalibacteraceae bacterium, assembly GCA_045538645.1. Taxonomy (GTDB): domain Bacteria; phylum Bacillota; class Clostridia; order Oscillospirales; family Acutalibacteraceae; genus RUG806. The sequence continues at coordinate 10,214 of JAZSRT010000003.1, read as the reverse complement.
AGTATCTGCCCCCGCACTTATTCACGTTGATGCAATTCAGGCTTTCGGCAAAATCCCCGTAAAGCCTGCAAAAATGGGTGTTGACCTGCTTACGGTCAGCGGACATAAAATACACGCGCCAAAGGGCGTGGGCGCACTTTATGTAAGAAAAAATCTTAATATAAAGCCGTATATTTTCGGCGGCGGCCAGGAAAATAATCTTTTTTCGGGCACTGAGCCCCTTCCCGCAATTGCAGGCTTTTCTGCGGCAGTTTCTGCAATACCCGCAATTTCCCAACAGCTTGAAAAAACAAAAAAACTGCGTGATTACGCGGTATCTTTACTTAAAGAGATTCCGTCTTTACAGATAAACTCTCCCTCGGATGCACTGCCTTATATTATAAATATGTCATTGCCCGGAATTCCCTCTCAGGTGCTTATAAATTTCTTATCAGAAAGAGGCATATATATATCTGCAGGTTCAGCCTGCAAAAAGGGTCACCGCAGTGAAGTGCTCAGTGCAATGGGATTTAATCCGGGCATTATAGATTCCGCTGTAAGAGTGAGCCTGTCACGGTATACAACCGCAAAGGAAATTGAAATTTTTGTATCAGCAATAAAGGATGCATCAAATAACATAAGAAAAAAACTATAAACCGTAAGGAACAATAAAAATGAAGGAAATTATTTTACTTAAAGACGGTGAGCTTGCCCTTAAAGGTCTTAACCGTTCAACATTTGAAGATATGCTTATCAAAAACATAAAAGAAAGGATATCTTCTTTAGGCAATTTTTCATACAGAAAGGCTCAGTCCACCATAGTTGTAACTCCCGAAAATGAGGATATCGACCTTGACGAAGCCGTTGAAAGAATAGGTAAGGTTTTCGGCACAGTAGGTATTGCCCGTGCTGCCGTGTGCGAAAAGGATATTGATATCATCAGAAACACCGCTTACGAATATCTTAAGGATGAGCTTATGTTTGCGAAAACCTTTAAGGTTACGGCAAAGCGTGCAGATAAAAACTTCCCGCTTAAATCCCCCGAAATATGCGACGAGGTGGGAGGCTTCCTGCTTTCAAAAATCAGAGGTCTTAAGGTTGATGTACATAACCCCGAGGTTACCGTTGCCGTTGAAGTAAGAGATAACGGTGTTTATATTCACGGCAGACAGCTTCCCGGCGCGGGCGGTATGCCCACAGGCACCTCGGGCAGAGCCTGTCTTCTTATTTCGGGCGGTATCGATTCCCCCGTTGCGGGCTATATGATAGCAAAACGCGGTGTACGTCTTACCGCCGTGCATTTTGCCTCTCCACCTTATACATCGGAGCTTGCGGAGATGAAGGTTCACGAGCTTTTAGGTAAGGTATCTATGTATTCGGGCAGAATAAATCTTTTTACGGTTCCCTTTACTAAGCTTCAGGAAGCTATAAGAGACTATTGCCCCGAAGAGATGTTCACGGTCACAATGCGCCGTATTATGATGAGACTTTCTTCCCGTATTGCCCAGTGGCAGGGAGCAGATGCCCTTGTTACAGGTGAAAGTCTCGGTCAGGTTGCAAGCCAGACAATTCACGCACTTAAGTGTACCGACGAATGTGCAACACTACCCGTTTTCAGACCCTGCATCGGTATGGATAAAAACGAAATTGTCATAATTTCAAGAAAAATAGACACCTTTGATATTTCCATCCGTCCTTATGAGGACTGCTGCACCGTATTCACCCCCCGCCACCCCAGAACCCGCCCCACACCGGCATATGCAAGAGAAGTGGAAAATATGATCCCCGACCTCGATAAAATGATGGACGAGGCATTCGAAGGCGCAGTTCTTAAAATAATTGAAGAATATAAATAATCCCGAAAGCCTGTGTAAATCACGGGCTTTTTATTATGTCCGCAAACGAAGATATCAGTGTTATTTACTTTTTAAATCGGCAAGCAATTCATTTCGCACACAGCTTTTTTTGTTGGTGTTCAAAAAATTCTTGATACTTCAGGCAATATGCGTTATAAAACTTTTTGAACACAATTAATTTTATTTTTGTTTGAAAAGTTGGTAAAGCCGTGGATAAAAAACAAATACTGAAACGGAGAATTTTGAAACTGTACTGAAAATAATAAAAATGTTTTTGAACCAACCGTTTTTTCGGAAAAATGTGAAATTTCAGCTGAAAACAGTCGGAAAAATGTGCAGAAACAGCCTTGAAATGCCCGGAATTTTGTGATAGAGTATATTTATCCTGCAAAAGAAGGTGAAAATATGGACAGACTTCCGAGAAAAATTGATACTTTTCTTACCGCTTGGAAAAACAGCAGCGAAAAGCTTCCTCTTATTATAAAAGGCGCACGGCAAATCGGAAAAACGGAAGCTATAAGACATTTTGCCGTTAGCAGCTATAAATCCGTTATTGAAATCAATTTCAGTCTGCAAAAGCAATACAAAAGCATATTTGATGACGGCTTTGATACTGATACTGTCATCAAAAATATTTCCCTTATCAACCCCGATTTTGAATTTTATCCGGGAGAAACTCTGATATTTTTTGATGAGCTTCAGGATTGTGTCAACTGTGCCACAAGCCTTAAAGCATTCAAAACAGACGGACGCTTTGATGTTATCTGTTCAGGCTCTCTTATGGGAATAAACTATAATGAAATAGAATCAAACAGTGTAGGCTATAAAGAAGACTATGAAATGCACTCCCTTGATTTTGAAGAATTTCTGTGGGCAAAGGGATATTCCGCGGAGCAATTGGAGGGCTTTTATAATAAGCTTCTGACCTGCACACCTCTGAGCGACCTTGAATACAAGGTACTGCTTGACAATTTCAGGGAGTATCTTATACTGGGCGGTATGCCTGCGGTTGTGTTCAGCTTTATTACAAATAAGAATTTCAGCGGAACACTTAAGCTGCAGAAACAGCTGCTGCTGGATTATGAAGAGGATGTTACAAAATACGCACACGGTCTCGACAAGGGAAAAATTCTTGATGTATACAGAAAAATCCCTGTTTTTCTCGGCAAAGACAATAAAAAATTTCAGATATCAAAAATCAGAGCCGGTGCGAGAAACAGAGATTATGTAGGCTGTGTGGATTGGCTTAACAATGCGGGAATCATTAATGTATGCTATTGTATGGCTTCCCCCGAGCTGCCCCTTAAAGGAAATTACAACCCCGATAATTACAAAATATATTTCCGTGATACGGGTCTTCTCATAGCTTCTCTTGACGAAGAAGCACAGGAGGATTTGCGCAGTAATAAAAATTTCAACACATACAAAGGGGCAATTTACGAAAATGCAGTTGCCGATATGCTGAAAAAACAGGGGTATGACCTTTTCTTTTACAAAAATGAAAAAGCAACAACAGAAATGGATTTCTTTGTCCGCAACAAAGATTCTCTTATCCCTGTAGAAGTCAAGGCAAATGATTCATCTACCCCCTCACTCAATGCTCTTATCGAAAAAGATATTTATGAGGATATAAAATTCGGCATCAAGCTTGCCAATAAAAACATAGGCTTCAACGGAAAATTTTATACAATTCCTTATTTTCTCACATTTATGCTGAAACGCTTTTTGAGAGAAAAAAATTAAAAATAACCGGCGGGAGAAGTTCTCTTCCGTCGGTTGCTTTTTGTAATTATATTATAAATATCTGTTATTCTTTTTAGGCTCAACGGTGATGCTGCCGTCTTTGTGAAGTGTGGTGAGAGTTACGCCGTAGTGGCAGTCCTTTTCGTCGAAGCTCAGCTTTTCGGTCATATTATAGGTGTTATAGCCTGTGCACTGGGTATATACAAGATACACACCCTCATAAACCGCGCACAAATCGTTTATGTGGTCGTGGCCCGAGAATATAGCCTGAAGACTTGCCTTTTCTTTACCTGCGGTGAAAAGACCGCTGTTGTAATAAGAGCTTCCCACGCTTTCGTACTGTGTGCCGTAGAGAATTTTTGTTTTGCCTGAATCCCTGTAATCATACTGCCCTTTTTCGTCGCAGATATATTCATACTCCTTTACGGGAATGTGCATATAACATATTGATTTATTATCGGGGGTGACCTTAAAGGTTTTTTTCATATTGTCCGTATACCAGTCAATCTGATTCTGCTTGATAAAATCATAGGTATCAGACCATAATTCCTTCGGTACATTGTGAGAAATATTATATTCCTCAATCATATCTCTGCCCGAATCAAAGAGATACAGACTTTTATAGAATGAGCCGTCCTCATTTACAATATGAATTGCCGTATTTCCGAAGCCGAAAAGCTCCTCTTTTCCGAAAAGAGAAAGACAATGGGGATAATACTGAAGCCCTTTTAAAAGCTGATACTTATAAAAGCCCTTTTCCTCTCTTGCCTCGTGGTTACCGAAGCAGTAAGCCCAGTAAACACCTAACTTTTCCATCATCTGAGAAAACTGTACCGAGTCGATATGCTGGCAGTCTGACTGTATTGTGTCTCCCGTAACAATAACAAGGTCGGGCTTTTCATCCCTTATCTGACGGACAAAGCGGTCAATTGTTTTATTATTAAGCTCCCACCCGGGGGAACCAAGATGAAGGTCTGTTGCTGTCATTATCTTAAAATCGGAGTTGTCGGTTTTTCCGTTTTTGTCCGTTTTTGAAATAAAAACCTCATCCTCGGTTTTTCCGAGAATCTTCACACTGCTTCCCACACGGGAAAGGTCGGTGTTTGCCTCAAAAAGGAAATGAGGTCTTTTGCCCTTTGTTATTTTATGTAAAACCTTTGAGGCACCTAAAATTCCCACAATGATTTTATGCCTTAATGAAGCTGCGGCTTTCTGAAACATAGCTTTTGTCTCCTTTAATAATATCAGTTGGCAGATTTTGCTTTTTCACGTGCACTGGTCTTACCTTCGGGAGTGATTTCGCCTGCCTTCTGAAGTGCTTTCTTTGTAAGGAAGGGGCCTACGAGCTCATATATAAGAACCGAGAAAAGAGTGATATTTGCAACTATAATTCCCGGGTCGCCCAATGTTTCGGCTTTTATTGCCATACCAAGTGCAACACCTGCCTGAGGGAATAAGGTGATACCGAGGTATTTTATAATATTCGGGTCACACTTTGTTGCCTTTGCACTTAAGGATGCACCGAAATACTTACCTATGCAACGAACAACTATGTATACAAGACCGATAAGCACAATCATATAATCCTTGAAAACGGAAAGTTCAAGCTCTGCACCCGATATTACAAAGAAAAGAATGTACAAGGGTGCCGTCCAGCGGTCAAGTCTGTCCATAAGCTCTTCCGAGAAGTCACATATATTGCAGAATACCGTTCCCAGCATCATACAGGTGAGAAGCGAGGAGAATGCAATATGTATACCGCCAATATGGAATTCAAGCATTGAAAGTGCAACGGTAAGAAGCACAAATGTAACTGACATTGCAAGTCTTTTTGAGCGTGAATGGAAAAATCTTTCGCAGAAGGTAAACAAAAATCCCATAGAACCGCCGAGAAGAAGTGAAAGCACAACTTCAAGTATTGGTTCTACTATAACAGAAACAATATCTGCATTACCCAGATGTATTGCCTTTGCAATTCCGAAGGATACTGCAAAAAGCACAAGTCCCACGGCATCATCAAGGGCAACAATGGGTAAAAGTATATTGGTAACAGGCCCCTTTGCCTTATACTGACGTACAACCATAAGAGTTGCCGCAGGTGCTGTGGCAGATGCTACCGCACCGAGAACAACGGCGGCGGGGAGAGGGAATTTTTCGGGAATGATAAAATGCACGGTAATCAAAGCCGCATCCACAAGAAGCGTTGTTACAACAGCCTGAACAATACCGATAACCGTAGCCTGTTTTCCTATCTGCTTAAGCTGACTCATACGGAATTCATTGCCTATAGAAAAAGCAATAAAGCCCAGTGCCACATCGGGAATAATTCCGAAAGAATCAATATCCTCCATGCTGATAAAGCCGAGCCCCTTTACACCGAAAGCGCCTAAAAGATAAGGCCCGATAAGAATACCTGCAACAAGATAGGCAGTAACAGCAGGCAGCTGCACCTTCTTGGCAACACGCGACAACATAAGCCCTGCAAACAATGCAACAGACAATGCAAGTAAGGTTTCCATAAATACCCTCCGAGGTTAAATAATAAATAATAAAAAACAAACCAATTAATTGTATTACTTAAACCACAGAATGTCAATCATAATTTATCGGGGAAAGGGGCACAAAAATCACCATATTTGCCGCGCAGCAAATATAAGGGTGCGTGAGACTGTTGAAGTGTAATGTAACTTTTGGTTTTGTTGCTCGTAAAAAATTTAAATGCGCTTTGTTTTCGCCGATTCGCAGTACTTATGTACGGCTTGCCAGCGGCGAAAACAACAACTATGGCAATTTATGCCTCAGAAACATTGTCGCCTCGCTCCCTTGGGGCGGTCGCGATGCTCTGTGTTTCTTCAAGTCATCCGAGTGCCTTCATCCGCCCCCGGCGGCGGCACACTCCTTCGCCCCTTTCCCGTGGTGCTTTCAAAGTCTCAGCAGACTTTGTTAAGTTAGTTACCCCGAGCACGTAAGGCAGGTGCGGGGGAGAGACAGTTCAGAAATGTTCAGATTTTGCGGTAGTGCGCCGTTTTGGAAAAACGGATGCAATACCGTGAAATGTGGGCATTTATGAATTGTCCGACATTTACTTTCCTGACAAACAAACCAAAAAAACCAAAATTCGTTGGGCGAAGCCCGACGAACCTTCACCGGCAGACTGCCCTTGTGCCACAGTAGTAGCAAGTGGACAAAAATTGCCCTATTTGTTGTCCCCGACGATGGCAAGGCGTACATTGGTACTCCGAATCGTCGGGGACAAAGCACAAACGCATTAAAGAAAGAGCAAAAAAAGTATCCTCAATATCACACTGTGATACTCAAGGATACCTTTATCTTTATTTGTGCGCCAAATAGGGTGATTTTTGCGCCACTTGCGGCTTATGATTCATACGGTCTTATGCGGAGTGTTGCGCCGACGGATTCGCAGATTTTACGGCAGATTTCCTGTTCCTCTTCCGAAGTTACCTTATCCACAACCGTCATAACAACATTCGGTACAAAATCCGTGCAGTCTTTTGTGAAACGGAGCATGGCATCAAAAGAATCAATGCCGAATTTCGGACGGACTATTCTGAAATAGTCCTCTTTATTGGTCGTATTCAGACTTATTGATACGGTATCAATAAGCCCTTTAAGCTTCGGTGCTGTTTTTTCATTCCATATTAAGTCTGAAAGACCGTTTGTGTTGATACGGATTTTTATATCACTCTTGGATTTAATATATTCTGCCACCTTCAGCAAATCGTAAAGCCGCTCGGTAGGCTCACCGTAGCCGCAGAATACAATTTCAGTGTACTGTGTAATATCCCATGCATCAATGCTCTCACAGACCTCCCGAACGGTGGGTTCTCTCTCAAGCCAGAGGGAATCCGAACCGAATATTCCTTCACCGTTATGCCTCAGACAGAAGGTGCAGGCACAGGGACAGCGGTTTGTCATATTAACATATATACCGTTTTTTACAGGATAGGTTATTGTCATCATACAGATTTGCCTCCGATAAGTGTTTGTTTTATTTTCAGCTTATCCATAGCTATTCCGAGAGCCACAAAAAGAATGCTGCTTAAAACAGATTGGGTAATATACCCCGGTATTCCGGATACAGGAGCTATAAAATTGCCGGTTATCAGTGATTCATACAGATAATATCCGCCGATACACATTACACTTGCAGGAAGCAAAGCCAAAACGTTACGGCTGCAGACAATTTTTTTGGTTTTGCCTGAAAAAAACAGCACGGCGGCTGTTTTAATAATAACAGAAGCAGGAGCCCATAGTGCAAAGCCTGTAAGGCAGTCGGCAAGAAGCGCTCCGCCGGCACCCACAAATATTGCATAAGGCAGCGGCAGCAGGCAGGCGGCTATATAAATAAATCCGTCACCGATGTGTGTATATCCCGTATGGCTGGGAATGTGAAGATATGCAGTAGATACAAATACTACGGCTGTAAAAATACCTGCAAGACACATATATTTAATTCTTTGATTTTTCATAAAGCTTCTGCCCCTCTCAGATTTCCTGCAAAAATTCTTCAAAGCAAAGGCCGTCGGTTTTCGGAAGATCAAGTTCAACGGTACGACGCAAAACCTTTGCAATAAAAGAAGAGGCGTGTTGTACAGAGCTTACAAAATCAACTCCGTTAACGGCATCAGCGGCAATAACGGATGAAAAAACATCTCCCGTACCCGAACGGCAGGGACCTACCTTATGTACAATTACCGTTTTCGGCTGTTTTCCTTTTTCATAAATGAAATTTTCAAGATCATTGCCGCGTTCAAGACCTGAAATAACTATTTTTTCAGGTCCCATATCGCTTAGCTTTTTGCATAATTCCATAAGCTCATCGGCTGTCATATCAGCCTTATATTCCGTTCCCGTAAGAATACAAGCCTCTGTGAGATTCGGTGTGAGTATATCAGCATAAGGCACAAGAGTACACATCTGGTCTGCTAAAACAGGCGAATATGTGGGATAAAGCCTTCCGTTGTCTCCCATAACGGGATCAACAACCGTGATATTATCTTCCTTTTTGAAAAGCTCAAAAAAACGCTTAACTATCTGTATCTGTTCGGGAGAACCGAGAAAGCCCGTAAGTATGCCGTTAAAGTGCAAATCTAATTTTACCCACTCATCAATATACATATCCATATGCTTTGTATAGTCGGTATAATAAAAACTGTCAAACCCCGTATGATTCGAGAAAATTGAAGTAGGCAGCGGACAGCACTGTATCTTCATTGCCGAAATTACAGGCAATGATGCTGCTACAGAACAGCGCCCGAAGCCACAGAAATCATTGATAACAGCTATCTTTTTCTGACGGTTATGTGACATATTATCTCTTCTCCTTGATTTTTATCTACGGGCATTATATAATTATTTTGGTCGTATTAAAATAGTCAAAAAAGGAGAATTTTATATCACCAGATGAAATATATAATTCAAAAATCAGAAAACACTCCCGCATATCTTCAGCTTTATAAGCAGGTGCGGGATGATATTGTAAATCAGATATACCCTTATAACAGCAAGCTGCCTTCAAAAAGAATAATAGCAGATGAATTAAGTATCAGTACCGTAACGGTTGAGCATGCATATGCACTGCTGAGTGAAGAAGGCTATATAGAAGCACGTGAGAGAAGCGGATATTTTGTAATTTTCCGCGCCGATGACGGCTTTGTGTCTCCAAAAGGAGAAAATACCCATATATTCCCGTCTGTACATCACACGGGAACAACGGCGGAATTTCCTTTTTCGGTTTTAACAAAAACAATGCGTGCCGTAATAAGCAATATGGGCGAGGCTATTCTTGACCGTTCCCCGAATTCCGGCTGTATAGAACTTCGGGAGGCACTGAAAAGTTATCTTGCCCGAAGCAGAGGCATCACAGCAGACACCGGACAGATAATTATCGGCTCAGGCTCGGAGTATCTTTACAGTCTTATTGTGGAGCTGCTTGGCAGAAACAAAACTTTTGCCATAGAATCGCCCTCATATAAAAAGATAGAGCAGGTATATAAAGCCGCCGATGTAAAGCTTGAAAAACTTTCACTGGGTCCTGACGGCATAGACAGTGCTTCACTTCGTGAATGCAAAGCCGATGTTCTGCATATTTCACCCTACAGAAGCTATCCCAGCGGTGTAACCGCAACAGCTTCAAAACGTCACGAATATCTCAGATGGGCACAAAGCCATAACCGATTTATCATTGAAGATGATTTCGAATCGGAATTTTCCCTTTCTCAGAAAGCAGAGGAAACACTATTCTCTCACACTTCAGACAATAATGTTATTTATATGAACACCTTTTCAAAAACCGTCTCCCCGTCCTTACGTGCAGGATATATGATATTACCCGAACGGCTGGTAAAACCCTTTAATGAAAATCTCGGCTTCTACTCCTGCACCGTCCCCACATACATTCAGTTTGTTCTTGCCGAAATTATATCCAACGGCGACTTCGAACGCCACATCAACCGTGTAAGACGAACAAAAAGAAAATCATAATTTATCGGGCGGATGCCCGATAAATTATGATAATGATATACGCCTTTGGCGTATGATATATTGCTTTTGCAATATGATGTAAATGCTTCGCATTAATGATATATTTGCCGTTAGCAAATATGTCGGGACCTG